>JBCFBK010000083.1:0-13740 GCA_038562555.1 Prolixibacteraceae bacterium | reverse complement strand
GTTCCAAACGAAGTACCCTTTAATCTAACAGTAACACCCGGAAGCGGAGCACCAGAGGAATCGGTTACTTTTCCTTTTATCTTCACCTGCTGCTGTGTTGTGAAAGGTGTGTCGGAGTTGTGCCCATCGGACAGAATCATAATCAATTTCCCCTTTACCTCATAACGCAGGTTCTCTCCCTTCAGGACATCATTAAGTACCGTGAAAACCTCGCGGTCGTCGTAGCGGCCTGTTTTCAAAGCGGAATGCTCAATCAGCTCATTTTTGTAGAAAATAGAGTAGTCGGTCATCTTCTCGATATCAGCGAAGATTTCCTCCAGTTTCCGGTCCTTGAAATTCAGCGTAAGCTTTGATACCTGGGAATACGTTGCTCCCGCAACCTGCATCAAAGCGAAAAAGAACAGCAGAGTGGTTAACTTCATAATTGTCAACATTTTTTTTAGCATCAGACTCTTTCGCAGCCTTTGCTCAACGTGCTTTTTTTTCATACTTTTGACTTGATTTATTATTAAACTAATAAACAAGGGCTTAAACGGAGCCTCGACTCTCCGTTTTCGCCCGTTTTTTTATTCGATCATAAGCTTTATTTTTCTGGTGTCTGTTTTTTTGTATGAAACAGGAAGATAGGCCTTAATGGCCTCCAGTACTTCCCAAATGGTTTCTTCATTCTTAAAGGTCCCTGTGAATATGGTCTGTTGTTCGTTGATGTTGGGGCATTCAATATCGACATCATACCAGTTCTCAAGCCGCAGCACAAGCTCCTCCAACGTCACCTTGCTGAAATTGAATTTATTCTCGACCCAGCCGTATGTCTGATCGAGATCGACCTGTTGTGTGACGAAGGTATTCCCCGAGACGAGTAACTTTTCACCTACCTCAAGCATGGCTTCCTGCTGCTCGGTGGTGACATTCACTTTGCCTTTGAATAAGGTGATTTCCTCCCGCTTCAGCTCGTTATAGGCCATGACGTTAAACTCCGTACCCAGAACCCGGACTGCGCAATTCGCGGTTTTCACAACAAAAGGTGATTTTTCATTACGGGCAACCTTGAAATACGCTTCACCTGCCAGACTGACCTGTCTCGATTTATCCGAAAACGGGTGATAACTTATCCTTGAACTGGCATTTAACCAGACCTCCGTTCCGTCGGGAAGGTAAACCTTTGATTTTTCACCCCGGGGCGTTTCAACAACGGTAATTCCGCTTTCCGCATGTTGCATCTTCCGGTAAAACGTGACAGTTGTGATGAAAAGTCCCACGATCAAAACAGCAGCCACTTTTAACACCCAGGCTTGTCCGCTCAGGCGACTTTCTGACAACCGCTTTTGGTGCGTATTTAAGTTCATCCGGCGGGCCAGCCTGTTCCAGTTTTTCCGGGCCAGTTCACTTTTTTCGGGTGTCCAACTGTTTTTTAAGACAAAAAAACGTGAACGGTGCTCCTCATCCTGCAGCAGCGCCGATAACTCCTCATATTCTTCTTCGCTCAACTCACCCCTGAGGTATCGTATCGCGAGTTGTTTAAATCCTTCGTTTTCATTATTCATATTATTCCTTTTCAGCCGTTATATACTTATAACTGCAAAAGGAAGCACTGACCCATCATCGACAGGCCGTTTTTTTTATAAAAAATTGCGGATAATAAGTAAGATTGCTCCGAAAGGCAGGTCGCCGGCAAATTTTTCAGTGAATGTTTTCAGCGCCCTGGCCAGGTGCCGTTCCACGTTTTTGATGTTGATCTGAAGTTTTTCGGCGATTTCCCGGTTTTTAAGGCCTTCAATCCGGCTGAGAATAAAAACTTCCCGGCACCGCTCAGGTAAGGAGTTAATTGTTTTCTCAATTTCAGACTTCAGTTCTTCACAAATAAGCAGATAAGGCTCATCACGGATAAAATCGATCCGGTAAAGTTCTTCATACCTGCTTGCAGATTCCAGCTGGATGGTTTTCTCTGAAATTACACTGACCAGCCGGACGTAATCGAGACACTGGTTCCTGACCAGTCTGAAAAGGTAAGCTTCGATATTGATATTTTCAATTTGATCTTTTCTACTCCACAGTTTAATAAAGGCATCCTGAAGAATATCCTCCGCAATGGCATCGTCCCGGGTAATTTTCAACGCGAAATCATGAAGACGGGCAAAAGTCCGGTGGAATAATGCCTCAAAAGCCTTCTCATCCCCCATTTTGCATGCAAGGAAAAGCCGGTTCGATGTATCCATGATCAGAATTGCTTAATTTCTGTCAATATTAGTAAAGTTTCGCGGTAATATTGCTTATCCGCGATCGTTTAAGAAAAAATCTAAACAATTCCTTAACCGGTGCGCTTACAAGGGCAGCCCCTCCGAAGTCAGACCGTGTGCAGGCATGTTCACGGTAAGAGTCTTTTTGCCGTAGCTGACCTGAAGGGCTTCTTCCTGCCATAACGGGTTGGACACATACAGCCGCCTGCCGGAAATCAGGACCAGACAGGGCTTGTCGACGCTCAGCTTTTTCTTCGCAAGCTGAACCGATCCGGCCTTGAAAAAAACAGTCATGATTGTGCCATCCCGAAATTGGACGGCCTGGCAATTGGCGTCATTCCGGAGAACCTTACAGGCCGGCTTTTGGGCAATCGCTGCCGCTTTTTCCGGCGTTCGGGCCGGAGCGAGCGCATAGCCGGTGCTTTCAGGCCCGTGCAGCAAAACAGGACAGAAAATTTTCTCCGTCACGATTTCCTTTGATCCTGATTGATTTACCAAACTCCAGCTTCCGCTGTTGGCGGTCATCCGGAGTTTTACAGGCGAAGGGCTCAGCGGAATATAAGCCATCCCCGCATGGTGGATCCATTTTACCTGATCTTCTTCGTGAATTCCTTCGGCTAATCTGTTTCCCGGTTGGTTTACAGTTACTTCTCCCTGTAGGCAGCACTGGTCGAGGGCTGTTCTGAAACCGCCGCCGGATATCGCTCCCCCCATGCCTGCGGTATCAGCTTCCGCGATCAGGCAGACCACCGTACCGTCGTGACAGGCCCATATTTTTTTTGTCTTCAGCAGCTCGTTTCCGGTTCCTTTCATCCGGTAGTCCATGGCCGTCATGCCGCTCATTCCGTCCGAAACGCTGCCGGCAAGGTCGGTTCTGACTGCCTGTTCCGCTCCGTCAAAAACCGTCACCTGCGGCAAAAGTCCCCAATCCCATACCGGCATCAGGTCGAAATACTCCCCGCCATTCCGGACCAGATAGCCGTCGCCGCTGTTCATCAGCTTTCCCTTCAGGTTTTCCCGGTTGATCGATTCGGCGTAAAGTGTCCGCGTGGAGATGGTCTTTAAAAAGAAGCTGAACGATTCCTGCTGATAAGCGGTGAAATCCGAATACGGAAAGTAACGAAAGCCCTGTAAAGGATTTCCTGCACTTTTCTGTCTGGCCTCCAGTGCCCGGAATTCGGCTTCCCGTTCCGGGGCAATTTCGCACAAATAGGGAATAAGCTCCGTAAGGTGGGCACTCCGCAGTCCGCCGGGCCGGCTCACCGCCCGGTCGATGGTACCCGGAACGGTATGGATCCCGCGGGCCATCCACTGCCAGCCTTTTAACACAAAATCGGACAGGATCCGGACTTTCTCCTCCGGAAAGGCCCAGGGTGTTCCATGGGATTCCCAGGCCAGCCGGATGTTTTCACGCAAAAAGGCGCCGCCGTAATGATAGGTCTGCAGGCGGGCACCGTGCTGATGAAAGCTGTAATCGGGCTGTATGCCTTCGTCGGTGGTGATCCGGATTTCCTTCAGCAACAAGGCGCGGCATTTGTTCATGAGGGCTGTGTCGCCCGTCAGGGCGCCGTAATGGAGGCCCAGGTCGGCGCTCCAGGTCAGATTGGCGCCGGTCGCCTTCTCCTGTACCCGGTGCTGGGCCAGCACTTCCAGCGCCCCTTTGAGTTGATTGGCAAAAAGATCCTCCTTCATCAGGACAATCAGATCGCGCATGGTTTGAGGGACGCCGATTTCATTGTGCCACCAGTTCGGGTTTTTATAGCGCTTCTCCAGCCAGTGGTCCAGTCCGCTGTGAATGGCATGCCGAAGTTCCTTTTGATGATAATATTCCGACTCCGGATCACTCCACGCCACCGCCAGGTTCCTGATCCGGATCAGGTGGGTCCAGAGCTGCCAGCCCGCCCGTTCCTGATTCTGATAGTCAATGTCGCGCCATTGGCCCCGCCCGTTATCGAACGATTTCAGCAAAAGATCCATATCTCGGAGCGGTTCGCTGGTCTCAATTAAAAACTGACGGTAACGCTTCAGCAGCAGGTCATTTGGCGTCTGTGCCGAGGCAAGGGTGGCAACCACCAAAAAATAAAGGAAAAGTAAAAAACGACGCATAGGTTCAACTGGTTATTTTCGATTTTCAAGCCGGACAGCAGATCCGTCAGCTGGCAGGTTTATTTCAACACGCCGATCATCCCATTCGAGCTGCACCATGCCGCCCTGCTGAGCCGGATCGCTAAGATATAAAATATTTCCTTCCCTGGAACGGCTGTCAATCTGTCCATTAGCCTGAATGCACAGGCCCGCCAACAGATATAGCACGCTTTTTACCCGCCTGGCGTTTTTCATCTGCATGTCCGTTTTATTTCTGCTGAATAAGCTGTCTGTAACGCATCAGGGCTTCTACATAGTAATAATCGGCATAGGAAAGGGGAACGTCGACTTCGGCATTTCCCG
Source organism: Prolixibacteraceae bacterium (assembly GCA_038562555.1). Taxonomy (GTDB): domain Bacteria; phylum Bacteroidota; class Bacteroidia; order Bacteroidales; family Prolixibacteraceae; genus JBCFBK01. The sequence continues at coordinate 9,055 of JBCFBK010000083.1, read as the reverse complement.
GCACCCCACCGGAAGCATGCATCAGCAGAAAGCCGCCGTTCTGGCCAGGTTCCGCCCGATATCGGGCAGATGACAATGACTTCAGCATTTTTTCTGCAGCCCGCAGGTATTTTTTTGACTGTTTCGGACCGGTGTAAGCTGCCAGCTCGATCAGCGCCGATGCCGTGATCGCGGCTGCCGACGCATCGCGGGGAACTTGCGGATATTTCGACGGAACGTAATTCCAGACCGGCGTGTAGCCCGGCTGACCGACATTAAAATCCCAGTAAGGGATGCCGTCGTCAGGCAGGTTGGGGTGACCCAGGAAAAAGTCGGCCATCTTTTCAGCCGTGTTCAGGAACCGCTTGTCGCCGGTTTCGCGGTAAGTCATGGTAAACCCGTAAATTCCCCAGGCCTGCCCGCGCGACCAGGCCGAATTGTCGGAAAAGCCCTGCTGGGTTTCCCTGCTTTTTACCGCGCCTGTTTCCGGGTCATAATCGACCACATGGTAACTGCTGAAATCGGGCCGCAGGTGGTTTTTCATGGTCGTCTCCGCATGCTTCACGGCAATTTCCCTGAACGAACGATCTCCGCTTACGCGGGTGGCAAAGAATAACAGTTCCAGATTCATCAGGTTATCGATGATCACCGGAAAGTTCAGCATGAGCTGCCCGTCGAGCGATTTCACCTCGTCCCACGACTCGATACAGCCCACCCGGGGGTTAAAGCGACTTGCCAGCGATTGTGCCGACCGGATCAGGATGTCCCTGAAGTGTGAATCGTGCTCAAGCCGGTAGGCATTTCCATAGCTGCTGTACATCATGAACCCCAAATCGTGATTGCCGGTGAAAGTCTGAAGCGGCTCCATAACCTTCAGCTTATCTGCCACCTCCAGGAGGAGCGTGGTATCGCGCGAATATTCATACAGGTAAAGCAGGGTTCCGGGATAAAAGCCGCTGGTCCACCCGTAAGGACTTACTGTTTTCAACCGGCCGTTTTCCCAGGTCCTGGGGAACTGTCCCGCGGGCACATGTTCCTTCAAAAAGCGATATTGCTGCACGGATTCGTCGAGCGACCGCGAAACAAGGTTTTCCGGATCACGGAGACGTTTATACCGGCTCAGCGCTTCCAGGTAGTAGTAATCGGCATAAATCAGGGGAACATCGATGTCGGCCTTGCGTGGATAGTTGCCCACGCCGTGTTTCAGAATAAAGCCGCCGTTTTCACCCGCCGTGGCCCGGTAAGCGGATGATGACAGCGAGCGCAGCATCCTTTCTGCAGCCCGCTGATATTCCGTTGCGGCTGCAGCATCCACATAACCCGACAGTTCAAGCAATGCCGAACAGATCACCGCTGCGGCCGAAACATCACGGGGCGCTTCGGGAATACCCGGCGCATGAAAATCCCAGTAAGGAATTTTATCGGCCGGAAGGTTCGGATGGCTCAGCAGAAAATGAGCAATACGGTTCGCCTGCTCAAGGTACTTCCGGTCGCCGGTTTCCCGGTACATGACGGTATAGCCGTAAAGTCCCCAGGCCTGCCCCCTCGCCCAGGCCGATGTATCGGAAGCGCCCTGCACCGTTTGCTTTTTTATCACTTCGCCTGAGGACGGATCGTAAATCACCAGATGATGGGAGCTGGCATCGGGCCGGAAGTGGTTCTTCATGGTCGTGTTGGCATGGGTCACCGCAATCCGGTAATAGGTGGAGTCGCCGGTCATTTTCGTGGCGGCAAACAGCAGTTCCAGATTCACCATGTTGTCGATGATCACCATGAACTGGTCAGGTCCGGAATCCCAGGAACGGATGCAGCCCACCTGTTCATTGAAACGCGAAGCCAGCGAGCGGGCACTGTTTAGCAGAATTTCCCTGTATTCGGGCTTGAAGGCAATCCGGTTGGCATTGCCAAAGGAACAATACATCATAAAGCCCAGGTCGTGCGTGGTTGTATTGTACTGTTCCTTCTTCAGGGCCTCCAGTTTTCGAAGGGCTTCGCGGTACAGTGCCGTGTCGCCGGTATGCTCGTATAGATAGAGGAGCGCACCGGGATAGAATCCGCCCACCCAGGGTTCGGAGCCACTGGTTACCAACTTGCCGGAGGCGGCATACCAGGTTACCGGAAAGCGGTCGGGCTCCAGCCCGCGCATCAACACCTTGTACTGCGCTGCTGACTCGTTCAGGCTTTGACTGACCGTTTGCAGCAGCCCCTTATCCTGCTTCCGGGCCTGAACTGCCGCCGGCAGGAGGATCAGCGCAGCCACCAGAAGAGCTGTTAATTTTCTGTATATTGAGTTGTTCATACGTTCATTTTTTAAAACTTAACTATTTACAACCAGCGTATTGTCGTCACTTTTTCGGGGTACACTTTCAACTGCCTGGACTTCGCTTCGCGGATTTCCCTTCGGGGATTTTCGCTGCGCTTCATTTCGCCAATAACCCGGACGCAAACCGCGGTTTACATGCCCGTTTCATTCCTGCTCGTTGAAAAGCGCTTTCAGTTGTGCGATATCCAGGGTTTCAGCGGGATTAAATGCCTCACTGTCCATATATCGCAGCATACTGAAATACAATTGCCGGGCCTCCGGGTACGCCGTTAACGCAGGCAGATCAGCCATGCAAACCAGCAGCTTCCCTTTTCCCACTTTACATTCAAAGATCAGTCCCAGCTTGTGGTTCCGGTCAATGTTGTCGATCACCTGCACCAAAGGCCGGTAGCTGCGGGCGGTCCGGTCGAGGATCAGGGGACGTGCATTTTTCACGACGGGCCACCATTGCCAATTCGTATGGAATTCGGTGGGGAAATCCTGAAAGAGCGGGTGTGCCGGATCGGTCAGGATTCCCAGCGTGCCTGCCGAAACGGGGCGGTTCATATTCTCCGCACCTTTTTTAAACACCTTCCAGTTCCAGAACTCGCTGATAAACTGTCCGCCAACCGAGTGATCCCGCAGCCGGTCATGCCGGGGAAAAAGCAATACCTTAGCTCCATGATCCAGCGCCCGGATCGTCTTGTCGTCCAGTCCGGAGGCTAGGGTCAGCCCTTTTGGCGCATCCAGGTCCACCTGCTCCGGATAAACCCAGACCGGGTATTCAATCTTCAGTCTTTCACCGGGGATCTCCAGCCGGATGGTCAGCCGAACGGCCTTTTTGCTGAACTGCGTAAGCGGGAAAGCAATCTTTCCCAGTGCATTGATCTTCCCTTTGAAAGCCGTCACCACCGGCAACGCACCATTTTGCAGGCTGCGCCCGCTCGGCTCATCGAGGACACTCCACATCAGTTGTTTATCTTTCAGGTCACGTGGACTGTAATTCACCAGGTTGACATCGGCCGTAAAAGTTTCATCGCTGGTCCAGGTGTACCGGTCCATCTGCAATTGCAGCACCCGGTCGCTGCAAAAGCTCCTGAACGCTTCATTGGTGATGAGTCCCTTGTTTTCCATGAATGCATTCAGCAGCCCGACCAGGGCTGTTCCCTGCCCGGGGAAGTCCTGCAGGTCGAGCAACTGAAATCCGGCCATTTCCGGCGTCCTCAGCGCCATTTCAACTTCTTCACGGTAAAGCAGTGCCGCGAGCATGCCGGAGGTTTTAAAAAAGGCCTCTGCCTGGTCGCCCATGCCCGCCTCTGTCAGGCGTTGCCGGAACACCTCCAGGTTTGACGGCCGCAACAGGCCTGTATAACGGGGTATTTCGGAATAATCCGGGTACAACTGGTATTGTCCGGTTTCGTGGCCGATCACCGGCATGCTCACTCCGGCCACGGCCGAAGAAAAATTGCGCCGGCTATTGGGTTTCATCGCGTTCAGGATACCGCTGGTACTGTCTTCGGTGGTGGCAAAAGAGCCGCGCAGGTCAAACCTGCCCCCAGCCGTTTCGCCGCCGGTACGCATGGTCACCCAGAAATCGTCGTGGATGCCGGGGGCGGGATCTGTGAAAAAGGCATTGGTCCCGTAGGCATATAACCTGCGGTCATCCTGTTTTTTGAGTTGCGACACCAGCCTGTTATGAACAGCGCTGTCACCGGTCAGCTCATTCCCCAGTGTTAACAGCACAAACGAAGGATGATTGCCGTAGGTGTCCAGAATGGCCAATCCCTCCTGAAGCTGAAACCGGGTACGGAAGGTGTCTTTTTCGGTCAGTACCGACCAGTCAGGCAGCTCCGTCTGGATGTAGATCCCTTCGCGGTCGGCCGCCTCAAAAGCCGCTTCGGGCGGCGTCCACGAATGAAAGCGGTAATGATTGATGCCATAACTTTTTGCCTTGCGAAACAGCACCTGCCATGCCGCCGTGTTCATCGGCGGGTAACCGGTAAGCGGAAAAATGCAGCAGTCGTTCTTTCCCCTGAGGAAGGTGGTATTGCCGTTAACGGAAAACTGTGTTCCTTCAGCCTTAAACGTTCTGAGGCCAAAGGGCACCGTATCGGTGTCGAGCATCCGGTGGCCTGTATACAACTTCACGATGATTTTATACACGGCCGGCGAGTATTCGCTCCAAAGGCGGACGTGTTCACCCAGCGGATAGCTGACCTCCGGGAGCGAGTCGGGCATGTCGCGCTGAAGGTCGATCCGCATTTCCGGAAAGTCCTGTTGATTCGAGGTATTCGCAGCCTTCAGGCCAATGACCAGCGATCCGGCTTCCGGCCAGTTCCCCTGCAGGCGGATCCGCAGTTTGGCCAGCTTACGGGCAGCATCGGGGGTGACCCGTACCGATTCGATCCGCGTTTCCGGAAGCGCTTCCAGGTACAGCTTCCCGATGATGCCGTTCCAGTTGGTCTGGGTGTGTTCGCTCAGCGCATGGGAACCGCCCACCGGGAAAAGGGCGGGCGAATTATCGATCCGGATCGTCAGACGGTGCCTGCCGGGGCTGAGCAAGCCCTTCAGCTCATAGCGATGCGGCACCGACAGCAGACTGCATTGTCCGGCGTACCGACCATCGATCCATATCCGTGTAGCTTTGGTGCGCTCCAGGAATAGCGTCACATCGCGGTTCGCCCATGATTCGGGGATCATCACATCTTTCTGGTACCAGGCTGCTCCCGTGTAGGCGTAAATTTGATTGAGATGATCGGTCGTTGTCTTTTCAACTTTTTCGCCTTTCCCGTTTTCCTCCAGGGTACCCGGAAGCCGGACCTCCTCAACGAAGCTGCTGTCCTGCCAATGCTCCTGCAGACCCCTCGCCGACGGATCCAAGTTCAGCATCCAGGAGCCCGCAAGCGACAGCCTTTCCCGTAGGGGAATCTGCTGCGCCTGTGTGGAAACACCGGCCAAAAGCAAAATTATTACTATCAGCAAATACAATTTGATCATCTTAACACATAGTTATTTAACTCCATTTAATTAAAGTATCTGTTTATCCGGCGTTCAGCCCGGCGTTTCCCAGGTCCATCAGGTATTCGCAAAGCTGGCGGTTACGTTTGTCCAGGTCGTCTTCCCAGATCTGCAGGTCCGGCAGCGAAACGGCAAAATAATCTATTCTCACCTGGTCGTGCAGGTGCTGTTCTCCGTAGCTCTCCAGCATCTGAAACCGCTTTTTCGCTTCTTCTTCCTCTCCCAGTTTCCGCAGGGCCAGTCCCTGATAATAGATCGTATCGGGTTGCTGATCGTTGTAGAACATGGCCGACGACACCTGCGTCAGTCCCTTCGAAGCCTGCTTCCAGTAAGTGCGGGCCTGATCCGTTTCACCCAGTTGTTCATGGGCAACGCCAAGCCAGTAGAGAATTTCATTTTCCTGGGCGCCGTACAACTTGCCTTCACCCAGGTTTTCAGGATAGCTCCGGGCCTGTTCCAGCAAGCGGACAGCTTCGGCGAAGACCCCGTCGTGTATAGCTTTTTGTGCCATTGAAACCAGACTATACACGTACTGCCCGGTCACCTTCCCCTCGCCTCCTTCCCAGGGATGAAACCTGCGCGACATGATCAGTTCAAAGGCCTTATCGTGTTCCCCCAACTGATTGTAAAGCGTGGCCTGCTCCAGGTAAAGGTCGTCCCGATCGTCCACCTGTACCGGATATTTTTGTAAAAACTTCAGCCTTTCTTCCGGTGCCCGTTTCAGGCGTTTGTACAACTGATCCAGCTCCATCAGCACCCGGGCATCGGTGGTATCGAGTCCAAAGGCCTGCTCCAGCTCTTTCAGGGCCTTTTCAGGCAGGTTCAGCTTGTTGAAGTACGCCAGGGCCAGATTTCGGTGAACCGTAGGGAAACGGTCGTCCAGCGCAGCCGACAGCTCCCAGTTGGCAACGGCCTCCTCATACTGACGTGCGTTATACCAGAAATTCCCCAGATAGTAAGGCGCACGGGCGTCGGCCGGGTTTTGGCTTTTCGCCCATTCCAGCACCACAACCGCTTCGGGTTGATTGGGGAAGCAGTAATCGGGACAGGCAGCAGCCGCCTGCTCCAGGGTCTTCAGGACAGCATCCCCCTCGCCCGATTGCCATTCAAACCAGGCCTTGTAATACAGGGCCATCGGATAGACAGGTTTTCCGCCCTGTTCGGCAATCCCGATCCGGATCAGTCCGGCGGCTTCCTGATAAAGTCCTGCCAGCGCATAGTCCAGCGCAAATTCAATGTAGTTGTGAATATTTCCGCGGATCAGACTTTTCAGCGCCTCTTCACCGGTATTCTGTTCGGAGGCCGAAGCGGCCAGCAGCACCTTTTTATCCGTTAATAATTTGTTTTTTAATGGTCGTATGGAACTCCCATGTTGCTCGAAATTATTAGCATACCCTTGGGCGTTGTGAAGCAACATGCTCGTTTCATACAAAATACCGAAGTTAAACCGGTCCAGGGCAAGCGACTCATCCGCCAGACGGAGGGCATCGGCCGTACGGCCTGCCTTGCGCAGGATGCTCACTTTCAGGTGGCGGGCTTTATGATTGTGCCAATTCCTGATCAGCGAGCGCTCGATCAGTTCAAGGGCACCCTCCCAGTCCTGCTTTTTGGCGGCAAGTCGTGCAAGCTGGAAATAACCGCTGTCCATCCAGGCTGCGTTCCAAACCGATTTATAAAAGACCGGGTAAGCCTCCTGATCGCGTCCCTGGAAACACAAAGCAAGTCCCAGGTTGAAATACGGCTCGCCGTCGAGGGGATTGGGATTCCGCTCGGTCAGCGTGGCAATGGCTGTCCGAAAATACGCTTCAGCCTTTGCAAAACGGCCTCTTCGCAGGTACCACAATCCAAGCGCATTGGCACAGCGGCTATCCTTCGGGTCACGCCGGAGAGCCTCTTCATAGTACGGCCGGGGGTCGTAGGTGGCGTGCCGGTACTGCTCCAGATGAAGTGCCGTCAGGTAGAGTTGTTCATTGCTCGCGATCTCCTCGGGCTGTCTGGCCGGCTTTGCCGGTTCGGGAATTGCTTTTTCCTGATCCGGCTCAGGCTGCCAGCTCACCAGCAGTCTCCCGTCGGAGGTGTAGACCGAAATCTCGGGCCGGGCCGGTTCAGGTCCTGTTCTGATCATGTGTTTTTCATACGATGTACCCGGATGAAAATCAAAACGTTCGTCCAGCAACAGTTTTCCTTCATCCTTAACAACAATCCGACCGTTGTCATACCTGGCTGTGGTATATATCTTTAAAACAATTGATTCATCTTTTACTTCAAGATTAACCATGGCCTCTTTGGTGGCATTTTTCACCACGCCCAGATCGCGGTAAGGCATAAAATACTGGCTGAAACTCTTTTCTTCACCCGGCATAATCCATGAAAAGTCGGGCTGGTTGTCGGTGTACACACCGCACATCAGCTCGATATACGGACCATCCTCATCGGTCAGGTTCCTGTCCCAGGCTTTCCCGAAATCGCTGTTTCCCCAGGTCCATTGTTTCTTGCCGGGCGATACGTGGTGATTGGCCACGTGAAGCAGGCCGCCTTTACTGTCGTTCTCATAGCCACCCACAAAGTCATACTTCGAGGTGATGGCCATATAGGAAGTCGGAACCGGAATGTTCTTATAACGGGAAATATCGGTGCCGGGCGAATAATCCACCTTATAGTAGGTTCCCCGGGCCATGGGGAATTCCGAGACATCGCGCTTGCCATGGTCAAAGACAGCATTGACATCGGGCGGGAAAACCGACTGGTACGCGTCGTTCACTTTCACGGCAGGATTGGCCCACCAAAGGAAGGTCTGCGGAAAGCTGGTCCGGTTGTACAGCTTCACCCTGATCTCCAGGTAAGCTTTATCGGGATGAAGGGTAAAGCCAGCCATACCGCGGGTACGGAACATCCGCTCTACCTCGCTGCACCACACAGTGACGCTGCCGTCAGCATTTTCCTCAATACACGAATCCACCGGCTCAAAGGTCGACGGCCGGTGGTGCTGGGGCCAGTTGAATTCAATTCCGCCCGAGATCCAGGGACCGGTCAGGCCCACCAGGGCCGGCTTGATTACCTGGTTATAGTAGACGAAATGGCGTTGTTTCATTTTATCGTAGGCCATCTGGATCCTTCCTCCCAATTCGGGCAGAATCATGATAAGCAGATACTGGTTTTCCAGAAAGACGGCGTTCCACTCCCGGTCTTCTTTTCCGTCCAGAATTTTCTCAATCACCGGATGCGGATAAACCACACCGCTGCTTCCCTGGTAAACCCGCTTTTCAAGAAACATCGGGTTTTTCTCAGGCTTTCCGATCCCGTAGGTGGGGATCTTCACTTTCTCGTTCCAGGCTTTAACTTGGGTCATATCAATTATGAATTAATAAATTAAAAGGTTGTAAGGTTGCAGGGTTACAGGGTTACAGGGTTACAGGGTTACAGGGTTACAGGGTTGCAGGGTTACAGGGTTGCAGGGTTTACCTTCCTACCTTGTCACCTTGTCACCTTGCCACCTTGTTACCTTGTTACCTTGTTACCCTCTTCCGTTTCTGGCTCGGCAAGGGCGTAGCAATACTGCCTGCCCGAAAAACAGGCAACGAACGATCGTTCCAGGCCTGCAGGGAACGCGGCTCTATTGAACTAACAGCGCACTCAATTTATCAGGTTCAATTTCTGTTTTTGGGTTAAAGTGTTCACCGGCCATGTACTGCTGCAAGCTGTACAGAAGTTGCCGGCCTTCGGGCCGGGCAGCCATGTCCTTTTGCAGGTCTACGC
>JBCFBK010000082.1:13317-14054 GCA_038562555.1 Prolixibacteraceae bacterium | reverse complement strand
CATTCACCGGCCAGGGAGATCAGTTGGCGTTGATCGGATTGTCCCCTGACAATCAGGAAAGAAAAAGAAATAAAAACCAGGCTTGCCAAACGATATAACTTCATCATTAAATTCCTCCGTTGATTATACCTTCCCTCCTGCCCGCCCTGAGTCTTTTCTGCCAGGTAGGACCCGCTGAGTGGGCCGTTTCTTATTTTCGTTTTTTATGTTGCTTATTGCAGCTTAAGGCAAAGGGTCATCACAGAACGTGCCGGCACAGCAATCTTATCAATCTCGATAACCGACTTTTGAAGGCTGGAGTTTTCTGAGGTCGTATAGGCCTCGGCAATTGTCTCAGCGAGTTTGATACCTTTGTCCAGATTGCCTATGGTCAGTTTCTTCTCTTTTACCGAATAATTTACAAAAACCAGTACCAACTCTTTGTTGCTCCTGTCTTTATAGGCTGAAAACATTAGATTTTTGGCCTGTTCTTCTTCCGTTTTCGGAAGCGTAAAACCTGCTTTCACCCTAACCATTCCCGGTCTTACAAAACGGGAGTAATTTCCAAGCGCCCAGAGCAATTTTGATTCCCTGACAAAACCGTCGGTTTTCAGCGTTTCAGCATCAGGGTGGCCCGGTCCGTTTATGCCATTGTTCCCGTTATCGAGAAAAATAAGTCCGTCCTTATAATCATACTGCGACAATGCCGTCCACCATTGCCAGGAACGGGCATTTGCAAGGGTCAGGTCGAAATGGAT
>JBCFBK010000082.1:0-13307 GCA_038562555.1 Prolixibacteraceae bacterium | reverse complement strand
GACGCGGGCTACATACAAAGCGGTATTAATGGTCAGGTCCCGGTTCCATCCCCCGCCGATGTCGTCAGTATTTTCAAGGATACAAAATTCCGATTGCCAAAAGCCTGGTGATCCTGGCGTCGATGCCAGCTTTGCGTCCAATTGCTGACGGGTACTAATCAGTTTCTGGTTAGGAAAGGTAGTGAAATAGCTGTGTCCCGAGATCAGGTTAGCCACATTGGGCAGGCCGGCAACTGACTTGGCCGAACCAGTCTTGAAAAACTCATCGATCTGATGGTCTCTTCCGGCCTTGTTCCCGGCATAGAGGAAGTCGAGCGAGCCAGCTTCACCAATCACGACCTGCGTGTTCAGGCTCCTTTCCTCCAGCCCCGACGAAATATGGCGCGTCAGCTCGGCTACTTCGGTATTGGTGGCCGGCGTGCCTTCCTGCCCGTCACCCGTCCAGGCCCATTGCGGTTCGTTCACCGGGCTGAGGTAGTGAAACGGGGTACCCTGTTGTTTAAAATGCTCACACACCTTCACCAGAAATTCGGCATAATCGTCCATTTTACCGGCTTGTATATTCATGCTGCCGTCAGCAGGGGCTGTGGCCTTTCCATTCTTTGAAAACTGAACCGGCGGCGCAATGGTAAAGGCCAGGAACTTCTCCACACCCCGCTCTTTCGCGGCATTTAAGAACCACTGCTGTCCCTGATGTTTAGTCCAGTCATACGTGCCGTCGGGCGAAAGAAAGCATTCGGCCCTTCTCCAGTCACTCACAATCCCGCTGGCTGAGCCTTGTTCGTAACTTCCTGCACCCAGGTAAAAGCGCCACAGCGACAATCCGATCCCTTTCGGAGAACCATCCTGCTTTAACTCCCGGCTGAAAAGCAGATCAGCAATCGCTTCTTTCTTACTTTCAGGCCAGTTTTTACCCACAAACTGGCAACGCCAGGCGTCGGAAGCTCCAAACCCATCCATTTCCTGGTACTCAACCGTGGGGTCAACAAATATTTTTTCGCCCCAGCCCGCCGCATTGCCATCATCGGGCTCGCCTCTCTTTTCACACGCTACGAAAGCGAGGAGAAGAGAAAGCATTATCGCATTGATCATCTTATATCGATTCATTCCAAATGTTCTGATTAATAAATTTCCGGAGGAAGGACATTCCCTCCCTCCTTTTTTGCGGGAAACAAACCGGCGTCCCAAACAGCCTGCCAGTACGCTTAATACCCGGGATTCTGTGTCACCATGCCATTACTCCGGTCGATCTCACTTTGCGGGATCGGCCATAATTCATGACGCCCGGCGATGAACATGATTCCTTTATCCTGTCTTTCTTCCGGATGCTTGAGTTCCCACTCGTCGGTACTTTCTTCCAGATTGTATTTGACGAACGATCCGCTTGGCCCCATCACCATCGCAATCATCGGCTTTTTCGAAACGGGGTCAATCTGGCGACGCAGGTCGTAAAGGCGCATCCCCTCATTGGCTAATTCCAGGCGACGTTCCTTCCAAATAGCATAAAGCAGGTCGTTACCGCTCAAACCTGTTTTCGCGGGAAGATCAACCCGCACGCGCAGGGTGTTGATGTCCTGGAGCGCTTCAGCCGGTTTGTTCAGAAAAAAAGCCGCTTCAGCACGGGTAAGATACATCTCTCCTAAACGAAGGAAGATATAGGGCAGTGGAACATGCTGATCTTCTTTAATCAATTGCCTGCGCATAGCAATTGGCACATAAAATTTTCTCCATACGCGGCATGATTTGTTCTGGCCGGGCTCAAACTGGTAGTCCGGATTATCGGTTTCATCCCCGTAAACTGCGTCACCGAGTTTAATGATCGTACTTTTCCTCCTGATCTCGTCGCCTTCCGAAAAATAAGCCTGTTCCAGATGAGAAGTCGGTACACACCAGCCCCATCCGTCCATGCTGTTCTCAGGATCTGCCCAGGTTTGCCCGCGAGCAGCCATAATAATAGCGAAACGGCTTCCTAGGGCATATGATTGGTTACTGTTCGACTGCCATTCGAAGATAGATTCTACTCCATTGTGGTTGTACACGCTCCAGATATTGACAAATTCAGGTTCAAGCTGATAGGTCCCCGAATTAATCACCAGACCGGCATAATTGTAAGCATTTTGATAATCCTTCATAAACAGGTACGTACGAGCCAAAAGTGCCTGAACAGCTCCTTTAGTAGCCCGGCCAATGTCTTCTCCGGAGTAACTTGCAGGAAGGGCCTGCTCTGCATCTTTCAGGTCTGCTACAATCTGCGCATAAACATCTGCTTTAGGCGAACGGGCGAGGTTCAACCCTGCTGTACCAGTCGGCTCGAGGATCAGAACCACATCTCCCCAGTTTTGCACCAGTTCCCAATAATTAAAAGCGCGGAAGAACTTCGCTTCGCCAATCAGCCTGTTCTTCAGCCCGTCAGCAATGGGCGCGTCGGCGATTCGATGAATGGCCAGATTACAGGCAGCAACGTTATAATACTTGTGCTGATAGAAATCTTTTAACCGTCCCGGCGCGTTTGAAGCCGTCATGGAATAATGCGCCGAGGGATAGGAGTCACCGTTTCCCTGGGTCAGGTTCCCCATCCAGGCATCGTCGGTAGCCATTTCATTTGTCAATCTCAGCCATTGTTTCCACCATTCTTCAAGATTGGCAAAGCCGCTGTAGATTCCGTTTACGAACGCCTCACACTCTGATTCGTTGGTAAAATAATTATCAAGGTTTTGTTTACCGCGCTCTTCTGTCTCGATAAAATCCTCGCAGGCCGGGTTTAATACGGCAATAAAGCAAATCAGGAAATAGATTATTTTCGTCTTCATAGTATTTACTGTTTAAGATCAGAAAGCCACATTCACACCGATTAAATAAGTAGGAAGCACCGGATATTGCCATTCGCCAAAGCCAAGATCAAGCACCCCGCCTGAAACTTCAGGTTCCACGCCATCATAACCGGTCACTGTAAGAATATTTTGTCCTGAAATATACAAGCGGCATCTAGACAAACCCCATTTAGAGATCAACGAGGCTGGCAGGGTATAGCCCAACTGAAGATTTTTTAAACGGGCAAAGGAGCCATCTTCCACGAAGAAATCGCTGAAGCGCGTGTAATTCTCATTATGATCGACGTGTGACACACGAGGAATGTTATTACTGGTTCCCTCTCCGTGCCAGGCTGTACCCAACAATCCGGAAATCACATTAGTCGACGACCCCGTTGTTCTGTACAAGTTCCTTTTGTTCCAGTTGACCAGTTCATTGCCTAAACTGAAATAGACATTGGCCACCAGGTCAAAATTTTTGTAACTCAGGTCAAGATTGAAACCACCGGTAAAATCCGGCCACGGGCTGCCAATGTTTACACGGTCATCAGCGTTTAAAACACCATCGGAATTGGTATCTTCGAAACGGACGTCACCCGGTTTGGCAACCGGTTGCAGCAATGCACCATGTTCACTTGAATGAGAGTTAATTTGGGTTTGATTCTGAAACAAACCACTGGTCCGGTAGCCAAAATAGTATCCCGGAACTTCTCCTTCAACCGTACGCGTATAATTATTAGATCCGTAAATCACCGGGGTCATATCGGGAAGGTCTGTGGCTTCCACCTGCACGGTCATCAATGTCAGACCAAGATTGTATTTCAGTTCTGAAACACTGCCATGATAATTCACCGCGATATCCCAACCTTTTGATTCCATTGAGCCGATGTTGCTCCATATCCTGGCATCATCGGGAAAACCGCTGTAGTTTGGGTAAGGCATCAGGAAAAGCATGTCTTTTGTTTTCTTCCGGTAATACTCGACCGAACCGTCTACTTTCGATTCAAAAAGGGTGAAGTCAAGTCCGAGGTTAATATCTTCCACCGTTTCCCACTTGATGTCTTCGTTTTTCATACTCGTCGGATAAGTGGTATTAACCAGATCACCTTCACCCGGACCAAAAATATAGTAGTACTGTCCGATTCCCGAGGCATAAACGTTCGATGGAAGCCCCTGATTTCCGAGTCGGCCCCATCCTGTCCGCACTTTAAGGTCGTCAACAAAGGTGGCGCTTTCGAAAAAAGGCGCTTTGGAAATTCGCCAGGCAGCTGAGACCGAAGGGAAGGTGGCCCATTTATTGTTGGCCATGAACTTGGATGAGCCATCAACACGATAGGTAGCAGTCAGGTAATAGGCGCCGGCATAGTTGTAGGACACGCGGCCCAAGAATGATTCGATAGTTTGTTCCCAATGGGTCCCGCCGGTAGTCGGGTTCAGCGTTCCGGCATCGATTTCCCGCAGCAGATCGGTGTTATTGGGAATGCCTTCTTTCTTACCCCAAAGGTTTGTGCCTGTCCATTTCTCAAAAGTTCCCCCAACCATAGCCGTCACATTGTGGTCGTTTTTCGAGAAATCATACGTTGCCGTATTGGTCCAGTTCCAGTAAATGTCGTTCGACATATTTCGTTCAACAGCATTGATCTTGCTCGATTCGTGAGCTTCGTCAATCGAGAACTCAGGTGTGAAATTATCGGTCTGATTAAACTTGAGATCGCTGCTGATCTGACTGCGGATCTGTAATCCCTTAAATGGCTTGATATCAAGATAAGCGTTTGAACCGACTGCATAATAACCACCCCTTCCAAAGTTCCGTGCATCACGGGCAATCGGATTCCAGGTATACGTGTAGTACGACCTTTCATAAATACTGAATTCATTCAAGCCTTCCCGCTCGTTTTCAGGGACGTAAATCGGCGTAATCGGGTCTATCAGTAAATAATCCTGATACCAGGTCGGAATATTGTGCCAGTACTCGCGGCGCGGATTAAGAACGATACCGGCAGAAACGACCGGTGAGAAGTTCCAGTCACTGCTCAATCGGGCCGTGAATTTTTTCCAGTCGCCCGAATTATAAAAGGATGACTGGTCGTAATAGTTCAGACTCACAGCATATTGATGTTTTGTCGTGCCGCCCGAGGCCTGGAAGCTGAAATTCATCTGCGGAGAAAACCGGTTTACCCCTTCTCCCCACCAGTCGGTCCCGCGGCCTAATGATACCGGATCAGGGAACCGTTCGGCCAATCCGCCATTTACCAGCGACTGGTTCATGATTTTGGCGTACTCTTCAGCATCGGCCATATCATAAGGCTTGTCAAACTTCTGGTACCCAAAGGTGACATCGGCATTAAAGCTGGTCTTTCCGGCGGCACCCCGTTTCGTTGTAATCAAGACCACACCGTTCGAAGCCCGGCTTCCGTAGATCGCCGATGCCGAAGCATCTTTTAATACCTGGATACTCTCCACTTCATTGGTATTCAAAAAATTCAGGTTGCTCCCCATGGGAACACCGTCCACAATATAAAGCGGATCGGTACTCAGGTTAATCGAGGTAAATCCCCTGATCAGCACTTTAGGCGATGAACCGGGCGCTCCGCTGCCGGTAATAACCTGAACACCAGGCGCTTTACCCTGCAAAGCCTGAACCGGATTTCCAACCGTCATTTTCCGCATTTCTTCTCCCTTTACGGAGGTGATCGAACTCGTCAGGTCTCCTTTTTTAGCTTTTCCGTAGCCAATGGCCACCACCTCATCCAGTGCGATCTGTGACTCGGACAGGGAAACATTAATTTCCGATTGTCCGTCAATTGTGATTTCCTTTTCCTGATAGCCTACGAAACTGAATTTAAGTACCTGTCCATCGAATGCTGTTAACGAATAGCGGCCTTCACTATCGGTAATAGTACCCCTCTGTGTTCCCTTTATCTGAATAGACACACCCGGGAGTGCTTCACCTCCTGAAGTGACATTTCCTGAAATACGGCGGGTTTGCGCCTGCACAACAGTTCCAGCAAGAACGAATACCAGGAATAACAGTCCTTTAAAAAATATATTGCTCATATGTTTTACTTTTAACGATTATTGCACCTTTATAGCTTTTGCCCGGTTTAAATGCGTATCGAAAATGATTTGATAGTTTGCCTTGGTCGGCACCATCATCGAAAGATTTGCTCCCCCCTTCATCACCGTTTTTTCAGGGTTGCTGCCGTTATCGAATCGCCAGAATGGTTCCGGCCACCATCCTTGCGGATGATATCCGTCAAAGATCAGCTCAAACTTCCCTTCCAGTTCTTCCGTGCGACGGTACAAATATGGATTGTCCGGATCCTCAGTCATCACCTTGTTCGCGCTTGTACCATCCCATCCCCATCCGGTCGTATTTTTGAAATCGGTCCAGCCGCAACCAACGAGACATAAGGGGCCAACGTAAGTGTTCATGTTGTCGGGGGTAATATTGATATAATCCCGGTAGGGCCTATCGATCGGAACATACGGTGCAACCGCATACTCCATGGTTTCCAGATTGATATCGATCTTATAATATCCTTTTGCAGGAAGAACGATCGGCAACGCCGTTGACGGACTGTTGATCAGTTTTTGCGGCAGATCGGGATTGATCCCATAGCAGTGCGGGGAGAAACTCGTTTTCTGCGGGATAAACTTAATTTCTACATTCGCCTTTTCTGCATAGTATTTGGCCTGGAATGTAAATGGTGCGACTTTGTCAATAACCATCGGAACCCCAAAAAGGTCGGTAGCCAGATCTGCCTCAGCAATCACATCTGACAAGTACATCTTGTCAAAATCAGCCGAAACTTTTACGGCTATTTTCTTCTCTGTTTTATTTCCTGCGCTGTCGGCAATCAAAAAGTTAAACTCATATGCATGCGGATCGGGCGGGAGATTAATTGTCTTCTGGTACTCGTGGCTCTTTATGGCGGTCGCTTCAAAAGAAATACTGTCATACAATTCCAGCGAACTTTCCGTTACAACCAGGTAACCCAGACGTCTCGAATCAGTAACTAAGCAAGACAAATCGAGAGGATTAGGAACAACCGGGGCCACAGTCAGCCCATCAACAGGACTGCTTACAGTAAGAGCGGGAACAACAAAATCACCATCCATTTTAACCACGACTGTTTTGATCACTTTCCTGTCACCTACATTGGTTACGGTGATCGTAACCTCATCGTCCGCAGCGGTTGCACCTTCCGGCACTTTGAAGTCGTACCGTAAATCATAGTCTTTGATCAACGAATCGGTCGAAAAAGAAATGGTCTTGTCTAAAAACCAATTGTCATTTTTCAGATTGACCGAAAGGAGGCCTACTTCGTCACTAATTTCACCTTCCATACGCATCACTCTTCCCTGCACCGTATGAATGGTTCCGGCCGACAACTCAAGAACAGGGTCTTTCGTTACAGAAGGAAGATCTGCTTCGTCATCCTGACAACCTGAAATAAAAAGTGTCGACAAAATAATAAAAAATGTTAACCATCTTAATTTCATAGTGTTAGATTCAATTTAGTTTTAAAACAATCCAAAGAATATATATAGCGGAATAAAGGTAAGATCTTCCTAAATTAGGCAAGGAAGGCAAATTGCCCACAATTGAGGGCACAGAAATAACTTACTGGATTACAACATGATTGAAAACAAAATGAACAAAATACCCTTCCATAAAGATCAGATCACCCCCCACTTTGGCCTGACTAAAATAAGGTTGTTGTCAATTTATCCCCTATTTTTGAAATGGAAAGATCCTTAGAGTCGCTTAAAGTGAATCTGAATAAGCGAATCCTGTTTTTAGTCCTGCTTTACTCCTGTTCAACAGTCATCCATGTCGACCAGGGAGCTATCCAGCGGGATATCTGTTCCCCAAACTGGCTTTTGAAGACCTTGCCTACTCAACCCGCAAAACCGTTATATGGAAGTCCAAACTATCGTGAAAAGGTCTAAAAACATACTGGCTCGTGATCAAAAACAATGTGAGGCGGAGCCGGAATACATCAGTTCATTCCTTGTCGAATTTTTCTACGAAATACCTCCAATGCTTTCTCCTTAGCATCGTTTTCATTAACAGGAATGTCAGGCTTTACTCCTATTCCTTGCCAGGTTAATTGAGTTCCGGGCAAAAAAGGTGCATTGTTAGAAACAGCCAATACGATATAGTCGTTGACGAGAAAATACGTATTCATAAAGGCTGCTCCGGCAGAGGGTTCGCCTACAACCATTGCCCTGGACTGATGTTGTAATGCAAAAGTAAATGCTTCAGCCGCAGACGCCGTTCTGTTATTTATTAAAATGAACAAAGGCTTTGTATACTTCTTTTCTAAAAGCCACGGGACGGTTTTTTCCATTTCTACATTCCCGTTCCTGCTTCTGAATTCTAATAATTCTGTTTCCTCTTCAATGAAAAAGGTTTCCAGAACAGATCCCACGGTGCTACCACCACCACTATTATCCCTAAGATCAATTATAAGGGCCTTGGTATTCTTTACAAATTCCATAGCGGCATATAGAGTCTTCAAGCTTTCTCCGGATATGTTGATCTTTGAAAGTTTAAGATAACCGATACTACCCTCAATTATTTCAATCTTTTGAAATCCAAAATTGCTTTCAAAAGCCTTTCTATCATTGAAAAAGAAAGTACATCTTCCTTCCTTTCTTCGCTCTTTTCCTGTTTTAATTGCTTTACGATTTCCAGGTTATGCCATGTGTATAAATGACCATCATTACTTATTTCATTTAAACTTTTTGTCATCACCGAATCGAGTTGCTTCCAATTATCGGCAAAATCGAACCGCCCCGTTTTATAATTTTTTATAAACTTTGCTGCTATCTCATAACCCTTTTCCTTCAGTACATAGTTGAATTTTACGAGTTCAGCAATTTTATAAGAAGCCTCTTTTATTTCATTTTTTGATACCCCCTGTGACTGGGAGAGAATTGAAAGAATCATTAGCAAAAAAGTCATCGTCAGTTTTTTTCTCATAACTCTAAATTTTTACAGAGCAAAATTGAGAAGAGTCAGGTAGAAAAAATAGAATGATATTAGTCAGCATACAGATTGTAGCAGAGAAATTTCCTTTGGCCTAAACCCCAGATAAAATTTGAACAACCGGATCATGTGGCTATGATCCGAGAAACCACAGATAAAAGCTGTCTCGGTGATTGACCTTTTACTATGTAATATCAGATGCAAGGCCTTCTCAATTTTTATTTTTCGCATATAGTCTGCCAGGGTACAATTGGAATATTTCCGAAAATATTTAGATATGGTTACCGGATGTACCCGAAGTTCCAAAGCCAGATCTTCCAGTGAAATAAATTCGTCCCATCGATTTTCAATGATTTCATGCAGCTTTTTCAGCCATAAGGGGTTTGGATATGATTTCTCTTCTTTTGAAAACATCGATCTTAATAACGCGAGAATAGTGTCGCCTGTATATTGGTCATTAATCGTCAGCTCACTGTATATTTTAATCAGGCTGAAATAGCTATCGATTTTGCCGGAATGAGTAAAACTCAAATAGCTGGGCATAAGATCATATTTTTTAAAAAAAGTATCCTTTATTTCCAGATTCAGATTTTTGGAGGGGAACCGGGTAAACCTGTTGCGATGGATCTCTTCCTGATTATAAACCAAAAGTTTACCCGGAGATACATTTATATCTTCTCTCTTTCTGGATTCTAAATTCCCCCCGGACAGAATTGCTGAGAGATGAAAATTCTCGTGACAATGCCACTCTTCTGATACGGAATTTTTATAACTCACAATAGAAACTTTACAGAAGCTTGAGTCAAATCTGGTGGTTTTTAATCCCAAAAAATCATTATACTTTATCCCCATAGTGTCTTTACTTATTTGTTTCAGGAGCCTATTTTTTGCAACAACTTGAATTTCTTTATATTCTGCGACCTCAATGGAAACCGCAAGGATGATATTTACGAATAATCTCAGCAACAATATATGCCATCTAAATATATCATCAAATATTTTATACTTAACTTAGCAGAACTATGATTCTAAGCCTTTTCCGGTTCTAAATCATATTCTGCAATGTTCCGCTTTTATCCATGGTCCTAATTTTAGTTTCCTGTTTTAGTCAATAGAAAAACTATCTATTGGTGGTTGATATTGCATTTCTTTAGTGAACTTCCTTATATCCATTCACTCCTGGTACCCGAAATTCGCTTTGATTTGTAAAACAAACAACAATTCAATTTTGATGTCTTCAGCAATAGCAACCCGATTGATCGTGGATTATTATTAACTTTACACCTGACTAATATCCGATTTTAATGGAAAGATTATCTACCGAAAAATATCAGAAACACTTAGTCCGCGCTATAGAACATTTCTGGGAAACAAGAGATTCACAGGCAAAAGGGCAAAAAAAGTCTGATCAAGGTAATCGAAGTTCAGTAACTGGAGGGAAACAACTTGACGGACTCATAGGGCTCTTAGCTTATGTTTCAAAAGATTTAGGCATTCCGGAATCTTGTATATATATCAAGGGGAATAGTCTTCCTGGTTTTTTTCGCCCTACCAAAGATTGGGATTTTCTAATAATTGCTCCGAATAAGCAGCTCATCGCAGTTGTGGAGTTTAAATCCCAGGTGGGTTCATTTGGAAATAATTTCAACAACAGGACAGAGGAAGCATTAGGCAGTGCTGTGGATCTATGGACTGCATTCAGGGAAAATGGATTTCCTCAGAACCAACAACCATGGCTTGGTTATGTAATTCTAGTGGAGAAAACCAATAAATCAACAACTCGAGTTCGATTACAGGAACCTTATTTCAAAGTCCGACCTGAGTTTTATGAGACCAGTTACCTGGAACGTTATGTGTTACTTTGCCAGAAGCTGATGCAGGAAAGACATTATACTTCAACAGCCTTAATTTGGACGGATAATTCAATGAAATTTGCCTGTCCCCAAGATGATGTCTCCTTTGATACTTTCCTATTATCCTTTATGGGATTTATTCAAGGTAAGCTAAAAGATTTTGAGAAATGATATATGGTACTAGAACAAATGGGAATCAACATGGATTAGTCCTTACAAAGTCTAGTGTCGTAGACTTTATGCTTGACCGCGTTGGTTATCGTCCCGAGTTCGACCTTCGAAACGTTCAAGTAATTGAACCCGCTGCCGGCGACGGTGCATTTGCGATTTCAATTATAAATCGTCTCCACGCGTCCTCTTTGGAATTCGACTTCTCTTTTCAAGAGGCTTTATCAAACCTCAAATTTTTTGAGTTTGACTGGAATATGGTTAACTTGCTTAACGAAAGAATAACTGCTCGTCTAAACCAACTCTCTGTCGATCTCCCCAAAGGCTTAATAACTCAGCAAGATTTCTTACTTTCAGTTACTGGCAAATGTGATTTAATAATAGGAAATCCCCCCTATGTTAGACATGAGAATATCCCTGAAAAGCAAAAAGTAGAATATCGCAAGAGATTTGCCTCATTCACACATAGGAGCGATTTGTATATAGCTTTTTATGAAAAGGGATTAAGTTTATTAAAGCATAACGGTATTCTCTCATTTATATGTTCAAACCGTTGGTTAAAAAACCTATATGGAAAAAGTCTGCGAAATGTCATTCGTCTGAATTACACAATAGATGAGATTATCGACTTAGAAGGAACTTGCCCCTTTGAAGAAGCGGTTATAGCATATCCGGCCATAACTACCATCCATAAGTCAAGTGACCGAAAACAAGAAAAATATTATCAAATTCACAATATTTCTGATCTGGATAGAATTGACAAGGACATCAAACCGGTAAGAACCTTAAATACTCGTAATATTCTGAATTGGTTTTCATATGACAAAACCGGGCGTAAGCACGAAATATTCCTTGACTCTATTGAAAACCAAGGGTTCAAAATCGGCATTGGAGTAGCAACGGGAGCAGACAAGGTATTCATAAGGAAAGACCTTGAATCTATCGTTGAGAAAGAATTATTGATTCCTGTTTTAACATCTAAAGATGTCAAAAATAACCAATTAAAATGGTCTGGAAATTTTATCATCAATCCTTTTGATAACAACGGCGGTCTAATAGACCTTAATAAATTTCCGAGAGCCAAGAAGTATTTGGAATCTCAGAAAGACTTGCTTGTGAAAAGACACATTGCAAAAAAAAATCCTTGTTTATGGTACAAAACAATAGATAAAATCATTCCACAACTAACACAAAGAACGAAGATTATTTTGCCCGACATCTCTGGAAATATTCATCTATTCATAGATCCCGGAAAGTATTATCCACATCATAATCTTTACTATATAACCGGCCCGAGCAATGCAAGACTAAAACTACTGGCTGCAATTCTCATGACTGATTTTGTAAAAAATCAACTTCTCGAATTAGGCAACAAAATGAATGGAGGATATCCGAGATGGCAAAGTCAAAATTTAAGAAAACTTAGAATTCCAGTTATTGACTCCATTCCGGAAAAAACAGCTAAAATCATAGCTGAGGCGTACGACGAAAGAGATTATTTCAGAATTAACAGTTTTATCAACGAGAAAGAAATTGGCAACTATACGTTCTCTGCTGATCAATTAAAACTATTTATTTAATCCACCTCTGCCGCAAAGGTCAACTATCTCCTTTCTTATGAACAGCGTTTAATCCACTCTTCCGTTTTCCCTCAATATTATTTGAAAAGTCTAACATCAAATGATAAATAATAATCTCATCATCACCAATGTTATGCGTCGACCAGTAGAAATAATCAAAATCGTCAACTAATTTCCGTTGCTGAATATTCTGTTGCGTATTAGACGGAAAATGAGACATACTTATAATAGCATTCAGAAATGTAATGTTTTCCTGGATATTCATCGGCTGTACAACGAATCCCACCATACCATTGGTTTTGTAATAGCATGAATATTTTGAAGATGTAAAACGACAAATACCCTCAGAGATATATTCTCCATTTAATCCTGTTGTCCCAATCGGATTGTTAGTATCCAACCTTTTACATTCTATAATATAATAAGCCTCGTCATTTATAAATGGATTGATCGGCATTATACGAATGTCTATTCTCCCGGCGTTTTCCGTCAATTCACGGTCAAATAAGTAATCAGAAAGCCCTAGCATTCTTTTATAGCTTTCTCTTTTTAAATAATTATAGAGTATTATATCTCTGATTTTGTTTTCATCATTTGGTAAGGTTACATTTTCTGTCAATATCAATTTATAACAAGCAACAAGTTTCGCAAGTATACCTTCGAACTCCGTATTAAAGTAGATCGTACTGTGCTTGTAACCGGATGCGTTCAACTCTGGAAATATCATATATGAACTCTCCCAGCTTTTAGAATTGCATTCGCAAATTCGTACATATCTATATAGTGCCTCTAAGAAAACCTACAAATAACAGCTGTTCAACATGTTATTGTTGAAAACTTTCTTGAATCTTTTGGTCTTTTTGTTTGAATATATTGTTCAAATAACAGATCTTCAACC
>JBCFBK010000081.1:0-14177 GCA_038562555.1 Prolixibacteraceae bacterium | reverse complement strand
CATGAGGCCCATGCTGATGAGGGGAAGCAAAAAAGTGCACAGGAAAACCACCAGTAGCATCAGCCTTTTTACATCGAAGGAAAGCGCTGAAAAATAAAACCCGGTATTCATGAACAGTAAAAATGCGAGTGTCGGGATGATCAACGGATGAAAGATGGCTGAAACTCCACGTGCGATGCCTTGTTTGATCTTCATTCAATTGAAATGTTAAAGCTTTTACGATATTGACCTGCGTCCATTTTTTAAACTGATCTTTCCTGGTGTGTTATCTTATCTCTAAAACCGAAGAGTCTGTTTAAAGTTCTTTTCTTAACCGGGCAACCGGAATGCCAAGCTGTTCCCGGTATTTGGCAACTGTCCGCCTGGCTATCGGATAAGATTTTTCCTTTAATATCTGCGCCAGCCTGTCGTCTGTCAGCGGGCGGTGCTTATTTTCAGCGGAGATGCATTCCTCCAGTATTTTTTTGATTTCCCGGGTTGAAACTTCTTCTCCGGTATCTTTTTGCATGCCCTCCGAAAAGAAATACTTTAGGGGGAAAATGCCGAAATGGGTCTGGATGTATTTGCTGTTCGACACCCGCGATATGGTAGAAATGTCAAGACCGGTACGGTCGGCTATGTCTTTCAGGATCATAGGCTTCAACTTTGTTTCGTCCCCGTCCTGAAAATACTCCTTTTGAAAATCGATAATTTCCGACATCGTCAGTAACAGGGTCTGATGCCGTTGGCGGATGGCATCGATGAACCATTTGGCTGAGTCCATTTTCTGCTTGACAAACAAAAGCGCGTCTTTCTGATCGCGTGAAATGTTTTTGCGGTTTTCGTTGTACGAACGCATCATATCCAGATAGGTGCTGCTCATCTTCAGATCGGGCACATTACGCTGGTTAAGCGATAACTGAAGTTCGCCGTCATTGTTTTCAAGAATAAAGTCAGGGACGATCACCTGGTTGGATTTGCTGAGCGGATTGCTGTAAGAACTCCCCGGTTTCGGATTCAGCTTCAGAATTTCGTTGACAGAATTCTTCAGGTCTTCTTCGGTAATTTCATATTTCCGGATGATCTTATCGTAGTGCTTCCGGGTAAATTCATCAAAACTCTCCTTCAGGATCTTCATGGCCAATGGCGTGTAGGCATTATCCTTTCTGCGCCGGAGCTGGAGGATCAGACACTCCTGCAGATCGCGCGCTCCGACTCCTGCCGGATCAAAGTCCTGGATAATTTTGAGAATTTCTTCCAGTTCTTCTTCGCTCACGGTTACGTTCACGTTGAAGGCCAGATCATCGCTGATTGAGGCCAGATCCCGCCGTAAATACCCGTCTTCGTCAATATTTCCTATGATGTACTCGGCCAGTTGTTTCTGTGTTTCCGTTAAATTAGTCAGGCCTAACTGCTCACTCATCGACTCATTAAAACTGGTGCCCGCCGAGAAAGGGATATCAATCTGCCGGTCGTCTTTTGAATAATTGTTCGATGAAAGCCGGTATTCGGGGATATCATCGTCATCCATATAATCTTCCAGTGAAAATTCATCGCTGTCTTTATCTGTTTCACCGGCCGACTGGTCGTCCTGGTCTTCCCCGCCTTCATCCTGCGACTCGCTTGTCAGTTCCAGAACAGGATTTTCTTCCAACTCCTTTTTAATACGCTGCTCAAGCTGGACAGTAGGGATTTCCAGGAGCTTGATCACCTGTATTTGCTGAGGTGACAGCTTCTGTAATAATTTTTGCTGTAAGCTGAGTTTTTGAGATGGCATTGTTTCCTGCTTTTTTCAAATAGATGTCTTCTGTTTACAAATGTATGAAAAAAACAGGAATGAGCGGAGTTTCCCTTTAAAGCTCTGCACCGGGCCAGGGGGTATTTTAAAAATCAGCATTTTTCGGCGTGCGCGGAAAAGCGATTACGTCGCGGATATTACCCATCCCGGTGACAAAGAGGATAAACCGTTCAAAGCCCAGCCCGAATCCGGCATGAGGAACGGTTCCAAACCGGCGGGTATCGAGATACCACCACATTTCTTTGGCCGGGATGCCCATTTCTTCCATACGGGTTACGAGTTTGGTATAGTCTGATTCGCGCTCCGATCCGCCGATGATCTCGCCGATCTGCGGAAAAAGCACATCCATGGCCGCCACGGTTTTGCCGTCGTCGTTTTGTTTCATGTAGAATGCCTTGATCTCTTTTGGATAATTAATCAGGATCACCGGCTTCCGGAAGTGTTTTTCAACCAGGTAACGTTCATGTTCGCTTTGCAGGTCAACTCCCCAGTCGACCGGATATTGGAATTTCCCTTTTTTATATGTCTTCGAATTCTTCAGGATATCGATGGCTTCGGTATACGTGCAGCGAATAAAATCATTTGTCAGCACAAACTGAAGTTTTTCGACCAGCTCCATCGAACGCTGATCCTCGGGTTTGTTCTTTTCTTCCTGCTGCAGACGATTGCTCAGAAATTTCAGGTCATCGCGGCAGTGCTCCAGGGCATAGCTGATCAGATACTTCAGAAATTCTTCGGCCAGATCCATGTTATCTTTCAGTTCATAAAAAGCCATTTCCGGCTCGATCATCCAGAACTCGGCCAGATGGCGGGTCGTATTCGAGTTTTCGGCACGAAATGTCGGTCCAAAGGTGTAAATTTCACCCAGCGCGGTTGCGCCAAGTTCACCTTCAAGCTGGCCTGAAACGGTCAGGTTGGTGGAGCGGCCAAAAAAATCCTGGGTAAAATCAACCTGTCCTTCTTCGTTCAGGGGAGGATTGATTGCCGGCAGGGTTGACACCCGGAACATCTGTCCGGCGCCTTCAGCATCCGAAGCCGTGATGACCGGGGTGTGCAGGTAATAAAACCCTTTATCGTTGAAAAATTTGTGAATGGCATAGGCCATGGCATGGCGGATCCGGAAAACAGCGCTGAATGTGGCGGTGCGGAACCGGAGATGGGCATTCTCACGTAAAAACTCCAGACTGTGCTTTTTCGGCTGGATCGGGTACTTGTCGGGATCGGCTTTCCCGTAAATGATAATTTCCGAAGCATTCAGTTCAACGGCCTGTCCGCTTCCCGCCGAAGCCACCAGCTCGCCGGTAACGGCCAGTGAAGCGCTCGTGTTGATATCCTTTAAGAAATTTTCGCCAAACTTCTCCACATCGGCAACGACCTGCAAATTATTGATAGTCGAACCGTCATTCAACGCAATGAAATTGACATTTTTGCTTTCACGTTTTGTTCTGACCCATCCCTTTACCAATACCTGACGTCCCGTTTGCCCGTCAGCCAGTACCCGGTTAATTTTTTGTCGTTCCATGCTGTTTTTGCGGATTTTCTTATGTTATTTGCTGTTGTTTTTCACATCAGACTTGCAAAAGTACATTTTTCTGTTTAAAAACATGTAACGCGAAGATGAAAAGTTTAGGGTTATGAAGCACCGGGCTTTCAGCTTGAGACCTCGATCCGAACCTGCCTGCTTCATGATCTGTTTATCTTTTCGATTGTTATTGCTGTCTGTAATTTTGTTATATGAACTTAAGGAATATAGAAGTTATCGCTTTTGATGCGGACGACACCCTGTGGGAGAACGAGAATTTTTTTCGGGACGCCGAACATGAGTTTTGTGAGGTAATGGCCGAATTTGTGCCGGTTAATGAAACCATTGAAGCGCTGTACCGGATTGAAATGCAGAATATGGAGTTATATGGGTACGGTATCAAAGCCTTTGTTCTGTCGCTGGTCGAGACTTCTTTGGTGGTTTCGCAGCGCAGCGTGCGGCCGGAGCAGACGGAGGCGATCATTGAGATTGGCAAAAGGATGCTTCAGAAAGATGTGATTCTGCTCGATGGCGTGGTGGATCTGCTGGAAAAACTTTACGGGAGGTATAAACTGGTGGTGGCCTCGAAAGGCGATTTACTCGACCAGGAACGAAAACTGAAAAAGTCCGGTCTGCTGAAATATTTTCATCACATCGAAATTATGACCCATAAGCGGGAGGAAAATTACCGGGAGTTACTGGAACATCTCGAAATCCGCTCTGACAAGTTTCTGATGGTGGGCAATTCGCTCCGCTCGGATGTTTTGCCGGTAATCAAACTGGGAGGTTATGCCGCTCACATTCCTTATTATACCACCTGGGAACATGAGCAGATGGATCCTGACGAAATAAACAGCACCCGTTTTTTTGAACTTAAACAGATACACGACGTACTGACACTGTTTGGGATGGAAACGGAAAGCGGAGACCGGAGTCCGGAAACAGGAAGAGGGTAGAACGGTTGCAAGGTGACAGGATAAAACAGCATCGGGCATAGGGCACAGGCTTGCGACCATTTACTATTTAACCATGTGTCTTGGTTCTTATGTATTACGACTTACGACCAGCTACTAACTACTCGCTACTTGTTATATCTTGTGTCTTTTTTTTATCTTTACACCTATGGAATACCAGGGAAATATTTTTAAAATGCGGACCGAAGTTGCTGAGCCGGTCAGGTATTACCTGCCCATTGGCGGCAGTGAAGCAGATATGAATGCCTTGCTGGGGCATGCCATGCGACTTCGTTTTGACGGACAAATCAACTGTATCTGTTGCGGAAAGCGGACAAAGACGTCATTCGGACAAGGTTTTTGTTTTTCGTGCTTTAAAACTTCGCCCGAAGCCAGCGAAACGGTCGTTAATCCCGAGCTTTCAAGAGCTCACTTTGGTATTGCCCGTGACCTTGAGTGGTCGGTTAAGAATGAACTTGTCGATCATTTTGTCTACCTGGCGGTATCGAAAGAAGTAAAAGTTGGAGTTACCCGGGGCCAGCAGATCCCAACCAGATGGATCGACCAGGGGGCCAGCTCAGCCATTCGGCTGGCAAAAACACCCAATCGCCACATTGCCGGAGTCATCGAATTCTTCCTTAAGAAGCACATGACCGACAAAACGAGTTGGAAAGAGATGCTTCAAAATCAGGTGAACGCGAACTGCGATCTGATCGCTGAAAAAGAAAAAGCCATTCGGTTGTTGCCCGCAGAACTGCGGCAATATGCCTGCGACGATCATCAAATCGTAAAACTTTCCTATCCGGTTTTGCAATATCCGGAAAAGGTGACCGGGCTTAATTTTGATAAAGATCCTGTTATTGAGGGTCATTTGGTCGGCATAAAAGGCCAGTACCTGATCTTCGATCATAACAGGGCTGTCAATATACGAAGGCATAGTGGTTACTATTTGACTATGACGGTCGACTCCTGAAATTGAACACAAAGACGCCAGAACGCGAAGAATTAATTTTTCGGTAGAAGAGTAAAATTATATCACAGGACGTTAATATTCTGATAGTCAGCTCCCAATAAAATATTTCTCAGCGTCTTGGCGTCTTAGCGTTTAAAGCCTTTCATTCTCCGACTTTTTTTTTGTTATTTTATGGTCCCCAAAATGTCAGGGTGACCAATTAGCTCATTTTATGGAAAATTTAGATTGGAAAAGCATAGGCTTTGGATACAGAAAAACAAATCTGAACGTACGTTGCCGTTATCAGGACGGCCAATGGGGGCCGCTTGAAATAAGTGACTCTGAATACCTTGATATTCATATTGCGGCAACATGCCTCCATTACGGGCAGGAAGCGTTTGAAGGACTGAAGGCATTCCGCGGGAAAGACGGGAAAACGCGGATCTTCAGGATGGATGAAAATGCGAAGCGGTTGCAGTCATCCTGCGACGGGATTTTAATGCCCCGTCTGCCGGTTGAGCTTTTTACGGAAGCGGTAAAACTTGCCGTCGGCAAAAATCTGGAATTTGTTCCGCCATACGGGTCAGGCGCTTCTTTATACGTACGTCCGCTGCTGATCGGCACCGGACCTCAGATTGGCGTTAAGCCGGCAGAGGAATATCTGTTCATCGTATTCGTGATGCCGGTGGGCCCCTATTTCCCTGAAGGATTTAAACCTACCGACCTGATTATTCTGAGGAAGTTCGACCGTGTGGCGCCGCAGGGAACGGGACGGTTCAAAATTGGCGGAAATTATGCGGCGAGCCTTCTGGCCGGCAAGAAAGCAAAGGCCGGCGGATTTTCGTCGGTTCTTTACCTCGATGCAAAAGAGAAAAAATACATTGATGAATGCGGCCCTGCCAATTTCTTCGCGGTCAAAAACGATACATACATCACACCGCTGTCGGATTCCATATTACCTTCAATTACCAATATGAGCCTGATGCAGCTCGCCGAATCACTAGGGATGAAAGTCGAGCGGCGGGCGGTGGCTGTTGAAGAGCTTTCCTCGTTCGAAGAAGTAGGCGCATGCGGTACTGCTGCGGTCATCTCGCCGGTTAAGCGGATCTTTGACGCCGATCTTGAAAAGGAATATCTGTACGGCGCAGAAGCAGGTCCGTGGAGCCTGAAATTGTATGACAAACTTCAGGCCATTCAAAACGGCGACGAACCCGATCTGTACGGGTGGACTCAGGTAGTGGACTAGTTTTAACATGCAGGCCGGCTGCAAATCATGGGAAAAATGCTGAAAAAATTTCTTTTCCTGCTGATTGTACTTGAGAGCATGGCCGGTATGCTTAATGCTTCTGAACCTCCGGACGACAAGAAAGGGCGTAGAATTGTAAGCGGACACATCAGGGACGCGGTTAACGGTGAAGTGCTCATTGGGGCAACTTTACTTGTAAAGGAAACCGGGACCGGGACATCGAGTAATAACTACGGTTTTTACTCGATGTCACTTTTACCGGGCACCTATACCTTTACCTGGTCGTTTGTGGGCTACCGGAATCTTGTGAAACAAATTGATTTGCGTAGCAACGGGGTAGTTGAGATCGAATTGACCCCGGCGCCGGAAAGTCTGGAAGAAGTAACCGTCACGGCCGGGAAGAATGAAAATATCAGCCGGATTGAAATGGGAATTGAAAAACTCAGACCCCAGGCCCTCCGCACAATTCCAGCCCTGATGGGAGAGGTTGACCTGATCAAGGCCGTGCAACTTCTGCCGGGGGTACAAACAACCAGTGAAGGTGGTTCCGGTTTTAGCGTACGCGGCGGAACACCCGATCAGAACCTGATCCTGCTCGATGAAGCAACGGTCTACAACGCTTCTCATCTGGTCGGTTTCTTTTCGGTATTCAACAACGATGCCATCAACGACCTGAAGTTGTATAAGGGAGACGTCCCCTCACAGTACGGTGGCCGCCTGGCTTCCCTGCTCGATGTTCGGATGAAAGACGGGAATTCCAAAAAGTTTTCCGGCGCCGGGGGTGTCGGGGCCATTGCCAGTCGCCTGACGCTCGAAGGGCCGCTAAAAAGAGACCGCAGTACCTTTTTGCTTTCAGGAAGGCGTACCTACATGGACCTGTTCCTTCCCCTGAGCAGCGACGATGACGTCAAAAACAGCCGCTTGTATTTTTATGACCTCAATTTGAAATTAAATCACCGGGTTAACGCCGCCAACCGTTTGTTCATGAGCGGTTACCTGGGGCGGGATGTTCTGAAAAGTCCTGATTTTAATATCGGTTTTGGAAATCAAACCTTTACGCTGCGCTGGAACCATATTTTCAATCCAAAGCTGTTTATGAATCTGACCGCATTGTGGAGCAGGTATGATTACGAACTAGGCACCGCCGATGAAGATCCCGATTCGTGGATTTGGGATTCTGATCTGAAGGACGCAGGAATAAAAGCCGATCTTTCGTGGTTTACGGGACCCGACCAGGTCTTGCTGCTTGGATTGCAAAGCTTTCACCATCAGTTTAATCCGGGCTCAGCGCGTGGCACGACCGAAAAAAGCGTGTATTCCGATTATACGGTTGAACGAAGTTATGCCTTTGAACATGCCGGTTATTTATCTTATCAGCACCAGATCGGTGACAAGCTGAGCCTGAAATATGGCGTCAGGGCTTCTCTTTTTCAAAGTATCGGAAAGGCAACAGTTTATCATTACGATGACGATCATGAAGTGGCCGATTCAACCTTATACGGGGCCGGAGAGGTTTATAACAATTACGCCGGGCTGGAACCACGCGTTGGAGTCAACTATATGATCCGCGACGATCTCGCAGTGAAGTTGAATTACAACCGGTCACGGCAGTATATTCAGCAGGCGTCAAATTCGTCGGCAGGAAGTCCGCTGGATATCTGGTTCCCGGCAAGCCCGAATGTTAAGCCACAGGTTGCCGATCAGGTTTCTGGGGGATTGTTCAGAAACCTCCGCGATGGTATGTACGAGGTTTCTGTTGAAGTTTACTACAAGCAGATGCATAACACGATCGACTTTGCCGACCATGCCGTGCTGTTACTGAATAAATACCTGGAAGGTGAGATCAGAACCGGTAAATCGAAAGCTTACGGACTGGAGTTTCTGGCAAAAAAGACTGAAGGCGATCTCACCGGATGGGCGGGTTATACCATTTCCCGATCCGAACGTACCATGGCCGGGATTAACCACGGTAAAACCTATGTAGCGCCCTTCGACCGGCCGCACAATTTTACAGCTGTCATGAATTATGTAGTCAGCAAACGCGTTTCTTTATCGGCAAACTGGCTGTATGCCACCGGACAACCGGTTACTATTCCCGAACAGCGTTATGAGGTGAGGGGTAACCTTGTTCCGTATTATTCGGAACGTAACGGCGCACGGTATGATGATTATCACCGGCTGGATTTGTCGCTGGTGTTGAAAGGGCGGAACCGGCCTAAACGGCAATGGACGGGCGAATGGGTTTTTTCGGTGTACAATGCATACTGCCGGAAGAATACCTGGATGCTTAGTTTCAGGCAGGATGAAGATAATCCGGAAAAGACCTATGCCGAAAAAACTTACCTGTTCCCGGTGATCCCATCGGTAACCTATAACTTTAAATTTTGAACCAATGAAGCAGTTAATGGAATTGATAACAGCCGGGTTCATGGTTCTGTTGATGGCCTGTACCGAGCGGGTCGACATTGATTTGGGAATGGCAGGAGAATCAAAGCTTGTCGTTTTTGGTGAAATTACCAACCAGGCTAAGGCTCACGCGGTTTATCTGAGCCGCTCAACCCCTTATTTTCAAAACCAGCCGACTCCTGTGGTCACGGGAGCCGCGGTGTCGGTCAGCGATGGCGTTAAAACGGTCACTCTGAAGGAAGATCCGGATCACCCCGGAACCTACTACACTCCGGCAAGCTTCGCGGGAAAAGTTGGAGGCAGTTATCAGTTATCAGTCAGGAATATCGATGTCAATGACGATGGTGTCAGCGAAGCCTACGAAGCAACGACAGCCATGAAAAAGACGCTCCCGTTGCATGGCATGGCGATATACAACAGCGAAACCCGCGACGGCTGGGATGTGGCCGTTTATGCGTCAGAACCCGGAGAAACGAAAGATTACTACTTGTTCCGGGTCTATAAAAACGGGATTCTCTACAGCGACACGATCACAAATTACAGGGTGTACGACGACAAGTTGTTTAACGGGAAGAACATTGATGGTGCATCTGTGCAGTTTTTCGACCGGGAGAAAGGAGAAACCCTGGAAAGAGGAGATGTTATCGTGCTCGAAGCCGCAGGCATTACGAAGGAGTATTACCGGTTTATCGATGCGCTTAAAGAGGAAACCGGCGAAAAGTATCCCATGTTCAGCGGTCCCCCCGCTAATTTGGAAGGAAATATCACCAATGGCGCTCTGGGTTTTTTTGCAGCTATGGAAGTAAGCCGTGCCTCCATCACCATCAAGTAACCTGCCAACTCCGGGCTTCTTAAATCATAAATCTTGTGTCTTGATACTTGTGCCTCTCCTTAAGCCATTGCCAGCGTGAAAATGCTGATCCGGGCATTGCAACAGCTTAGTATGGCCCCTGCGCAGGATTCCAGGGTGGCACCTGTGGTCACCACATCATCGACCAGGGCTATATGTTTTCCGTCGAAGAGGGCAGGGTTAACCACCTCAAACATATTCGCTACATTCTCCCATCGTTCGTAACGCGATTTACGGGTTTGCGTGGCTGTGTCGGCCAGTCTTCGCAGGTTGTCTTTCACGACCGGCACATGCATCTGCCTGGACAAGCCCAGGGCAATGTGATAACTCTGGTTAAATCCCCTTTTGCGTTCTTTTTTACGATGCAGGGGTATCGGGCAAAGGTAGTCAGGCATGCTAAAAACGCCGGCCTGCATCAGTTCGGCTGCAAAACGTTCCCCGAAATACTCGCCGATTTCTTTTTGTCCCCGGTATTTTAACTGATGAAGGATGATCCGGTAGCTGCTCCCTTTCCGGAATTCAAAATAGGCGCAGGCCTTTTCAACCGGGACGCGCCCGTAAAACAATTGCTCCATCGAGCTTTCACCAGGTAAGGTAAAATCGGTCCTTGGCATATGCAGCATACACGTCAGACAAATAAACCGTTCCTGGCGCAGAAGCTTTTCTTCACACACCAGGCACAGGCGTGGAAAGAAAAGTTCCAGAAAATATTCGAGCGATGCAATCATGGCGAACATATTTTCCGAACAAAAGTTAACACTTTTTGAAACAGGATGAATAGATTCATGTTGTTTTAACATTCAAGTTCACATTTCCGGCCCGCATTTGCCAAGTCATGGCTATTTCCTATATTTGTACTCTTTTTCTAAAATAGATCAAATAAGGATTCTGATGAACGATAAATTCCAGGAATACAAGCAATTGGATCTTTCTCAGGTTAACAAGGAAGTGTTGAAACGATGGGAAGATGATGATACCTTTCATAAAAGCATTACGATCCGGGAAGGTAATCCCACTTTTGTTTTTTATGAAGGGCCGCCATCTGCCAACGGAATGCCTGGTATCCATCACGTCATGGCGCGGACCATCAAAGATATTTTTTGCCGTTACAAAACCATGAAAGGGTTCAGGGTGCACCGGAAGGCAGGCTGGGATACCCACGGGTTGCCCGTTGAGCTGAGCGTTGAAAAGTCATTGGGCATTACCAAAGAAGATATCGGTACGAAGATTACCGTTGAAGAATATAATGCGGCCTGTAGGCGTGAGGTCATGAAATACACCCGCGAATGGGAAGAACTCACCCGCCGGATGGGCTATTGGGTGAATATGGACGATCCTTACGTCACCTTCGATAACCGCTATATCGAATCGGTGTGGTGGCTGCTGAAGCAGTTGTACAACAAGGGATTGTTGTACAAGGGATACACCATTCAGCCCTATTCTCCGGCGGCCGGGACAGGGCTTAGCTCGCACGAGCTGAACCAGCCGGGTTGTTACCGTGACGTTAAAGACACCACGGCTGTTGCCCAGTTTGCCGTGGTACGCGATGCGCGTTCGGAATTCCTCTACGAGGGCGTAGAAACGCCGTTGTTTTTTCTGGCCTGGACCACTACACCCTGGACGCTGCCGTCGAACACGGCCCTTTGCGTTGGTCCGAAGATCAGCTATGTGAAGGTTAAGACATTCAATCCCTACACAGGAATTCCGGAGACGGTGATCCTGGCGAAAGACTTACTGGCTTCTCATTTCGACCTGCAACAGGCCGGTCAGCCTTTCAGCGACTATAAAACAGGCGATAAACAACTGCCTTTTCAGATTTTGGCTGAATATACGGGTGAACAGCTTGCCGGCGTGAATTACGAACAGCTGATCGGCTGGGTAAAGCCAAACGGAGATGCGTTCCGTGTGATCACGGGCGATTTTGTGACAACCGCGGACGGAACCGGAATTGTGCATATTGCGCCGACTTTTGGTGCTGACGACGACCGGGTGGCCAAACAAAACGGCATTGTGCCACTTCTTATAACCGATAAGGACGGTAAGCCACAACCGCTGGTCGATAAGAAAGGACGTTTCTTCCTGATCGAAAATATGGATCCGGCCTTTGTTGCATCGCATGTCAACAGGGCAGTTTATGCTGAATATGCCGGTCGTTATGTGAAAAATGAATACGATGAAACACTGACCGAAAACGATGCCACGGTCGACATCGATATTTCGGTGATGATGAAGAAGGAAAACAAGGCTTTTAAAGTCGAAAAGCATGTTCACAGCTATCCGCATTGCTGGCGGACCGATAAGCCGGTACTGTACTATCCGCTCGACAGTTGGTTCATACGGACTACCTCAGTCAAGGATCAGATGATCGCGCTGAATAACACCGTCAACTGGAAACCGCAATCGACGGGAACCGGCCGCTTTGGAAACTGGCTGGAGAACCTCGTCGACTGGAACCTGAGCCGTTCTCGTTTCTGGGGAACTCCGCTGCCCATCTGGCGTACCGAAGACGGTTCGCAGGAGAAGTGCATTGGCTCCATGGAAGAACTGGTTCGGGAAACGGAAAAGGCGCTGGCCGCCGGCGCAATGGAAAAAAATCCGCTTGAAGGATTCGAAGCCGGGAATTATGCGAAGTCCAATTATGAAAAGATTGACCTTCACCGCCCGTATGTCGATGATATTATTCTGGTGAGCGACACGGGTGAAAAAATGTTCCGGGAAGCCGACCTGATCGATGTTTGGTTCGATTCGGGCTCCATGCCCTATGCGCAGCACCATTTTCCTTTCGAAAATGAGGGAATGTATCATCCGGCGGAAGGCAGAAGCGTTTTTCCCGCCGACTTTATTGCCGAAGGCGTCGATCAGACCCGTGGCTGGTTTTTCACCCTGCATGCCATTGCAACAATGATCAGCGGATCGGTGGCGTTCCGGAATATTATTTCAAACGGTCTTGTGCTCGACAAGAACGGCAACAAAATGTCAAAACGCCTGGGTAATGCCGTTGATCCGTTCGAAACGATCGAAACATACGGTTCCGATCCGTTGCGCTGGTACATGCTTACCAATTCCCAGCCCTGGGACAACCTGAAATTTGATATTTCGGGAGTGGATGAGGTACGCCGCAAATTCTTCGGAACGCTATATAATACCTACAACTTTTTCGCGCTGTACGCCAATGTCGACGACTTTAAATTTGAGGAAGCCGCGATCCCGGTAAGCCAGCGCCCCGAGCTGGACCGGTGGATCATTTCGCTGTTGAATTCACTGGTTAAAGAGGTAGATGAAAGTCTGGGGTCGTATGAACCCACGCGCGCCGGACGTGCCATTTCCGAATTCGTTTCGGAGAACCTGAGTAACTGGTTTGTCAGGCTTAGCCGTAAACGTTACTGGGGGGGAGAATATGGGCAGGACAAGATTTCGGCCTATCAGACGTTATATACCTGTCTGGAAACGGTTGCCAAGTTGATGGCGCCGATCGCACCTTTCTACGCCGATCTGTTATTCAGTGATTTAAATAGGACCACAGGTAAAGAAGCTGACCGGAGCGTCCATTTGACAGATTTTCCCAAGGCAGCAGAAGAGCTGATCGATAAAGATCTGGAACAGCGGATGGGCATCGCCCAGCGGGCATCATCGATGATTTTGGGCTTACGCCGGAAAGAGAAACTCAAAGTGCGTCAACCCCTCGCAAAAATTATGGTTCCTGTGTTGAATGCCGGTTTCAGGGAACAGTTCAAGGCTGTTGAAAACATTATTCTTTCGGAGGTAAATGTAAAAATGGTAGAGTATCTTACCGATACGACCGGGATCATTAAGAAAAGGATCAAGCCGAATTTCAAGACGCTCGGACCCCGGTATGGCAAGATTATGAAGCAAATAGCAGCAGCGATCGCTAAATTTTCGCAACAGGATATCGCCAAACTGGAGAAGACCGGTTATTATTACCTTTTAATTGAAGAAGAAACCGTAGCTTTGACACACGAAGATGTTGAGATTACCACCGAAGATATTCCGGGATGGCTGGTGGCCAGTGAAGGTGAACTCACGATTGCGCTGGATATCAATATCACGGAAGAACTGAAGCAGGAAGGTATTGCACGTGAGTTCATCAATAAAATCCAGAATATCCGGAAAGAAAGCGACTTCGAGGTGACTGACCGGATTTCGCTGAAAATAGTCAGCAATGACTACTACAATAAAGCGGTTGAAAATTACAGGGAATACATCAGCAGCCAGACGCTCGCGCAGGAATTAAAACTTGTTGACCGTCTTGAAAACGGAAAAGGAAGTGCGGTTGAAATAGAGCAGGGCGTCGAGGCGCTGATTCTCGTAGAAAAAAAGAATTGACGATAGGTATACAGCGATGCCGGGTATCCTGTTCCAATTCAAATAAATTTTATAATTTAGAAACCGAATGAAAAAACATTCGGTCTGTATTAATGAACTAAAATCTATAGGTTATGGCAGAAAAGAC
>JBCFBK010000006.1:9788-167210 GCA_038562555.1 Prolixibacteraceae bacterium | reverse complement strand
AAAGGCAGCCCCGGGTACGGGCAGTTACACATGGATGGGACGCATTTGGGAATTTATGAACCACAAGGAGTTCAACAAGTAAAAAAGGAAGTTCAGAAAAACTAAGTAATCTAATGGAAATAAAAGTATGAACAAAAAAGGTTATACCATGAAGAAAATAATGATGCTCATCGCCGGCATGGCGATTGCCCTGGGATGCAGCACGGTCCGCAACGTGCCGGAGGGTTCGGGAACCACCTTCGCGAAGGACGCACTCACGCCTTTCGTTGAAACCGGACAGCTTCCGGGTGCGATTAACGTCTTTTACAAGGACGGCTTGCAGGAAAATGCCTGCGTTGGTTATGCAGACGTTGCGAAGAAGCGTCCGATCACGATGAACGACGTCTATATGCAATGCTCGCAGACAAAGGGCTTCTGCGGCGTAACCATCGCCATCCTCATCGAGGAAGGCAAGATCGCTCTCGACGATCCCGTTTCGAAGTATCTGCCGGAATTCAAGGAACTCTGGGTACACAAATCCACCACTGACAGCGTAAAGACACTCGTCAGGGCGAAGAACGCGCTCACCATCCGCATGGTCATGAACCACACCGGCGGTTTCCCGTTCGAGATTTGCGCGAAGCAGGGCAACATCAAGGGCGGCGGATGGTCCGGCGGCGCGCCGCTTCGGCAGACGGCGGCCATCGCGGCGGCGTATCCGCTGCTCTTCGAACCCGGCACAAAGGAGCAGTATTCCAACACCGGTATCGATATCGGCGCGGCCATCGTGGAGGTGGTGACCGGCATGCGCTGGGAGGACTTCCTCAAGGCGCGCGTCCTCGATCCGCTCGGCATGGCATCCAGCTCGTTCTGGCCGACAAACAAGCAGCTTGAGACGCAGGTGGAGATGTACGACTGTGTGAAAGATGCGCCCGCGAAGTACCGCGTGCAGAACGACATGCAGCAGCGGCCTTACAACGACGTCCACGTCTTCGCATCGGCGGGTGCAGGGCTCTGGACAACCGCGAACGACCAGCTAAAATTCTATAAAATGCTCATGAACCTTGGCGTGGGCGAGAACGGCGTGAGGATCCTCAAGGAAGAGACCGTCAGGGAACTACTTGCAAAATCAACGCGCCCAAAAGGGATGGGCGGTTATTCGCTCGGCCTCTCCGCACCGGAAGAAGATACGGAGGACGCCTGGTTCGGGCATGGCGGCGCATGGGGCACGAACTGCATGGTCAACTGGCATCGCAAGGAACTGAAACTGTGGGCCGTGCAGCTCTGTGGCGACCCGCGCCCCTGGGATTCGGCCCGTTCGGAGGCGGAGACCAAATTCTTCAAATACGCCATAGACAACGCCGGCACCAAGGCTTTTACCGGCCGTGTCAAGTAGGGCCGGAAGCGGGAAAAGTCATTACAGGCCGGCAAGCCTGCTTTCAGGCGAACCCTGCAAATTTAACTTGCAGGGTTCGCCTGATCAATTCTGAATTAGCCCTTATTTCTGGAAAAACATTTAATACTGATCCGATGTTATGGCTTCAAATCCATTATAGGGCTTCTGTAAAAAAGATGTGCGGCAACCAGGCTTTTTGCTTCTTCGGCAACCAGGTAAACCACCGGTACCACGATAAGCGTCAGCAGCATGGAACTGGTCATCCCACCAATCAGCACCCATCCCAAACCGTTTTTCCATTCAGAGCCTGCCCCGTGTGACAAGGCTATTGGCAACATCCCGACCACAGTTGATATAGCCGTCATCAGGATGGGCCGCAGACGGAGTTGAACAGCGGTGACCAGGGCTTCTTTCATAATTTTTCCTTCTTTCCGCAGTTGGTTGGCAAAATCAACCACCAGTATGGCATTTTTGGTGACCAACCCGACCAAAATAATGATGCCCAGCATGCTGAATAAACTTAAAGATTGTTGAGAAAGGGCCAGTGCATACAGGGCTCCGATAATGGAAAGCGGAATGGAGAACAGCACCACAAAAGGATGCAGGTAACTTTCATACAGTGCAACCATAATCAGGTAAACCAATACAATGGCAATCAACAACGCTGCCCCCAGGCTTCCAAAGGCATCATCCTGGTATTTCAGGTCACCTTCGGGAAGATAGCTTACCCCTTCGGGAAATTCGGTGTTCTCCAAAAGCTTAATCAAATCATCGCCTATATCTCCGACAGCCCTTCCCAAGGCCTGCGACTCGAGCATCACCGACGAGATTCTCCCATACCGTTCGAGGTTCGAATATCCGGTTTGTTCGGTAATAGCGGCAAATTGTTTAAGTTTTACGGTTTGTCCCGCATTATTCAGGATGGTTAGGTTTTCAACATCGGCAACCGACCGGCGGTTAAAAGCATCAAGGCGCACATTGATGTCGTACTCATAATCGCCGGTTTTAAATTTGCTGTCGGTGTTTCCGCTAAACGAAGTTTGAATGGTTGCCCCGACCACTTCGGGCGATAATCCCAGCCTCGCCATTTTATCTTTGTCTGGTTTTATCACCACTTCGGGCGAACCGCCTTCAATGCTCAGTTTTACATTGTTTGTGCCGGGTATTTGAGCAATCTGCTTTCGCATTATTTCAGCAAAGGCAAAAAGCGTGTCGGTATTTGTTGCCTGGAAAACAATTTGTACCGGGGCCTCGTCGGCACCGCCAATCATACTCACTACAGACGAACGTGCCTTTACATCGGGGAAGGTTTCGTTGATTTCACGTTCCAGTTCTTTTACAAAAACAGCAGACGACTGCTCACGCCGGGTTTTATCGACCAGCTTGATGTTGATTTCAGATTTGTAGTTCCCGCTTTGCGACATCAACATGCCCGACGTGCTTCCCACGGTCGTGTATAGCTTGACAACCTCAGGTTTTTGACTGATGATTTCTTCGATTTTTCGGGTTGCCTGGTTGTTTTGCTTCAAGGTGAAGATTTTGGGGTATTCCACTGTGACAATACACTCTCCCATGTCGCCCGCACTCATAAATTCAGTTCCGATAAAACCACCTGCCGGCAGCATAAGGGAACTGACAAACAGCAGGGTTGCTATTCCCAGGGTGGCAAATTTGTGCTGCAACGACCAGCAGAGCAGACGCATGATCAAACGGGAAAAGCTGTCGACGCCTTTTTCGAACAGCTCAATCAATTTTCCCCACCATGTTTTACGGTTTAGCTTTTCAAGTTTCGAAAACCGTGAGGTAATCAGCGGTACAACCGTGAATGCCACCAAAAGACTCAGCAGTACCGTGATGACAATAACCATGGCCAGGGGGGCGATGATGGGCGAAATCATACTTTCGGACAAAGCGACCGGGAGAAATACCACGATCAGTACCAGGGTGATGGCAATCACGCTGAGCCCAATTTCCTTTACGCCGTCGATGGTAGCCTGCCAACTGGTTTTGCCCATCTCGAGATGCCTGTAGATATTTTCAAGCACCACAATCGCGTCGTCCACGAGCGTGCCAATTACAAGAGACATGGCAAGCAGGGTCATCAGGTTGAGGGAGTATCCCAGCAAGGCCATGCCGGTAAAGGAAGCGACCAGCGACAAAGGTACGGCAACCATGATAATTACCGCATTGCGCCCGCTGTGAAGGAAAAAGAACATGACAAAAGTGACCAGGATAACAGCCAGCAGGAGGTCGAACCCCACCGACCGGGCAG
This sequence comes from Prolixibacteraceae bacterium, assembly GCA_038562555.1. Classification (GTDB taxonomy): domain Bacteria; phylum Bacteroidota; class Bacteroidia; order Bacteroidales; family Prolixibacteraceae; genus JBCFBK01. The sequence continues at coordinate 163,563 of JBCFBK010000006.1, read as the reverse complement.
CATCCATAATAATTATCGAACCATCTTGTGGAACCGTAAATTCAAGACTGATATCCGAATATTGCTTTGTGAGTCGAGCGATTTCCTGTTTAACGGCATTACTAACAGCAACTGCATTGGCATCCTCTTGTTTTTTTATCTGTAACCCAACAGCCTGGCTCCCGTTCACGCGATAAACAGAGGTGGCATCTTTCTCTGTGTCGGTCACTTCTGCAATATCTTTCAACTTTACCAACGAGCCATCGGGCATTTGTGATACGATCAGATTGGCGATATCGGGTACACGGGTATATTTTGCCGACATCCGTAACATCGTCTGGCGGTTCCCGCTGGAGATTTTACCTGCCGGAAAATCGATATTAGAAACCCGTATCGCCTGTACCACCTGAAGTACAGACAGGTTATGATTGTCAAGCTTTTTATGGTCAATATTGACCTGGATTTCACGTTCGGTGCCACCCAGAAGGCTGACCTCGCCCACTCCTTCATTTTTAGCCAAAGCCGGTATGATCCGGTAGTTCAGTTCGTCGTACAATTCAAAGGCAGGCAAACCGGCGTTTACACTCAGGGAAATGATGGGAAGGTCGTCAACCGAAAATTTCGAGATAGCCGGCTCAAGCACCTGTGGAGGAAAAAGACTTCTTACCGACTGCACTTTACGTACCGCCTCATTTACGACCACATCGACGTCAGCCTTCAGGCTCAGTTCAACAATGACCATGGAAACCCCTTCCTGCGAAATGGAACGAATATTTTCCACACCGGAAAGTCCCGACACCGCTTCTTCGATCTGTTTGGATACGCTGTTTTCCACTTCGGATGGCCCGGCACCCGGATAAACAGTGGAAATAGTAAAAACGGGGGAAGCAAATTCAGGAAACAATTCGTAGTTCAGCGAGGTAAAACTCATACCCCCCAGAAAGACAAGGATGGTAAAAAGAACGACAACCAAAGTCGGGCGTTTTACGGCTAATTCGGATAGATTCATCTTTTCGCTTTTATCGGTTTAAAACACAGACCCTGGTTCCGTCCTGAAGATTAATTTGCCCCGATAACACCACTTTCTCTTCGGGAAATAATCCTTCCGTAACTAAAGCTTCGGTTTCATTCAATGCTGTTGCTTTTATTTTGCGCGAAACGACGGTGTCGCCCTGAAGCAGATAAACAACTGCATCATGAATGCTCCCTTCGATACATTTTCGGGGAATAAGCAAGCCTTCAGAGGCTTCATGAATTTCAAAGCTTGCTACTCCGTTGAGGCCTTCCCGGTATCGGCTGTCGTTTTCTTTCAGGCTGATTTCAACTTCATACCGTCCGGACATATCGGTAACCACGCCAACATTTTTTATTTCACCCTTAAAGCGTTTATCCGGGACAATGTCCAGGCTGATTGCAGCGCTTTGGCCTTTGTCAATTTGCCGGATATCGTTTTCGGCCATCTTCACCACAAAAACCATTTTGTTTTTTTCGAGCAGAGAAAACACTTTTGTTGAGGGCAGCAGGTTGTCGCCGGCTTCGACAAAACGATTGATAATTGTTCCATCTGCCGGCGCTTTCATTTCCGCATTTTCCAGTTGTTTTTCCAGCCTGGTGAAGTTTGCCAGGGCGTTGTGGTAATTCAGTTTCGAGTTTTCCAGTTGCTGTTCGGTAACGGCCTCACCTCCCGCCAGGTTTTTGTAACGTACCAAATCCTTTTCTGCATTTTCGAGGGTTAGCCGGGCTAACTCAAACTGGCTTTCAATCACCTCGTGCTCCACCCTGACCAGCGTTTGCCCGGCAAAAACCTGCTCGCCGGGTTCCCCTGCCGCAAAAGTTATTTTGCCTGAGGTTTCCGAGAGAACTGTAATTTCACCGCCCGAATGAACCACGCCGTTTTCCTGTATACTTTGCACCGATTTACGGACTTCCGGTATCGTAATTTCTACCGGTATCACCGAGCTGTATTCGCTCATTGTCTTTAACTCACTGTCCAGATCTTGTTTATTGCTGAATAATTTATAAACAAACAAAGCGACAACCGCAAAAATTATCAGGATTGTCAGATATTTTCGACTTGTCTTCATAGCTGTTATTTTTGTTTAAAAGTTTAGCAACTCACCTTTCCCCTTTTTCAGGTCCAGTTCGGCATTTTTTAACTGCATCAGGGCGTTGTAGTATGATAATCGTGCTTCGGTCAGACCGCTTTCCGAAAGAAGCAAATCGGAAAGGGGAACCACCTGTTGCCGGTATCCCTGTAAACTGATGTCGTAGGTATCTTCAGCTACTGTTATGTTTTTCTCTTGCCGGATCATGGCTCTGGAGCAATTGTTATACTGACGCACAGCATCCGTATATTCTTTTGAGAACAGGTTGATGGTGTTTCTGCGTGTATTTTGTAACTGCATCAGTTCGATATGGTGTTGTTTTATTTTGGATTGTTTTTCGAAACCATCGAACACCGGGATATTCAAGCTGATTCCCACAAGTCCTACTTTAAAAAACTTATCCTCGCCGCCTTTAAAGAAATCAAATTCATTGCGTTGCCCCTGGTAATAATATTCCCCAAAACCGGAAAGGGTCGGCAGGTAAGCCTGCTTGTTGCTTTTGAGCGACAACCGGCCGATATCCGATTGTTTGTCGAGAAGCTGAATTTCAGACTGGTTGTTAAAGTCGACCGGTTCCTGCACAGCCATCGCTGCTTCGGCAGACAGGGAATCGGAAAGCGAGATTGGACGGTCCGCCTCCATGCCTGTCAGATATTTTAGCAGTCCGAGCTGTTGCTGATGCAGCTGTTCCAGGTTATCCATCTCGGTTTGCAGGTTGTTTTTGTTAACCTGTACCCTGGCGTGGTCCACCTTGCGAATGATGCCGTTATCGCTTTGCAATTTGGAGATCTCCAGTAAGCGATCGGTATTTGACAGTGTTTTGGAAAGCAAATCCATCTGCTTTTCAGTGTTTTGACACAGAAAATACACCTGCGAAACCTGGTAAACAATTTCTTCTTTTTGCCGCTGCAGCGAAAGCTTACTTAAGTTTTCCATTTGGCGGGCTATTTTCAGCGACGTAAAATAACTTTGATTGTATAGCATTTGGGTTGCCTTAAAGCCGCTGCTCCAGTCGTATTTGGTACCAATCTCGACAGGAATCAGTCCACTTTGCCCGAAAAGCTCGCCGGGGACAATCATCTTCGGAATAGCATAGTAGTAGCTGAATGAGCTGTACCCTTCCAGTTGCGGATAAAGTTTGCTTCGGCTTTCCTTGATTTGAAACTGTGATTTCTGCTGTTCCAGTTCAGCGTTTTGTAGCTGCACGTTTTTTTCAACCGCCAGGGAACAGGCCTGACTGAGCGACAAATCCATAACGTCGTCTTGGGCTGAAACGCTGATCGATCCCAGCAATACAATTGTGGCCGCGAATATTCTTTTTATCATTCGTCTAAATCTCATTGTCGAATTTTAATACTGCACGGTATTAACATGAACTGATTCTTTGCCTTTCATTAATTATGTGCGGTATTTGTCTAAAATTTATATTTAATTCCGGCAGATACGTAAGGGGAGACTGAGAAATAATAGTCATTATCAGTTGAAAACACGCCTTTCAGAGTTCTCTCTGTGTAAGAAGCAGGACGGAACAGATTTAGCCCTGCCATAGCAGATATAGTCAGTCCTGTTTGACCAAGCTTCATCTCCGGACGAAAGCCCGTAACGATATATTGATGGGAGAATATCATGTCTTTGCCGTCCTCTTCCAACAGGGCCACCTGCCCGTTCATTGTAAGGGCATACGCCAATTTAAACCGTTCATTGAAATCGTACCCTGCCGACATGTCCAGGCCATCATTTCCCAGTTCAATACTTACATCAAATTTCGTTTCAGGTTTCCAGTTAAGATAGAAAGCGGGAAAGATCATCGGATAACCTAAAGCGCTGTTGATCGCCACGCCGCCGCCAATGTCAAGGTTGGGTTTCAGGTGCCGGATAAAAACAACACCTGCGCTTCCCAGCACATGCTTAAACCTGATTTTGGAAAAGTCGGAAGAGGGCGTAAATACACCCATTCCCACGCTTGCCCTCACCGACCATCTGTCGTTCAGCGGGCGAAGGTGGTAAACGCCTACTTGTAGGTTCATGATTTCAGAGACCATATCGTCTGTGAAGTGTTTGTTGTCCAAGGAAGTGTACGATCCGCCAAGGCCGATGCCCCAGGCAGTGGGACGATTGTTTTCATCCAGTTTCATAGACAGGGGCATATTGACCGTTCCCTGGTAAATAATAGCGGAACCTTTACCATCACCGATTCTCTCTTTTGGTTTATCTCCACTTGGCAAGAACCAATAGCCCGAACTTCCGATGTATTCCGTTTTGAAAGATACTTCCTGCGCTTTTCCTGCCACACATAGAAGGGTTCCCAGCACTGCTAAGCAAAATGATATTAACTTCATGATTTAAAAATTTAATTCGTGTTTACCTTTAAAATTTATAGTCGTGTTTATCTTTTCCATCGTTGATGCGTCCATAACCAGCCGTACGGTTCTTCCCGGATATTTTCCGTCAGCATAGCTACATATTTTCGGGTTATTTCTCCTTCATACAGGGATTCCGATCCGGAGCATATGGCCCGGCACCTTATTTTGTAATTCCCTTTCGATTGCTGTGTAATATGCAGGTAGATGACTGCCGACCGGCTTCTACGCGCCAGCTTTTCCATGCCGGAAAGGACATAAGTTTCCTGATTTAGCAACTCGAATTTGTATTTATCTTCATGTATTTTAGGACGTTGATCTACCGGGAACAGATAAACGGCAGGGGATGATCTTTGAGTCAAAATATGGCGCACGACCGATTCATCAGCTATCAACTTCATACCGAATCGCGACCTGAATTTAATCATCAGCCTATCCATTACTCCCGACCGCAAGGGTTTATAAACGGCGTACATATCGTGGCGGAGTTTGTAAGGCATAAAATTCAGCATCTCCCAGTTCCCGCAATGTCCCAGACAGGCAAAAACATTCTGTCCGGCGTTCACATGCCTGTCTATGAGTTCCAGGTTCTCAAATATTATCTTCGTACCAAATTCTTCTGCCGGGGCGGAGATACTCTTAATGATTTCAGCAAAATAGGCCGTAAAGCATTGGTAGAACTTTTTTACAATGCAATGGATTTCCCCATATTGCTTATCAGGGAAGGAACGTGAGATATTTTGAATGACTACTTCTTTGCGGTATCCGATCATGTAATAAGCAAGGAAAAACAAAAAAGAAGCGATGGCATACAAAAATGCTCTTGGCATCAGGCTTAACGTATAGGCAATAGCATAAACACTTCCGTACGCGATGGTTTGTAAGATTTGCTTCATTTTCAGGACGTATATTCGTTTTATTCTTCAGCAAAAGAACGGTGAGTGAAGCAATATCAAAAGCGGCAAGCGATGGAGTTCAGAATCGGCAGAGTGGAATGCAGAATGAAGGGAGCAGAATTTCTGCACCCGATACATAGAGAAAGACAGTGAAATCCGGAACTGTGAATTATTCTATAATCCCGTCCATCCACTTTAGAAAGTCGGGGACACGTATCCGGCTGACCAGCACTTCACGTGGGCAGGCAGGCGAAAAAGAGAGTCTCAGGCGACTGTTGAAGTACCTGGCAACTTTTTCAATGGCTTTTACATTGCCGATGCAGTTACGCGATACACGGAAAAACAGACGGCTCTCAAGTTGGCGCTCAAGCTGGTCTAAAGTATAATTGATGATATGCCGTTTATCATGAAAAGTATGGAGAAAAACAACCCCATCCTCACTATAAAAATGGGCAATATCAGCCGTTTCTATATAATGATAATTTTCTCCTTTCGAGATGAGGAAACGGTTCTTGGTTTTAACGGAGAATATCTCCTCAAAATCCGTAGGGCCGGCTTTATGGGAATGACTATGGAAGATGTTCTCGAATTTGATTAATGCCGCTTCCAGTTCTCTCTCGTCAAATGGTTTTAACAGGTAATCGATACTGTTTAATTTGAACGCTTTGAGCGCATGTTCATCGTAGCCGGTAGTAAATATAATCGGTGTGTTGACCTCTATTTGATTAAATATCTCGAAACAGTTGCCGTCGGCAAGCCGGATATCTAACAGAATTAAATCGACAGCAGACGTTTTCAGGAACCTGATGGTATCTATGACTGTCTTGGTTCGCTTCTCTAGTGTATAACCGGGCCGTAATTCCGTCATCATACGTTTCAGTTCTTCGTATGCAAAACGTTCATCTTCTGCAATCAGGTACTTCATGGCTGAATATAAGGGATTTTCACAATAAATAGGTGATCGGTCTGCTCAACAGCGAGTTCCTCGCCATATAGTTTATATTGCTTCGCGAGGTATTTCAACCCGATTCCTCCTTTGTCCGTATTATTCGATAGTCGGATCTGGTTTTCGACCGTAATGTATTTGCGACCAATAGTAATTTCTATATCCAACGGCATTTCCTCAGTGGCTATGTTATGTTTGAATACATTTTCTATCAGCAATTGCAACGTAAGGGGAATAATCTTATTCTTTTCGCAAGCAGATGCTTTGTTTACAGTAAAAGTGAAAGAATTTTCAAATCTCATCTTCATCAGGAAAATATACGAATCCAGTGCACCCAACTCTTCTTCAACCGGAACAGTCGGTCGCTGGTTTATGGAAAGCACATACCGGTAGGTCTTCGACAAAGCTTTGGTGAACTTGTTTGCGTTGTCCGGACTTATATAGATTAATGACGACAAAACGTTCAATGAGTTGAACAGAAAATGTGGATTTATCTGCGCTCTTAATGTTTCATGTTGGAATAACAATGCTTTACGTTTTGCTTTTTCGGAATCAGCTACTGCTTTTTGTTCGGAATGGAAATAATAGATCAGTTCGAAAACCAGCAGAATGGGAATATTAGTCGTCATTCCGAAGGCAAATTTTATGGGGAACGAAGGCAGCTTTTCTTCGGAAATAAGGAGTACATCATATATGAGGTAATTGAACGTGCCTAACACGATCAGGCATATTACTGCCAGCCCCGTAAAGTCTGCCGTAATGCGGAGTGATATATTTTTAGAATGGGGCAAATACCTGTTCAGCAGCAGCAATAAAAAGTAATCTGCCACACACATGGTAAAGATTACGATATAATGGGCCGACAACTGGATATGAAAATTATTCCAGAGGTCTTCTTTCATTAAAATAATACTGAAAATCATTTGGCACAAGGCATAGAGCAATGTGGAGAAGAAAAAAATAAGAAGATGTTTTACCTTATACCTATTTGTGGGAATCATGGTTCTAAAGTAGAATTTTCTCAGGAAACTTGGGTAACTCTTCCTGTTTTTCCGATGAACTTCATTAGGAGAGGGATGAACTTAAGGACGAAAATCTACCAGTTAAGCCATCCGTTACGGCGGATGAAAAAGGTTCGTGTCTTCCAGCGAAAGCTATACCGGAAAGCCAGGCAAGAGAAAAACTTTAAGGTTTACAGTCTGTATGAGAAGATATCCGTATTGTGCGGTATGCCGGATCTTAGAAAAAGATGGAAGAAAAGTGGTGGTTCTGCCTTTCTTATTGCCCGACGTCAAAATTCACATTAGAAAGTCCTTTCTGTCAGAACGAGGCAATTCCTTCCATCTTTATGAGAGACATTGTACTACATCATCAACAATTAGCCGATTCCTCGTCTCATTTTCGATAATCCCCGCGTACAATTCATGAATAGGAATATCCTTCTCTTCTTTATCCAACGGAACATTGAAAGAAGTAAACCGGGGTATGATAAAATGGTCGAAGGGCCTTTTCTCCGCTTGCTTTTTTGCATCGTCCCGATAACGAACCGGGCCACATTGCATAAAAACAATGGGATGATGTCCATCCTTTCTGACCGGGGTAGCTGTTAACCTGTAAACATATTTGGCGCTCACATTTTTCAAGATCATTTCAAAACTGAACGCAGAAACATAATGACACTCGTCAACGATCACCATGCCGTAATCTTTCGCACAATCGTTTACCACTCCCAGCCTGTTCAGGGATTGCATGCGTGTTGACCTTGACAATAATTAAAAAAGTGAAATAATGTTCCCCTTAAATTTTCCGGTTGTAATGCAACTGTACTAATCCGGTATCGAACGTCTTTGCAGTTACAAATTCAAGGGTTTGTTCAGGCCGCCCGTTGTCAAACAGTCTTGTCCCATCGCCCAACAAGACGGGAACCACCGAAATAATAAACTCATCGACCAGGTCGCTCCTTAAAAGTTCATTGATTATTTCTGCACCGCCGTCACAATAAATATTCTTCCCGTTTTCAGATTTGAGCCTTTTCACTAAGCCGGCTATGTTTCCTGTATAGAATATTGTCCTGCCAGCCCGCGGTCTTTCCGTTCGCGTTATGACGTAGACATCTCTTTGCCCATTATCGTAATGAGCGGGACCGATTTCTTTAAGGACATAATCATAGGTCCTTCTCCCGATGATCAAGGTGTCGATCGTTTCTGTAAATTTCGCATAGCCGTAGTCTTCGCCTTCTTTTTCTACCAGCTTCAAAAAACCAAGATCGTCGTTTGGTTTCGCAATATAGCCATCCAGACTCATCGCAATAAACAATGATAATTTTCGCATGTTTTTAATTTTTAATTTTTTTGCAAATTGGGTTCAGACCGCTCAGTGTCCTGCTGTTGGCGGTGGTTTTCGTTCGACATCTATCCTAACTTTCACAATACTTTCTGAAACGGTTCAGAATGTACTCCCACCCTTGTTCACTGTCCATTATTTTCAGGTAAGCTTCCCATCCGTCTCCGTGATTTTCAAAATTCCGATGCTCAAGTTCCACCGTTGTTGCTGAGTTCCCATTTTCTTTAAAGATGATTTCAACCTCGCTCGCTTTCTCCGGGTTGGGGACCGGCTCACGTTTTGGACTAATCTGCCATTTTATTATGATTTTTTGGTTTTCGGCGAGTTCCGTTACCCGTCCCCAATCGCAGCGAAATCCGTGTGGTCCTATTTCGGTACATAATCCGTCTTTCTTCTCCTCAATCCGAATTTCCTTTAGTTTGTCCTGCGACCAGGTATATTCTTTAGGCCACCATTCGTTAAGTTGATTCAAAAACTTACTGAAAGACTTATCCCTGCCAATTCCCACTCTTATTACTTTACTTATCTTTTTCATTGCTATCGTTTTCTAAACTGCAAATGGTCGTACTTTCAGGCAACGCGCATATGCGCGTGAGCGTTCGTGTTTGCTTCACCATTCATACTTATACTGCGCTTACCAGCGAACCGCGAACATGAAAATTGTTCTGAAACCCGCATGATATATACTGTACAGTATGTTTAACGAAAACCTGAAAGTGGCAAAAATGTTCATACCACTTCATCCTCTTCATTGAAACCGCCATGTCCGGCAGAAATATAACTTTTGTTTGTTATTTTTATTTGTATTTTTAGGCCTTCTCAGGAGTATTCAGAAGGTACGTTCTGCTCATGTGAGGCACAGGCGTCCATCAACTATACAAATTTCCGTTAAATGTGAAAACAGAAAATATGGTAAAGAAATCTTTAGCAGTACTATTTAGCTGTGCTTTGCTTAGCAGCTGTTCCTCTTTTTATCAGTTTGTTAATATAAGTCCATCAGACAGGTTAAAAGAGATATCTTTTTCAAAAGACGTTCCGAATACGCTTTATGAATTCTATTATTCGGACACTTTAGGTAATGAGTATCTCCGTGAGTTAAAAAACAAGTACAATCTCCAACTTATAGCAGACGGAGAAATTAGCGATATTGGCAAAATCAAAAATATTCTGGATTGGACGAACCGGCAATGGGAACATAATGGAAGTAATAATCCTACAAAACAAGATGCTTTGACTATTCTGAAGGAAGCTCACGAAGGAAAACAATTTCGCTGTGTGGAATATGGCATCGTTGCAACTGCTGCTCTCAATAGTATTGGAATTCCGGCCAGAACACTGGGACTGAAAACAAGAGATGTTGAAAAAGTAATGCGTGGCGCAGGACACGTTGTTACTGAGGCCTATTCAGAAGAACTTGACAAATGGATTTTTATAGACCCTCAGTTTAATATTATTCCGGTTTTGAACGGATATCCTTTAAATGGCATAGAATTTCAAAAAGAAATCTTCAATAAAAACGACAGCTTAAAGCTTATCAACAAACAAGGGGAACTGACGAAGGAGGATTCAGAACAATATATAAAATGGGTCGGGAAATATCTATTCTATTTTGATGTGTTGTTCGACCAAAAAACACTGAACGCAGAAAAATTTAAGGCAATCAATGGAATGACCAAAATTACGTTGGTGCCTGTTGGATATCAAGAACCCAGAATTTTTCAACGACGCAGTAAGATCGACTTCAGTTATTATACCCATTCTCTGAATGACTTTTACAGAAAACCAAAATAAAAGCCAAACACCCGGGCATATATATACGGAAATTGTTCACGTCCAACATAAGCCGGCCAACCGAAAAAGGGCGGCAAAGGATGATCCACGGGAAAATGGCACTGATGGAGGGTTCAGGCGTTTTGATCGACACTCCAGGGAATGGCCCTGCTTATTCGCGCATCGCCTGCGTTATTCGGCAATCAGCGTCAAATCGTTGTTCCTGAACTTCATGTCGCCTCTTCCGTCGTCTTGGTATTCTCGGTTTTAATATCTTCAACAGATGCCTGTTTGTGGAAAATTTTTATCAAACACACGTCGCCCCGAATCAGAAACCGGTAACATGGATAAGCTCCTTTCAGGATTAAAAGCGGAGGATAATTTTAACATGAAAATGACCCGGAATCTGCAGTGGTTTTACTGGATTATGGTCCCGGTTTATGTGTTGGTCTATTTTGTTATTCCAGATGCCGAAAGGACTGTTCTCGACCGTTTCAGCGGAGCTTGTTACATCCTCGGCTTCCTGATGTTTGCTTTTGCGATCCGGAGCCTTTATAAAGACTACCTGTCGGTCGACTACGCTTTGCCCACGGTTGTGATGCTGCAAAAAGCCGTTAAGCGTTATAAGCTTTTTCAATGGAAGACAGCCTGGGTTATTCCACCGGTTTTGTTTGTTGATGCGGGTGTTTCGCTCTCTCATTTTAACGAAACAGGAATTGCCGACCCCTGGCAGGAATACGTTTACGGCCATGATTGAAGGAGTTGGCGAAAAGGCTATACAGCAAGGAATTTTAGATAGCTTGACATTTGAGCAGGGGATAAAGGATTTATATCGCACAGCTGAATCTGACGGGGTATTCAGTTATACTTTTTTCAAGGGATTTGGAACCAAAAAATAAAAGCTTAGTCCAATAAACAGAAGGGCCTTGAACAGGGATCAATTTCAAAAAGATTCTTTTTAACTTTGAAGGTATAACCAAAAAATCACTGGCTGCCATGTCAACAGAAAAAGAAGAAAAAGCAATCCGGTCTTTTCGAGACGGACTGAACTGTGCGCAGGCTGTTGTGTCTGCCTATACCCAGGAACTTAAGTTCGAACCCGCGCTTGCTCTAAGCCTCTCATGTGGCTTTGGGGGAGGAATGGGGAGGTTACAGCAAACCTGCGGGGTGGTAACCGGTTCCTTTATGGTACTTGGAATTTATAATTGTCAGAAATACACCGACAATAAGGAGCGTAAAGAAAAAACCTACGGGATGATACAGGAATTCAGCGACAGGTTTCAATCGCTCCACGGCGCCACCGACTGCAGGACGCTGCTGGGGTGCGATCTGCGTACAGAAGAAGGACAGCGACACCTGAAGGAGCAACATCTGCATGAAGTGATATGCGAAGCTTGTATCCGGGACGCGCTGAAAATTACGGACGGGCTTATGCACGGCTCTTAAAAAACGCAAAAAACGATTCATATGGCGTCTGCAATGAAAACTCCCGGTGTTTATATCGTCGAAAAAAATGCCTTCCCTGGTTCAGTGATCGAAGTTGCCACTGCGGTACCAGCCTTCATCGGTTATACTGAAAAGGCTTCCGACGGGAATAATTCGTTATTAAACAAGCCTTGCAGGATTACTTCAATGGCAGAATTCCACACCTGTTTTGGAGGTGCTCCCTTTCCGGAATTTTCGATCAATGAACTTCCCGGCGATGCAAAGGATACGCCTGATTTTACTTTCAACACTAAAAAATACCTGTTGAAGCAGGAAAAAGGAAAGTACCTGTTGTATTACAGTATGCAGCTGTTTTATGCCAATGGCGGAGGCCCGTGCTATATTGTTTCCATAGGCGATTATACCGCTGATATTAATCCTGAACGGATGATTGCCGGAATTGACGTACTGAGCCGGGAGCAGGAACCGACCATGGTCGTCATTCCCGAAACCATGCTCCTGCCCGACGCCGATACCTGCGCCAATGTACAGGTGGCTATGCTTAACCACTGTGGTTCAAAAATGAAAAACAGGTTTGCCATTCTCGACATTTACGAAGGTTACAAAAACCATAAAGATCCTTCGGGTGACCCCTTACCCGGGTTCCGGGACAAGATCGGCACCGGTTTCCTGGATTTCGGCGCAGCTTATTATCCCTGGGTCAATACATCAATTATCGAGTACAGGGATTTGAGCTATCTCAATATCTCCAATAAAGATGTTCTCCAAACCATTCTTACCGGAGAATTAATTCCTGAGGGAAAGGAAATGAACACAGCGAAGAAAGCTGACATTCAGGCAATAATCGATACGGTCAGTAAAGACGACCTTCCTGATGTTGAAAAAGGCGGACTGACTAAAACGCTGACCGCCATCAGTCCGTCGTTCTCTTCCACGATCCGTGCAATGCGGGAGAAACTCAACCTGATGCCTCCCGGAGCTGCCATGGCCGGTATTTATACCATGACCGACAATGCCCGCGGCGTTTGGAAAGCGCCGGCAAATGTTAGTCTGAGTGCTGTGATTTCGCCGGTAATAAACATTACCCACGACGATCAGGAAGAGCTGAACGTTCCGCTCAACGGAAAAGCGGTCAATGCCATCCGTACTTTTATTGGCGAAGGCATGCTCGTCTGGGGCGCACGCACCCTTGACGGAAACTCACTTGACTGGCGCTATATCAATGTCCGCAGGACCATGATCATGCTTGAGGAATCGATTAAAACGGCCTGCAAAGCTTATGTTTTTGAGCCCAATGTGGCCAACACCTGGCTCACATTGAAAAGTATGGTCTCCAACTTCCTCACCGGCATCTGGCAAAGCGGAGGGCTGGCAGGCGCTTCTCCCGACCAGGCTTTCAGTGTCCGCGTCGGTCTGGGAGAAACCATGACTCCCGAAGATATTCTCGAAGGAATTATGCGAATTACGGTAATGGTAGCAGTAACCCGTCCCGCCGAATTCATTGAGATCACTTTTCAGCAGCAAATGCAAAAACCTTAATTAGCTGTGATTCATCACACCTCGCCCATCTGCTATTTCCCAAACGATCTTATCGTCATGGCGGCGTATTTTCAGCAAATAAAATATTATCTATCTTTGCGGAATGTTAAAGACTTCGCATAAATCGGATTTGGTGTAGTAAACAGTCTGTATTTCCTTTACAGATTGTCCTTCGGCTTGCTCTCGGATAATTCCTTTTGAGAGTAGACTTCTGTTATTATTATTCTTTGATTTTTACATCGAAAAACTACACGAATGATTCATTTAAATACATATGGTTGGAACGAACAGTTAAACCAACTAAAACAGGATTCAACACATCATGCTCTGCCCTATGGTCGGATAACCATCGTACACCGGACGTGCTACGAAGTTATTTCCGAAGGTGGGTTGTTTCAGTGCGACTTAACCGGAAACATGATGTATGGGAAATCGGACGCTGAGTTGCCTTGTACGGGCGATTGGGTGATCTTTCAACCATTCGGTGAGCATAAGGGGATTATCGTTGACATGCTGCCCCGTGAACGGACCTTGTATCGCAGGAAAACCGGAACGGTTGCCGATAAACAGGCCATTGCTTCGTATGTCGATACGGCATTTATCGTGCAAGGTCTGGACGATAACTTCAATGTTCGCAGAGCCGAGCGCTTCATGGTCCAGATTCTGGAAGCAAACATCAAACCGGTTTTGGTACTCAATAAAGCCGATTTAGGTTTTGATGAAGAGCGAACAGATGAAGCGATCAAACATGTTGCCCGTCAAATGCCTGTGTTTATTACAAGCGTCCGTCATCCCGAGACCATTTCTCCGCTGCGCGAATCAATTTCGGAAGGTGAAACGGTTGTGTTTGTCGGTTCTTCGGGTGTCGGAAAAAGCTCTTTGATTAACGCGCTTTGCGAAAAACCGGTATTGCCCACGTCCGATATAAGCCAGTCGACCGGAAAAGGGCGGCACACCTCGACCCGCCGGGAAATGGTATTGATGGACGGTTCAGGCGTTTTGATCGACACTCCGGGCGTGCGGGAATTTGGTCTGGCTGTTGAAGATCCCGATTCACTTGCCGATGCGCTCGATATTTCCGACTATGCCAAATCGTGTCGTTTCAAGGATTGCACCCACATCAGCGAACCCGGTTGTGCCGTTCTGGAAGCCGTAAGCAACGGCCATTTAGACCACAAGGTTTATGAGAGCTATCTGAAACTTCGGAGGGAAGCCTGGCACTTTTCTACTTCGGAACATGAAAAACGGAAAAGGGATAAATCCTTTTCAAAGTTAGTGGATGAAGTAAAGAAGCGAAAAGCAAATCGCTGATACCGGTCTATGCAGTGCAGGCATTCCTAAACAGAATGCCTGCACTTTTTATAAAAAATCTCTATATATCCTCGAATATTTACGATTTCTTTCGCCCGGCCGTGTTAACGACCTCACTCCAGGCGGTTTCCAAAGCGGCCGATATTAATTCCCTGGGGACTTTATTCAGCTCAAAGGTGGTCCACCCTTGTAAACCCCATTTATTCGGAACGGGATAAACCGCCTCCGGATCAAGGGAACAAAAAGCAGATTGATCCTGTACCGAAAGTTTCAGGTTGGCTGTTCCACTTTTTTCATGCAGTGTGGCATAGATCCGTTTGTTAATCACCCGGAACGCGATCCTGTCGAAATGAGGACCTTCAACGGTACCGGGAAAAGATAAAGCCAACTCCCTGCATTCTTCTGGTGTGATCATATGCTTGTATTTCTGTCTTACTCCATAAAACGATTCTTAAAAAAACAAAAATAATAAATCCAGCCCCAACAAACGCCCCTAACCCGACCGCTCACTCGGCAGGAACCGGCTAATATATATTTTTAAATCTCCCCATCAGGGTTTTGTCATGTTCCAGGATCTTTTCGCGTACTGAGGCGGAATCGCCGTATTGGGTTTGCAGGAGCTGCAGTTGCTGAATCAGCGAATCCTTTACCGACGTGTATTCCGGCTCGCCGTATACATTCCGCATCTCATGGGGATCTTTCTTCAGATCGTATAATTCCCACTCATCAATATCATAATAAAAATGAATCAGCTTATAGCGTTCGGTCCGGATGCCGTAATGCCGCTTAACAGCGTGATAGCCGGGGTATTCGTAATAATGGTAATACACCGCCCTTTTCCAGTCGGCCGGTGTTTGTCCTGCGAGCAACGGCAATAACGAGCGTCCCTGCATGTTACCGGGCTTCTCCACCCCGGCCAGTTCCAGGAAAGTCGGACCAAAATCCAGGTTCTGCACCATCGATTCGTTCACGGTTCCGCCTGTGATGACAGCCGGATAGCGAACCAGCAAAGGCGTTTTCAGCGATTGTTCGTACATGAACCGCTTGTCGAACCATCCGTGTTCACCCAGGTAAAAGCCCTGATCGGAAGTGTAAACAATCAACGTATTATCCAGTAAATTATCTTCCTCCAGAAAGGTTAGCAAGCGGCCTACGTTACGGTCGACCGACCGGATACAGCGCAGGTAATCCTTCATATAGCGCTGGTACTTCCATGCTATGAATTCTTTTTTTGTCATTTTGGAGGTGTCGACCCGTGCATCCTCTCCGGCATAGAAGCGGATCAAGGTGTTACGCTGCAGCGAGTCCATCCGCTGAAATTCTCCGACAGGCCAGTGGCCTTTAGGCCCTTTTACAGCGGCATTGACTTTCAGGTCGCTTCCCAAAGTCATGTTTTCACCAATTTCCATCATTTGCTCATGAGCCGCCCTCCCCCGTCCGGAATAATCATCATAGAGTGTTTCCGGAAGCGGAAGATCGCCGGTGAATTCATCCAGATCGGTGGTGTCGGGCAGCCAGTTCCGGTGCGGCGCCTTGTTATGGATCATCAGGCAAAACGGCTTTTCCCGGTCTCTTCCCGACAGCCAGGTCAACGCCTTGTCCATTGTGATGTTGGTGGCATAGCCATGTTCCCGTTTTTTTTCACCGTTGGTGACAAAATCAGGATTATAATACTGTCCCTGGTCGTTCAGGATAGACGAATAGTCAAATCCTTCGGGACTGTTCAGCAAATGCCACTTGCCAACAATGGCGGTCTGGTAACCTGCCTTTTGAAGAAGCATGGGAAAGGTCACCACGCCCGAGTCCATGCGCATACAAAAAGAATTGTCCCTGGCCCCCGAAAGGTGACTGTACATTCCCGAAAGAATAACCGCCCGGCTCGGGCTGCAAAGCGAATTGGTGACAAAGCAATTGCTGAACCGCACCCCTTCCCTTCCGATCCGGTCGATATTCGGCGTTTTGATCAGGCTGTCTCCATAGGCGCTGATGGCCTGAAACGCATGATCATCACTCATCACAAAGATGATATTGGGTCGCCGGGCTTCCTGCTTCGTTGTAACTGATGTACAGGAAACAGCCGCCAGCCCGACTGTCAGACAAGTAATTGCATTGGCGAATGGTGTGTTCATTTTGATCGATTAGGTTATAAAAGGTCACGGACCAATTTATCATTTAATTTCTTGCATACCTGGTTCCCGCCTGTTTTTTCCGGATCTGCCCGTCAAATCATCTCCGAGGTCTTCCCTGGCCTGTTCAGCAAGTCCGGTCAGTTCCCGAACCACTTCAGGATAAAGTTCCTTTACATCATACCGTTCCCCAGGATCGCGGCGCATGTCATAGAGCGCCATGCCTGTTTCTGACTGGGCATATTCGCCCGGGTAACCATCCTGTCCCGGCATTACTCCCTCGTACGACCGGTATTTGTGGGGAAGCACCAGTTTCCAGTTACCGTTTCGCACGGCTTCCAGACTGTTTTTTTGGTAATAATAATACAGGTGTTGCCGGGGTTCAGCACTGGAGTCTCCCTTCATCAGCGGGAAGATATTCACCCCATCGATCCGTTTTTCAGGAAGCGGGGCCCTTGTAATCGCAGCCAGAGTGGGGAGAATATCGATCGTTGCAGCCAACTTGTTGCAGACTATACCTTCCGGGATCACTCCCGGCCATTTCATGACGCAGGGGACACGCTGTCCTCCCTCAAAACTGGTTCCCTTTCCCTGCCGAAGGCCGGCAGTGGAACCGGCGTGATTCCCGAAGTTCAGCCACGGACCGTTGTCGGATGTAAAAACAATCAATGTATTATCGCTGATCCCGATGTCTTCCAGGACATTGATGATCTCTCCTACTGACCAGTCGATCTCCATGATCACATCGCCGTAGAGTCCCTGTTCACTTTTCCCCTTGAATTTATCCGACACAGCCAACGGCACGTGTGGCATGGAATGTGCCAGATAGAGGAAGAAGGGATTCTTTTTGTTCCGTCTTATAAAATCGACCGCTGTTTCGGTATATAGCGTGGTTAGCAATGCCTGGTCGCCAAGTGTCTTCAGCTCTTTAATTTTGTCATTTCCTTTGATAAGCGGTAATTCCGGGTAGTCCAGTTTCCGGGCATGCGAAGGGGGAATATTTCGGCTCCCGTCGAAAAAGAGGGGCCACATGTCGTTCGAATATGGCAAACCGGTATATTCGTCAAATCCTTGCTGCAGGGGAAGAAACTGTTTGTGATGCCCCAGGTGCCATTTGCCAACGGCGGCCGTTTTGTAATTCCTTTTCTTTAAAACTTCAGCAATCGTCTCTTCTTCCGGGTTCAGCCCGATTTTGGCAGTGGGCATAAGCGCCCCGGTTATGCCCACGCGGTTGGAATAGCAACCGGTTAGCAAAGCAGCCCGGGAAGCACTGCAAACAGCCTGCGATACATAAAAACTGGTGAATCGAACCCCTTGGTTAGCCATCCGATCCAGGTTGGGCGTTTTATACCGGGTGGCGCCAAAACAACTCAGGTCACCATACCCCATGTCATCGACATAAATGAGGATAATATTTGGCTGCTTTCCTGACAGGTTCTCCGGGACCTGCCCGTAAGCAGCCATTCCCGCCAAAAGCACAGAGGTTCCGGTCAACAGTTTAGGTAGAGTGTTCATTCGAAAATATTAAGGTTTTGCACCACAATCCAAGCCAAAAGATAAGTCGGATTTTTGAGAAATCAATGCGAAAAACTACTTTAGAACTAAAAAAATCCCATTCGCGTTTCGGGCAGCCTGTAAATGGCGCCATTAACGATCAAAGCTTCCTTCAACAATTGAATATCAATTTTAGAAAATGGGATGTTTCTTTCGATCACTTGCTTTGCCGCAATGCCTGCACCCAGGCTTTTGTACTATCCGTGCGGCTGGTATTTTTCATCTGCCTTAGGTAGTGGGATAAGTGCAATACCTTTTCTATAAGCTTCTTCTGTAAGTGATTTAAAAATGCCTCCGACAGTCCATTAGCCTTTACTGTTTCGTCCGCCGAGCCAATGCGAAACCAATCCCGAGGTGCCGGTGCCTCCCAACTGTGCCTGCATTTCAACCAATAAAACCTTCAGTCCGGCTTTTGCAGACGAGAGCGCGGCGGCACATCCCGAAGGACCTCCACCGCATATCACAAGATCGTAAGGGCCGAGACGTTCATTTTTATCAAAACCCCCGAACCTGCCAGCTTTAAAAAATTTCTCCTGTTGTGCATTTTTTAATTCCTGTATTCCTGGAGTAGTCTGATCAGTTTTTTCATGGTTTTTGAATATCGGCTGTCACCTGCCACATTTTCCGTTTCAATGCGACTGCCATCCAGGCGATAGAGTTCTTTGAATTCGATGGAGTCGCTTTGAGCGTTGAACCAGGCTGTGCACCGCCATTCTTTTGTTCGGACAGAATATCCCATATGGGTAGGCGGCTGGTTCCGCAAAGCGGCATAAGGTCGAACAAACTGGCTGAATGCGGCCTGCTTTATTTCAACTTCGGGATTAACCAAAACCGGCCTTAAGCTGAGCCCCGAAAGCTTCTTCGAGGTCTTCAGTCCACACAGATCGACCAGCGTCGGATAAAGATCAAGCGCCTCAACAATTGATCCGGAATGAACGCCAGTTTGCGAAACCCCTGGCGCCGAAATAATGAGTGGAGTCCGCGCATCCAGTTCAAAATTGGTCGATTTGCACCATAACCCCTGCTCTCCAAGATGATATCCGTGATCTCCCCACAATACAATGATCGTGTTTTGGGTTAACCCCAGCTCGTCGATTGTATTGATGACCTTTCCGATCTGCGCATCCACATAACTGATGCAGGCATAATAGCCCTGCCAAAGCCTGCTGATTTTAGCCGCGTCAATTTCTCCCTGGCCGATGTCGCGGTATCCCCTTAACTCCTGACAGTCGTGAAAAGCAATATCCGGCGCCCCGATTGGCTTTTCCGGATGAGGAACCTCAGCGAACATTTCTTCATTGTAGAGGTCCCAGTACTTTTTGGGAGCGCAAAAAGGAAGATGAGGTTTCTTAAACCCGAGGGCCAGAAAGAAAGGACTTTCAGATTTTCCCAATTCTTTCAACTCCCTGATAGCTTCTGTTGCAATTCTGCCGTCTTCGTAAGCTTCATCGCCCACCTCGCTCCATTCGTAAGAGTCGGCCTTTCCTCCCTCCTTGTTCCGCTCAAGAACGTACTCATTCTTTTTTTGAGAAAGGTTCATGACCGGAGGTTTCGACCAGGAAACATCATCCTGGGTATTCTTCTGTCCGTGAAAAATTTTGCCAATGCCAATCGACTGGTATCCACTACGCTTGAATGCCTGCGGCAAGGTCTCTATATCGGGCAATCGGTTGCGGAAATGACTTTCCAGGTTAGTAACGTCGATCTGATCGGGACGCAGACCTGTCATTACAGAAGCTCTTGAGGGATTGCAAACCGCCTGCTGGCAATAGGCGTTGTTAAAAACAACCCCTCGTTGTGCCAGTTTATCCATATGTGGAGTCAAAGCCCGGGTATCTCCGTAGCACCCCATATCTGGACGGAGATCATCCACGCAGATGAAAACGACGTTGGGCTTCCTGCTGTCGCCACCAAAGCTGTTTGCAACAGCTAAACAGCATAAGCCGGCAGAGCAGATAAGCTGTATTTCTCTTTTTAGCTTCATGGTTATCGGTTTAGCCAGGGCAGCGGACAAAACAACCGGAGGTGCTCAGGTCGTTAGGTCCGCTGTATCCAGTTTTTTATAAAAGTCCCGGCGTTTGTTTGATGTTCGGATTACTGTTAATGGAACCCGAGTTCACCGGCCACAATAAAACATTCTGTTCATTCTCGCGGCCTGACAAGCCGGGAACTTTCGTGAACGCCACACCGAAGCGTCTAAAGTCCCACCAGGTCTTTCCTTCAGCCGCAAATTCCTTCATCCGTTCATCCAGAATTTTGCTGTCCACCTCCGCGGCCGAAAGTGTTTCGGGATAGTAATTATCAACCCCATAAGCTCGTTTAGCCACTTTATTGAGCTCAGCAATGGCTGTTCCTTTAGCGCCCAGCGCATTTTCTATTTCGGCATTGAAAAGCAGCACATCGGCATACCGGTAAACGATAATATCGGCATCAAAGATTCGGGTGCCGTTCTCCCACGTTCCGTCAAACTTGTTTATCCATTGGAAAGTCTGCGCTTTCGGCGCGTCATAAAAAGTTTGGAAACTGACGATCGTCCTGCTGTCGCGGGGATCGGAAGAAAGAAACTGCTTGTAATTTTCCGTGTAGAAACACCACTGCTGGTGACTCCCAACCTTCACCGGGTTTTCAATGGTCGCGGCAGAAGTGTATTGGGAGGGAACCAGATAATCGGCCGGATAACCGCCCGTATACTCGTCTTTTACATAGCTCCAGGCAAAAATAATCTCTGAATTCAGCTCATTTTGAAAAACAGAAGCATAACTATTGAGTAACTGATAGTCGGCATCCGTACGAACTCCGGCAAGCGCCGTTTTTGCCTTTTGCAAAGCGGCGGCACCTCCGTTCATGACTTTTGCCATCCACAGGTAGTAATCGGTCATCAGCATCTGTATGGAACCCTTCGATGCCAGGTTCCGGTCGTTCACGCTCTCCGGCATTTTAGCAAGCGCTTCATCTAAATCGCTGGCAACCTGACCCATAATATCCGCCACCGGTTGGCGACTGGGATACAAATCTTCCTGATTACCCGATTCAAACCCGTTCAAAAGCAGTGGCGCATCTCCCCAGATCCGCCCGATCCAGTAATAGCAAAAAGCCCGTGCAAAAAGGGCATTGGCCAAAACCTTATTCCGGGCATCCTCATTCTGAAATTCGATTGCGGGAGTGTATTTCAGAATTAAATTACAGTCATTAATGGTAGTATAGAGATCTTCCCAATCTGAATAAGCATGGCTGCTGCTGATCCGGTTCAGGTAAGTGTTATCCCGGTCAGACTGTGAAGCAAGTCCGTCACCCCATAAACCGTTACGGTATTCTCCCCAGTACATGTATCCCTGGTTAAACGCAGCGCGAAATTTATTGTACATACCGTACATAGCCGCAGTGGCGTCACTCTCACTGGTCCACATTGAATTTGCTGTAATTTCACTCTTCTGTGTCACCAAAAGATCATCGTGACAGGAAGAAAAAAGCAAACAACCGAGAATAAAACTGGCTATTATCTTTGTGTTCATAATTTCTTTTTTTTGATATTAGAATGTCACTTTTACACCAATGGCATATCTTCGGATCGGCGGATAGTTGTAATAGTCCTTATTATAGGTCGTTGACGCGCCTACCTCCGGGCTGATGCCGTTCACTGCAGAAAAGTAGTGCAGGTTGTTCCCCGAAAGCGTAACGGTCAAACCATAAATCCCCCACTTGCTGATCAGTTTGGACGATACATTATACTGCAGGCTTACCTCCCGGATACATAGGTAATCACCCTTGTAATTGAATACGTCTGAAGTTCTGGAGAAGTTGGCATTCCCGTCATCAGGGTCATTCGCCGTAAAGCGGGCATATTTGGTCTGGTCTCCCGGCTGCTTCCAGGTCTTCTTTACCTCATCCACCAGGGTATAGTTGTTGGCGAAGGTGTTCATAAAGTACCGCATGAAGGCATTGTCATTGATGCTATGGCCAAGCGCCCAGTCTACGAAAACACTGAGATTAAAGTTTTTATAGCTGAAGCTGTTATTTAAGCCACCGGTTGTGTGCGGAACAGTTACGCCCAATTCAAACTGATCCAGATTGGTGATATTATTGTCCGCGTTTCGGTCCATCCATTCATAATCGCCTACCGATTTCCGGCCCTTAACACTCCTGCGGTCAGTTGTGCTCCATCCTTTGGCTTTGTCATCATATCGTGCCGAAGCTGCAGCCTCGCTCGTTTCCAAAATTCCGTCAACCATAAATCCATAATACCGGTAAAGCGGCTCGCCTTCGGCTGTACCTCCGAATGCAGTTCCGTCGGGCAGCGTGATACCGCCGATGCGGTTCCGGTCGCGGCCATTTTCAGGAAGTTCCAGCACTTTATTCTTCACATAGCTCCAGGTCAGCTTGGATTCCCATTGAAAGTTCTTATTTTGAATGTTCACAGTCGACAGCTCCAGGTCAAATCCCCTGAAACGGACCTTGCCGATATTGGTTTGAACGGAACTGAATCCGGACGTATTGGGAAGCTCCTTGCTAAACAGCAAGTCGTCGGTGATCTTGTTGAAATAGTCGGCACTTAAAGAGACCCGGTTTTTCAAAAGCCCTAATTCAAATCCCGCATCCAGCTGGGTCGATGTTTCCCAGGTTAATTCGCGGTTGGGCATGGATGAAGGCCTTATACCTGCATTACCGTCGTACTTGGTATCGGTTGAATATTTCCCCTGCGCATCATACAAGCCAATCGAATTATTACCTGTCTGACCGTAGCTCGCCCTGAGCTTCAGATTGGAAACGACCGGTAATTCCTTCATAAATGATTCCTCCGAGATCATCCATCCGACAGATGCACCGGGAAAGAACCCCCACTGATTGCCTTTGGCAAAGCGAGAGGAAGCGTCTTCCCTGAAAGTTGCCGTGAACATGTATTTTTTCAGATAATCGTATGAAAAACGGCCGAAATAGCCGATCAGCACTTCCTTCTCAAACCCGCTGTCAGCATCGGTTTTGGTCGGACCGGCGCTCAGTGTGGGAACCTTGTCGGAACTGGCGCCGGAAACTGCAGCAGAAAGCGATTTCTTGTTGTAAAGCTGATAAGAATACCCCGCCATAGCTGATAACGTATGCTTGTCTTCAAATGATTTCACATATGAAAAGTAAGCATCCAGTTTTGTTCTGCCCAATTCACTAAAACTGGATTTGGTAGGCCTCAAACCATTGAACTGGTGGGCTTTTTCGAAATAATCGGACTGGCCCACATGGTTATAATAAGACACATCTACATTCGCCCTTAAAGCATCGGTCACTTGATAATTCAACTTACCGTACAGTGCCAGCCGGTTATCTTTCGCCGATTGGTCGCGTGTAAAATCATACCACACCGGATTTGGTGATGTGGCATTATAGCCCGGCGTCGGGGTTCCATCGTCATTGTAGATGCGTTGTGTAGGAGGCGAAGATAAACCTCTGGCAATAACATTCATCTGGTTGTCATATTCTTCCGACAAGGTTCGTGAAAAATCAAAGCCTGTTGTTAGCGAGAGCTTATCAGAAATTCGGATATCCGTGTTGGCGCGTGAGCTAAACCGGGTATATCCGGTTCCGATGGCCACCCCAAAATCGTCTGTATATCCAATGCTTGCGGCATAACGAATGGACTCGGTGCCACCGTCGATGCCGACGTAATAATTCTGCCAAAGCGCCTTCCTGTAAATCAGATCCTGAAAACTATTATCCTGAAATATCAGGGTTTTGGTGGCGTCCAGCGGATCGGGCATTGACTTGTAACCGGCAGGAACGGCCTCACCCGAATTCAGAAACCGCGTGGTATAAATGGAGTTGGCACTGTTTCCCGAGCTCGCGGAGTATCCTGATTGCGAATTATATTGTGATTTAGGTCCAAGGGCAACTGCCGGACGAACCGTATTGATATAATCTTCGGCATTCATGAAATCAATCAGGCTTTCGGCTTCCTGCTGAGCCAGCGATAAATCAAAAGTCACTCTTGGCGCTTTATCCTTCGAACCCCTTTTGGTGGTGATCAGTACGACTCCGTTGGAAGCTCTGGATCCGTAAATCGCTGTTGATGCTGCATCTTTCAGCACCTCGATCGATTCAATGTCGTTCGGATTAATTCCCGAGAAGGCCCGTTCAATCCCGTCAACCAGGATCAACGGGTCATTGCTCTTGTTGATGGACGACCCTCCACGGATCCGTATGATGGGATCCGCACCTGGTGTGTTATTGGCTGTGTACAGACGGGCTCCGGCGATCTTTCCCTTCAGGCCTTCGCCGACCGTACTGATGGGGATATTCTTTAATACTTCCCCATCTACCTTCGTAATGGCCGAAGTCACGGTGCGCCTGGATTGCGTGCCATAACCTACCACCACTACCTCATCAAGTCCCTGTGTAGTTGTGGATAACACGACATTTAACGTATTCTGATCATTCACCGCAACTTCACGTGGTTCATAACCGATGAAGGAGAACGCAATGACCGCTCCCGTCGCGGCTCTCAGGGAAAATTTACCGTCGATATCAGTGACAGTTCCCGTCGTCGTATTTTTCAGGACAACCGTGACGCCGGGCAGTGGCTGGTTCTGCTGGTCAGTTACGGTACCGCTGATCAGGAGTGAATTTTCCTGAGCCCGCGATTGAAAAACAAAGCACAATAAAAGAAGCATCATGAGATACCGAAGACCGGGTTGCCAGGTCCGAGCTCGGCTACAGAACTTTTTTTCCATCTGTGTAATTGTGTTTAGTTAATTAATAAGCATCAAGCGTTTTTGCATGGAGGGAATTCGCTGCTCCCTTCTTTTACATCATCAGACGCGCCGGTTGACAAATCAGGACTTCGCTGCTCCTGCTTTTCCCCGACAGGCCTGCTTTTTGTGAAAAGTGTTATTTGCCGATCAGTTCAGACAGCGGAATTTTCTGAAAAATCATATCGGCCCCGCTGCCTTCGTATAAAATACCGATGGTTTGCTCATCAACTGAGGTCAGGCACGAATACCCCCTGCCCTTTCCTTCATCCAGGAGCAACCAGTATTTCTCAGGCCAGGTTTGCCCATTGTCAAAACTGACTTTGATGGTCATATTCTGCCGGTCTGTCTTCGAATTGGGATTGGAAAAAAGCAAAAGGTTCTTCTTTTGTCCGTTCTCCGAATATTCATGTTTATGAAGACTGGCCATGCAGGTCGGCTCAATCAGGGCGTTCCGGGACGTAGGATGCTCTGTCCAGCTTTCGCCCAGATCGCGGCTCACGCTGATCACCCGCCCGTTGTCCGGTCCGGTGTTTCCCCGGTTGGCCGTGAGCCTGGCATTGATCATGATTGATCCGTCGCCGAGTTGGGCCACCATATTTTCGGTTGTTTTGCGGCTCGCTATATTACTGGTCGTCCAGGTCTGCCCGCCATCTTTGCTCCAGGTAATATTCGAAAAGCTCTCTCCCCTTTCGTCGCGTCCCTGTGTCGGAAACACCAGCGTCCCGTCATCCAGGGTAATACCATGCCCGGGAGCGGGTGCCCACAACCACCAGGCTTCCTTTTTGCACATCCGTGTCAGGTTGACCGGTTCGGACCAGGTCTTTCCGTCGTCAGTACTTTTAGTGATCAGAAACTGCGATGTTTGCTTTACGTCGAAACCGGGTTGGGAACCTTTGTCCCGCCACTGGTGATTCCATTCAGTTGATGATTCGGTCAGTCCTTCAACCCACTGCCCACTCTCATTAATCACGCCATACATCCACAATCCCGCCACAAAAATGGTATTCGCGTTTTCATCGACCAATACGCAGGCATCGCTCACCCCGTTAAACTTCTCCGGCAGGCCACCCCAGGCGCCTTTATCAACGACAATCCGCATGGGCTCCCAGCTATTCCCTCCATCGGTACTCCTGCTCAGGCCAATGTCCATATTTCCCTGAAGGTCACGGCTGCTTTCACGCCTGACGTCGTAAATGGCCAGCAAGCTTCCGTTTTTTGTTGTAGTCAGACCGGGAATTCGGTAGGTATGGACCTGGTCATCTCCATGTTGACGGAGAGCCATTCCCAACCGTAACGCACCTCCTGTTGGTTTCACCTGCGGAACAAGTTGCTCTCCGTCTATTTTCACCCACTCACACGAGGCGTCCACACGATGCAGTAAGTTGGCACTTTCTTTTATCCGGACAGAGAGTCTGAAAGACAAAGAAGGATCAACCAGAATAGCCGGGCCAGAGAAAATGATCTCCCCGGCTGCAGCAACTGCTTCACCATATGGCTTCGGCCGCTCGCGCAAAACTTCGTCGGTTTCGCCATAGAAAAGCCTGACTGATTCCACATCACTCAAATCAGTGGTCCCTTTCATGCTTATCTTGATTGCCTGAACCGATCCCCCCTCAGCATTAAGATCTATTCTAAGGATTGTATTATCTTCAACTCGTGTAAGCACAGGAACGTGCTGCCGGGATACGGCTATTTTCACGTTCGATACCGTTTCCAGCCCCTCCTGCCGCGGGTCACACGCATGCAAGGGAGCGATCGTGATTGCCCAGAGCGACAAGATTACAATCAGTTTGCAGCCTGAAAAGAAAGTCACACTGCTTCTGTTCCTGATCAAAGCCGGCAGCCGCCCGGTTCCAAATAAAATGAAATAATTAGAATGAATCCTGTAAGAGAACTTTTTTACCATCTTTGCAATGTGTTTAGTTTAAGTTCTAAGCATCATTAGTTTTTGCAATGGAAGGGGAATTCGCTGTTCCCCTTCTTTGTTAAAGGAACATCTTTCTTTCGGTTAGTGTCGTTTTGCGACGCGAAACTCAAGATTCATGATCCGCTGTTTTCAGTTGTTTGCACCACTCAAAAAACCCGATCGTCTTCAATTCCCTTTCATACTGCATCAAGTCTTCGGCTGAAAGGTTACGAGCCGGCGCCCGCAGCGGGCCGCAGTCAAGATTAAAGAACTTCATCACCGGTTTCCCACCGATCACCCCTCCGCCATAGCGGATGAGGATTTCAATGAACTTTACAGACTGGTATTGGTACCGGCGGGCCGCTTCAATATCGCCGGCCTCAAAAGCCTTAATGATGCTGGTATACAGAGGGGCAATGTAGTTATAGGTGCTGCCCACCGCAGCCTTCGCCCCCATACTCAGCCCGCAAAGTAATACTTCGTCAAATCCATGGAGAATATCCCACTTTCCATCGTCCATCTGGCTGCATTGTAACATCTCCATCATGTTATGGTGGGTGAATTTGATCCCTGCCAGATTGGGAATCACTTTTCCGGCCTGTTGCAGGAATTCCGGCATAGCGAGGCTAACGCCCGAAACGCTTGGAATATGGTAATAATAAAAAGGCAGTTCAGGAGCCGAAGCAGCCACTTCTGCACAAAACAATACCAAATCGTCCACGCGTTCCGGTCTCAGAAAAACAGGGCCCATACATCCTACCGCATAAGCTCCGATTTTCTGGGCATGCGCAGCAAGCTTTTTCGACTGAACATAGGCCGTCGTGCCCACATGAACAATCACTTTAAAGCCCGGCGTCTGCTCCCTGACCCACTCTTCAGCTACTGCCATCCTTTCTTCCGGCGACATGAGCATCCCTTCGCCTGTCGTTCCGCAAATAAAAACACCGCTTACCCCGTCTCTTTTAAGTTTCGCTGCATATTGGGGTACAATCCTCAGGTTCAATGAACTATCTGCGTTCATTGGAGTAAAAGGCGCGGCAATCAGTCCCTTTAGTTTTTGCATTTTTTTTAATTATTTAGTATTTAAGCCGGGTTGGTTCCATCCCGCAAAAGCAAAAAATTACTGCAGTCAGGTTTCACCTTCCGATCCTTGTTATTCTTTTTTCACAAGCGTATGTATGGTTAATCCGTCTATCTGTTTATGATATTTAGGAAAGAGCATACTTCCCAGCCACCCGAAAACAAAACAGGAAATAACCCCCGTAGCCGAATACATCAGTAAGTGCACCACCTGATATCGGGCGACAAGAATCTGGACTGCAATGCTGAAAACCAATCCGATCAGTGCGCCCGCACCGTTCGCCCGGCGGGTCAGTATGCCCAGCAGGAACAAACCACCCAGGCTGCCGATAATCAGTCCGATCATTTTATTGAACTCATCCCAAAGTGACTGAATATTCCAGGTGGCCATAAACAGGGCAAACAACGTCCCGGCAAGACCAATGCCCAAGGTCGAGAAACGCGCAACCTTTAAAGGCGACACCCGCGAGGTAAGGCCAAACCGAAAATGGAGATCCGTAGAATACGCCGTTGCTGCAGAGTTCATACTACTCGAAAGACTGCTCATGGCTGCGGCAAAGATACCCGCGATCAGCAGACCCGATAAGCCGTCGGGCATCTGTGAGGCAATATACCATGGAAAGATTGAATCCAGGTTTTCAAGAGCAGGGTTCATCTGTTCCGGAAAAGTCCGGTAAAAAGCAAACAAGGCTGTCCCGATTGCGAAAAACAAGACCGTTGCCGGAACGGCCATCCAGGCATTTGTCCACACGCTCCGGCGCGCTTCCTTTTCTGATTTTGTTGTCAGGTAACGTTGAACCATGGTCTGATCGGTGCCATAAGTAGTGATATTGGTAAACATCCCGCCAATCAGCATGACCCAAACCGTAGGTTCGCGAAGAGTCATGCGCAGATCAAGCAGGTTGAATTTCCCGTTCTCAGCCGCCATATCATAAATGGCTGGCACCCCGCCGTCGACATGCATAACAATTAAAACAACGGCAATAACGGCCCCCGCAAGAAGCACAACAACCTGGATCACATCGGTCCAGATAACCGCTTCAATGCCACCCATAAGGGTATAAAGCAGACTAATAATCCCCATCAGCAAAATGCAGGCAAAGACGTCCATGCCGGTCACAACATTTAAGGCCAGCGATGGCAGCAGGAGGATGATCCCCATCCGCCCGATCTGGAATAAAATAAAAGAAACACTTCCCAATAGCCGTATGGTCAGGTTAAACCTTTGCTCGAGGTATTCATAGGCCGTTGTGATGTTCAGATTACGGAAAAAGGGGATGAATAAAATGATGATCAACGGTGCCACCAGGAAAATAGACATATTCAACAGAAAGTAAGACCAGTCGGTTGCGTAGGTCTTTGCCGGAATCGCCATAAAGGTAATCGCACTCAATGCCGTCCCGAACAAGCTTATACCCGCAGCCCACCAGGGTATCCGGCCTCCTCCCTTAAAGTAATCGTCTGTATTTTTTTGCTTTCCTGAAAACAAATATCCGATCACAAGGAGCACCAGGAAATACAGGACGATGACTGACGAATTAAGCCAGCCAAAACGGAACTGCTGTTGTTTCACCTGCAGTGTCAGCAAACCGGGCGTACGAACCCCAGGCCTGATTTCGCCGCTGGTTAATATAATACGCTCCCCCCAACGCACGGCCTTGCTGGTCACGGGCAACACAACCGGCGACGTTGCCATACGGGTCAAGGCCCTGGTAATTGTATTGTATAACAGAATATCGTTTGAAAATCCCGGATGACCCTTATAGTATTGTATCAGGGCATCTTTGGCCATCGCTACAGCCAGCGTGTCGCGGCTACGTATCGCACTGCTCAGGTTGGTCCTCAGTTCGACTTCCCGCGACAACAACTCCCCCGGAGCGCCTCCAAAAAACAAAATACCGGAAGAACCAAGGGCAGAAGCTGTTCCAGCCATCACCGGAAAGCCCGGCAGCCCGGAAACACCTGTTTTTTCCCACTGTCTCAGGACCGGATCATATAGTAGTCCGTCATTAAAAACCGTAACCCGGTTCTCCGGATTAACATTCCGGCCGCTGAACAGATAAAGGCAGGGTCTGATGCCATTGGACTGCATCACCGAAACGGCATGGATCCGGCCGTTCCCGGGAAAAGCAGGCAGTGCTTCCCATTCAAAACCAGCACTTCCTTTCCTTGACAGATCAAGCCGAAAAAAATGATTGCCCGTATCCGTGCCGTCCGGAGAAGAAGATCCGGCAACAAGATAGACCGTGTTTCCCGATAAAACCGCCGAGGCATAGGTCAGCGGGAGCGGAAGATCCGGATAGGTTTCAGTACGTATCTGGTTCTGCTGATCATCCCAACTCAACAGGAAAACATCGGAATAAGCGGTTTCCCTGTCATTTCCCCCTATACACAAAACGCCTTCCGGCAGGCTGACAGACGCTCCATATGCGACCGGGAATGGCAATTTTTGGGAAGAATCAGTTAATAAAAGGCTGTCGGCACCGGCCTGATACACGTAGATCTGGTCATGAAACGCCTTTATCCCGCCCTCCCAGGGCATACGGTCCGGAAAATTTGCTCCACCGGCCACAATAAGTTTTCCGCTACTGATCCCGGAAAACGCACCGGCAACGCCCGGATGGTCTTCTCCATCGCCAGATACCGGTAACTCACCCGCCTTACTTACAGAAAAGACGATAGCTGAATTTGCCCCTCCAAACACATTTAATGACAAAAAAAAGGACAGAAATATGACGTGGTAAAAGACTGGTTTCATTTATTCATAAGGCTTAGCGGTAAATAAACTCCATATAGGGCTGAAGATGAACTTTAATGGCATTGCGGTAACCTTCCATATCGTGATCACGAATGAACCGGAAAAGGTCGTGATGAGTCACAATCCGGCCTTCCCTGAGCAGGCGTTCATTGACAGGCGCAAAATAACTTTCGTAATTCATTTTCGCGAATTCAAATACAGGATGGATGATCTGCTGAAACTGGATAATGAAACTGTTTCCGGAAATCTCGTAGATCTTCTTGTGGAACTCGGTCTCCTGCTCAACGGTTAAGCTGAATTTCATCGCTTCCTGGGAACGTACGATATTTTCCAGTTCATTCACTTTATTTTCATCCAGATTCCGGAATAAAAAATCGGTCAGCCCTATTTCCAGCGCAACCCGCATACCCATCATGTCAAGAATGGCACGTTCACTCAGCAAATAAGGTTCGATTACTTTTTCAAAGCCCGATAACAACGAAGGTTCCTGAATAATGATACCCTTACGGGTCCGCGACTGCACGATGCCGAGCATGCGCAGACGGCTGAGGGCTTCACGAAGTACGTTACGGCTGATTCCAAGCTCTTTGGAAAGATCCATTTCATTAGGCAGGGAATCACCGGGAATAAGTTTCTTCTCTTTGATGTATTCAAGAATGGATCCTTCTACTTTATCCACCAGGGTAACCGTTCGGTTGTCGATCTTGAAGCTCATCTTGCTGTAGGTTTAGTATTATACTATTTGTCCTACAAATATGATTATACTTTTTTAATAGCGAATAATAAAAACGGGTGTTATAAAACATCTGTTGCTTCGGGGAAAGAAAAACGGCTGGAGCAGGCGATCAGGATTACCCTGCTAATAGAGCATTATACTTAAAAACGAACTATGTGTATTCCGGTACCTATAAGGATAATATTTTACTTTTTTGCCATTTTCTTCAGGATGCTGGTTTTTTCCTGAATATCGTTTGTCAGGGCATAAACGGAAATTGTAGCTCCGGAAATAGCATCGATCGTTTTACCGACCGTGAGTGCCTGGCTGCCGTCGTACCGGCGAAATTGTTTCAGCCAGCCTTTGTTCATGACCTCCTGCCCGTGGCTCGCTTCATAATTATAAATCTTCACCAGGCTCACCGCCATATTTCCTTCATAAAGAATGAAGTAATCAAAAAATTCGGAGTTTACCGAAGGCAATCCGGAAGAAGCCGAACAGCCGCCCTGCCGGCAGGTTTTTACTCTTCCAGCATAAAGGTATTTGTGCTGACCGCTGTCACCGGAACGGAAAAACTTTCCCTCAACCATATACGGTTCAGCGACGACCATTTCTTTCCATGCTGAAGGTTCTGTTTCCTCAAGCTTCGCGAGCTCTTTCCGCAGAGACTTGTTTTCCAGATCCCATTGCCCCGCCGGTGACAGGCCGGTGAAAATGAATATTACAAATGCTGCTGTTATTAATTTAATCATAGCCTGTTAAAACATAATGCCTAATCCGGCACTGAATACTTTTGAATAGCTGTCGGCTCCGTCGGGCTTAACAAACTGCAGGTCTGTTTTCAGAACAGCTCCCTGGGCCAGTTTTAAAGTTAATCCGGTTGTTATTGCCGAGTTTTTATAGGAGTCATTCCGGCTGATGTTGTCCGGTACCTTTGCATGCGTATCGTAACCTTCGAACCGTACAAAGGGGATCAGCTCCGTCTGCGTATTTTCGAGATGACGGAAAACATTATAGCCAGCTTCAATATAGTAGCCGCTCATCGCGCTTCCCAGGTCGTTCGGGGTAGCCGGCTCCTTCGCTGTAAATGCGTTATATTGCGCGGCATTTGATAAATTCACCCGGTAATACTGCCCGCGCAGTTGCAGTCCCTTCAGGGTATACCGCGCATCCAGGCCGACCATGGAAATGCCGACAACCGACGAATCAGCTTTCGCCAGGGCTGCATCGTCATCCTTGTCAACGCCATCGTACAAGGTACTTTGTGTATCTCCGAAATATCCGGATAAACCGACATTTAACCCTCTGATCCCGTAATACTCTATTTTCCCGGTAAGGTTTGGGGAACTGATGTAAGAAGACGCCCCTTTCTGGCGTCCGCTGCGCAGTCCGTTTTTACCATTCAGCTTCGCTGTGCCATCGTAACCGTTAAAGCCATTTACTACGTATACCTGATACTTTAAGCTTGCCGGCTGAATGGTTCCCGTTAGCCCCACGCCGATTTCACGCCATGTTGAAGGCGAAATTTTGTTATCGATCAGCGGACGTTCAACCCCGTTAAAGGTCGTTGGTTCGTGATACTCATTGACAATGCCCATTGGTACCAAAAGTAGACCTGCCCGCAGATTGACCAATTTACTTAGTCTGTGCTGCAGAAAGGCCTGTTCGACATATACTTCCGAGACATGTTCGAACTCAAGTTCAGTAACAAACTGCGTCCGGTCACTAAACTGGTAGCCAAACAGGATCACCATGCGATGTACGTCAAGTTCGCCGTTCCGTCGCACATCCGGATCAAGAGGCTGATGGTAATGTACTTCGCCATAGCCTCCGATCGTCAGTTTGTTTTCTGACGATAAAAGTTTATCCGCCAGATTCTGATAACCTGCGGGCGACTGTTCCGCTGTTTGCGCCTCAGAAAAAATGGCGGAGAACATCAAGAGTGCCGAAAAAACGATTGGCTTCGTGGGTAAGGGAAAAGCGAGCATGGATGGTTCCGTTTTATGTTCTAACTTTTTATTAATTAGTGTCGTGCCAAAAGTATAAGCTGCAGCTGATGTAAAAAATCCCTATTAATGGGGATTTTTACGTCATGAGGAGTTTTCCGAAAGAGAAAGATGTTCCCGAAAAACAGGTGTGATTTAGCGGAAGGAACCAGCTATTCAATCTGTGTCAGCAAGTGGAGTGGTATGGGTACCGATAATAATGACCGCGGGCATCGGCGGATCGGCTTGCTCCAGAAATGCGTCAACTCCGGAAAGGATTGAAGTAAAAATCTGCTGATCGGGATGCCCTACCCGACTGATAATCTGTACCGGAACGGAAGGTGCTATCCCATTGTCCAATAATTCGGCAGACAGGAAAGACAGATTCTTAAGTCCCATATAGATGATGACCGGAGCATTTGTCTTTAATACTGAAACGAGGACGTGAATATCATCAAACCCATCGTTCCGTTTATGTCCGGTGTAAAACAAAGTCATGCTGTTAACCCCCCGAAGCGTCAACGGAATATGAAAACAGGTGGCTGCTGCCAATCCGGCCGTGATCCCGGGAACAACTTCGACATTCAGATGCTGAGAGAGGCAAAACTCAAGCTCCTCAGCGCCGCGCCCGAAAATAAATGGATCGCCCGCTTTGAGCCGGACCACCCGCTTCCCCTCCTTCGCGTATTGCCTGAGCTGACCGTTAATTTTATTCTGCCGCTCTGACTGATACTGGCCGTCCTGGTAATTTTTTCCGGAATAAATTTTCAGGGCATCCGGCCGCGCAAGTTTCAGGATTTCCTCGCCGTGCAAAGCATCGTAAAGGATAATGTCGGCCTCCTGAATTCTGCGAAGCGCTTTAACGGTCAGCAGCTCCGGATCACCCGGTCCCGCGCCTACAATCGATATAAGGTGGTTGTTATGCAAAAGGATAAATTGTTAATTTATTAAATGGATAAATGGTCTTCCGGTTCCTGTACTCACGACTTACGACTAACTACTTACGACTTCTTTTCCAATTCTTCCAGCCAATCCATTGGATCAGGATATATAAACCGGTAATTCAAGCGGTTAATCAGCTTCGAGCTGTCGACCGTTTTCCAGTCAGGCGGACCATCTTCATTGAACTCAGGAGCCGGCATACCCGAAACAGAAGAGGCCTTTTCATAAAATTCTTTCCGTGTGGGATGAACGGGACAACAGGCATTAAAAACTTCACCCCAAACATCTTGCCTGATCAGTTCCGTAATCATCGCGATACAGTCATCACGATGGATCAGGTTAACAGGTTTGTTTCCCTCCTGAATTCCTTTTTGCCGGCTCAGAAAGCGTGCCGGGTCACGGTCAGCACCAATTAAGCCCCCAAACCGGAGTATGGTTGTTCTGTAAGCATCATTACCGCTTAAAATCTTTTCCGCTTGCAACAACGTCCTGCCGGAAGCCTTGTCCGGCAACTCCCTGTTATCTTCGCGCACAACTCCCGACAATTCGGGATATACGGAGGTTGACGAGATAAATAAAATCTTCGGAACATGCTTTTTCTCAAGATAAAAGGACAATTGTCTGATCCGGTCAGGAAAAACTGACAAAAGATCAGATGAACGGCCTGGAGGAATCGCAGTAATGATTATATCTGTGTCAAAAAAAGACGGATCATCCAGTTCCACATTTTCACGATTTAAAAGGAGCTGATAGGGCCTGATCCCTTTTTGGGCCAGGAGAAGTTTCTTTTCAGCAGTCCTCACGGAACCTCTCACTTCAAATCCGGCTGCACTGAGTGCTTCCGCCAGCGGAAGGCCAAGCCAGCCGCATCCTAAAACCGATATCGTTGTATGCCTGGCCATATTCAGGCTGCTGAAAGGATCCCGCGTCCGGCTTCGGCAGCAGGCCACCAATTTTTATATCGATACAAGACCATCATCTTTTTTATTCCCGTAAATAAAGCATATCCTCACTCACGACCGGCTGATGCTGCTTTCTGATAACCCGGTCAACTGAATATTTAACAAACGACAATTCTTCCTGGTCGGGAGAAACATTCACCGCGTTGGGAAACATTTTCCAGGCTGTCCGTGCTGTATTTTCACCGGCTGTCATGATCTGCCCGTTTGGCGAGGGAAAATTGCCCGATGCCTTGTATGTCTCGATAGCAGCAGG
Organism: Prolixibacteraceae bacterium; assembly: GCA_038562555.1. Classification (GTDB taxonomy): domain Bacteria; phylum Bacteroidota; class Bacteroidia; order Bacteroidales; family Prolixibacteraceae; genus JBCFBK01. The sequence goes on along the minus strand of JBCFBK010000006.1, from coordinate 127,850 downwards.
ACTAAAGAACAGGTAACCGTCGAATGCTTCGTTAATCCATTTCTCCATCGGCGTATTTTTATACACTTCCATTTCGTGCGGCTGAATTCCATGAGCAAACAGACGCTCATAGAGGTCATTCAGCGACCGGTCACCACGAAGATAGATTACTTTTTGGCCGGTATTCTGTTCAGCAATAAACTTTGCCAGCGACAGCGTGTTTGGTTCGGGGGCTAACTTTACGTTCATTCTGATTTTCCGCAAAATATCCCTTTGCTGCACGGACAGGCAAAAGAGCTCATGCTCTGCAGGTGAGCCAAAGTATTTCTTAAAGCGGACAAGCCAGTGGGCAGCGTAAGTGCTGGTAACTACCAGACTCACCCGTTCGCCCTTGATCGATTCCAAAAACTTTATGTCCGGCCGTTTGAACTGAATGCGAATAAAGGGATGCTCAATAAACCGTATCGGTTGCTTCCTGAGCCACCGGCGCGTTGCCGCTGACAGCTTTCCTCCTATAAACAGTGACGGTAATTCCATCTTTCTAATGCTTAAATTGGTTTCCACTTATAATTTCCTTCACGTATTTTTTACGAATGACAAAATCACCAAAATGCTCCCCTTCTTCCCGGTTCTGCGCATAGTCGGCGATAATGGGACGAAGTTCTTCAAGGATCTCATTCTCCGGGAGAGTTTCCCGGTAAAGCGTATTCAGGCGGGAGCCGGTAAAATTTCCGCCTAAATAAAGGTTATAATGCCCGAGTGATTTTCCAATCAGGGCTATTTCAGCCAGCGAAGGCCTTCCGCAACCATTCGGGCAACCCGTCATGCGAATGACAATTTCTTCACTAAACAGATGATATTCATTCAGAATATCCTCAATCCTCGAGATCAGCGAAGGCAAGTAGCGTTCCGCTTCAGCAAATGCCAGACCGCAGGTATTTAAGGCTACACAGGCGATTGAATTCTGCCTTAGGCCAGAAAGCTGAACCGGCCAAACCCCGTAGCGGGCCAAAATGGCATTCACTTTATCCTTTTCACTGGTGTCAGCAATGATCAGGTTTTGGTTTCCGGTTAAAATGAATCGTGCTTCCACCTGCCGGGCCACCTCACGCAAAGCCGTTTTCAATTTTAATCCGTCCGTGTCTTTTACCCGTCCCCCTTCTATAAACAAGTTCAGGCTCCATTTTCCGTTGGCTCCTTTTACCCATCCGTAACGGTCGCCATTCCTGGTAAAGCGGAATGGACGGGCGGGCCGCAAGTCATACCCCAGGTACCTGTTCAGTTCTTTTTTAAACCAATCCAGTCCGTTGCGGTCGATGGTGTATTTCAGGCGGGCGAGTTTCCGGTCCTGACGATTACCGTAATCCCGTTGCAGCAACACCACTTTTTCTGCAACATCAATAACCTGTTCCGGTGTGCAAAAACCGACAACATCACCCACGCGCGGATAGGTTTCCGGAATCCCGAATGTCGATCCCAGTCCGCCGCCGGCGGTCACGTTATAACCGGCAATCGCTCCGTCCTCAACGATTGCAATAAAGCCAAGGTCCTGCGAAAAAACATCAATATCGTTCGAAGGCGGCACAGCCACGCCAATTTTGAACTTGCGCGGCAAATAGCGGTCACCGTATATCGGCTCAAGATCTTTCTTCCCGTCAACCAGCAGCTTTTTATCCAGCCAGATCTCATGGTAAGCAGTCGTTCCGGGTATTAAATGATCGGAAAGTGCCTGTGCCAGCTGATAAGCCTGAGCATGAACATCCGATTCGAATGGATTGGCATGCGACATGACATTCCGGTTAACGTCACCGCAGGCAGCAATTGTCGTCAGTAAAACCTGGTTAATCCCCTGAATAGTTGTCTTCAGGTTCTTTTTGATCACCCCGTGTAACTGGAAGGTCTGGCGGGTGGTCAGCTTCATTGTTCCGTTGGCGTAATTATCAGCCAGGCGGTCGATCTGCAACCACTGCTCCCGGGTAGCCACTCCCCCCGGCAGCCGCACCCGCACGAGGAAAGAAAAAGCAGGTTCCAGTTTCTGGGTTTTGCGTTCTTTCTCCAGGTCCCGGTCGTGCTGCTGATAAATACCGTGGAATTTTGATAATTGCGTATCGCCTTCTGCAATTGCCCCTGTGACCGGGTCGGCCAGGCTTTCAACCAGCGTCCCCCGCAGATAATTGCTTTCATACTTTAATTTCTCCAGTGCTGAAAGAACACTCCAATCAATCGTCTCGTTCATCTCATCAATCTTTATACACAAAAGCGTAACTCAGCATTTATACTACCAAATATACGCATTTATACTTATTAATATCCGGTTTGGTTACATTTTTTCTCTGTTTCCCCGATGATTTAATGTGAACCCGGGAAACCATAACTTCTGCTTAATACACGTCGGCCTGGAAGCGTTTTTCCTTTTTCAGTTTTTTGAAATATTCGCGCGCCTGTTCTTCCGTAAGGCCTCCCTGCACCTGAATGATTTCCAGCAAGGTTTTTTGAACGTCTTTGGCCATCTGCTTCATATCGCCGCATAAGTAAAAACTGGCACCTGCTTCCAGCCATCTGAAAATCTCCGCCTGATTTTCAGCCAGCCGGTGCTGAACGTAAACTTTCTCTTCCTGATCACGCGAAAAAGCCAGGTCAATTTTCTCTAAATATCCCTTTTTGAGGTATTTCTGCCACTCAATCTGATAAAGAAAGTCCGAATAGAAACGGCGTTCTCCGAAAAACAGCCAGCTTTTCCCTTTCACATTCGAAGCTTCGCGGTGCTGCAAAAAGGCCCGGTAAGGTGCTACACCCGTACCCGCCCCCACCATGATGATCGGTGTTTTTTCATCTTCGGGAAGCCGGAAGGCCGGATTTCGTTCAATGTAAACCGGAATTTCCTGATCGGCTTCGATCCGGTCGGCCAGATAGGTTGAGCATGCCCCTTCCCGCAGGCGTCCCTTGTTTTCGTAGCGAACAGTAGAAACCGTAATATGAACTTCTTCTCCCACTGCCTCCTGGCTGGACGAAATGGAGTACAGCCGGGGAGGAAGTGACCGTAGCAGTTCAACCAGGTCAGAAGCTTCCAGCGGAAAAGGAAATTCCTGTACCAGATCCAGGACGTCATGTCCCCACAGGTAAGAATCCAGAAGTTTCTCGTCAGTCAAAATGGAGTTGACTGCCTCCAGCTTTGTCTTTTCGTAATAACGATGCAAGACGTCCCTGGTCAAAATGGTTATCTCCAGATGATAACGAAGCGCAGTTGCCAGCTCATATGCTCCTTTTTTCAATGTCACCGTCTCACGGGGATCTAATTGCAGCTGTTCAACCAGCCGCTCCACAAGTACCGGAGGATTGTCGGCCAGCACGCCCAGTGAGTCGCCCGGATAATAAGAAAGTCCTGAGTCCTTTAAAGATATTTCGACATGATAGACCTCCTTGTCCGATTCCCTCCCGGTGATCTTAACTTTTTCGAGCACTCTGGCGCGGTAAGGATTCTTTTTATTGAAAACAACCGTCTGTTCGGGCGTGTTAACCGGAATTGCGGGGTTTCCGCCCAAGGAGATTCCCGCCTCAATTTTTCCGATGACCCCATTTATCCATCCGGCTGCATCATCCTCATAGTCCACGTCGCAGGTAACCAGGGGATACAACTCCTGCGCACCTGCTTTTCTCAGCGCATGATCGATATCTTTACCCGTTTGGCAATAGAGTTTATAGCTCTTGTCTCCAAGCGCCAGTACGGAAAACTTCAGTGCCGGCAGTTGCGGAGCTCTTTTACCGGTCATGAAACCATGAAAGTCTTCGGCCATCTCCGGCGGTTCGCCATCACCATGGGTACTTACGATAATCAACAGGTTTTCTTCTTTTTCCAATTGCCTGACATTATAGTCGTTCATCGCGAAAATATTGGCCGACAACGACCGCGCGTTCAGTTCAGCTTTCAGTTTCTTTGCCAGGCCTTCACTTCTGCCGGTGTGTGAACCGTAAAGGATGGTGAGGCTACCCTGAGCCGCTGCCTGAAGTGTTTGCAGCGCTGCAGGCCCGGGCGAGCCTTGCGGAATATTTAAATGTCTTCCGGCCGTCAGGCCCTGGAAGTACCCGCTCAGCCAGATCAGCTGTTCTGCGCCTGCATCGTGAATCAACTGCTCCAATGCCTTCAACTGGGTTTCGTTTAATGGATTTAAGTTCATCGCTTATCTTTATTAATCGTTGTTATCAAATCTGGTAATCAATCTCCGAACTGCGCGCCTTTCCGAACCTGATCCTGTTCCAGGTACGCTCGTGCAAATAATAGAGGAACATTTTCGTAAACAGCTCCACACCGCCAATGGTCACCGCGAATTCCAGTTTTCCAACCACGAGCCAGGCTATCAGAATCGTATCGACGGTTCCGATAGCCCTCCACGACACTGCTTTAATAATACTTCTGTAAGCTTTCTCCTTCATCTTGCTTTTCCTGTTGTCTTTATTGGGTTTATGGCTTTCTGTCTGCGGAAGGAAAAAAGAAAAGGCCCTTCCGCAAATGCAGAAGGGCCTTTATAAATTATGTTGATAGCTATACCAATCCTAATTCCTCTCCTTCTGCAAAAGCGGATTACAACACATACACACCATCATGTTTGTGTTTTTCTTGAATGCTTTTCGTGCAGAAGTCGATTTATTCATATCAATTCATTCATTTCTGATGGTGCAAAAATAAACACTTCAGTGATATTTCCAAACATTAAGATCTTTTTTTATTGAATTAATCCAAATAAAATAATTTAGCAGGCGTCGACGTTGTAGCACAGAGACGGTTGCAACTGAATTAAACCGTTAAATCATCAGCAAATATGAGCGGTATTTATTTTTTTCCGCATAACAATGTTATTTTTGTCAGGGGCTGATGACAAAGGAGAAAACTTCCGGCACCATCCTTAATTTTTTAATACAGCACATGAAGCGTACATTTAAAGATTACATTCCGGTTACCTTAAAGGGAATTGCCATGGGAGCGGCCGATGTCATTCCGGGCGTGTCGGGTGGCACAATTGCTTTTATTGCGGGTATTTATACGGAACTGATCGATTCGATTAAATCAGTCAACCCTGCGAACCTGAAGTTATTGGTCACCGGTAGAGTCAGTGAATTCTGGAAAGCGGTAAACGGGAACTTCCTGTTAAGCCTTCTTTTAGGGATCGGAATCAGTATTGTATCCCTTGCCAAAGCCATGCAATACCTGCTGGTTAATCACCCCATCCTGATCTGGTCGTTCTTTTTCGGCCTGGTGGTTGCATCGGCCATCTACGTGGCTAAAGACATAAAAGGATGGAAGCCGGGAACAGTTTTTTCATTAATCGCCGGTGTAGCTATTGCGTATGTCATTACGGTCATTACGCCGGCTGAAGCGAATACAAGCTATGGGTTTATTTTCTTGTCAGGCTCAATTGCCATTTGCGCCATGATCCTGCCGGGAATTTCCGGAAGTTTTATTCTGGTCCTTCTGGGCATGTACCGGTTTATTCTGGGTGCTGTAACTGACTTTAACCTGCCCGTGATCGGTATTTTTCTGGCAGGAGCAGCCATCGGAATCGTTATTTTCTCGAATCTGCTCTCCTGGCTTCTTCACCACCATTACAAAGTTACGATCGCGATGCTTGCCGGATTTATGATCGGCTCGCTGAACAAAGTATGGCCCTGGAAAGAAGTCACAGAAACCTTTATTGACCGCCATGGCGAAATTAAGCCGCTCATGGAACGAAATGTGTTGCCGGGAGATTATTTTGCACTGACCGGGAACCAATCCCAGTTAATGTTCGCCTTGTTCCTTGCGGCATTTGGCTTTGCTCTGATTTTCATCATTGAAGGAATCTCAAATAAACTAAAAAGCAGAAATTAACCGGTGAAAACTTACGGATTAATCGGGTACCGGCTGGGACATTCCTTTTCAAAAAGGTTCTTTACGGAGAAGTTTGAAAAGGAAAACCTGAAGGATCATGAATATGTCAATTTTGAGCTGGATTCCATTGAGGAATTTCCCGGCCTTTTTAAACGGCATGATCATTTATACGGTTTGAATTGCACAATTCCCTATAAGCAGCAAATTATGCCGTTTCTCGATGAAATTCATCAGGAGGCAGCGGCAGCCGGGGCAGTCAATACCATAAGAATTATAAGGCAGGCCGGAAGACAACAACTAATCGGCTACAATACCGACATCTACGGATTTGAGCATTCTTTCCGTCCACTCCTCAGGGAACAGCACAAAAAGGCGCTGATCCTGGGAACAGGCGGCGCATCCAAAGCAGTTAAATATGTGCTGAACAAGCTGCAGATTGACTTTCTCTCGGCTACGACCAAAGCTGAACCGGGTAGCGGAGAAATTCCCTATCAGGACATCAGCGTCCCCCTGCTAAAGGATTTTCTGATCGTTATCCAGACTACTCCGCTGGGGATGTTTCCTAATACAGCCTCCTGTCCGGAGCTGCCCTGGGACGCCCTGACGAGCAATCATCTTTTGTTCGATCTGGTGTACAACCCGGAAGAAACATTGTTTATGAAAAGAGGGCGTGAACGGGGTGCAACCGTGAAAGGCGGCCTCGAAATGCTGCACCTGCAGGCGATCCGGTCGTGGGAGATCTGGAATGAAGATTAGCCGTTAGCCTTTAGCTATTAGCTCTTAGCCTGTTTCTCCGGTACTAAAGGCTAAAGGCTAACAGCTGTTTTGATTACCGCTTCCTGTTTTCTGCCATCCATCAGGATCTCAAGGTCCCAATCAAACCTGACGTGCCGGGTGTATTTTAATTCTTCAATAAATTTCTGCCTGTTTAAAACCTCCAGGTTCAATACGGTTTCCCTTGCTTTCCAGGGAACCGAGAAATACCCGACATTCATGGACGTGACATTGTGAAAGAAATGTGAACCCATGGAACCTTCGAGCGGGAAGTCAGGCAAACCGGTTTCGATAATGACCCGTGCACGCGAAATCTGGGCCCAGTTTACCGGTACTCCCGTATAGGGGTCACGCGATCCCCAGCGTCCCGGACCAATGAGGATATAGTCTTTTCCGGTCACCTCCATCTTCCGGTTGAACTGACTGATCTCCGTAGCGATTTCCCTGGTCTTCATTTTATCGAACAACTCCGGCGGAATGTAAATAACATCTCTGACCCCCTGAATCCTTCCATTTCCCATACCATTCCTGGCATACAGCAGTATCTGGCCATTCCCTGCCGAGTCCAGATCGATGGTCACTTCCTCTTCATGCCTGATAAGGGGTTTAATCTGCAACAGGTAGAATGTGGGGTATCCTTCGTCACCGGACTCCAGGTCGACCGCGTATTCCATTTCAACAGGCGAGCCCATAGCCTCACGGAAAAGGCGAAGCAGGAAACGAAGCGTATCGGCCAGGGGAACCCGGTTGTATTTCAGGATATTGGCAAAGTTGATGACCGGCAACCCCGGCGAGGTCAAACCAGGGATCAAATCATCATTTTCCATATCATAAACAGACGCGCAATGGTCAATCGTACCGTCGGCTACTGCATCCCTGATCTTTAATTTTACAATGGCAGCTTCCTCACCGTCTTTCACCAGATCCGCTTCCTTTCGGATCATATCGACAGCGTAAAACTCCTGTTGTGACCCCTGAACCTGATCGCGAATAGTCCCCACGTTTATTTTGGGGTACTTCGGGCTAAACCGAAATGCCTTCTCTCCTCCCACCACATACATGCCCAGCCCGATGGCAGCAACTGCAAATCCGTCTTCCGGCACCATATGCGACACCGGATAGTAATTATACGACTGGGCGATTCCGCTGATTGCAGGATAATACCGTTTGTTGTGCTCATGTCCCACAACCTCCTGGATAATGACCGACATTTTTTCTTCCTCGATCTTGTAATTCACAGCATCAAAATAGGCAGCGGCCGAATCAGTAAAAATACTCGCGTAAACCAGCTTCACTGCAGTTTCCAGTTGCTTGTACCGGACTGATACATCCGGGTGATTGTTTGGAATCAGGTAGGTGGCGTATACTCCCGAGAAAGGCTGAAGCAAAGAATCTTCAAATTTGCCGGACGAACGTACCGCCAGCGGACGAGTCATCTTTTCCGTATACTTCATCAGTCTTTTCTTCAGTCCTTCGCTTAAAGCTGAATCCAGAAAAATCATTTTAGTATGTTCATAATCGGCATTGCCGTAAATCTTCTCATAAAGGTTGTTAAGTTCCAGAAACTTGTCAAACTCAGTTGAACCGATAATGGCCGTTGCCGGGATCCTGATATTGATGCCCGGAATGTTTTTGGTAAAATCGATGTTTTCAATGAAATTGCACATAAAGGCAATGCCGCGCCCCTTTCCGCCCAACGATCCTTTGCCCATCCTGACCACATACCGGTCGTTCTTAAGCAACAGGGGATCGAAATTGATTACCTGTCCTCGAAGTTTCTTTAACCTGACCTTTTCAAACACATCCAGACAGAACGCCCGTAATTCATCGGCGCTTTTAAAGTCTTCGAGCTGGTAGGGCAATAACTCCTTGGCAATGTTAATCTCTCCGCGAGCCATCAGCCAGGTTGAAAATGAATTGCGCCTTCCGTGGTAAACGAGCGCTTCATCAGGAATATGCCTGAACATTTCCTGGAATTCCTGCAGGTTATGAGCAACCATAAGCGGACTGCCTTTTGCATCCTTAAATACAAAATTCCCAAAACCCAAACGTCTGTGAATGAAATTATGGATATCAAGCGAAAGGCTTTCCGAGTTCTTATTGATAAACTCCGCGTCTATTTCGACAGCCCGGGAGGCGTTCCTGACATCATGGCTCTGCAGCAACAGCGGGATCGGGAAGTGCAGAATTTGTTTCACGTGCTTCAGCAGTTTATAACCGGCCTCCTCATCTTCGACTCCGCGATAGTGAAAGCGGACATCCGAGATAACCGTCAGCAGGTAATCCTTATAGCGTGTGATCATTTTGAGGGCCTCTTCGTATGTACTCGCCAGGATCACTTTCGGCCGCGCCCTCATTTTAACAATCATGTGCAACTCATCGGCCGATTCATCCTGTATCAGGTTTTGCGTCTGTGTCATGATGTTGGTATACAGCATGGGCAGATAGCGCGAGTAGTACTGAATGGAATCCTCGACCAGCAGGATTACCCTCACATTCCCGTTTGCAGTGTCAGCTTCTATATTTTTTTTGTCCTCGATGTACTTCACCATGGCCAAAAAAATACTGGACTCGCCATTCCACACAAACACCCGGTCGATCGCCGAAAACAAATGCGACTCTTCCTGAAAATACTTCAGGTCGCCGTTATTATTCACCAGCAGGAGGATCGGAACCCGGTTGTCCTGCTGATGGAAAGAATCGGCCATCTTAACCGGGTTCTTTTTGTCGACACCGACCATAATGATGACCAGATCGAAGGCGCGCATCTTCATCATTTTCAGCGCATCCGTTTCAGAATTCACACTGGTAAACCGCGGGTAGGTATACAGATTGAGTTGCAAAAACTCACCAAAAATCTGATCAGAAAACTGGCCTTCACGCACAATCGAGTAACTGTCGTAAAGTGTGGCAACCAGCATGACCTCTTTGACTTTGGTCGGCATAAGCTCTTCAAAGATGTCGCGGTCGCCTTTTTTATATTTGTAGATCGATGAAAGTGTGATCTTTTCCAGGTTGTCCATGATCGTCCAATTTTCCGTTAAATTAGGAAAATCCGGCACCTAAAACAAAAAGGAAGCCGAAGCTTCCTTGAAAAATTGTCTGCTGTTCGTTTTAGTATTCGCTAATCCTGCACTTTTTGGCGAAAAAAGGAACGGCCTCCTTGCTGGTCGGTTCGTTGACCTCCCAGGTATTTCCCGACCGCAACAGGCTTTCAACGTCCGAATACTGCCGTGACGCCTTAGCTTTTGCTATTTGCCGCGTCATTTCCTCATCATAAACAGGGGCGTCAACATCACGTATCACACCCATTGCGACAGGAAAATCGGGCAGGCACATGTTGATCAGGGCCATATGAAGCATCGGATCCGGATTTTTGGAATTGTGTACCAGAATATCTTCCGTCCGGTATCCGCTTTCGCCTATGGTGACCACTTTCAGGCTTCCGTTTTCAAAAACAAGGCCTTTTTCGTTGTCATTCCCAAAAACCATCGGTTTTCCGTGCATGAGGAATAATTGACGTTCGGCACGATATTTCGGATTGGTGATCTCTTCGTGAATGCCGTCATTGAATATAACACAGTTCTGAAGGACCTCGACGACCGATGTTCCCTTATGACGCGCAGCCAGCCCCAATACTTCCTGAGTATGTTTCACATTATTGTCGACTGAGCGGGCAAAGAACGTCCCCCGTGCGCCAAGGACAAGGAGACCGGGTACAAACGGGTCTTCAATTGTCCCAAACGGTGAAGTTTTGGTGATCACTCCTCTGTCGGATGTAGGAGAATATTGCCCCTTGGTCAGTCCGTAAATCTTATTATTGAAAAGGATCACGTTAAGATCGATATTTCGCCTGACCAGGTGGATAAAGTGATTACCTCCGATTGCCAGTGAATCGCCGTCGCCGGTAATCACCCAAACGTTCAGATCTGGGTTGGCGACTTTAACGCCCGAAGCGATGGCCGTGGCGCGTCCGTGAATCGAATGAAAGCCAAAGGTACTCATGTAATATGGAAAGCGGGAGGAGCATCCAATACCGGAGATGACGGCGAACTTTTCGTGCGGTATTTCCATTTCCGCCATAACCCGTTGCACGGCATTCATAATCGCATAATCCCCGCAACCCGGACACCAGCGTACTTCATTTTCGCTTTTGAAGTCTTTTGCAGTATAATTGTATTCTGACATGATCTATTCCTCCAGCAATTTTTCAAAATTCTCTTTCAGTTCCAACACCGTAAACGGAAGTCCGCTCACCTTATTCACCTGATGATAATGAAATCCGGGAACCTTATCGCGCAGGTAAGCGGCAAATTGTCCCATATTAAGTTCGCATATCACTATTTTCCTAAAGCTGCCGAATACTTCTTTCGTATTTTTAGGCAGCGGTTTTATGAAATTGAAATGCGCCAGGCCAATCCGCTTTCCGGCTTCATGCATATCCCTGACCGCACTCAAGGTGTGTCCGTATGTTCCTCCCCAGCTTACTACCAGCAAATCTCCGTGTTCATCACCGCATACTTCGAGTTCAGGCAGCATGTCAACCACCCGCTCCACCTTTTCCGCCCTGTAAGTTGTATTTTGTGCGTGAATAGCCGGGTCGTGACTAACAGAACCTGATACATTTTTTTCAAGTCCGCCGATCAGATGCTGGAAGCCATTCCTCCCGGGAATAGCCCATTCCCGGGCATAAGTCTCCGGATCACGGGCATAGGCTTTGAATTTCTCCGGGTCGACCGCCAGTCTCGGGCTGATTTCAGGTAATTCATCCATCGCAGGTACACGCCAGGGTTCACTCCCGTTACCCAAAAAGCCATCGGTGAGCAGGACGACCGGGACCATGCGTTCCAGTGCAATTTTAGATGCCAGGTAAGCATAATAGAAGCAGTCCGACGGTGTGCTGGCCGCCAGTACAACCAAAGGACTCTCCCCGTTTCGGCCATAAAGAGTCTGAAGCAAATCGGATTGCTCTGTCTTAGTAGGTAATCCTGTCGAAGGCCCTCCGCGCTGAACATTCACAACAACCAGCGGCAGCTCGGCCATAACCGATAAGCCCAGGGCCTCCGATTTTAGCGCAAAACCGGGGCCTGAAGTCGAAGTTATGGCCAGATCACCGGCAAAAGCAGCCCCAATCGCGGAGCAGATACCGGCAATTTCGTCTTCCGCCTGAAATGTCTTTACGCCAAGATCCCGGCGCTGTGCCAGGGTGATCAGTACATCGGTGGCAGGTGTAATGGGATACGATCCCAGAAACAATTCCAGGCCTGCCTTTTCGGCAGCAGCCAGGAAGCCATAGGCGGTAGCCTGATTACCGTTGATATTGCGGTAGAGACCCTTTTCGATGGCTGCAGGATGAACGATGTACTGCGGTGTCATGTGCTGCATGTTCATGCCATAATTGTAGCCGGCATGCAGTACCGCGAGGTTTGAATCAACAACAAGCTGTATTTTTGCAAACTTCCGCCTGATATATCTCTCAATGTAATCAAGTGGCCTGTTAAACATCCAGCATACAAGGCCTAATGTAAACATATTTTTGCTCCTGAGTACCGATTTGTTATCAAGTCCGAAATCTTTGAGGCATTCCCTCGTCAGACTGGTAACAGGTACAGGAATTTTGATATAATCTTCAAGCTTACATTCCGCAAAGGGGTCGGCTGTTTTGAAGCCTGCTTTTTCCAGATTCTTCTCATGAAAAGAGTCCACGTCAAAGATAATCGTGCCTCCCGGGTTCATAAACCGGGCATTCGCCTTCACAGCGGCAGGATTCATGGCCACCAGTACATGGGCATAGTCGCCTGGCGTATTGATATGTTTTTTCCCCAGTTGTACCTGAAAGCCCGAAACTCCTCCAACAGTCCCTTGCGGCGCCCGGATTTCGGATGGATAATCAGGGAAGGTTGAAATGTCGTTTCCAAAAAGCGCAGAAGCGTCCGAGAACAAGGTCCCTGTTAATTGCATCCCGTCGCCCGAATCTCCCGAAAACCGAATCGTTACCTCTTCAAGTTCAATTACTTTAGCGTCGTGCATGTGTACATATTCTAATGGTTTATTAATCTGGTTTAAACCTGCGTGTTTCCCTTCCGGCTTAAAAAGCTATAAATTTTCAAAAAAACCGTCCTTTTGATGATAAACACAAGGTAAAATCAGCGCAAAAATAACAATTTAAAAATCCGGAAACATTTTAAATAAGCTGTTACCGGTATGAAAGCATGCTAAAATACGACTTATTTTTATAGCATCTTATGAGCTTTCGCAGATATTCTCCATGAAAAACCCCGGTAAATTCAGCCCTTTCCTGGTATAGAAAAATTTACCGTTCGTGGTTCGTTTAAAGGGGTTTTGTTATCTTTGTCGGAACACAAAAAAGCAGACATGGCTTTAATAAAAACATTACTGGGAAAGACACCGAAAATTGGCACAAACTGTTTTCTGGCAGACAATGCCACACTTATTGGTGACGTTGAACTGGGAGATAATTGCAGCGTCTGGTTTAATACAGTTCTCCGCGGAGATGTTCATTACATTAAAATCGGCAATAACACCAATGTTCAGGACGGGGCAATTGTACATGGCACCTATAAAAAATCGCCCACCAACATCGGCAATAATGTCATCATCGCTCATGGCGCCATTATCCACGGATGTACCATTCACGACAATGTGATGATCGGCATGAATGCGGTCATTCTGGATAACGTGGAAATTGAAAGCGACACCATTATCGCCGCAGGTTCGGTGGTTACAAAGGGAACAAAGGTTGAAGGAAACAGCGTTTATGCCGGTATCCCGGCAAAAAAAATCAAGTCGATCAGCAAAGAACTGATGGATGGTGAGCTTCACCGGATCGCCGACGCTTACAGCCTGTACGCAAGCTGGTATAAATAAGACACAAGACATGTTTGCAGCTGGTCTTACGACTTACGACTAATTACTTACGACTGGGTTACCCATTTAACTATTTAATATTTCATTTATGAAACCAACACTATTGATCCTGGCAGCCGGAATGGGAAGCCGTTTCGGCGGATTAAAACAAATAGAACCCATTGGGCCCAGCGGCGAAACCATCCTGGAATATTCGATTTTTGATGCCATCAGGGCTGGCTTCGGGAAAGTCGTTTTCGTTATCCGGCATAGTTTTGCAGATGAGTTCAAGGCGCGTTTCGAATCCAAACTGAAGGATAAGATTGAAGTCTGCTACGTATACCAGGAGCTGGACAATCTTCCTCCTGATTATCAATTGCCTCCTGAACGGACAAAGCCCTGGGGAACCGGCCACGCCATTCTGATGGCGCGCGATGTCATTCATGAACCTTTTGCCGCTATCAACGCAGATGACTTTTACGGCGCAGCTGCTTTTATGGAAATGGCTGATTTTTTCCGCAGCGGGATCTCCCCTTCCACCTATTCCATGGTCGGATACCTGTTAAAAAATACGCTTTCTGATTTCGGTACTGTTTCACGCGGCGTTTGCAGGACTGACCAGGAAAATAACCTGATTGAAATAACGGAACTGTTGAAAATAGGGCGCGAAGGCGATACCATCGTGAATAACGAGCACGGAGTGAGCGTCGAACTGGACAAGAACTCACCCGTTTCATTAAATTTCTGGGGATTCCATCCTTCGCTGTTCAAACACCTGGAAAACCAGTTTAAGGCGTTTCTGGATGAAAAAATTGACACTCCAAAGTCCGAGTTTTATATCCCAAGTGTAGTCTTTGAACTGATCAGTTCAGGCATCGTTAAAACTAAAGTTTTGCATGCCGATTCTCCCTGGTTCGGCGTCACCTATCCCGACGATAAGGCGTTTGTGACCGACCAAATCAGCCAGTTGGTCAAGCAGGGTGTTTACCCGGAAAACCTTTGGAGATAAGCGGAGACCCGAAAAACGGAAACCGGAGACCGGAAGAGATTGCGGGGTTACAGGCTGCAGCTGTTTCGGTCTTGTTACTTACGACTTACGACTAATTTCTCCCTACTTACTATTCAAGTCTATCCGCTCCACCTTTACAATTTGTCCCATAAACCGGCAGGCATTGCCTTCAAACAGTCCGGCCTGTTCTGTTGTATAGTACTTCACCGTGCTGCCCTTTGAACAGTTCCGGTCCATTTCAGGATGTCTGAACAGGTAATCCACCAGTTTTTCAGCAACTATGCGACCCTGTTCGATGACCCGGACCTGTTGTTCCGGCAAATATCGCCGGATGCTGTCAATAAGCAGCGGATAATGCGTACAGCCGAGTATCAGGGTGTCAATCTCCGGGTCTTTCTGAAACAAACGGTTCATATCGGCCTGAACAAAATAATCAGCCCCGGGAGTCCCGATTTCATTGTTTTCGACTATCGGAACCCACATAGGGCAAGCCTGTTGTGTAGTCAGCTTTACTTTTCCTTCCGACCATTTCTCAAGCTCAATCGGGTAAGACTGCGATGCAACCGTGCCGGTAGTTGCCAGGATTCCAACATGCCCGTTCCTGGTCACTTCCGAAGCAAATTCAACGCTGGGCCGGATAACACCTAACACGCGCTTTTCCGGCGCAAGAACCGGCAGATCGATTTGCTGAATATTTCGTAATGCTTTTGCCGAAGCTGTGTTACAAGCCAAAATCACCAGATGACACCCCATGTCGAAGAGTTTTTTCACGGCTTCGAGGGTGTAAGCATAAACCACATCGAACGAACGTGTGCCATAGGGGGTGCGGGCATTATCGCCCAGATAAACAAAATCGCGGTCAGGCAGATATTTGATGATTTCCCGAAGAACTGTGAGTCCGCCATATCCGGAATCGAACACGCCGATCGGATGATATTCTCGCTTCATAAGCATGTTTTATGCAAAAATAAAGAAAGCCACCTGAAACAGATGGCTTTCCCGATATATTTTGTATGTATTGCTGTGTCTGTAGCAATTATTTACTTAATACCAAGTTTGGTCTTCACAAGCGGCAGCAGGTCAATGCTTGCGGTTGACTTATACAACACGTTGTTGCTGTCGAAAACATAAATAACGCCTTGCGTCTTGGCCACGTCGGCAATCGCCTGGTTGGCCTTATCGAAAATAGGCTGCATCAATTCACCTTGCTTCTGCTGCAGTTTCTGAGATGCATTCGTATTAAAAGTCTGAATACGTTGCTGAAGGCCCTGTAGATCTTCTTCTTTAGCCTGACGGACCAGATCCGTCAAGGAATCGGCTTTTTGTGTGTAATCGGCTAATTTTGCCTGGAATTCCTTCTGCAGATCTCCCAGTTGTTTTTCAAGTCCGGCCGTTTGTTCTTCAATCGATTTCCGGGCAGCAGCGGTTTCGGGCATAGCCTCAATCAAAGCCTGCGAATCAATATGGGCAAACTTTAACGTTTGTGCGCTTACCGTCCCTGCCGAAAACAGTACAATCGCTATCAGACAAATTTTGAAAATACTTTTCATGTTTCTTTTAATTTTTTAAAAATTGGTTCACAAATATAGTAGATTATTTTTTATAACCAAGTTTTTGAAGGACCTGATTACTCAGGTCAAACTGCGGGTTGGTGTAGATCATGCCCCCTCCTGCAGCCTTATCAAAAATGACCGCGTACCCTCCTGCGCCGGCCATACTTTGTATTGTGGCAAGCACTTTGTCCTGAATTGGTTTCAGCATTTTTTCCTGCTCCTGCGCCAGGGTCCCTTCCGGTCCGAAATATTGCTTCTGTAAATCCTTATACTGCTTTTCCGCAGCAATAATCGCATCTTCGCGCTTACGTTTCAGTTCGGCCGACAAACGTGCTGACTCCGACTGATAAGCGGAATACATTTTTTCTATTTCTGAACGTCTGTTCTCCAACTGATTCTGATATTGTTCTGAAATCTCGCCCAGGCGGTCCTGAGCGGAGGAATAATCGGGGATATTACTCAGGATGTATTCCATATCCACGTATGCATATTTCTGAGCCATGGCTGCACCTGCTGCAACAATAAAAAAAACGGCTATTAACAGGATCTTTTTCATGTGAATGACATTTAATGTTTTTAACTGCTTCATGGAATCTGCCATGATCCGATACCTGAAAATCATTTTGCAAATCATGGCACTTGTTTTATTATGAATGACTTCCGTCGATGCAACAAACAAATACCAGGCCAAAACAAATCAGAACTGCTGTCCGATAACAAAATGGAACTGACTGCCTCCAACAGAGGAATCACCATTCACCTTATCAAACCCATATCCCCAGTCGATTCCCATCAGACCGAACATCGGGAGGAAAATACGCACGCCCATACCCGCCGACCGCTTCAGGTCGAAGGGATCAAAATCTTCAAAATTCATCCACGCGTTACCGGCATCCATAAACCCGAGCACATAAATCGTTGCGGAAGGTTTCAGCGTTACCGGATAGCGTAATTCCAGCGACATCTTATCGTAAAGGTTAGATCCGGTCGTCGGGCTCAGGCTATAATCCTGATATCCGCGCAGGGAGACAATATCAGCCCCATACAGGTTATAGCCGGACATACCCGATCCTCCCAAGCGAAAGCGTTGAAAAGGTGAGCGAACATTTTCGTCGTAGTAACCCAGAAAACCGTATTCAAATTTGGTATGTAAAACCAGGTTGGTATTCTTGCTGAGCGGCGTGTACCATGCCCCTTTGAAATTCCATTTATGGTATTCGATCCATTCGTAACGCTCCTGGGCCGACATTTTGTCTGAACTGTAGTCCTTCCCGTTCAGCAGTGAAAAGGGAATCGTAGCCTGCAGCGCCAGTGAAAACTCAGATCCCCGGCGTGAATACAAGGGATTATCAACGGAATTCCGTCCGAATACCGTTTTAAAACTCAGGTTGTTAAATTGCCCGTCGCCGTCCGAATCATCATCATTCAGGAAGTAATAGTAACTCGACATATTCTGCAGCTTGTAATGCTCCAGCGAGACTTCATGATACATAGTAAAGTAGTCATCGGGCCACTTCAGCCGGTAGCCATAACCAAGGGCAATGGCTGTTGTCACCTGGATCTGGTCATCCTCCGGGTTGGTATCAACCTGCCCGTAGTAATTACCATAACCGCCATAGCCACCATAGCCGCCGTATCCGCCATAACCGCCATAACCACCATAGCCACCATAGCCATAAGGACTATAGCTGTTATTGTAATAGCTGTTTGCCGAATAATTCACCCGCGAATGTGAAAATGAAACAGAAAGCGAGTTTGGTTTTTTACCACCCAGCCAGGGCTCAATAAAGGAAACACTGTACGACTGGTAAAATTTACCGCTGGTTTGCGCCCGAAGGCTAAGGGTTTGTCCGTCACCTGTCGGCAGCGGACGCCATGCTTCCTTGTTAAAGATATTTCTCACCGAGAAATTTGAGAACCGCAAACCCAGGGTACCCACAAACATTCTGGCACCCCATCCTCCCGACAGCTCGATCTGGTCGTTCGATTTTTCCTGCAGTTCATATTTGATATCTACAGTTCCGTCTTCGGGATGAGGGATTGGTACGGGATTAATCGCTTCCGGATCGAAATGGCCCAACTGCGACAATTCACGTACTGAACGGATAATATCGGCTTTGCTGAATAAATCGCCGGGGTAGGTCCGCAGTTCGCGGCGGGCGACATGCTCATGTGTCTTGGTGTTACCCTCAATGATCACTTTGTCGATCGTAGCCTGGTTCCCCTCATAGATCCGCATCTCAAAATCGATCGTATCGTTATACACCCGGGCTTCTACCGGCTCCAGATTAAAGAACAGGTAACCATGGTCGAGATAAAGATTACTTACCGCATCATCATCAGTTGTCAGGCGCTTGTCGAGCATCTTTTGATCGAAAACATCACCTTTTTTGATACCCGACACTGCGGTCAGGTATTCGGCCGGATAAACGGTGTTTCCGATCCATTTGACATCTCCGAAAAAGTATTTGTTTCCTTCATCAATCCAAAGGCTTACCTTTACCCGGCCATCCGATACCGGGGTAACCGTATCAGCCACAATCGTAGCGTCACGATATCCCCGTTCGTTGTATTTGTTGATAATATTGATTTTATCTTCGGCGTATTTCTCTTCCAGAAACTTTTTAGTTTGAAAGAAATTCCGCAGCTTCCGGGCATTTGTTTTCTTCATGGCCCGGTTTAACGTCGACTCGCTTAGATTTTCCACCCCATGAAATTCGATTTCATCGACGGTTATTTTTTCCTTCTTATCAACATGAATATCCAGAATGACACTATTTACCTGTGCCGTATCATCCCGTTGTACAATGTTTACTTCAGCATTTAAAAATCCCTTTTCATGGAAAATACCCTTAATAATACGTTCAGCATTATTTAACTGATTATCGGTGACCTGACTTCCTTTGAGTAATAAAACCTTTTCGGTGACATCGTCCTTTTCGGATTTGGAAACGCCATAGAAATTCACATCAGCCAGCCGCGGTCTTTCCTGTAAATAGATATTCAGCCAAACCTGACCGTCAACAATTTTTGCGGCTTCAATTTTGACATCTGAGAACATCTGGTGACCCCATAACTTTTTAATAGCGTCGGAAATCTCATCGCCCGGAATCGTGATTTCATCGCCCACACTCAATCCCGATATCTGAATGAGGACGTCTGTGTCAAGATAACGGATCCCCAGAACCTCAATGCCGGCAATCGTGTATTTTTGTGCATTGGAATAGTTAATTGAAAAATTTGTCCCTTCGTCTTCCTGAGCAAATGAGACAATACTCATGACAAATAGCACTAAGAAAATTTTCAGTCTTCGCATTTCTTTATTTGATTAGCTCACTAATTGTTGGCCGGTTTTTCCAAACCTTCTTTCTCTGTTCTGGTAGTCGCAAATAGCCTCAAACAAATGTTCTTTTCTATAGTCGGGCCAAAGCACCGGTGTGAAATACAGTTCGGTATAAGCAATCTGCCAGAGCAGAAAATTGCTGATCCGGCGTTCACCGCTTGTACGAATAAGCAACTCCGGGTCAGGAATCCCATTAGTGGTCAGGTATTGATCGATAAGTTCATGTTGAATGTCTTCTTCCCTTAACCGGCCATTTTTTACATCACGGGCAATTTGCTTAATGGCTTCCGTAATTTCCCATTTTGAACTGTAGCTCAGAGCAATGATCAGTTTTAATCCGGTTCCGTCTTTTAATTCTTTGATCGACCAGTTCAGTTTTTCCCGGACATCTGAAGGAAGGCTTTCAAAATCGCCGATCACTTTCAGGGAAATATTTTGCTCTTTCAGCTTGGATGTTTCCTCATTAATGGCATGTACCAACAGGTTCATAAGTCCTTCAACCTCGTCTTTGGGACGACTCCAGTTTTCTTTTGAAAATGCATAAAGGGTGAGATACTTTATGCCGACTTCACAACATCCTTCAACGACTGACCGTACGGCCTCAACACCATGCTCGTGCCCTTCGATCCTGACGCTGCCATGGCCGACAGCCCAGCGGCCGTTACCATCCATAATAATGGCGACATGCTGAGGTAATTTACTTGTTATAATTTTATCTTTTACAGTCATCCAATCTTTTTATAATCTTTCGTACACCTGTATTTTCTCACTTCACAGCATGCAAACCTCAACAATTTCAGTGATTATAGCTTAGACATAACACCTTTCAGGTGGTACAAAAGTAATATAATTCTCAAAACATCATGCTTGCGGCGTATTATAAAAGCCAAATAGTGGTTAAAAATTGTTAAGTCCAAATGGTTAGTTTCTGCGGTCTGTGCCCCACATGAGTTTATTTCGCAGGGTATTGAAAAAGTCATGTTCCCTGAGTTTTATCGTCTTTACCCTGAAACCGGCTTTCCGGATATGAATCTCTCCGGGGAAATTAACCGCTTTTGACCGGGAATCGAGTGAGGCCAAAAATTGCTGGCCCCGCCCTTCTACCCGAAGAGTAAGGCGGTTATGATCGGGGATTACGATGGGACGCATTGTCAGGTTGTGGGGAGCAATAGGTGTAATGACAATATCGGATGAATCCGGAGTAAGAATCGGACCTCCCACGCTTAATGAATAGGCCGTTGAACCGGTTGGGGTAGAAATGATCAAGCCGTCTGCCCAGTAAGTGGTTATATATTTCTCATTTAAATAGGTATGGATGTTGATCATCGAAGAAGTATCCATCTTGGTGACCGTTATTTCATTCATCACATAGTTGAAGTCACCGAATAAATCAGCAACGCCGTCAACCTGCAGCAATGTTCGCTCCTCCACCACGTATTCCTCGTTCAGCACATCATCGATAGCCCACTCCATATCTTCACGGGAAATAGCCGAAAGAAATCCCAGGCGCCCTGAATTAATGCCGATCACGGGAATTGACCTGTGTCTGAGCGTCAGGATCGATTTCAGAAATGTTCCGTCACCCCCTATGCTGAAAAGATAGCTGACAGCCTCTGGAAGTTCGGCTCCTGTTGTGAAAAGGCCCGCCACCAATTCGGGACTGATATGTCCGGTCGACGCGATTAAGTCATAAAAAGGCTTGTAAATGTATGCCTTAACCCGGCGCTCGTTTAATAACGAAAAAAAACGGGTCATATCAGGAGAAAAAGCCGGGTCGACGGTAAGTCCAAAGATTGCAATAATCATATCGGATCCAGTGTTTATACATTCATGTATCGCATCAGCTGATCAAAGCGGTCACCATATAAGTCGCTTAATTTGGAGTCATCCATAAAAACGGCTGCGATGGTGTAATCATAGCGTACAAATGTCTGAATTATTGGCGACAAATCAATCACGTTAACCTTTAATGTTACTTTTAATACCGTCGAGTTCTCATTCCTGGACACATAAAGACTGAGGATTTTCGCATCATTTTCTTCTACAATCCGGGCAATCTGAGCCAAAGAATAGTCTATCGGATTTAATTCCAAAACAATTACTCCTCCCGGCTCCCTTACGGCAACCAAATCGGCGAAATGCTGAGCCACATCAAAAACCGTGATCACTCCCTGGTAGGCATGATCCAGCCCCAAAACAGGCACTATCGTAATCTTCCACTCTGAAATAACAGAAACGATTTCATAAATATGCTGATTGATACCGACTTTTGGCTGAAGCATGTTTTCCCGACAGTCGCCCATTCGCTTATCGCCCAGGTTCAGATCATAAATCGATTTATCTGAAATCAGTCCGACATATTCATGATCATCCACTACCGGAAGATGTGAAATACGAAAAATTTCCATCCAGTTTAATGCCTTTTGTCCCGTATCATCCGGCCGCAGAGAAGGTATTACTTCCGATATGAGATCTTTTGCCAGCAACTTTTTAATTTTAGTGAGTTGTCCTGATCCTATTTATTTCCGCCAAAAATGGTTCGGCTTGCAACTGATTCTTATCATCTTCAAAAATTGGGCCATCCGCATCAGCGATTCAATACTAAATCGTAACTTGCAGGCCTGTTTCTTATCCAGACAATATGACAAGACTTAGCGTAAATATAAATAAAATCGCAACACTGCGAAATGCACGGGGAGGTTCGATACCGAACGTGGTTGAAGCAGCAATTAACTGCCAGAAATTTGGTGCTGAAGGAATTACGGTCCATCCGAGGCCTGATGAGAGACATATTCGCCGGCAGGATGTTTATGACATTAAACCTCATATAACCACTGAATTAAACATCGAAGGTTACCCTGATGATAATTTTTTGTTATTGGTAAAAGATATTCGACCAAACCAGGTCACCCTGGTACCTGATGTACCGGGACAACTCACATCCGACCATGGCTGGGACACTATCTTACACAGGGAATTTTTAATTGATGTGGTCGGTCAGTTGCAGGCAGCCGGAATCCGCACTTCCATTTTTGTTGACCCTGATATCAAAATGATAGCGGGTGCGGCTAAAACCGGCACCAACAGAATTGAACTTTATACGGAACCCTATGCCCGCAACTACATGGCCAATCCTGAAAAAGCAATTGCCCCGTTCGTGGAAGCGGCGAAACTAGCCACGTCACTCGGACTGGAAATTAACGCCGGGCATGACCTCAACCTCAGGAACCTGAAATACATGATCGACATGATACCGGTAATAAAAGAAGTGTCAATCGGGCATGCGCTGATTGCTGACGCACTTTATCTGGGACTCCGGGCCACGATCCGGGAATACCTGGACTGCATCAAACCATAAGAAAGACATAAGAAGATTAAAAGGTTATAAGACCATCGTCTGGTGTCTGTTTTCCGGACTTACGACTTATTACTTACGACTTACTACCGTTATGGAATTATTTTTCAGGGAAGAAGGGAAGGAAGGGAAGAATATCATCATTGTCCACGGACTTTACGGTTCGTCTGACAATTGGCTGACTGTTGGAAAAAAATTGGGACTTAATCATCATGTGTACCTGGTCGATCAGCGAAATCACGGGCGTTCGCCCGACAGCGACATCCACACTTATGAGGCCATGAAGGAAGATTTGGCTGAGTTCTTTAACAAACATCAACTCGGCAAATCTGTTTTGATCGGACATAGCATGGGTGGCAAAACGGCCATGGCATTCGCCGCCGACTATCCTGAACTTACAGAGAAACTGATCGTTGTGGACATGGCTCCAAAAGATTATTTACTGGTGGGCGAAAACAGTCAGTATTATCTGCATCAACATATCTTACAAACCTTAATGGAAGTGCAGGATAATTGCGATCAGTTTAAAAGCAGGGACGACATTGCCGCCTTTTTAAAGCTCAGGCTCGACGGGAAAGATCTGGTTCAGTTCCTGCTTAAAAGTATATACCGGGATAAGGAAACCGGCCGGTTCAGGTGCAGGATCAATATCCGGGTATTACAGGATTCGCTCGATGAAATTATCAGCGGGGTAAGCGAAAGGTATTTCACCGACCGTATCCCCATTCGAAATTATCCGGTCTTATTCATAAAAGGCGCAAGATCACCATACATTCAGGAAGAAGATCTGACTCTGGTGCGGAAAATCTATCCGGATGTACAAATCACAGTCATACCCGACGCCGGGCACTGGCTTCATGCTGAACAACCCGCGCTGTTCATGGAAGCGCTGGAAAGGTTTATTTAAATAGGGGGCTTTGGATGTTCAGATATTCAGATGCCCGGACAATCTGATAATCTGGCAGTCTGAAAATCTGATAATCTATTTTTCTCCCGTTCGATTGTATTTCTTTGTGAGCTTCTTCAGGAGTTTTTTTTGCCGGCGTTTCAGCATATGCCAGTCAAAACGCCACTCCCAGTTACCGCTGGTCGTTCCCGGTGTATTCATCCGCCCGCGGTTGTCCAATTCCAGCAGGTCCTGCATCGGTATGATAGCCATACAGGCTACGGACGCCCATGCGGCCTCGATCAGACTTAAGTGCATCTGGCCCCAACCAATATCAAAATATTTCATCAGGTTTTTACGCTCCTTTTTTGTGGCGCTTTTTAACCAGCCAACGGTCGTTTCATTATCGTGTGTTCCGGTATAAACCGCATAGTTAGTACTATAATTATGAGGAAGATAAACGTTGGTTTCGTCTGTGCCGTAAGCAAACTGAAGCACTTTCATACCCGGCAGCGAAAAAGCCTCCCGTAGTTTCTCCACTTCCGGGGTAATCACGCCCAGATCTTCGGCTATCAGCGGCAATTCACCCAATTGCCGTTTCAGCAATCCCAGCAGTGCATACCCGCCGGCCGGCAGCCACTCACCATTGATGGCTGTTTTTTCTCCTGCGGGAACAGACCAGTACGACTCCAGTCCCCTGAAATGATCAACACGTACCAGGTCAAACATGCGCAGGTTAAAATGAAAGCGGGCTATCCACCAGTCGTATTCTCGTTCCGCCAGTCGATCCCAATTATAGACCGGACAACCCCAAAGCTGGCCGTCATCGCTGAAAAGATCGGGGGGCACCCCTCCCGAAAATTTCATTTGCCCCTGCTCATCAAGCACGAAGATATCCGGATTTGCCCAAACATCCGAACTATCCATAGCGATGTACAAGGGCAAATCGCCCAGGATCCGGACCCCTCTGTCATTGGCATATTTTTTCAACTGAAACCATTGCCTGAAAAAGATAAATTGGATGAAACGCTGAAAATTAATCTGTTCATCATATTTGCGGGAAGCATGATCCAAAGCCTGCGCCTCGCGGTGCTTAAGCTTATCTTCCCACTGATTCCAGCTCAGCGTTTCATCTTCTTTCCTGATCGCCTGGAAGAGGCAATAGTCTTCGAGCCACCAACCGTGCTCCCTCAAAAATGCCTGATAAGGTTCTTTCCACAGCTCAAACTGCGTCATAAAGGTGAGATGTGCTTTTCCAAGCAAACTTGTTTTACCTCCCGAAACCACATCATACTCGGCCTTGTTTACGGGCAGCTCGGGCATTTCCGACAGGTCTTCTTCCTTAATCAACTCTTCTTCAACAAGTTTCTGCAAGCTGATCAGCAGGACGTTTCCGGCAAAGACTGAAAAAGACTGGTAGGGGGAATTTCCATAACCGGTTGGACCCAGGGGCAATATCTGCCATAACTGTTGTTTGGTTTCCGCTAAAAAGTCGATAAACGCATAGGCCTCAGGCCCCATGGTACCGATGCCGTATCTGTTGGGCAAAGAACTGATATGTAATAAGATTCCGCTACTTCTTTCCATGCTGCTTCGTGTTGCTTCTGAAAATTGATAAATGACCGGCTGTTTCCCGCACCAGTCGCTGAACTTCAAGTCCATGCTTCAGATCAGGGATGAAGGCTTTTGGGTCTTCTCCTCCCAAAAAAAGATAATGTGCATGTACCAGGGCCCTCAGCCAGCCCGGCGAAACATGACCGGAAGGGAAATTTCCCAGTGGCTGATAGTTGCTGCCAACGTTCCTGGTAACCCATTCTCCTGTTTCCTCCAGGTAAAAACGAAACTGGTCCGGCTGGTGCGAGCAATACCTGAGCGCGCCTTTTTCCGCGTAGATTTCCAGCTCCACCAGATCGCCGGTACCTGAACTGATCCGGCTGGCCGCAAGATTTCCTGCCGCCTGCGTGTGGGGGTCATACAGGGAAATTGAACTGAAAAGGTCAGAATCTTCCGGAACATCTTCAAAATGCCCGCACTGCAATGCATGGGTGATCTGAAGTTGAGAGCCAAAAAAGGCCACCAGGAGACTGATCCCATGCGAACCCAGATCAGCCATCGCTCCTCCTTCCGGGGCAGGCACCAATCTGGTTTTACGTTTTTCCCTGTAAGAAGTCTGAAGATAATCGCCATGGTAATACTTCAGGTCAAAATGGACCGCCCCACCCAGGATACCCGATTTCCAGAAATACAATGCCTCCCGCACGGCAGCCGACTGCAGAAACTGAAAGCCTACCTGAATTTTTACTTCCGGGCGAATATCGTCAATGAGTTTCCACATGGCCTGTTCTTCTGCGAAGGAAGCACAAACAGGCTTTTCAAGATAAATATACTTCACCGAAGGCATCTTCAGCGCCCTCTCCAAATGGGGAAAGTGAACCTGATTCGGCCCCAGAATAAAAACCGCATTGATCCCGTCATTTTTGAAAAACTGATCTTCTCCCTCCGCCTTTGCAAATCCGAATTGCCTGGCAAATCGTTCCCTTTTTGATACTGTTACCGAACAAACCGTCTCAAAAATGACCTCAGGGGTCTGATCGTAATAAAACTTCATGGCCTGCAATGCAAACGCATGCGACCTTGCAATGCCGCCTGCACCAATAAAACCTGCTGCTATACTTTCCATTCTGTATTAACGCTTATTGATCTTTCTTCTTGTCTTGTGTCTTGTGTCTTTGACCCTTTCTCCGGCAAAAATAAATCTTTTTCGGCCCCCCCGCAGTCATCATGGAGAAATAAAAAAATAAGGCTTTCAAATTCCGGCTTAAGCCGTACCTTTGCCCTTACGAAACAGGATAAATATCTATGGCAGCTATTGGCACACTTAATGAATTGGAAGTCGTTAAAACAGTGGATTTTGGAGTTTATCTGGACGGTGGATCGCATGACGAAATCCTTCTTCCGAAACGCTATGTCCCTGAAAACTGCCAGGTGGGTGACCGTCTGGAAGTATTTATTTATCTCGATTCGGAAGACAGGCTGGTTGCCACAACGGAGAAACCGCTGGTCATGGTCGGCGAGTTTGCCTTGTTGAAAGTCGTTGAAATCACATCGTTTGGCGCATTTCTGGATTGGGGACTGATGAAAGATCTGCTGGTGCCCTTCCGTGAACAACAGGAGAAAATGGAGAAAGGAAAATCTTACCTGGTATATGTCTACCTGGATAACGAAAGCCAGCGCATTGTTGCTACCTCCCGCCTGGATAAATGCCTGGGAAACATTCCGGTCGATTATGAAGCCGGCGAAGAAGTTGACTTAATTATTGCAGGAAAAACAGATCTGGGTTATAAAGCGATCGTCGATAACAGTCACTGGGGAGTCATCTACCACAACGAAGTGTTTCAGCCACTCCGGCCGGGAGAGAAGCTGAAAGGATTTATCAAACAGGTACGTCCCGATGAAAAAATAGATCTGCGCCTGGATAAGCCCGGCTACGAAAAGATCGACAGTATTTCGCAGGGTATACTGGATCAGATGAAAGCTGCCGGCGGCTTCCTGCCCTTTAGCGACAAAAGTGATCCTGAACTTATTGTAAAAACATTCAAAACAAGCAAGAAGAACTTCAAAAAAGCCTTGGGATCCCTTTATAAACAGCACCTCATTACAATCGAAGAAAATGGCATCAGGCTGGTGTAACGATCAAAAAAGGAACGTTTTATTTGAGCGAGGGCAAAGGCTAAACGCAGTTTGAGACTTTGCCGGGCGTATAAAACGACTAATGTAATGAACGTTTTATTTGAGCGAGGGCAAAGGCTAAACGCAGTTTGAGACTTTGCCGGGCGTATAAAACGACTAATGTAATGAACGTTTTATTTGAGCGAGGGCAGAGGCCAAACGCAGTTTGAGACTTTGCCGGGCGTATAAAACGACTAATACAAATGAAGATTTAAGATTAAACATAAAAGACTGAAAACTAACGGCTAACAGCTAATAGCTAAAAGCTACTTACATGAAGCTTTGTATTGCAGAAAAACCAAGTGTTGCCCGGGAGATTGCTACAATAGTCGGAGCAAAGAGCCGCAGAGACGGCTATTTTGAAGGAAATGGCTATCAGGTAAGCTGGACTTTCGGACACCTGTGTACCCTCAAGGAGCCCAACGATTATACCGAAAAATGGAAATACTGGGACTTAAGGACACTTCCGATGATCCCCGTTCGCTTCGGCATCAAACTGATCGAAGATGAAGGCATCAAAAAACAGTTTGGAATTCTTGAGAAACTGATCCGGGAGGCCGATGAGATTATCAATTGCGGGGATGCCGGACAGGAAGGAGAACTGATTCAGCGCTGGGTGCTGGCCAAGGCAAACAACAAGGCTCCGGTAAAACGCCTGTGGATCTCGTCACTCACAGAAGAGGCTCTGCGCGAAGGATTTAACAAGCTGATGAAAAGCGACGAGTTCGATAAACTCTATGAAGCAGGCAGCGCCAGAGCTATCGGCGACTGGCTTTTGGGCATGAATGCTACCCGGCTGTATACGCTCAAATACGGACAAAATAAACAGGTCTTGTCGATCGGAAGAGTGCAGACCCCTACCCTTGCGCTGATCGTTGAACGCCAAAAGGAAATTGAGAATTTTAAGCCCGAACCCTTCTGGGAGCTCAAGACAAACTACCGGGGTGCTGTTTTTTCATCGGTCAGCGGACGCTATAAAAGCGTTGAGGAAGCTTCCGTTGTCTTGTCGGAGATCAGTGGCATCGATTTGTCTGTCGGAAAAATTGAAACCAAAAACAGCAATGAGCATCCGCCACGGCTTTTCGATCTTACTTCACTGCAGGTGGAATGCAACAAAAAATTCAGCCTGAGCGCCGACGAAACACTGAAAAACATCCAGTCGCTCTATGAAAAGAAGGTAACAACCTATCCGCGTGTCGATACTACTTTTCTTTCGGACGACATTTACAAAAAGGTTCCCGCAATCCTGAAAAATATGAAAGGATATGAAATCCTGACAGAACCGCTATTGAAAGAAAGCAAGCTCCGGAAATCAAAAAAGGTCTTTGACAATCAAAAAATTACCGATCACCACGCCATTATTCCGACTGGCGTAAACCGGATGGACCTGACCGAAACCGAGAAAAAAATATTCGAACTTCTTTCGAAACGGTTCATTGCTGTTTTTTACCCGGATTGTGAAGCGGCCAACACCACCGTGGAAGCAAAAATCGGGAAGCACCCATTCAAAGCTACCGGCAAGCAGATCCTGAAGCCGGGCTGGCGGGTCGTTTTTCAAAACGATCAAAAAGAGGAAAAAGAAGAAGCAGACGAAGAAAAGCTCCTGCCGGAATTCAAAACCGGAGAGCACGGCCCTCACGAGCCTGACCTGCAGGAAAAGCAAACCCAGCCGCCGGCTTATTACACAGAGGCCACTTTGTTAAGGGCAATGGAAACTGCCGGTAAAACCATGGACGACGAGGAGCTGCGGACCTTGATGAAGGAAAACGGTATTGGCCGGCCTTCGACCCGGGCAAATATCATTGAAACCCTGTTCAGGAGAAGGTACATCCGCAAGGAGCGCAAGCGTCTGGTTGCCACCCCAACCGGAGTAGATCTGATCAACAGCATCGAAAATGAACTGCTGAAATCGGCTGAACTGACCGGGCAATGGGAGCGCAAACTCCGCAAAATCGAATCAGGAGATCTGGAGATCGGCCGGTTCATGGACGAATTAAAGGTCATGGTCACCGAAGTGGTGACCCAGGTTAAAAGCGCTCCGCGGAAAGAAATCAGCATCGCCCAAGACGCAAAAGCGGAACCAAAGGGTCAGGAAAAGCCGAAAAAAAAGGAAAAGCAGGCCACACCTGCCGCAACCGAAGAAATAAGCTGCCCGCGCTGCAAGACCGGTAAGCTTCTCAAAGGAAAATCGGCCTGGGGATGTTCTGAATGGAAAAACGGATGCCGCTTCATCCTCCCTTTTGTGGTACACGGGAAAAAATTAACTGAAAAGCAAATCGGTGCACTGGCATTGAAAAAGAAAAGCCTGCTGATCAAAGGCTTTTCATTTGAAAACCTGAAAACAGACGGGCGGCTGATCCTCGACGATGCACAGGCCATCCGGCTCCTGACGGAGATCAGCCCCGAAACCGTTTGCCCGAAATGCGAATCCGGAAAAATCCTGAAAGGCAAAACAGCCTGGGGTTGCTCCAACTTCCGGAATGGCTGCGATTTCCGCGTTCCGTTTGAAATCTAACAGCTAACCGGGGAAACAGGTTCCGCAATCATTTTCCGCATTTCTTCACCTATGATCCGGACCCCCTTTTCAATATCCGCGAATCCGCAATTTGTAAAGTTCATCCGGACATGGCGCCCCCCCTGCCCGGAAACATAAAAGGAAGCACCGGGCACAAAAATGACGCCCTTTTCCATCGCCCTGCCGATCAGCCGGTCGGATGAGACCGAATCAGGAAGCGTAAGCCAGATAAACATGCCTCCCGAGGGCGAAGTAGCGCTGACCTCTTCAGGCAGGTATCGTCTGATCACTTCAACCATAATCCGGCATTGCGCAGAATAAGCTTTCCTGATTTGCCGCAAATGCTCGTCCAGGTCATAGTGGGTCAGGTAGTGATGCAGGATATACTGGGTCAGGTTGTTGGGATTCAGGTCGGTCGATTGCTTGGCTTTATCGAAATGGGAAACCAGTTCCTGCGGCAGCACCACCCACCCGTTCCGGAGGCCGGGAGCGACCATCTTGGAAAACGAACCGGTCCAGGCCACGTGGTCAGGCGCATATTTTTTAACCGGATCAGGGAATTCACCATCAAAACAAATTTCATTATAGGGGTCGTCTTCCAGGAAAAACTGGTTGTATTTGCGGAGCAGCAAAGCCAGATCCTTTCTTTTTTCATCCGAATAGCTGATGCCGGAGGGATTTTGTGCATTCGGAACGGCATACATCAGCTTAATATCTTCGTTCAGGAAAAGCGATTCCACTTCGGCCAGGTTGGCTCCATCGGCTTCCAGTTCAACTTCCCGGAATGAAGGCTGGTAGGCCGACAAGGCCTGAATGGCCCCCAGATAACTCGGCTTCTCAAGAATGACCCCGTCGCCTCTGTTGATGAACAACTTAGCCATAATATCGATGGCTTGCTGCGAACCATTCGTGATTACCACCTGTTCGGGGGTGATATCCATGCTGTACTTTTTACTATAGCGGGTGGCAATCCATTCGCGAAGGGGGTAATAGCCTAATGAACCGGCATACTGAAGAATGCTCCGGCTGCTTTGTTCCAGAACAACCCGGGCCGATTCGGCCAGATCGTCGACCGGGAAAAATTCCGGGTTCGGCAATCCCCCTGCAAACGAAATAAACTCCCGGTTCCCGGCTACATTCAGAATATTCCGGACAAATGAAGCCGGGATATTCCGGTATTGTCCTGATAACTTTTCTTCAAGAAACTGATTTTCCATAGATCTTAATTTTTATAGTTAAAAAAATGTTTAGATCGGAACAAAGCCTGTGTTTTGCTCAGGAACCGGCATCAAAAAAGCCCTTTCCCGGCTTGACCACACAGGAAAGGGCTTTTGAATACACCATACAGTCCCGCTCCTATGTGGCCGCTTCCACCAGGATAATCGTTGCGACTGCTGCTAGCTTATAGCTAAAATGTTTATTCATTACGCCAATAATAAAAAAGGCCATTTTCCCGGAAGAAAATGGCCTCAATTGAATTTAAAAATATTTTTACCGATCCATAATCCTTCCCTGGCTCTTAACGGAGACCGCTAGCGCTGCCACGGAAATAATATGGATTTGAATGTTTTTCATTACTGCAAAGAAAAGAATAAATTTTTATTTCAACCACTTATCCAGCCAGTTTTTGAATACCCGTTGCCATAAAATCCCGTTCTGTGGCTTGGTCACCCAATGGTTTTCATCCGGAAAATGCAGCAGCTCAGCCGGAATACCGCGCATGACGGCTGCATTATAAGCTCCCATTCCCTGTGTATAGGGAATCCGGAAATCATTTTCACCCGTGATCACCAGGATCGGCGTATCCCATTTTTCGACAAACAGGTGCGGAGAAAAAGAATACGACCGCTGGGCGGCTTCATTGCTCTTGTCCCAGTATGGCCCGCCGATATCCCAATCCTCAAACCACATCTCCTCGGTGGTCACATACATTTGTTCGAAGTTAAAGATGCCTGCGTGCGAAATAAAAGCCTTAAAACGGCCTTCGTGGTGACCAGCCAGGTAATTCACCGAAAAGCCGCCGTAGCTGGCCCCAACGGCGCCGAGTTTGTCTTTGTCAACAAACGGCTCCTTCGACACCTCATCGATGGCTGAAAGATAGTCCTGAATGTTCAGACCCCCGTAGTCCTTGCTGATCTGTTCCAGCCATTCCATTCCGAATCCCGGCAGGCCGCGACGGTTGGGCGCCACCACGATATAGCCATTGGCCGCCATCATCTGGAAATTCCAGCGGTACGACCAGAACTGGCTGACCGTTCCCTGGGGCCCGCCCTGGCAATAGAGAATGGCCGGATATTTCATATTCGGATCAAAATGGGGCGGATATATCACCCAGACCAGCATGTCCTTATTATCGACTGTCTTAATCCAGCGTTCTTCCACTTTGCCCATTTCGAGCTGATCAGTAATCCCTTTTGTAACGGCCGTTATGGGCTCATCTTTTCCTGTAGCAGGATCGACCCGGTAAATTTCTTCAGGCTGTGACATCGATGTTTTGCCGGCAATCAACTGTCCGTCCGCCGCCTGGGCTACGGTGAGGTAATCATGAACACCGTCGGTAAGCCGGGTGATTTTTCCGTCAGCCAAATCAAGGCGATGAATTTCTTCTGTGGCATGGATATCGCTGATAAAGAAAACCGATTTACTGTCCCTGCTCCAGTTCAGACTGCCCGCCAGCTGATCCCATCCTTCCGTATAGTCGGTTTGTTTTCCCGTGGCAAGGTCCATGACCATCAGCCTGGTCTTGTCAGCTTCATAGCCGTCGCGGGCCATACTGGTCCAGGCCAGGAATTTGCCATCAGGCGAAAAAGCCGGATTTTTGTCATATCCCTTGTGCTGTCCGGTCAGATTCCGGGTCTCTCCGCTGGCGAGATCGTACTGGTACAAGTCAGTATTGGTCGAGAAAGCATAAGCCTTTCCCTGCAGCTTCTTGCAGGAATAAACAACCGATTTACCGTCGGGACTCCAGACGATCTGCTCTGCCCCGTCGTTTGGTTTATCCGGACTGTCAAATTTTTCTCCTTCGAGGATATCCTTTCCGGAAGTAATTTTTTCAGCACTAAGTTCCGCTATAAAAAGATGGTTATAGGTATAATCATGCCAACTGTCCCAGTGCCGGTACATCAGATCATTTTCAAGACGGGCATTAGCCTTGGGGAGATCCGGGAAAAGATCATGGACATCCTGGTCGAGCTT
This sequence comes from Prolixibacteraceae bacterium, assembly GCA_038562555.1. Lineage (GTDB taxonomy): Bacteria > Bacteroidota > Bacteroidia > Bacteroidales > Prolixibacteraceae > JBCFBK01. Next base: position 94,782 of record JBCFBK010000006.1, on the reverse strand, counting down.
CACCGCTTTCAGATAAAGCAACCGCTTCAGGTCGGGAGAATACTTAAAGCCGTTAATGCCGTCTTTTATGTCCGTTATTTGTTTCAGGTTGGTTCCGTCTGCATTCATTTCCCATAACTGGGCGCTTCCTGATTCGGACGACAGAAACCCGATCTTCTTACCATCCGGGCTCCATTGAGCCTCCGATTCGTTGACAGCCGTATTGGTCAGGCGCTTTAGCTCTCCGCCTGCTGCGGGGACTGTGTAAAGCTCGCGGTACGATTTATTCTCCGCTATATGATAATAGGTAACAGCAAAAAGCACGGTCTTCCCGTCGGGCGAAACTTCGATATTCCCCACCCGGCCAAACGACCAAAGCACTTCAGGTGTCAATACATCGGAGGCAAGCGCCGGGATCTCCGGCACATAGGTTTTCTTTTCTTCTGTCATCTTTTCCGGATTTGAACAGGCGCCCACAGTAAACGCCGCAGCAAGTGTAACCATTATTTTTTTCATAGATCAGCTTAAACTTTTCCGAATCATTGCATCGTACAAAATAAAGAATTCCGGAGCAAAGAACAAATAGTTTAGTCGTTAGCAGTAAGTAGTGAGCCGCAAATAAAAAAACACCCGCCCTCAACAGGACAGGTGTTGCACTAACCAAAAATGATGAAGTTTTGGGTCGTTTAAATGAAAAACGACTTAAAGAAAATGAACCTGTTAATAACGATAAACTCCCTTAAATGAAAAGTCGTCACCGTTATATTTTTTACCTTTAACGACATAGGAAACAGTATCTTGTCCGGCAATCTGAATGGCTGACAAATCGAATGTTACAAAGGCAGTCATATTAAAGATCCGTTCGTCGTCGTTCTCATTATGCCTCAACTCAAGTTGAACAGGCTGACTCTCTGGTGTCAGCGTTCCTGGCTGTTTAACCAGGTTGATGTAGTGCTTTTTCACATTTCCGTAAAAGCCAAGCTGAAGTGTCAGCATGTTTTTGCTTTTCCACACATCTTCAACCCGGATCGGGTCATTCCCTATACTGTCTTCCTTAGCCGGAGTAATATCAAAAATACCTTTATACAAGACTTCGGACATGGAGTTCACTTTGACATAATATTGCTTTTCGTCCTCGGTTACCTTCTTGTCGCCGACAATCGTATAGTTGATCAGCACCCGGTCGCTATTTTCCAGGTCCCATGGCCGGTAGTTGTTGATTGGGATCAGGACGGATCCATTATCCATTTCAACTGTAAAATCCGTGTCACTTTGGGAATTTGAATGGAGTATCCCAAATCCAACCCAAAAGTCGCCTAATGAATAACCATCATCGTCATCATCAAAAAAATCGTCACAACTGCTTATACCAAAAGCCATCAGTACGATTAATCCAATTTTTACCAGCGGTTTCATATCCTTTACTTTTTTATAAATTAAAAAATTAAAACACATTAAGTTTTCTCCCTTGTTGAAGAAAAATCAAATCAGCCAGATAGCTGTTCTCATTTTCTGCAGTTATACCTTAGATACGAATGAACCCGCAAGGGTTGCGTGCATGACAAAAAAATGGCACGAATATTGAAATAAAAATAAAAACATATTTATATATTTGCATGTTTAAGAAACAGACAAACGGCCTGGAACACGGTAACCGGGGGAATTTTATCTGAGTTTATCGTCCGGCTCCCCTTTTCGTTCTCCTGTTTTCTTTTTTTAATTTTACAATTTAACATTCTGAATATGACACGATTATTATTTATTTTAGCACTTGGGGCATTTAGTTTACAAAGCTGCGCCGGCGATAACCCAAAACCCGCTGGCGGCGAGTTGGCAACAACGGCTATGCAGGCTGAGGCAAACGAAGGCAGAACACAGCTCATCAGCAAAGATCAGTTTTTAAAAGAAATCTGGAATTACGAAGCCTCGCCCGATGAGTGGAAGTTTCTGGGGAAAAAACCGGTTATCATTGACTTTTATGCCGATTGGTGTGGCCCCTGCAAGATTGCTTCTCCCATCCTCGATGAAGTAGCGCAGGAATATGAGGGAAAAGTAACAGTTTACAAAATTGACACCGAAAAAGAACGTGAACTGGCAGGTGTTTTCGGCATTTCGAGCATACCGGCTTTCTTATATATTCCGGTTGACGGGAAACCGGTCATGACTGCCGGGATCGGAAGATCGAAAGAGCAGACAAAAGATATGTTTATTGAAAACATTAACAAGTACCTGCTGAAAAACTAATAAAATCAATTAACAACGCCGGCGAAACACCCCCTTTATCGACTGCAGGTGTTTCGCCGGCCATTATAAATTGCATGAGCCGGAGTTTTTCATCCATCTATTTCCCCGCCTGAAAAACCAGGGAGGCAGCGCCGAGACATCCGGCACTGTTGCCCAAAACAGCGCCTACCACGTCGGTATGAACCGCACAGTCAGCCATGGCATATTTAAATGTGGCTGATTTGATCATGTCGATGTAGAACTGGCCGGCTTCGGAGATTCCTCCTCCGATTACAACTTTTTGCGGAGCAAATACATTTACGAACGAAGCAATGCCATGTCCGAGATAATCGGCGTGCTCCTCCATGCACTGAACAGCCTCCATCCCACCCTGATTGAATTTCTCAACAATATAATGTCCGTCGATATTCTTTTCGTCCATGCCAGTCCTTTCAGCATACTGCCTGATTAAGGCAGAAGTGGATGCATAGGCTTCAAGGCATCCGCGGCCGCCGCAGTTGCAGTCAACTCCATCGTGCTGTATGGTGATATGCCCCAATTCGCCACCCCGGTTCCGGTAGCCGCCGTATAATTTTCCGTTGGCAATGACAGCCCCGCCAATACCTGTTCCGACCGTGATGAAGATCACATCGGTACAATCGCGGGCTGCCCCGTAAATGGCCTCCCCGAGTCCCATCACGTTAGCATCGTTATCCACCATTACAGGCAAATGGAAAGCTTCTGAAAAGATGCCTCCCAGATCGACGTTGATCCAGCCGCCCAGGTTGTCAGCGCCACCCAGAACGACCCCATTGTCGCATACTCCCGGTGTTCCAATACCGATCCCAGCTACCATTACACCGATTTGCCGGGCGTGACTCAATGTCGCTTCAACGGCCCGGCGCAAAGTCCTGAGAATGTCGTCCCGTCCCGCCTGGGAGCCGATGGGCAATTTATCTGAAAACACGATTTCACCTTTTTGCGAAACCAATGCAAATTTTACAAAAGTTCCTCCAAGATCGATACCAACAGCATACATATCACAACTGATTTTAATGGTTAATTGTTACATTTATTGACCGATCGAATAACTCCGCAACTTCCGGATCAAGCCGGGCCAGTTCCTTCCAGGAATCAGACCCATACACGCCCGCGCGGGAATAATCGAATTTTTTAAATCCGGTTTTCTTCACAACCGATTTGTTCTTCATCCGGAAGTCACCGCCTAAGGGATTTATAAATCCAGGGTCCATAATAACGGAATGACGATCCTTTCCCGATTTCTGCCAATCCCCGAAAGAAAGGCTCCCGAACGGAAAATCCTTCTTCTGCGGATTCCAGTAGCAATTATAGTCGGAGTTAATCCTGACCTTACCCCAGTTGCTAAAAAACAGGGTGCCCTCCTGAAACCAAACAATATTTTTTGTGAACGTAAAAGAAAGATGTTCTTCGATACGGGTTGCCTGAAGCTGGGCCTTGAGGTTATTGGCAAAAATATTGTTCCGAATCATATTTTCCTTTCCGTAATGCTGATGGAAGCCTGAATTTTTACACTGATACACCAGGTTGTTTTCCATCACAATGCCCGTTGAGCCCTCGTCAGTGTACAGGCCCCATCCACCGTAGTCGGATGCGTACACATGATGGATCACATTATTGCTGACTGTTGTACCTTCCGAAGCGCCCAGACAATATACTCCTCCCATATCACTCAGCTCTCCCCAGCCGAGGTGGTGAATGTGATTGAATTCGATTTTGTTTCGTTTGGAAGGACTGTGTGCGTATCCCCAAACCCAGCCGACTGATATTCCTGAATAACGAAAATCGGCGATCTCATTGTGAGTGAGCTGACAGTCGCTCGCATGGAACAGCGTAATTCCGACAGCGCTGGGAAAGACAAATCCCCCCGAACGGATGATGTTATTATCAACCAGGATGTGGTTTGTCAAATCCCCGGGGTTTTGAGGCATCAAATAATCTCCGGCCTTCACTCCGCCGGCTCCCAGGTCATGAAAATAACATGCCTGAATGAGGCAGTCATGACAAGCTTTCCTGAACCAGACTGCATTTGTGCCGACGGAACTGACTTCACACTCTTTCAATTCAATATGAGACGTATAATCAGCCATAATTGCCGCTTCAACAGGGTGTGCAGCCTGTGCCGGCCCTACGCCCCACAGCGGTGTGGTGAAACCTGCAACTTTAAAGGACAAGCCTTTTAAATGAATATGCTCTACCTGTCCTCCTTTCCTGTCACCTCCGGCGAAGACCAGAAAACGGTCCGTGACAGGAGCAATCACTTCGGGTTCGTTCAAATTCTCGCCCGGATGGGGTATGTAATACAGATAACCGGAACGATCCAAAAACCATTCACCACAGGTATCCAAAGCAGCCATGCAATTTTCGATCAGGTAAACTGTTTTTTTATCGAACTGATTCCACGGCCGCATTCCTGGTCCCCGCATTGACAACGAAACAGAATCGCGGGTAAAGCTGGTTAACCTCCGGCGAGTGTTATCCCATTTGTGATAAAACGTGAGAACGGCGTCCCGGGCATCTTCTTTCGAGAAGGAGGCTATTTCTCTGCGCCCGTCAGGGCCAAGAGTCAGTTTTTGCGTAGCTTCTTCCGCCACGCGTCCGGATCCTCTTTTCAGAATAGTTTCCGAAACGTCCTGTACCGAAAAAAAACCCTTGTTTGGTGACTTCGCACGTGTAGCCAGTTTTCCGTTAACATACAATTGTTCAAAATTCCACTTTCCGGCGGCAACTCCGGGGACCTCGGTCCGCCAAAGCTTGTCTGTAATCTTCCTGAATCCTGTAATCCGCTTTCCCCCGTAAATGACAGGTTTTTCGCCGTCTGCAGCCCGAATGACCAGGGGTACTTTTTCCGTCCCCGAATCCTCCGGGCGCAGCACAATTGGTTCGGATATGAAGTACTCCCCTCCTCCGATAATAACCTCTGTCGTCCCGGTAAGCTCCTGGTTCTTGCGGAGCGTCCGCAACCGTTCAATGGCCACACTTACACTGGCTAAGGGCATCTCCTTTGTTCCCGGGTTTTTATCATTTCCGGATGCAGAAATATAAATTTGCACCTTAGCCGCATGAACTTTTTCTATTGTACAAAAAGAGAGAAAAATCAGAAGAATAAATAAGAGAAGATACGGTTGAAATTTTCGATTCATGGTCTGTTGTTTAAGCCAAAGCAAAGTACAAAAAAAACGCTGGATTTATGATTTACATTCATCCGTTTCATCATCAGAGAAAGCGTGACACTTATTTGAGCGAGGTAATAAGTGGGGAGGATCAGAAATCCAAGATCACCATATTCAGTAAATTCGCTGAACGCGATGATGGTATCAGAAAAAAGGACCATCAGTATCCCAAAGAAGTAGACCCATTTATCAACGATATTCCCCTTGATCCCTGCTGCAGCTCCCAACGAAAAACAGGAAATCAATGTATAAACGAGTGCCGCAAACAGGAGCACACGGTCTCCAATGGACGGATATAATTTCAAAAAGAAAAACAGCAAATAAGCTGTCAGTAAAGTAACAGTAAAGGCTTTGTTCAGTCGCCCGTTCATTAAGCCGTACGTTAAATAGCCGATATGGGCGATAAAAAACAAGCCGATGCCTGCGACAAACATGTTGGTATCGCCGTGCCGGTTAGACAAAAACCAATCGCCACCGATAGAAAACAGGAAAGCGAGGATGATCATCCAAACGTCCCTGGTCTCTCTCAGCTTTCCTGAATAAAGGATCATCAGCAAAATGATTCCTGTTCCCGCAACACCGGCCTTAAACGCAAAATCGTGATAAATCAGGGCCAGGATGGCGAAAACGACAGGAATCGTCAATAAACCATAAATCCATTTGCCTTTTAAAAATCCTTTGCTCATTTTTTAATCCTCCCCAATTTCGATGATTTCCTGGCTCCATGGACTTAAAGCCAGCTTCAATTCTCCGTTTTGCAATTGTTCTCCTGAAAATTCTCCAAGGTCGTCTGCCGAAAATAACGCTTTCAGACGATACCTTTTACTGCTTTTTACCCAGGGAACATTAATTTTTTCCGAGTCAGGTCCGGAGCTTCCCCTTAACACAATCACTGCACCCAGGCCTTCAGAATTCAGTTTTCCCCACCAGTGCCAGCCTTCGTCAGTTGGTGCAGGCACTCCGCTGTATTGAAAACAGGCGTATATGTTATATTTCTGATGAAGCATTTCAAGCATGACAAAGCGATCATGATAGCGGTCAATATTTTCTTTTGTCAGTGAACCCAGGTCACCCGAAAAGGAAAGAGGAGCTCCCATCAACCAACTGCATATTTGCCGGTCCTGAATTTCCGGGGTCAGACTTCCCTTATAGTTAGTGGTTACTGCTCCAAAAACTTCAATCCGGTCAAGCGGAAGACCCCGATGCCGATACATCAGATCCCGGCACCTGAAAGCGCCTTCTCTTAATTTTTGCTGCAGGCTGTCAACATCATAATTCCAGTTCTGCGAAACCAATTTACTCCGGTTTCCCGCCCCCCAGTATTCATTTGGCGGAATGTGATAAGAATCCGTGTGTCTCAGGACAGCTACATCCGCCGGAGGTCCTGCTGTCTCCCAATAGATCTCGTGCGATAGCTGCAGCCAGATATCAGGCGCCTTCCGGTGGACTTCATCCTGCACATCAAACAATCCGCGCAATCCCCGGAGATAGGATTCTTTCAAGGTCCTGCTTTCATGTCCCCGGGCAATGTCCCCGTAACACACATCGCTCAAATCCTGCTTAAAATATTCCGCACCAAAGGTTTTGTTCAAATAAATCAGTTCATCGGTATAACGTTCCCTGGATGGTTGATAACACATACTCAGCCCTAGTCCGCCGGCCCGCCGGATAAGCGGTAAACTATACAAAGGCAGATCCTCCCGGCCTGCTTCCTGCTCGTTAATAAAGGTCGAATACCACAAACCGGTCGCCATCTTTTTTGAACGAATATCGTTGCTCAGGGCAGCAAGATCCGGAAATTTTTTCAAATCAGGCTTGGGTGTTGAGACTGCCCATCCCCCATCAGGTCCGGTATCGGACCATCCTGCATCCAACTGGAAACACTTGAAGCCGATGCGCGAGGCGATATCAATTGCGGCCCGCATGTTGCTGTCATTTATCGATGCACTGTAATTGGTCCATGTGCAGAAAACAGGCGCAATATTCTTTTTATCATCTCTTCTTTTCAGGATATATTCATCCAGAAATGCCTGAAAGCCATCCTCGATACAACGATCCAGCGCTGTTGAAACGGATGAACCTGTCGGGTAGCTCGCCCCGGCGAACGCATAGATCCATACAGGCTCAGACTCGAACGATTCACCCGGGCCCAGTACCCATTCAAAATATTCAGGATTGTACCCGCTTGATCCGTCAGCAGAAAGGCGCCGGAGTTTTGACGGGACTCCGCTGGCTGCAATAATGCCTGTTGAAGCCATCGTGTCACTGAAAGCAACGATGCCGGCATCAACACCTCTGGCTTCAGGCGTTAAGAATGTTCTAAGCGAAAAAGGCTCCGCGATCTGAAAATCATCGATCATCAGGTTTCCGATTTTCATCCACTGTTCACTGTTATTGATAAACCTGATCCGTTTGCCTGTTACCGGATATCCATGATACAGCTCATAGATAAGCTCAGCAGAAAGACCATTCCAGCCCGGGTTCAACGCGGCAAAGGACAGCGTCAACTTATTCGTGGACGCTCCTGACGAAACCGAATAACGAACCGAATCGAAAACCACACCCGGATGGCTTCCTGAGATCGTGACCGAGTCGGTCCAGTCAATGATCTGTTCCATACGGACGATCTTCTTTTTGATATCTAAAGCGTCTGTATGATTTTTAACTGCATCCTGCTGTTCCACTCCGGCCTGGTCAGAATAGCTGATCCCCTGCGGTTCAGCATTGGGAGATGCTTTCCAAAACGTGACGGAAAATTCAGGAACATCTGTTGAAATGCTGGTCCCGTTTACAAATAATCCGGAGATGACAGCATTGTCATTTGTCAATTGCAGCCGGCGCTCGAGTATACCGGCCCTGACTAAAATTTCTGTTCCCTCCTGTCTGATGGACCATTCACCCATTTTGTCCGTGTCACATCCAAGCAGCATGTACAGCAGCGAACATAAAATGAAAGGGATCTTTACCCGCATACGACTATTGCTTTTATACTTTCAAAAATATTCTCTTCCGGTACATCAGCGACAGGAGAAAGAAAATAACGGAAACATTGGCCAGCGTTATCAGGACGGGATAATAAGCACCCAGGTATTGCTCTGTGCCGTGAAGGAGGGAAGTGGTCACACTGCTGAAGTTAATGATCTCATACAACATGTAGGCCAGGATCGAATTCATCCCGTATATCTTAAGCCAGTTCAGGTATTTTCCATAATTTTTGTAATCGACCAGAAAATAGAACAAAGCCATCAGCAGAAAACAGATCCCGCTGCTGTAAAGCGTCATGGTACTGGTCCAGATTTTCTTGATGACAGGCATCTGAAGGCCCCAGAGTTGGCCTGCCACAATCATGCAGATACCGCCCAGAACGAGGTACTTTATTTTATCGATTTTCGAAGCGCTGCCTTTCAGGATTTGTCCTGCGAACACGCCGGTCATCACGGTAACGGCAAAATTCAGGCTGCTCAGGATCCAGGTATACCGGTAGGAATCTGAAAAAATCACACCGGTTTCGTTAAAAGTAGCCCGGTCCCGGAATCGTCCCAGTACGACGCGGTCGACATATTCGGCCAGATTATGATCGGGAGTAAAATCACCTCCGCCAAAATCACCGGTCCGGACAAACATCATCAGCGCCCAGTAAACCAGAAGAAATCCTGAAGTAATGATGATTTGCCAGTTGCGTTGAAAATGCATCAGCAGGATCGCAGCGATCAGGTAACCGATTGCAATGGATTGCAATGTATTGGAAAATAAGTAAATATGATCCGGATCAAACGAAAGCAGGTTTCCCTGGCACATCATTCCAAAAACCCAGAGGATCAGCACCCGTTTCAATACCCTTTTGTACAATTGGCCTTTACTCCCGCTTTTCAGGTATTTCGAAAAGGCAAACGGCATGGAAGCACCTGCCATAAAAAGGAATAAAGGCATGATCAGATCCCAGAAAACAAAACCTTCCCAATGCACATGATCAAATTTGGTGGCGAGCCAGTTTGTCAACGGCCAATCCATCGCTCCGGCCAAACGCATGAACACCGGCTGAAAAAACACCAGGCAAAAAAGGTCAAATCCTCTTAATACGTCTAATGAACCTAATCGTTCAGGTTTCTGATTTTCCATAATTCAGTGATTGAGTGTGATTATTCGGGTGAGTAACGGCAGATTTCTGAGTGCATAGTATAGAAAAATCATTTTTCTCACAAATTCCATTGCTCCATAATTGTTCGGAGTGCCACCGGAGCTTGTTTTTCCATATCCTCCCACTTGCATTCAATCGAAACGGCCCCTTTGTACCTAACCTGCTTCAGTGCGTCAAAGTAAGGTGTAAAATCTTCACCGTGGGTTCCGGGTGCTGACCTCCCTTCCTTTTCTGCAATATGGACATGATGCAACAAGTTCCCATATTGAATAATATTTTCAGGACCTTCATCATCCATTTTCATATGATAAAGGTCGGCCAGCAGACGAATATTCCTGTGATTTACGGCCTTGACGATCTCGCCCCCTTCGGCCACCGAATTAATGAAATTGCATTCTTTTTTATTCAGCGGCTCGATCACCACAATTACATTCTGTTTTGCGGCCAGAGGCGCCAACTGTTTACAAAGCTCAACAAATTGCCCGGCAGCTTCATCTTTTGAAAAACCTTCAGGGATTGACCGGGAACCACCGCTTCCGAAGACAATGATTTTTACACCTGCCAGCTTTGCCCGTTTAAAGGCGGTTTCTGCAAAGCGGAGAATTTCGTCGTTTGCCGGGTCTGGTCCCACGCTCTTCATACTCCCGGGCAAGAATGAATTACAGGCGATTACAGGGACCGGAGATTTCTTTGCTTTTTCCAGAATAGGGAGAAACACCGATTCCGGTTCGGAAGGCACAAGGAATCCTCTTACTCCTTCTTCCAGAAAAGCATATCCTGCTTTTTGAGCCAGGGCATAATGATCAATACCAGTGCAAATACCGATTTCAGGTGTTGATTTGGCGTCTTCTCCTACCCCTGCAAACATTGACTCAGATATGGCAAGACTGCCCCCGATCAATGCAGATGTTTTTATGAAATCCCTTCGCGAAGTCTTCATTTTATTCGTGTTTGAAGTGTTTACGGACAAATTACCATACTCCATAGCTGCTACGCTGCCGACTGTCAATGCGTTCTGAAATTAAGACCAGGGCCAGGAGATTTCCCAGGTTTCGCTCATCAACAGGTAAATTTATAATTTTTATGCGTCACCCCGTTCATTTTGAATTCTTTTTGCCGTCCGCTTTCCTTACTTTCCCCATTTCGGATTCGGCTGAGCCGCCATTTCAAATTCGAGAATGCCGCCTTCCATTAAAGTTGTGTAGGCAATCCAGGACTGACTGAACTCCTGTCCGTTTAATTTAGCCGACCGGATATAAAAGTTTTCTTCGCTGACGTTATTAGCCACGATCTTAAAAACGTTGCCATTATCCAGATGCAGGGTCAGTTCCGGGAAAATGGGTGAACCGATCAGGTAAACCGACTGACCATTGTCTCCCTCGGTGCAAATAAACGGATCAACATAATGCAGAGGATCAAAAGGCTGTTTGTTGCCGGTATCGGTGCAGGAGAATAGGCCGGCAAAAAGAATTGAGCAAACTACCAATCGTTCGGTCATTGTTTTAGCTTATCTGGTAATGGGTGGTATTGGGGTTTTAGCGGTTCAATATTCAATTGCCGCGCTACATCGATCGTGTGGACGATGTCATTCACCAGGGGAAAATCAACACCGGCTTCAAACAGCAATTTTATTTTTTCAGGCGAATCGGTACCGAAATAATTCACCTTAATCCCGTTTCGTTTCAGCGATTGCACATCCGCTGCAAATTCCGGATAATCCGACTTCTTCAGTTGAATAAATGCTGTTTTTGCACGGATGGTTTGACTTACATACTCGCTTGCCGATCCCTGTCTTTCCATATTGCAGATCAGCATCTCCGGTACTGCTTCCCTTGCTTTGACAGCAGCGGCACCGTTACAGGCCAGAAACGCCTGATGCAGACGCCTCTTTTCAGCGACCAGGCGGGCCACTTTGCCCGCCTGGTCCGGGGCTCCCTTAAAATGAATATTCAGCCAGATATTGTAAGGCATCAGATCGAGCACCTCTTCCAGGGTGGGTATCCTCTCTCCTGCAAACTGCGGGGCTTTCCAGCTTCCGGCATCCAGTTTTTTGATTTCGGCAAGCGTTAAATCAGCAACCTTTCCTTTGCCGTTCGTGGTGCGGTCGACAGACGAATCGTGAAGAACGACCATTTCATTGTCCTTTGTATTGCAGACATCAAATTCGATCATATGGGCACCCGCCCGGATGGCCGCATGAAACGCCGGAATGGTGTTTTCCGGATGCGTTTGCATGGCTCCCCGGTGAGCACAAAGTCCCCTTTCGGGTAAGGCGATCTTGCTTTGTCCGCTCGCCTGGATCATCAGGCAGTTCAAAATAAAAAAGAGTATCGGGTACGTTTTCATCGTTAAAATGATTTTAAAAGTTCAGCCGCTTCGGGGCTGGCCTCGAGTTTCCCTTCGTCATTTAATCTTGTAATATTGGCCGTTTCATAAAAAATGTAGCCATCCAGATTTTCGTGGTGCTTCACCAGATCCATCTCGGCTTCGATACTGGCAAACGGACCATCGAAGGCCATTCCATGAAAATCGCCCTGCAGACAAACAGGCTTTCCGCTGGCCCGGGTTAACGCACTGAACACATCGATCGCTTTGTCCATATGCCAGGGGCGGAGTTGATAAATGCCCCTGATCTCGAATTCATCGCCAATTTCCCTGACCCATTTTTCCCATTGCCATTCAAAATTAAAGGGATAGGAGTTTAATTTCCCGGGGCGATCGTCCGGCATCAGCAGTTCGGTTTCCAGGTGAATGGTCAGCGCTTTTCCCCGGCTTTTGACCAGTTTGGAGGCTTCTTTCAAAAAGAGCGTATAGGCATCGCCATTGATTCTGCTTACGGTTACAAAATCGGTCCTGCCGCCCGAAGCTTTCAGAACCGGCTCATTAAAGCCGTACTCCCATCGTTCCGGGGATAACACATGACTGGAATGCCGGAGGTTGATCCCGTCCACACCCCGGTCAAGGCAAAACCGGATCATCTCCAGCCAATGCTCCCTGACTTCCGGATAAGCGGGATTGAGCTGTCCCTGCAGGTACTCCGGTTTTCCGCACACGGCAGCCACATAACCTTCTTTGTCCGGCGTGGTCCAGTCGGCCGGATTGTAAGCCCCAAAGGCATAATAATCGCGGTAATGCTCTTTCATCCGCTGCGGATCATTCAGTTCCGCCTGCACCTTCGGAAGCTGAAGATAACGGACAATCTGCTGGTAGACTTTTGAGCGGTAGAAATCCTCATGCTCTTCCAGGCTCACGGGCCCCGTACTTAACGTGTGCGGAATGACCTGCCCCTGGCGGTTAACCAGTTCCAGAATATTTCCCTTTTCGTTACTGAAGCTTCCGTCAGCCGGCTTGCATTTGATCAGGACATAAGCATGGCCCTCCGGCAGGTTCAGCTTTTCCAGATGAAGGATCCGGCACTGCCTCCAGTAGGGGAAACGATAACGTTTTTCGATCGTCTCCCTGAAAGTAACCGGTCCTGTATAGGGAATAAACCGGTTATTCGTGGCGCTTGTCCAAATGGAAAGATGTCCGGCCTTTAGCCGGGTCGGACGGTCGTCGCTTTTCACCAACCGGATGGCCGACACAGGTCCGGTATACGCACAGGTTTCCGCCTTACGTTTCAGGTTCAGATGCGGATTGGCTGCCACGAACGGTCGCATGGCCGGGAAAATCCCTCTCAGGTCATTCCAGACAATCCCGGCAGGGGCCGGCATAGTAGATGGGAGGATGTTCCCGAAGCCACCGCCTTCAAAGGGTTTGATCTCCGCGTAAAATTCGATCCCGTATTGGTGTGCCGACTTCGCCGCTTCCTTCATCAGGTCAAATCGATGCGGATAATCCTCTTCCAGATTCCAGATCGTATCAACAATCCACTGGTGCCTGGTCACACCCACTGAAGCCAAAAACCGGTGAAGTTCTTCCAGTTGTCGCCGATCCATGAAGCTCCTGAAATTTTCATCGTATTCCGCCGGCCGTGCCACTGGATCTCCGTAGCGGCTTCCCCGGTAGTTGATCAGAATGTTATCCAAGACGTCAGTCGTTGCATACAATCGCTTTGACGTCATAGCCGGCTTTTTCTTTTCAGGCATTTCCATAACCAGCCCTCCCGTGCCGCTCAATGCAGCGGCGCCAATCCCTGTCAGCGCCGTGGTTAAGAATACTCTTCTGTTCAGTTTTGAATCCATGTTTTACTCGATTCCCCAGTTTTTATTTGGTTCACTTCCCAGTTGAAGCACAAGTTCGCCGCCCTTCACGATCTCATCGTGGCTCAACCAGGAACGATTGAGCGGCTTCCCGTTCAAATCGGCCGACCGGATGTAACAGTTTTCCGGGCTCAGGTTACCGGCCCTGATCGTAAATGACTTTCCCGGATAACATTCCGGATCAAGCCGGATAGTGATTTTCTCAAAGATGGGAGAAGTGATTTGGTAGACGGGATTTCCGGGACAAACCTGAAAGAGGCCCATCGCACTCATCGCGTACCAGGAAGCCATACATCCGTAATCGCAATCCATTTCTTCCAGGTAACCATCAGGAGTTGCCTTATAAATCCGGTCCACAATGGGTTCAGGGAAAAAGTTGTGCGTGCCGTAACGCTGCGCCATGGGCTGAGTCAGGATCTTATTGACCCATTTTTGCGCCAGCCAGGGTTCTCCTGCCAGATTAAACAGAAAGGGAGCATGCAGATCAATCTGATTACCGGCCGTATACAGATCATGATCAAAGAACTGTTCCAGTTGCCGGGCAAAGTTTTCTTTTCCGCCAAACATATTGATCAGGCCGGGAACATCGTGCAGAACATTCCACCGGTACTGCCATTTGGTGCCTTCGTATGTATATTTTTCACGGTTTACAGTCGGATCTTCAGGAAAATCAAGCCAGGTGCCGTCGGCAGCGCGGGCCCTGAAAAACTGAAGCGTACTGTCCCAGGTATTCTTCCAGTAATCAGCGCGGTCCATAAACCACGCATGATCGGCATCGTTGCCGGTCGATTTGGCTATCTGAGCCATACACCAGCTATCCCAGGCATATTCGCCCGTCTGGTCAGGCCGGGCCGGGATGTAACCGGTTGAATCATATTTTTCGGGCATTTGCAGAAGAGCTTCCTTTTTCAGGTATGGATAAACCGCGTTCATGTCCGGCGCAAATAATCCTTTTGCCCAGGCGTCAACCATCACCATCAGTTGATGCTCGTTACGACAATTTCCGAAAGGCATGTAACGATCCTTGCCGTAGTAACCGAACCCCGCCCCGTGAGGCATGTGGTCGCTTTCGGGAAAAGGGGCGCTGTTATCGGCCTGCTCGTAAATATCGCGCAGGGATTGTACAATTTCCCGGTATGTTCCGGGCAGATACAGACTGTAAAGGGGGTATTTTGTCCGGAAGGAATCCCAGAAAGCATAATCGAAGTAATGACGGTACCCGTCAGCTTTGTGCACCTGCTGATCGAGTCCCGGATAACTCCCGTCCACATCGCTCAGCACGACAGGCAAAAACATCGAATGATACAAAGCCGTGTAGAAAATGGTTTTGTATTCTTCATTTCCTTCAACCTGTATGGCCGAAAGCTTGTCGTTCCATAGCTCCGCCGCTTTTTGGCTGATCTGGTCAAAATTCAGGTCGGCACATTCCGTATTAAAGTTATTTCGGGCGGCTTCGATGCTGGTTAGTGAAACGCCGGTTTTAACGGTCAGCGGCTTGCCTTCCAGATCGCCGAACGAACAAACCAGTCCGCCGTCCGGGAAAGCATCGGACAATAATCCCTCTTTCATCTGCGAACCGGTCCAGCTTTGAAGCGCCGTTACCGGATGATCAAACCGGATCATAAACCGGACTCCCGCCCAGATGTTCATCAATCCTTCCAGCGTATACTCGTCCGTTTGTTTAAAGGAAATGGAGGAAGAACTCCCCGTATTTCCTTCATTCAAAAAAAGACGGGCCGCTTCTCCGGCCGGAAATGTATAGCGATGAATTCCGGTGTGAGGCGTGGCGGTGAGTTCAACCAGAATATCCGGATTTTTCAGCCTGACCGAATAATAACCGGTCCGGGCCTTCTCCGAGGTCTTATCCATGTCAGCCAAAGGAATCATAAAAAAGGTGTCCGGTTGCTCACCCGTGAAAGGGATAACCGATAATTTTCCCGCACGATTACCCACACGGGTGCCGCCCGAACTTCCTTTATGGAAATGACTGAATCCCCGGGCAACGGAATCTGAAAAATTGTAACCCGAATGGGCAAAATCGCCGTCGCCGGTCAGACTGCCGGGATAACTGTCAGGACCGAGTTTGACCAGACCGAACGGGACAGTTGCCGAAGGGTCCCACTGCCCGTGGTCGCCTTCTGTACAAATAAAGGGATCGACATAATCGGCCGGTCTTTTTTGCTGTGTGGTGCAGCAAGTCACTTGCAAAGAAAAGATTACTGCAAGGCCGACGTTCCGGAACACGTTTACGTATTGCATAAGTATAGCGGTTTAAGTTAGGTTGTTATTTATTTCGAGAAGGCATCAATAAGCGGCTCTCCTGAAATCCATTCATTTAGTTGAAAGCCAAATAACCAGGCCACGGTGGGAGCCAGATCATAATTAAAAACCGGATGTTTCATCTCATAACCTTTTTTCACGCCCTTCCCGTAAATGATAAAAGGAACAATCATCTCATCAGGCGATGAACCCCCATGTTTTTTTTCAAGCCCTCCATGATCGGAGACAACAAGAACAACCGTGTTCTCCATCTGCTTTGTCGCGGACAGGTTGCCGATGAAGACACCGACCAGGCTATCCGCTTTTTCGATCGATTTCACATACTCCGCAGATCGGTAACCGCCATGATGCCCGCCATGGTCCACCAGATCAAGGTGAACAAACGTAAAGTTCGGATTTTTATCAACGAGAAAATCGCAGGCTTTTTGTGTAGCAATATCTTCCGATTCGGCAGCAATACTTAAATCGCAAACATCTTTTTCGATGAAGTTCACTAAAGTTTTCCAATGATAAACTGCACCGATAACAGCCTCCGGATCATTCTTTCTGATTTCACCGAAAATGGTGGGAAACATAGCATGATCTCCTTTAAATACCGGTTCCAGAACCTTATTTCCGACAGTCCACGAATTATTTCCAACACCATGCCTTTCGACCGTTGCACCGGTCATGATCGAAGTCCAGGCCGGACCGCTGCTGCTGGGTACGACCGTCCGGGCAGCAAGGGAGTATGCTCCGTTTTTCATCATTTCATCCAGAACAGGCGTTTTAGCGAGTTCAAAGCCATGGCCTCCAAGCCCATCGATCCCAATAACCAGCACATGCGGTAAAGCTTTCTGTTTGACGCTTGCCTGCGTTTCAATAACTCCGAATAAAAATGCTAATGCAATGATAATCATTCGTCTTAAAAAAATTAATTTTCCCATGTTATGTCAGTTTATATACTTATATGCCATATGATACGTTCCGCTTTTCAGCGCCACAATTCCCTGCTGGTCACCTTCCTGCATGTGCTCTTTTCCATCCAGGGTATAGTTCTTTATGCCGGCAGGAATGACCACTCCTGCCTCGATCCCAACCGGGATGTCCACATGGATTTCCATAGTGTCTCCGGTCTTCTCCCAATCCACTGCCAATTTCCCATAAGGTGTTTCCTGATAGGTTTTAGCCCAGGTAACTCCCTGGGGGATCTGCGGTTGAATGAGTACTTTCCTGTATGCCGGTACATCCCCGACCTGCCGGATCCCTCCAACAGCCTGGTAAAACCAGGATCCAATCCCGTTATAGCAGTTATGGATCCGACTTCTATCGCCGTTCCAATGCTCCCAGGTCGTGGTTGCACCATTTTCGAGCATATACAGGTAGCCCGGATAATCTTTCTTTTTAAGCATCGAATACATCAGATCAACTGCCTGATTTTTAACCGCCCATTCGGTCAGTACCGGAATACCCACCAGACCGGTGGACAGATGCCCGTTACGGTTGACTTCCGTCTCATGAATGAGGCTTTGCGTGACCATTTCGGACAAATCATCGGGGACAACCCCTGCCAACATCGGATAGGCCAGATCAATCTGGGTTCCGGTAGCATAGTTGTTTTTCGAAGGATCGAAATAAGCCTGATGGATCAGTTTTTTTAGCTGGTCTCTTTTTTGGGAATATCCTGCTGCTTCATCTGCTTTACCCAGCGCCTGCGCTATTTTTTCCATATGATCATAGCACACGGTTACGAAACAATTGTTGACCAGTCCAACCGAGGCTTCCGCCGTTTGATCAATACCGGTTGGCGTGGCCCAGTCGCCCAGATACCAGCCCCGGTAATCGGTGTCGGGCCATGGAGTCAACAGTCCGTCGGGAGAATATTTTGCGACGTATTCGAGCCATTTTTGCATGACCGGATAATATTTTTGAAGGATCAGCGAGTCACCATAATGAAGATAGGTATTCCAGGAAGCGGTGATGATAAAACCGCACCAGTAAGGACCTCCGCCTGCAGGATACGGATTCGGGGCCGTATGCGGCATCCCGCCGTCTTCACGGATACAGTCGGCCCAGGCCTGGAGCCAGTTGGCATATAAAGGAGCCAGATTGAACATCGTCTGCGCGGTCACCGTCGACGCATTGCCATCGCCGCCATATCCCAGCCGTTCGATCTGGGGACAATCGACCAGATCGCCGCCAATACTGAGACAACGCAGGGTATAAAAGATCATGTCATGAATTTGGTTCAGTTCCGGATCGGAGCACCGGAAATCCGAAGCCAGCTCATAGCCCGTATGGATCAGGTAAGCGTTGATCGACTCTGCGGCAGGTTTCTCCGGCAGATTCGAGATCCGGATATACCGGTACCCGTGATAATTGAATTTGTTCTTAAAGATTTCCGTTCCTTCACCGGCAGCAATGTAACGGTCCATTTGCTTTTGATTGACAAACTTCCCGTTTTTATCCAGGTGATCGGAATATTCAATGGTAATTTCCTGTGACTTCTGCAATGGCGGAAAACGTATTTCAGTCCAGCCGGTCAGGCTTTTCCCCATATCGATCAGAAAGGTGTCTTTCGCCAGTTCCCTGATCTCTATGGGCTTTATCGTTTCCGTAATGCGATTCAGTTCAACCATCTGCGGGCTTACCTCATGATCAGGTACAGGAACGACAGAAACCGGGCTCCAAATTCCTTCATCCAGTCTCAGATCATTTTGGACCAAGGAACCATCCACAATTTCACCGCCAAACTGGTGAGGCCGCCAGTTGCCATGCCGGGTATAGCTGCTTTTTCTTCCCAGCCAGGTTGAATCGGTCGCCAATACTACTTCCCGGCGCTTCCCCACGATCTTTTCAAGTTGGGCCTTCACCAGCGGTCCGCTATTGACTACACCGGGTAATCCTTCGGTATACCAGCCACTGCCCAACCAAAACATCAGATCATTTTTTCCCTTTTTCAGCAGAGAAGTCACATCATAGGTAACCACCTGCGAGCGCTTGTTAAACTGCGAAACCGCCGGTGTCAGAACACCTTCTCCGGCTTTTTTCCCGTTCAGGTACACTTCATGATATCCGAGAGAATTGACATACAGCAATATTTTCCCGTCTGTTTTATCCAGATCGAATGACCGCTTCAGTTGCGGGCACTCAGAGAACCCGGCTTCGGTCGGAAATCCGATATAGGAACCATACCAGTCACCCGGATCCAACAAGCCGACACTGAATTCAGCAACCGGACTCCAGTTGGACGGAGTGTCCGACTCATCCCAAACCCTGACTTTCCAGCATGCAACCAATCCGGACGATAAGTTTACCCCTTTATAAGGTACCAAAACACTCGAGGCAGACTCAGTTTTTCCTGAATCCCAAAGATCAGCTTCACCCTTATCAAGCAGGGAAACATCACTGGCAACGAGCAACTGATAAGCTTTTTGTTCCGTTCCGTTCCTGCGGCTCAGGATCTTCCAGCTAAAACGGGGAGCGGACTGTCCGATCCCCAACGGATTTTCAAGATTTTCACAACGGAGATTGGTAATACTCAGGTCTTCTTTTTGCCTGCAGGCAGTTAGGAAAAGAAAAGCACTACACAGCATGATTACGATCTGTCTCATGATTCAGGTTTATTTATTTCCGATAAATTTATTAAAATTCATACGTAAATAATTTGTTTTTTAATGGTCGTATGGAACTCCCATGTTGCTAAACACTATTATCATACTCTTGGTCGTTATGAAGCAACATGCTCGTTTCATACGTAAATAATTTGTTTTTTAATGGTCGTATGGAACTCCCATGTTGCTAAATATTATTATCCATTGTTAATTTGAATTTAGCTTAAACAGGTTTATAACACGTTTATAACAGGTTTTGACTAAGATTTTAGTACGACTTGTCATCATCCTGCCTTTGCTTTCGTCATAACAAGGGTTCGTCATCATTTTACCGTAAATTTATTCGAATGAAACTGTTCCAGCAAATCGCCCATTTGCTGCCTGTAATTCATCAGGACTTTAGGATCTTTGGTGTATTGCTGTTCATTAACAAATACTTCCGGCCCAAAATCCAGCAACTGTTTCGCTTTTCGGACTAACCCCTGCTGACCGGGAAGGGCCTTGGGGATACACTTTTCCAGCATGGTCAGGTAGTCGTAATCATCCAGCCCTTCCCTCAGGATCTCCAGCCGGAGAGACGGGACCGGCCCGGTCAGGTATGGCGTTCTATCGTTGTTCGGATCGCGGTTGGGCGGGTAAAAGAACATACCGTCGCCATTCCCGTATTCGGCAGCAGCCCCGACAGGAGTATTGTGACCATCCATATAAGTCATCGGATCTTCCCAGATATTTTGCAGGACTCCCGGAGGAGAACACCCTTCGGCATTCCACACATTCGAATTCCAGACCAGGATACCGGTAAGGCCGTACCGGTATGACATCCACAGCCACATCCGCATATTAATCGCGTCTGAATCAATAAAAAGGTTCGCATGCGGTTCTTTAGGCCAGCACATCAGGTAGGACCACATTTGGCGTCCTTTGGCAATCCATTCCTTTGACTTCACCGGATCAAATTTGGCCAGTACCGGGCAACCAACATCTGTTACATCCATGATCTCAGGTCCCGGATTATTTTCAGTAATAAAACGGGTCAGCTTCGGAGCTGCTTCATGGATCGTTTTCATTCCTTCACGAACAAACGCATAATCTCTGTGTTTGGGCTCATCAATCCAATACAGGTATTCTTTTCCCAGCCAACCGTTAGTTTCCAGGTGATCCTGAAATTGTCCCAGGTATTGTTTCATCAGTTTCCGGTATTCATCGGTACCGTTAATAAATCCGCTGAACCAGCCTGTCTTTCGTCCTGCAAAAGGTCCGGGCCTCAGTTCCTGGATCTTTACCCTGAAACCGGTGAATCCATATTCGTCCAGATATTTCCGGGCTGCCTGATCAAATTCGGAGAAGTCGAGCTCAACTTCGAGATCACGGATATCCTGCTCAAAATTTCCTTGAGGCAACAGGTTCTCTCCGGTTTGTCCATCCAAAAACTGAAATTCATCAAACCAGACGGTCCCGGTTTCCCGACCTCCCTGATCCGGCATCAACGGGAACAATTGAACTTTGACATACGCTGCATCTTTGGGTATCGGACGGGAGATGATCAAGTCCTCAACCGCCACCGGATTTACCGGATCAAGAAACAGGCTGTCTTTTCGCCAGCGCGCACTTCCACTGTAAAACATCCCCTGGAGGTGCCAGGAAATGGGCTGCTTGTCAGCCCTGTAGCTTTTTACTGTCACCACATATTGCTGATCTTCCTTTAACGTTTTTGCCTGCCATTTCAGCCAATAGGGCTTTCCCAGATCTATTTTGATGAATCCGGCATGTGTTCCCGACACATTGCCATCCACCCGGTTATCGGTCACCTGGTAGGAATATTTACCTGAAAAGACCGTATCGGGATCAAAAGTTCCGCCGTTCCACCACACTCCTTTTACTGTTGTACGGACCGGATACCGGTCAAAAAATTGCTGCGGTGAGATCCTGTAATCCCTGAAACTCTGATAATACAAATCCAGAACCTGTCTTAACTCTTCCTCCGTTTTCAGGTTATGGTATTGGCGGATCATTCCCGAAGACAATCCCAATCCTGAACGCATCAGGGGAATATCGGGCAAGGAAAAGTCCCAAACCTTTAATTCAACGGGAACTGAAGTTTCCCAGGACGTCGATTTCAGACTGATGCGGGCCTGATAAATTCCGGGAGACGCGTCTTCCGGTACTTTCACATTCAACCACAGCGGTGTATTGACGCCGGTACCGGCACGGAAAGGCTGTTCCAGTAACGGCAACGGATCGGGATACCAACCTGCCTGATGCAGTTTCCCTGAAGGTTTGGTCACATGGACATATTCCACTTTTCTGATCATTACATTCCCTGCAGGAATAAGGGCACCGCTTTTTTGGCTGAAATCGGAGATGCTGACCGCTATATCTTCCATGTTTTCCCGCGGCGATAACACAAGCTGGAAACTTTCCGTCTCATTTCGTGCAGCCCGGAGGGTGATCTTCTCTTTTTTGGCAGGAACAGGAGTATCACGCATGACTTTGCAGGTATTCCCGGCCCACCAAATACTCCCCCAGGCATCCGTTTTCAACAACAAGCCATCGGCTACTGCATTTGCTTGCAGAAATACTGCCAGCAAGACAAGCATGAAGACCAACTTCCGGATGATATTGTTCCTTCTTTTCATTATCAGCGCTGGACATAAGTATTGAAGTCATGCATCTCTCCCGTTTGTGTGCCCATATTCAATTTCAGAGTTTCACGGCGGGTATAATCAAAATACAGAACCTCGAATGAATGCAGTCCCTTTTCCAGAGCCACATAATTTTCCTTTTTAATCTCATAATGCATGCCGTCGTTATTGATAATCTCCTTGCCGTCAATCAGCAGTCGGCTTCCGTCGTACGACTCCAATAAAAAGCGGTAAACATCAGTTTGCGGAACGGAAAAACTTCCCCTGAAGCGAACAGCAAAGTGATCTTTAACACGGGGTTGGATCGGGTTCAGACTGACAGAGTCCAGATCGAATGTCTTTTCCGGCTTGATCTTGTCAAAATCGGGAAGCCAGGTCCAGTTGCCTGGCGCATACGCTGCTTTCACTTTTTTCACTGCCTTTCCTGACGCAGGAAAAAGAGGCAGTTTTACAACTATCTTTTCAGCGATCTGACTTTTATGATCCTGTTCCTGAACAAAGGCAGAAATTGTTGCCGATCTGTCCAAATGCAGCTTAACGCTCTTCTCTGAACTTGTTTTCGGCATGTCACCTGATTGCCCGTAAACGATATTCCCCGGCTGGTCCATGTTTTGGATCATGACAGTCGTCGTATCCGTGAAATACCGTTTTCCAGTGATCAACGGAGCATTCAGCCGTTTATAGTCAGGTTGCTTTTCAATTGTCCAGAAGTCAAAAACAACTCCGGTGGTATCTATAGCCCGGGCAAACAAGGTTTGTCCGGCAATATTCACATCCAGAAAGTGGTGGGTATTCCGGGTCCGTGCAGTATGCCAGGTTTTATTGGCGGCAGCTTTATCAAGTCCGCCTCCTCCTCCACCCAACGTGACATAAATCACTCCATTGTCAAAATCGACTTTGTCAGCCGCAACAGGCCAGGTCCGTTCATACATATGGATGTGTCCGTTGAAAACGACGTCGACACCGTAAGTTTCATAAAGTTTTTTCAGGTGCATTTCGTTGGGATCGCCATGAGTCTGCGTCTGAAACCAGGTATTTCCGTAGGCATTTTCAGAAGAGGTGTATACCGGATGATGATGGACCATAATTTTCCACGTTTCTGTTGAAGCAGCCAATATTTTTTCCAGTTTTTTGTACTGATCCGAGCCTGGTAGAATATCCATATTGGTATTGGCAAAGACAAACAATACGTTTCCCTTTTTTGCCGTATAAAACCATTCCGGATCAGGCAGACAAACATACCGGTAGAACCAGTCATGGTTCATTTCGTGATTTCCGATAGCCGGATAAAACGGATAAAACCGGAAAAGTTCAGATGCAGGCCTGAAGAACTCGTCGGCCCAGTCATCCTTGTTCGGCCCGTATTGTACCAAATCGCCAACATGAATCACGAAAGAGGGTCGCTCACGCGCCATCAGACCGGCAATTTTTCCCCATACTTCCGGGTTGCCCTGGGTATCGCCAACCACGGTAAATGACACCGGCATCTTCCGGTAATCAGGGATATATAAAGGAGTAACAGGCCCCCAAAGCGTATCGTTGGCTGCGCTTATGCTAACAGCCTGGTAGAAATAGTGTCCATCAGGTTTTAACCCGGTCACTTTCACCTGATGATACCCCGACGCGGCTTCTTCCCTGAATGTTTGATCAAGCCGGGGTCTTAATACATTGAATTCAGCGGTTCCGAGCCGCACCTCACCATTCGCCGGAACCGATGTCTCCCACAGCACATGAAACGAATCATCGTTTACCTGCTGAAGGTAAGGTTCCACAATAAAGCTGAGCGCTTCGTCATTCTCTGTTTGCGCGGCCGATATATAACAATGAAACAACAGCATTCCGGCTGTCAGGATTTTCAGGTTCATGGCTTAAGTTTCAAAATTTGATTAAAAAAAGCCGACGTAACCAGAATCATGACTACGCCGGCCTGACTGTTTAAGTTATCTCCCTGCCAAAATGTTGTTAGTTACCATTTTTATTCACATCCCACCAAAGAGGAGTCGATTCGAGATCTGGTCCGCCCAACAGTTCAACTGCCTTCTCATATTCTTCTACCTGACCTGTCCTTTCATTTTCAGGGTAAGGTAATCGCGTAACGATCATTCCCCTGGTTACATCGATGTTCGGATTCATCGAATTCTTTTTTGGATAAAGCTTCGGTAAGCGCGTCCGGCGGTATTCGTTCCAGGCCTCCCAACTGTCGGGATAGAGAGCAAGCCATTTCTGGGTGATAATTTGTTCGTACTGATCTTCCTGACTGGCAGCAAATTTTACCGGGATATCCGTCATCGGAGGATCATAATATGGATAATTGTCGGGTGCCACAGGTGTTGCCATACTGTTGATGTAAGCTGTGATATCGGTTGCGGGGAAAGAGGCGCCTCTCCACTGACGGATAGAGACCTCAATTCCTTTCTCGTAGAACGATTGAGCGGATCCTCCCATATTCCACCCTCTCCATGCGCCTTCGGCCTTCAGAAAATACGTTTCGGCAGCGTTGGCCACATTAATGGGAACCGCAGTTGACACGACGTCAGGACCTACCCACCTCGGACCAAAATTGGAATAAAGCTTAAAAGCAACAATATCGGCCGATGTAAAACCAGGTGTCAGTCCATGATAACCACCAATATTTGCCATAATTTCAGGATGATCGCTGGTTGTTTCCTGCTTCACAACGGAGAAATATTCCTGCATACGCGGATCATTGTATCCTTTTAAAATACTCTCCATGCAAGTGCTCATCGAGTTCTGATGCCACCCGCCAATCCGGCACATACCATTCTGTAACCCGTTAAAAGAGGGAACATCCGCGATATAAGCATCATCGTCATTGCTGTCCATCAGGGGGCCCTTCACCGCCGCCTCAGCTTCGGTTTTAGCTTTGTTCGGATCGATGTTGGAAATCCGGCATGCCATGCGTAGTCTCAGGGTATTGGCAAACTTAATCCATTTGATCACGTTTCCGCCGTATACAATGTCTCCTTCTCCAAATACGTTCAGTCCTGAATTTCCGGTTGTCTCTGCGGTCAGATAATCAACAGCAGCCGTAACATCCCGGAAAATATTATCATACACATCCTTCACACTTTCGTAAGGGATCACATTGCTGCCATTTCCAGCCGCGGTATAGGGAAGCGGTCCCCACGAATCGACCAGACGGTGCATAATATACCCTTTCCAGATCATGGCGACATGATAGGCTACCGGATTCTTCTCGACAGAATTGGTCTGGATGGCAACGATCGCCGGAATAGCTTTACTGTAAAAGTTGCTGAAAACGGATTGCTGGTGGCCCAACTGAAAAACATTTTGCTCACGATCCACGCCTCCAATAACACAATAACCGGAGAAATGGTCAGTAACATTACTTTTCCACCTGCTGTATTGATTGCTGGTCAGCTCGCAGTTTCCCTCGATCAGCGCCGTGGTAAACAGTCCGGCCAGTTCCTTATCGGTTACATCCATTAATTTGGTCTTGTTGGTATTAAAATCCTCAAACTCATCGGTACAGGAACTCATTATCAATACCAGAATAAACAAGAACGCAGTATATTTATTGATAAAATTTAACTGTTTCATTATTAAAATATTAAATGATTACAAGGATAATTTAATATTAAAACCGAACGTGCGGGCTCCCGGAAGAAAAGAGTTTTCGGCTCCCTGCCCGTTTACACCCGTATCATAGGTAACATCCGGGTCAAACCAGTCACAGCCATTGTAAAAGTAGAACAGGTTCCGTCCCACGGCCGACACCTTCATCGATTTGACCAGGTTACTCCTCAGCGGAATTGAATAACCAATCGAAAATTCACGCAATCTTGAATTTGTGGCATCATGTTTAAATAATTCGGCAGGTCCGTTATTTGAGCTTCGTCCACCAACAAGCGTACCATATGCTTCGGCCGTAATTTCAATATCATTCACCGAACCGTCTTCTTTAACCCCGTCAAATACAAATCCGTCGCGGCCATACAGGGTGGCCTTGCCTCCACCGGTCGACATTAACATGGACTCGGTTGCCGATAGCCTGGTTCCGCCATAGTTCAGATCAACGAGAAAATTCAATGACCAGTTTTTATATATGAATGTGTTGGATAAGCCGCTTTGCCAGTCATAATTAAAATTGCCCAGATAAGTATCTGCTTCTGTTGTGATCATGGGTAAGCCACTCGAAGCAACAATGATCCGTCCCTGGTCATCGCGTTTGAATCCCAAGGAGTAGGTTTCGCCATAAGGGCGTCCAACCACGGCCCACGATTCGCCCAATGCAAGGTTGGCCATATCCAGTTCGTATTTTTCTATCCCGGGAGTCAATTCCTTCACTTCATTTTTGTTTTTGGAAAAAGTCAGGTAAGTATCCCATGCGAAATCCGATTTCTTCACAGGCGTACCGGAAATCATCAGTTCTACACCGGTATTTTGAATATCACCACAGTTAATCTGGGTTTTGGTGTATCCGGAAGTCGGCGGAGCCTTAACCGATATCAACTGATTAATCGTATTGGATTTATACCAGGTCAGATCGATCCCCAAACGGCTTTCAAAGAACTTAAATTCGCCACCAAACTCCCATGATTTGGATTTTTCGGGACGCAATTGTTCCGCCACTTTCGTTGCACTTGTTGTTATTTGACCGATCGGACCATTTGTACTTCTTCCGTATTCCTGAAAAATAGATGCAAAATCTGCTCCGGCGCCCACTTCCGCATATGAGCCCCGTAATTTCGCAAAGCTGATCACTTTTGGCAGGCTGACCATGTCTGAAATAATTCCGGTTAACCCCACCGAAGGATAGAAATAATCATATGGAGGAGGCAATGTTGAATTCCAGTCATTGCGGGCCGTAAAATCCAGATACAACATCGTTTTATAAGAAATCTGAGCGGTGCCGAAAAGGCTCTGAATTTGGGTCCGGGATTCGTTATCAGTGGTTGTATTAGACGATCCCCAATTCAGCGCGAACTTGTTTTCTACAGCCAATCCGTTTGTTGTAGCAGATTGGGACCTTCCCTTGCTGTCTTTAATTTCAGCTCCGACCATGGCATTTAAACCTATCCCGTTGGATAGTTGTTTGTGGAAATTTAACATAAAATCCGCGTTCAAATGCTGTCCTTTGCTGAATGCAGTGTAGTAATTTCCGGTACCATCGTTAATATAACTGGCATCCCAGTAAATTTTCTCCTCACCGTCGTCGTGTAAGGCATCCATTGAAACACGTCCCTGTGCCGAAAGCCAATCGGTAAAGTCATATTTCAATGAAGCAAACGCCGTGACGCGGTCCCGACTGGTTGGTGCAATGCGCCGGTACATCGCCCAATAGGGGTTGAGCACCGATTCCGAACCATCAGGCACCCACATGTTTTGTTTCAGCGATCCTTCGTTCGTGTAATATTCAAACTTCTTAATATCCTGTGTCCGTATGCTTCGCGGCATCCGGAGCAGGGCCTGCATCGGACTGAAGTAGTCATCGCCGGAAGCGGCACGGTTATCCATTTCCTGTTTAAAATAGGTCATCTTAAAATCGAGTCGCAGTTTTGGGATCAACTCGGCAGACAAACGCAAATTGATATTATGCCTTTGCAACTTATCAGTCTTCAGCATCCCCCGGGCTGTTGTATTGCTGTATGAAAAATACACGGTTGATTTTTCCGAACCGGCACTATAAGAGACGGTGTTTGTAAAATTATATCCTTCAACGAATAAATCTTTCACATTATCAGGCTGAGGGGTGAGCTTAATTTCTTCCCCGGTCCAGTTGGTCACCGTTTGTCCCGTCATTTTAGGCCCCCAGCTATACATATCGGTGTTGGCATTGTATGTCCCTCCCTGACCTTGTGCATACTCATTCTGAAGTTCAGGATACAGGTACGGAACATCAACGGTCGAAATCGAATTAAATTCTACCTGAGGTTTACCCATTTTTCCTCTCTTTGTGGTTACAATAATAACCCCGTTGTTGGCAGCGGAACCATACAAGGCCGCTGCAGCCGGACCTTTTAACACATTGATACTCTGAACATCATCACCATTGATATTAGAAAAGCCATCAAATGAATCTACCTCCCGTGTTCCGGAAGAAGATGAGATCACGCCTTTCCCGTTATTGTATGGTACTCCGTCTACCACGATCAACGGCTGATTTCCTCCGCTGATTGAACGGTTCCCCCGGATGATAATTCTGGAACTACCTCCGACCCCCGAAGCACCTGAAGAATTGGAAACAGTCACACCGGCAACTTTTCCCGATAATGACGTGGCCAAACTCGGATCCCGGACCGCAGCTAATGATTCCACATCAACCTGCTCAGTGGTATAGCTCAGGCTTCTTTTACTCCTTTCAATACCCAAAGCAGTCACCACAACCTCATCAATGGCATGCTCTTCTTCTTTTAGAACGATATTGAAATCGGATTGCGTACCTATCGTAATCTCCTGCGGAGCATATCCGATAAAGGAGAAAATCAGTATCTTTCGTTCTCCTGGAACCGTAAGATTAAATTTGCCATCCATGTCTGTTACAGTACCTTGTGTTGTCCCTTTAATCACGATGCTTACACCAGGCAAAGGATATCCTGCCACATCGGTAACTGTCCCCGATATTTTTTTGCTCTGCTGGTTGGATTCTGTTGAAGAGATAACGATCAGGTTGTTACTCTTCTTTGAGTACGTCAACCCCTGTCCGCGAAGTGCAATATCAAGAACCTCGTCAACAGCAAGATTTTCAACGTCGATACTGACCTGTTTCCCGGCAATATTTTCATACCGGTAGAGGAACTTCACCGATGTTTGCTTCTCGATCTCCGAGAACAGGCGGTCGAGTTCCAGATTATCGGCATGAATGGTCGCCACCGTATTCTGCGAAATGGCAGCAGTAGACTGAAATACAAATAAGATGATTACTCCGATAGTTAGCTTCATGACCATTAAAAGTTTTTTAAAACGGGGAAAAAACAGACCTTTCCCTTGCACGTCATCATTTTTTTTCATAGAATTGAAGTGTGTTAGTAATTTTTTACAGAATTTTTACACATTAGGATCGGTAAATGGTGGTGCATTGCCGGTCCTTTTTTATTCAGATTTGGTGATTCACATAGGCTTATCTTGTTTACAGGTTTAATGTGATCATTATGGTTTTATAACAACATGTTTTTTACTCAGAACATATTCAAAATCTGCTGCTTCTTTGAGCGCATACATGGCCTGCTCAAAGGTTTCCTTATCGAAAGTCCCTGAGAAACGGTAATCCAGTACAGAAGAATCCCTTATCTCGATGGTAACTCCATACCAGCGCTCAAGACGGGTTTTGACCTCATCAAAACGCTGCTTGTCGAATACCAGTTTATCATGTTTCCAGGCAACTTCCTGGTCGGTAGCGGAAAGGTTGATCAGGCGGGCATCCGCAATTTTTACAGATTCCGCATCCTCTGATTTGTTTTCTGAACCGGAATCGGAAGTATTCTTTTTTTCTTTGTACAGAATCAGTTTCTGTCCTGGTTTCATGAACAGGTTTCGACTATCTTTCTCGCGTGCCTTCAGTCCGATCACTTCAACGGATCCTTCTAAAAGCGTCGTTTCAATGCTATATTCATCGTTGTATGCCTTTACATTGAATTTAGTACCATGAACTTTAAGATCCATTCCGCTTACTTTCACCAAAAATGGCCGGTGCTTATCCTTCGTTACGTCGAAAAAGGCTTCACCATCCAGAAACACTTCCCGGTTGCTCCCGTTAAAATCGGCCGGATAACGGAGTTTTGCCCCCGCATTTAACCAGACCAGCGTACTGTCGGCCAATACAATAAACGACCTTGAACCATGTGGAACATCAACCTGATTATAGACTATTTTCTGAGCGTTTTCATTGCCGCCGGTCTGAGTCAAAATGTACCATTCCAGACCACATGCAATCAGACAAACTGCCGCATACCGCATGCTCACGCGGATGATCCGGTGCAGTTTAGAGGGTTGTTCACGTAAGGGAAGCGGCGTTGGCACGTCTTGCTTCACGTCCTGATGTATCCGTAAAAGCAATTTTTCAAAATCAACTTCTGTATCCGGTTCTTCATACTGCAGCCCTTTCCATTTTTTCTTAAGCCAGCGGTACACAACCGCCCTGCTTTCAGGATCATTAAAAAACCGAAACAGTAACTGCTTTTCACTGCTATTGATTTCTCCGGTGTTGATGCGGTCCAGTAATTTTTTTATTTCTTTTCTATTTTGCATGGCATTCCTAAACAAACTCAAAAAGGAATACCTGCAGAATTGCTTTTTCCGTGAAGGTTATTTTGATTTTTTTGTTGTCCGGTGAAAAATTTTTGGCGGAAGATTCAGTTAAAGAAAATCAGGACGATTTTTTGAAATTTAAGCATTTCCTCCCGTAAATAGTTTAAACTGTGCCGGATCTGTGTGTCGACCGTATTTTCGGAGATTTGCAGTTGCTCTGCTATTTCTTTGTAAGTCAATCCTTTTTCTTTACTCATCCTAAAAATTTTGGCCCTTCTTTCCGGAAGGTTATCCACGAGTTGAAATACCTGCTCAATCAATTTTTTCTTCTCCAGATCATCAGTATCAGTCTGCTGATTGTTTAACAGATAATCACGATAATGCTCCCTGATAATCCGAAGTTTCAACTGGTCGTAGATTTCGTTCCTGGCAATTTTAAAGAGATAACCCTCGAACGACTTTTCCTTATCCAGCCACTCCCTGCGCTCCCAAATCGTAGTAAAAATCTTTTGGATCAGATCCTCCGCTTCCCGCCGGTCTTTCAAGAACTTTACTGAGAAAATAAAAAGTTTCTTATTGTACTTATAATAGAGCTTATCAAAGGCGGTGATATCTCCCTTCCTCAGTGTCTCAACTAAAACGCTGTCACCTAAAGAGCTAATATTCATGATTCTGATTATCTCCGGTTGATCGGTTTATTTGGTAAAAATAAAGGATAAAACCTGAAAAGCGATTAAACTTTTAATAAATTTTCAACCGCAGGAAAAGAACATATTCTATCCCTCTTTTATTTACCCGCCCCCGGGTAAGAGCAGGATTTTCAGCTGACAACGGGCAGTTCAGGCAAAAAAAAACCTCACATACATGTGAGGTCCAAAATTTTAAGTATTTTATGGTCTTCTTAAACTATGCAAGTTTAACGTTGACTGCATTTAATCCTTTTTTTCCTTCTTGCAAATCGAAAGTGACTTCGTCATTTTCGGTGATACTGTCTTTTAATCCAGAAGAATGCACAAAGTATTCTTTAGATGAATTTGCATCTTTGATAAATCCGAATCCCTTCGAATCATTGAAAAATTTTACTGTTCCTTTATTCATTGTGATATTATTAATTTGGCGCAAGTTAACCTTAATAAATCACATATGCAGCCTTTTTTAAATTAATTTCAAATAATTTTCTATTTTTTTATCCTGACGTAGATATGCTTAATGTGGGTTTTCCCAACCTCACGTTCGTCAATATCAAAATGTTCGCTCAGCGATTTTATCAGCGGGGTGAGTTTGGAGAAACCATAATTTCGCGCATCGAAGTCCGGTTTTTTCTTAATGATCAGCGATCCTACTTCAGCCAAAAAAGCCCAACCCGCATCATCGGCCAGGTCCTCGACCGAATTCCGGAGCAACTGAATAAAGCTGTTGTCAATCAGTTCAATCTGAGAGGCCGGCTCCGGTACAGGCGTGTGGGTTGTTCTTGCAACTTTCCTGGGCGCATCCTTAACACCGATTATTTCAATGTAGATGAATTTATCGCAGGCAACAATAAAGGGATTGGGCGTTTTCTTCTGTCCCATACCGATCACAAGCATGCCTGACTCCCTGAGCCTGGTGGCAAGGCGGGTAAAATCACTGTCGCTCGAAACCAGGCAAAAGCCATCCACCTTGTCACTGTGCAGAATATCCATGGCATCGATGATCATGGCCGAATCGGTCGAATTCTTTCCAGTCGTATAACTGTATTGCTGGATAGGCTGAATAGCATGCTCAAGCAATACAGATTTCCACCCGGAAATCGTTGGCCTTGTCCAGTCGCCGTAAATCCGCTTAATGGAAGGAATTCCCAACTTGGCAATTTCATCCAGCATTCCCTTTACGTTGGCGTAAGGAACGTTGTCCGCATCGATCAGCACAGCCAGGTTTAAATCGTCTTTTTTTCTCATGCCTTTTCTGTTTAGATATGCGTAAGGGAATGTGCATTCCAAAATTTTATTCCCTGCCAAACAAATATACAGAACGTTTCGCTCATGCGACGGTAAAAGCAAAATATAATGAGCGAAGTTATCGGGACCGGCTAACCCGGTCAACGAGGTATACAATCGATTTGTACGAAATTCCGCTGTGGGTGGTTAAGCCGATTTCGCAGGTACGGCTGGTAGAATAACCGTGTATGACTTTTTGCGGAATTTGCTCTTTGAGGTATTTCAGACCGTGCGCGTTCAGTTCCGGGAAAGAAAAACCGCGGTCACCTGCAAATCCGCAACAACTGGCCTCGGGAACGATCACTTCCGTGGCACAGATCCTGGCCAGTTCGATCATTTTTCCTTCCAGTCCCATCTTTTTCATACTGCATACCGGAAACACGGCTATTGTTTCTTTGACCGGCATGATATCCAGTTTCGGGATCAGGTACTCCAGGATGAACTCCACCGGCTCATACAATTTCATCGTTGAAGCCATATTCTCTTTCATCGTGAAGAGGCAGGGGCTCATATCGCAAAGCACCGGATATCGTCCCGCTTCACTGGCCTTCCATAAAGCCTGCTCCAGTTCCTTTGATTTTCTCAGTCCGGCATCTTTATATCCTTTGCTTGAAAAAGCCATTCCACAGCATAATTCGTTCAGGTTTTCAGGGTAAATGATTTCAAAACCGGCCTTTCGGATCAATTGCTGCATCTTTTCGGTCAGCTGATCTTCAGCTTCATGATCTTTGGATGTTCCCATCGACCGGTTGATGCATGAAGGAAAATAAACCACTTTATCGGGGCTGGCTCCGGAGATGATTTCCGGCTTTATCTTCTTCGCACCTGACGGCATTGCTGCTGTCCATTGAGGGATATGGTTACCCGAAAGCACCCTCATGCCCGAGGCAACGGTTTTCATCATTCCCGTTCCTAAAAGGGTATGCGCAAAGTTCACAAACGCAAGTGCATTACGTGCCAGTGAGGTCATCAGTGTCATGTGACCGGCAACCCACATAGCCCTTTTTTTCTGTTTTTTGGAAATTTCCTGAAAACGCAATTCTTTAATCAGCTTTCCTGTGTCTATTTTAACGGGACAGTCCAATGCGCACAGCCCATCGGTAGCGCAGGTTTCATTGCCCGAATAGCTAAACGCGTTCACCAGCGAGGCCGCAAGATGAGGCTGTTCTCCGCTTGCCTTGAGCCGGCTGATCTCCCGGTATACCGTTATCCGCTGCCGGGGTGAAAGCGTCAGGCCCGCCGAAACGCAGGAAGGCTCACAAAACCCGCATTCAATACATTTATCTACCTTCTCGTGGGCAGGCGAAAGCAATTTCAGGTTCTTCAAATGCGCATTCGGATCATCGTTCAGGATGACACCGGGGTTAAGCAGGTTTTGCGGATCAAAAATTTGCTTGATCTGTTTCATCAGGTCATAGGCCTCCTTACCCCACTCCAGCTCCACAAAAGGCGCCATATTCCTGCCGGTTCCGTGTTCAGCCTTCAGCGACCCGTCGTATTTCTTCACAACCAGTTCGGCGACATCCTGCATAAGCTGCTCATAACGTGCTACTTCTTCGGGATGAGAAAAATCCTGGGTAAAAACAAAATGAAGGTTACCGTCAAGCGCATGGCCAAAGATCACGGCTTCATGGTAGCGATATTTTTCAAAGAGCGATTGCAGGTCAAGCGTTGCCTCTGCCAGTCCGGAAAGCGGGAACGCCACATCTTCAATGATTGCGGTCGTGCCGGTCTTGCGAACCGCTCCCACCGACGGGAAAAGTCCTTTGCGGATCTTCCAGTAAAGCATGTATTCGCGTGGTATGTCGGTAAAACGAACCGGAATTTCCACAGGTATTGTACTAACGGCTTCTTTTATTTTCCGGATCCGGTTTTCGAGCTGTTCCTTTGTTTCCGCGCGGGTTTCAACCAGCAAGGCGGTTGCGTTTTCGCTCAGGCCACTAATCCATTCGGGCATTCCGGGTACGCCGGCAGCAGTCCTTAGTCCCGCCCGGTCAATGAGCTCAGCAGTCGAAACAGCTTCACTTTTTAATCGGATCACGGCTCTGCAGGCCTGTTCAATGTGGGGAAAAACCATCATCGCGCTTGCCTTGAACGGAAGCTCTTCGACCGTACGGTAAGTAATTTCGGAAATGAAACCCAAAGTTCCTTCCGAACCGATCATCAGGTGCTCGATAATATCGAAAGGATCTGAATAATCAACAAGCGCATTTAGACTATAGCCCGTGGTATTTTTGATACTGAATTTTTTCCTGATCCGGGCCGATAATGCCTCATTGTTCTTTACCGTTTGACCAAGGTCACGGACCGCTGAAATCAGGGCCGTGTGTTTTTTGGCGAATTCCTGCCGGCTCGGTTCGCTAGCGGTATCCAGTATGGAACCGTCGGCAAAAATGACCTTCATACCTGCTACCGTCTGGTAGGAATTATCGGCAGTGCCACAACACATGCCGCTGGCATTGTTAGCGGCAATTCCGCCTATCATCGCCGAGCCAATGGAGGCGGGGTCGGGACCAATCTTCCTTTGGTATGGTGCCAACAGCATGTTCACTTTCGAGCCGATGAGGCCGGGTTGCAGACGGATCTTCCTTCCTTCATCCATGACCTCATATGATTTCCAATGCTCTCCGGCAATAAGAAGTACCGAATCGGTAATGGCCTGTCCCGACAGACTGGTCCCGGCGGCACGGAAAGTGACGGGCAGACCAAGTGCAGAACTCTCCCTCAAAAGAAAGGACACTTCCTCTTCATTTTTTGCCTGTACGGCCAACTTTGGAACCATCCGGTAAAAACTGGCATCGGTCCCGAAAGCAAGCGTATACAATGGATCATGAAACATCCGCTTTTGGTCGATCTTTTTAGAAAGACGTTGATAAAGTTCGAGGTATTTTCCGCTCAGCATGCGTAAAGTAAATGAGGTTATTCAATTCAGTTCACCGGTCAAACGACAAAAGTAGAAAAATGATTTTATCAATAACCTGCAAATACCTGGTTTATTTCGATACGGGCCTTTTCTGCCGTGATCCCCGGAATATGAAAACGTTTACATATAACAGCACCTGAGAAGAATTTTTTGATGCCCCTCTCAAAATTATATTAGAAGCTGACGAGTATTTTCATGATCTTCCCGGGGTTCTCCGACCAGGCCTGCATGGCCGGGATGGCTTCTTCAGGAGAAACAATCGCGGAGATGAGCAACTGATCATCAATCGGAGATTTTCTCAGGAATTTCATGACCGATTCAAAATCTGAGGGATTGGCATTTCGTGATCCCATGATCGTGAGCTCCTTTTGTACCCACAACCGGGTCGGGAAAGCAATGTCGTTCGCGGCATAACCGATACAGACCACCCGTCCGGCAAAAGCCACTTCTTCAATGGCCGAGCGGTAGCTGGCCGGATTTCCCGCGGCTTCGATAATCACCGAAGGACCTTCGCCCCCGGTAATTTTCTCCAGCTCTGCGTGCAGGTTCTGCGTCAGGGAATTTATGGTGTAGTCAGCTCCCAGCTTTTTTGCCGTTTCAAGCTTCACATCGTCAATGTCGACAGCAATCACGGCAGCTCCCCGGAGATGCGCCCGGACAATAGCCCCGGCGCCGATCATGCCGCAGCCAAAAACCACGACCGTATCCAGGTCAGTGACTTTTCCGTTGTCAACAGCATGAAATCCCACGGTCAACGGCTCCACCAGAGCAAGCTGAACCGCAGTTAACTCCTCGTCAACAATGACTTTTTGCCAGGGAGCCACGATGAATTCAGCCATAGCCCCGTTCCGCTGCACGCCAAGCGTCTGGTTATACCGGCAGGCATTGAAACGTTTTTGCCGGCATGAAGTGCATTGTCCGCAACTGGTATAGGGCACCACCGTCGCTTTTTGTCGGGCTTTGAAAGCGGCGGGAACATCCGCTCCCGCTTCTTCGATCGATGCGGAAATCTCATGACCGGGAATTCGGGGAAACTCAACCATCGTGTTCTTCCCCCGGAACGTGCTCAGATCCGATCCGCAAAAGCCAACATACTGAATTTTGAGCAAAATTTCGTCTCTGCCCGGACGGGGCTTCGCTCTTTCTGCGATCCTCATTTCACCGGGTTTTGTAATTTCTATTGCTTTCATATTTTTTTAGTATCAAGTATCTGGGAAAGGAGACCGGAAACCGGAGACCGGAGGAATGATCACAGTTTGTAGATTTTCAGGGCGTTTTTATAAAAGATCAGATCCTGTTCTTCGGGGTTCAGTCCGGACAAGACCTTTTTCAGCAGTTCCAGCCAGGCAGCATAACCGGCAGCCACCAGGCACACCGGCCAGTCGGAACCGAACAGAAGCCGCGACGGACCAAAAGCTTCCAGCACCACATCAAAGTAAGGTTGAAACTGTTCCGGAGTCCAGTGCCGGTAGTCCGCCTCGGTAACCATGCCGCTGATCTTACAGCTGACGTTTTCGCGTTTTGCCAGTTCATGAATATTCTGTTCCCAGGCACGGATTTCATCTGCTGTACCTGCTTTTATTTTTGGTTTGGCAATGTGGTCCAGCACAAAAATCTGATCCGGATGCCGGTCAACAAACCGGATGGCATTCGGAAGCTGATGCGCGAAGATCAGGATCTCATAAAGCAGGTTATATTCCTTCAGCAGGGACACCCCGGCATTGAATGCGTTTCCCAGGATAAACTCCGGGTCCGCCTCTCCCTGTACCACATGGCGAAGGCCTTTCAGCCGGCTGTTAGCGGCATACAGGTCGAGCAGCCGGCGAATATCCCTGCCGGCCAGCGGCAGCCATCCAACTACCCCTTTTATCAGGTGGTGTGATGCGGCCAGTTCCAGGAGCCAGCTGGTCTCTTCCTGACTTTGACGGGCCTGTACGGAGATCACCCCTTCAACCCCGGTGCCGGCCGTCGCCTTCAACAGATCGCCCGGGAGGAAATCCTTCCGGATAGCTGCCAATTCATCGTCGATCCAGTCAAATTCGAGCGGATCATACTTCCAAAAATGCTGATGCGTATCAATGATCATTTTCAAAAAATTACAGGTAAGGATATGCGGGATCGATGATTCCCTGATCTTTCAGTTCCCGCCAGAAGGCAGGATCAAATTCCTCAACCAGGATCTGCCGGTTGCGGACCATCCGTGAAGGCTTCCCCGGATTAAGTGCTACAGCTGCTATTTGCGGAGCCGATACGGCGAATTTCAGGCAGGCATCTCCCGGTGCAATGCCAAACCGATCACAAACCGCAAAGAAGTTCTCTCTCCACAGGAACAGGGGCTGGTCGGCGGGATCATCTGCACGGATGATCCGGTAATCAAAGTAATCGCCACCGGTCAGAAACCCGGCGTTAAAGACACCTGAATTAATGATTTCGGTGCCCGCCTCGCAAAGCTCATCCATAAAGCGGATCAGCTCCGGTGAATGGCGGTAAACGGTAAACTGGTTGGCAAACATCACCCAGTCGAACCGGACTTCCCGGTATAGTCCCCGGATCACAAGCCAGTCTTTCGAGCCGATTCCCACGGCCTTTACCTCTCCTTTTTCCTTCAGCTCAAACAGGGCCCGGTAGGCGCCAAGAATGTCATGAAGGCGTTTGCTTCTGTCAGAAGCACCGGTGGCTGCAGCAAGGTATTCATCCGGATCGTGAACGGAAACCAGCGCGGGCTTATATTTCCCCCCAAGCAGGCGGCAGCCCTGTTCCCAGCATTCCAGAATGCCGGAGTAGCTGATTTTTTGCACCGCATCAAACTGAAGGTTGGCCCAGACGCCGGGTTCAAAAGCAGGGGCTGCACCTTTCAAGGGAATCCGGTACCACCCGAGCTTATTGCTGATGGTCACCTGGTCAGGACGGACCCCCAGCGATTCCAATCCGCGGCCGATGACCTCGAGCGCCAGCCCCGCACCATACTTTCCGGCGCTGTCGATCATCACCGTTCCGTTCTCCACCCGGAACCACTCCCGCATCAGGGCAGTCTTTTCATCCGGGGCCATTTCCCGGTAAAGGTTCCCCAGGGATGACGTTCCGTAGATGATACACGGACTTGCCGATTGCCTGATAATTAATTGATTTAATTTCATTTACACAAAATAAACATCATACAAAATTCAGCCAAAGCAGTGCAATCTGCAAGAGGTCATATGCAGCTTTCTCCATGCAAAGCTTTGCGAAAACCTTTGCGGTTTAAAAAAAATGTTTTATAACACGGACGGGGTTCTCTGACATTGTGCAGGAAGAAGAGATCGATTACTTTTGTAGTACAAGCTTTTATTATGGGCAAGCGACATGTATCGTTAAAAGATCTGGCCAGGGAACTGCAGGTTTCCATTTCGACCGTCTCACGGGCGCTGAACGATCATCCGGATATCAGCGCGGAGATGAAAGAGAAAGTGAAAAGGCTGGCCGATTCATACCATTACAGTCCGAATCCGCTGGCCATGGGCCTGCTAAAGCAAGAGACCAGGATGATCGGCGTGATTGTACCCGACCTGGTCACTCATTTTTATGCCTCGGTGATCGCCGGGATTGAAAGCTATGCGAAAGAGAAGGGTTATTTTATTCTGATTGCCAGTTCGAACGAAAGCCTTCAAAAAGAGAAGGAATCGGTCGAAAACCTGTTGAAAGCCCGGGTTGAAGGTTTAATTGTCTGTCTGAGTCAGGAAACCAACGGTACGGGCCATTTTGAAAGCCTGCTGGAGCAGGAAATCCCGCTGGTATTTTTCGACCGCGTATCCCTGCAGGGGCAGGTTTCGTGCGTGACGGCCGACAATACAGATGCCGCGGCAAAGGTGGTCAGGCACTTTTTTGAGCAGGGCTACCGGCGTATTGCTTTTATTTCAGGACCGGAACAGCTTAATATTTCAAAAGAAAGGCGCGAAGGTTACTTGCTGGGATTAAAGGACTGCGGCCTGGCGGCTGACCGGGATCTGGCAGAACAATGTGACCTGAGCCCTGATTCGGCCCGGGCAGCGATGAACCGGCTGCTGAGCCTCCGGGAACCGCCCGACGCGGTATTCGGCATCAATGACACGGTTGCCTTTGCCGTGATGAAAGAGATCAGGCAACACGGCCTTCGCATTCCCGCCGGGGTCGGCCTGGTCGGGTTTACCGACGAATTTCATTCAACGGTCGTGGAGCCACCGTTAACCTCAGTCACCCACCCCACTTTCAAAATGGGCCGAAAAGCTGCCGAATTGTTCTTCGAAAGCATCGAAAAAAAAGCAGTCCGTACCATCACGGTAAAAACCAGGCTGATTTCAAGGGAATCATCTGCCGGACCGCAGGTTGCCTTTCCCGGCAATCCACCGCGTTCAATCGATTAGGAAAAACATACCTCGCCCTTGCCATGGCGGAAACGGGAGAGAAACAGAACCGCAGGTTCAGTCCAGGTGAAACATTTCCTCCATGTTGGCCCACCATTCACCCTTTGAGCGGGTTTCAAGGGGACGCTGCATGGGCATCATAATGTCCCACCACTCCTGTGTTTTCGGATCTGCTGCCATCCTGGCCATATCGGCTTCAAAATCACTTCCGGTGTATTCCATATAGGCGAACAACAGCCCGTCTTTATGAAAAATGGAATAATTACTGATGTTACAGGTTTTGATCATGCTTAAAATCTCCGGCCACACGGCTGCATGATAAGCCTTATACTTTTCATAACTTTCGGGATTCAGCCCGATCATTTGTCCGAATCGTCGCATATGCTAAAAGGTTGAATTGTTCAAATGTAAAATAATTACAGAAAAAACAAGTAATAAACCATAGTCTTTCGATACAGCGGCACACCCGCATCGGCGCAGATAAGAAAACGGCCGCTTCTCTCTGGAAATACGAGCCTTAACCATCACCTGTCTTTCATTTTAACAGTTATTAGCCCTGAAAAATTGCTATTTATTATCCGCCCGATAATTTTGATTAAAAATTATTTATTCGTAAACTCGCACTCTCCGAAAATCAACCGTTATGGATAACCCTGCACCGGATTCTCCTGTAAGTTTCTTTTCGGACCGATAAATCAAATCAACCAATTAAAAGATTTTATGGAGAGTCTTGATCAACTTAAAACCGTTAAATTCTACAGTGGCGAGGTAACACCGCTTGAGATGCACAAAGTGCGCGTGGTTCAGAAATTGAATTTGTTACCCATCGAAGAACGTAAAGATTCGATTTACGGAGCTGGGTTCAACAGTTTCCTTCTTCAAAATAAGGATGTGTATCTGGATATGCTGACCGACTCAGGTACCAACGCCATGAGCGACAATCAGGTGGCCGCAATGAGTCTGGCCGATGATTCCTATGCCGGTTCGGCGAGCTACACCAAGCTGGAAAAAGCCATCCAGGATGTTTTCAACCAAAAATATTTTCTCCCGGTACACCAGGGCCGGGCTGCCGAGCACATTATATCGCAGGTATATGCCAAAAAAGGGACGGTTGTCCCGATGAATTATCACTTTACAACCACCAAAGCCCATATTGAACTGGCCGGCGGCGTTGTGGAAGAAATTTTTACCGATGAAGCGCTGAAGCCTCAAAGCGATTATCCGTTTAAAGGGAACATGGATGTTAAGAAACTCATGCAGGTCATCAAAAAATGGGGCGCTGAGAACGTGGCTTACATCCGTTTCGAAGCCGGCACGAACCTCATCGGCGGACAACCTTTTTCGATGGAAAACCTTCGTGAGGTTTCGGCAGTTGCCAAAGCTCATAAAATCAAATTACTGATCGACCTCAGCCTGGTGAATGAAAACCTTTATTTCATTAAAATCAGGGAAGAAGGATATCAGGATAAGTCAATAAAGGAAATTCTGCACGAAATGGTCAGCTATTCCGATTTCTGCTATTTCTCGGGCAGAAAAGTAAGCTGTACCCGCGGAGGCGGCATCTGCACCAACAACCATGAAATCTACATGCAGATGCGCGACCTTGTGCCGCTTTTCGAGGGCTTCCTGACCTACGGAGGAATGAGTGTCCGGGAAATTGAAGCCATGGCAGTCGGTTTGTATGAAACGCTCGATTTCGATGTCATCAGCCACTCTCCTACCTTTATCAAGTACCTGGTCGACGCTTTGGTAAAAAAAGGAATTCCCGTGATCACTCCGGCAGGCGGGCTCGGATGTCATCTTAATGCCGGCGAATTCATTCCACACGTCCCGCAAACCCAGTATCCTGCCGGAGCTTTGTCGGCCGCCCTCTATATCGCCTCGGGTGTACGCGGCATGGAACGCGGAACGATCTCCAGCGTGCGCGACGAAAACGGAAACGATATTCCGGCCGACATCGAACTGCTGCGGCTGGCTTTTCCGCGCCGTGTTTTCACGCTGTCGCAGATCAAATACCTGGAAGACCGCATCCAATGGCTGTACGATAACCGGGAACTAATCGGCGGACTGGAATGGACGGAAGAACCGCCCGTACTGCGCTTCTTTGTCGGAAAACTGAAACCGATCGGAAACTGGGTAGACAAACTGGTCGCCAAATTCCGCGAAGACTTCGGTGACAGTCTTTAACGATATTTCTGCGAGCCCTGCAAATCATCTTTGCAGGGCTTTAATTTTTCCCGCCCTCAAATCAGCCGCATTCTTGTTCCTTAATCCCGGAAAATAGTATTTTTACTTTATCAAATTTCTATCGTATGAATGAAATAGTCAGCGCCGTAAGGCTTCAGCTCAGACAGAACATGGACGAAAAAACCAGGCAAAGCGGACTGCGCTTTTTTAAGGAAGATGTAAAACTATATGGGGTTAAATCGGCTGTGGTCGGAAAGATTTCCAAAGAACACTTTAAAGCAATTCAGGGCGATCCCAAAGCGGAGATTTTTGCCCTGTGTAATCAGCTTTGGCGTTCGGGATACATGGAGGAATCATTTGTTGCCTGCAACTGGGCATATGCGGTTCGTAAAAGCTACGAACCGGCCGATTTTGAAGTCTTCGAAACCTGGGTAGCTACCTGTGTCAGCAACTGGGCGTCGTGCGACACCCTTTGCAACCATACGATCGGGACCTTTATTGAAATGTATCCGCATTATCTGTCCCGGTTGAAAACATGGGCCAATGATACGAACCGTTGGATGAAGAGGGCGGCAGCAGTATCGCTGATTATACCCGCCAGGAACGGAAAATTCCTGCCGGAAGTATTCGAACTGGCTGATATTCTTTTAACAGACCAGGACGATCTGGTTCAAAAAGGTTACGGATGGATGTTAAAAGCGGCAAGCCAGGCCCATCAGAGCGAAGTATTTGAATATATTCTGGAAAACAAAGCGGTCATGCCGCGCACCGCCTTAAGATACGCGATTGAAAAAATGGATCCCGCAAGAAAGGCTGCCGCCATGGCCAGATAAACATTCCGTGTCGCAAACCTTGTACAACTTCAATCATGTTGCGAACTTTCGCTTTACAGCAATTCGCAAATAAATTCAACACCACGTAACAACACAAGAAAAATTCAGCTTTAAAATTCTGAATTTTATCGCCTTATGACGATGGACAAAAACCTGCTATGCCTATATCAGCACTATGCGTTACGGATAAAGAGGATAGTACCGGGCAGCAAGTAGCCCGTGTTACCCTCAAAAATTAAAAAGCGCCTAAACTGTTCAATTTAAGCGCTTTTTGTGTTTTTTGTTGCCTTGCAATGTGACTCAGCTGGGATTCGAACCCAGGACCCCATCCTTAAAAGGGATGTGCTCTACCTGCTGAGCTACTGAGTCATCCTTATTTTCACTTGCCTTTTTGTTTAAAGGCGGGGCAAAGGTAAAAACTCTCCTTTTAATTGCAAACTTTAGATACCAAAATTTCAAAAAAAATGCGGCCCCGGGGTTTCAACGATCCCGGGTAAACCTCCTTCTTCGTCAACAGAAAAAAAAAGCTTATTTTTGTTTTTTATCTCGCAAATACCTTTGATGCGACAGCGCGAATACCAAACCGTGAGACGCTCGCCTTCACGGGATGAAAGAAAACTATGAGCACGAGAACTAAAATGAAAGACAAAGTGGTGATCATCACCGGAGCATCCTCCGGCATCGGAAAGGCCCTGGCATACGCATTTGCGGCGGAAGGATGCCGGCTTGTGCTGGCAGCCCGGCGGATTGATTTAC
This sequence comes from Prolixibacteraceae bacterium, assembly GCA_038562555.1. Taxonomy (GTDB): domain Bacteria; phylum Bacteroidota; class Bacteroidia; order Bacteroidales; family Prolixibacteraceae; genus JBCFBK01. The sequence continues at coordinate 51,230 of JBCFBK010000006.1, read as the reverse complement.
TCGAAGTGCTGAAAAAAGACCTGGCGCCTGCAGAAGTACTTATACAACAAACTGATGTAAGCATCGAAAATGACTGCAGAACGCTCATTGACAGAGCAGTCGGCCACTTTGGCCGGATTGATATACTGATTAACAACGCCGGAATCTCCATGCGGGCCGTTTTCGAGGAGGTTGAACTCAGTGTTATCCGCAAACTTATGGATGTCAACTTTTGGGGAACCGTTTATTGTACCAAATTTGCCCTTCCCCACCTGCTCCGGACCATGGGTTCGGTTGTCGGCATCATTTCCATTGCCGGATATATCGGCCTTCCCGGCCGGACTGGCTATGCCGCCTCCAAATTTGCAGTAAGGGGTTTTTTGGATACCCTGCGTATTGAGAACCTCAAAAAAGGGCTGCACGTTCTTGTCGCGGCACCCGGCTTCACAGCATCCGAAGTCAGGATGGCTGCGCTGACTGCCGACGGATCTAAGCAGGGAGAAACGCCTCGAAATGAAGGAAAAATGATGTCGCCTGAGAAATGTGCCGGTTATATTGTACGCGCCGTAAAAAAACGCAGGAGGCAACTGATCCTGACCTTCATGGAGGGTAAGATATCGGTCCTTCTGGGTAAATTCTTTCCCGGCCTCACTGACCGGCTAACTTTTAACCATATGGCCAAGGAACCCAATTCGCCACTTAAATAAGCCACCATGTTGATCAGCGAAACAAAAATCCGTGTTTATTACGAAGATACCGACAAAATGGGCATCGTGTATTACGGTAAATATCTTCGTTACTATGAAATCGGACGAACCGAGATGATCCGCGACATGGGGTTTACCTATAAAGAAATTGAAGACAGCGGCATTCTTCTGCCGGCACGGAGCATCAGTATCAATTACCTCAAACCGGCGTATTATGACGATCTGCTCACCGTCAAAACGATTGTTGACCGGGTCCCGCAGGTAAAATTTCCCATAAAAACCGAAATTTACAACCAACACAACGAACTGCTGAATAAAGGAGAAACGGTGCTGGCATTTTTTAACGAAAAAACAAACAGGCCGTGCAAAGCTCCGCCCATTTTCATGAATGCCCTTGAAAAATATTTTTAAAGGCCCGAAATTTTATTGAGCGAAACAAAAAAGGAGACCAGCACAAGGATCATAATCAGAGCGCCTGAGACTTTATTGACCCACCATAAAACGCGCAAACTGAATTTATGTCTGAACGAACTAACCAGATTGGTCAGGATTAACCACCAGAGACTCGCTCCCGTGAATATTCCCAGGATCATTAAAATAGCGTGATAAGGCTGACTGATGTGAAAAGCTACTCCGGAGCTTGCAAATACAGCCAAAAATATAAAAACGACCAGAGGATTGGGGAATGTGATTAAAAAAGTCGAAATCAGATCTTTGTAATAGGTACAACCGATCCTGCGGTATTTTCGCATATCATGTGCCGGGTTTTTCCTGAAAATGTAAGCTCCAAGAAAAAACACGATCAATGCTCCAAGAATATGAAAAGTTAACTGATGCAACCTGATAAAATCAATAATGTACGTTAAACTAAAGCCTGCAATTACTGCATAGATAACATCGGTGAGCGAAGCTCCCAGGCCGGTAAGAAATCCTGAAGTCTTGTCTTTATTGACGGTCCGATGAATGATGAGGACGCCAATAGGCCCCAGTGGCACTGATACTGCAAGCCCAATCATAATCCCCTTTATCAAAAGTGATAATTCCATTGTACAAAAATAAAAGAAAAAGCCTTTCTAACCGCCTCATGTAGCCAAATTCACTCAATCTTTCACCAAAATCAGAACAACAGCAACTATATTTGTATTTTTACTGACAGTTTATGCCGGCTTTATTGATATTAATAAAAAAACTGCAAATGAAAAAACTCAGGTTGTTAACGTTATTATTGATCTCATTATCGATACAGGGAATGACGCAAGATTACCGCTTGAAGCTGTGGCCCGACGGGGCTCCAAACAAAAACACTCCTCCCGGAGAGGAAAAATTTCATGTTGAACGCGGAACCGGCCGGTATGAAAACGTTTCAGAGGCCGAACTATTCGTTTATCTGCCTGAACAGGAAAAAAATACCGGCGCTGCCGTCGTTATTTGTCCAGGAGGAGGATACTGGGTTGAAGCAATCGAACATGAAGGATTTATGATGGCTGAATACCTGAAACAAAACGGCATCGCAGGCATTGTTCTTAAATACCGCCTCCCTTATGGCAATCCGGACATTCCGCTGTCGGACGCGTTGCAGGCCATCCGCTATGTCAGGTCAAAAGCTGCTGAGTGGAAAATAGACCCTTACCGGGTCGGGATTGCCGGCTCCTCAGCCGGAGGACATCTGGCATCCACGGCGGGAACTCATTATGATGTCGGAAATGCCGAGGCAACCGACCCGACAACCCGCTTAAGCAGCAGACCCGATTTTATGCTTTTGCTTTATCCCGTTATCAGTTTCGATGAAGAGATCGGACATATGGGCTCCCGAAAAAATCTGATCGGAGAAACCAATGACTGGAAACTGGCGTCAACCTATTCCAACGACTTACAGGTAAATGAAAAGACACCCCCGGCATTCCTGGTTCTTGCCGATGATGACCGTGCTGTTGTTCCTGAAAATTCAATCCGGTTTTACATGGCACTGAAAAAGAACAAAGTCCCGGCAGAAATGCATATTTTTCACCAGGGAGGCCATGGATTCGGGATGAATAAAATTAACAAGCCGGCAGAACAATGGCCGGGTATGTTTGTTCAGTGGTTGAGATCGATGAGTTTTATAAAATAATGATTATGCCGGTCGTTCACGCACTCCGGTATATGATATTCCTCAATTTATGTATGCTGATGCACACCCCGTCGAAGTTTTCAGCTTCTGCCCAAGATGCGGCTCCGGACGGTTTCTGAAGATCGGAATACGCGTCAAAAAATGCGAGAACTGCGCATTCACCTATTACTTCAATGCGTCGGCCGCAGTGGCTGCACTAATATTTGATGCAAACGGGCGACTTATGCTCACCAGGCGGGCCATCGAACCTCACATCGGAATGCTTGATCTCCCCGGCGGCTTTATCGAACCCATGGAATCGGCAGAAGAAGCCCTGAGCCGGGAATTGTTTGAAGAGCTGGGAGTTAAAGTGAGCAGTATGGAGTACTTCTGTTCGTTTCCGAACGAGTATCCGTTTTCCGGTCTTTCTGTTTACACACTTGATCTTGCATTTAAGGTTACCGTTTACTCCCTCGACCAGATTATTCCCATGGACGATATTTCGGCTTTTGAGTTTTATAAACCAGCAGAAGTGCCTTTTGATGAAATACCATCCTCATCAATCAGAAAAATTATCGAAAAAATTTTGGGAAAGACTAACGAAGACGGGAAACCGTAAAAAGGCGGCGAAGTTGCAAGGTGACAAGGTGTGTCTAAATAAAAGTTATGGGAAAGATGATACGACAACGAATTGAGCAATTACGCCGGCAGATAAAAAGGCAAGGTCTCGATGCATATTATTTTTCAGGTACCGATCCGCATCAAAGTGAAGACCTTCCCGGTCACTGGCAGACACGCGAATTTATTACCGGCTTCAGCGGATCAGCCGGCTTTGTCGCCGTCACTGAAAATAAGGCAGCCCTGTGGACCGATTCACGCTATTTTCTACAGGCAGCCAGCGAGTTGGAAGAAACAGGGATTGAACTGATGAAACTGAGAATGGAAGGAACCCCGTCAGCCGAGGAATGGCTGGCATCCCTGTTAACCCCGGGCAGTGTAGTGGGGACTGATTCCCGGTGCATCTCGCTAAGCCAATACAGAAATTTCAGGTTATCGTTAAAGCAAAAAAAGATTGATTTGAAACCCTGTGGTGATTTACTGTCGGGATTCTGGTATAACCGGGAACCTCTTCCCGACTCACCGGTCTTTGAGCACGATCTGAAATACGCCGGATTAGGCCGTGCAGAAAAAATGGATAAGATCAGACAACTTATCGGTGAAGCAGGGGCACAGAGTACCGTGATCACAGCACTCGACGACCTGGCATGGACATTCAATTTGCGTGGCAGCGATATTATTTGTAATCCTGTTTTTATCGGATACGGACTGATTACCGCCGACAGTGCACAGCTCTTCATTGCTCCAGCCAAAGTGCGTTTACCATTGGCCGAAAAACTAAACCAGGAAGGAATTGTCATGAAGCCCTACGAAGCGGTTTTTGAAGAACTGAAGCAGCTTAAAGGAGTAATTGCACTTGATCCGGGCCGTACGAGCCAGGCTCTGGCCGATGCCATTCCCGAAGATGTAAGGGTCGTTGAGCAGCTTTCTGCACCAGCCCGGCTAAAGGCAGTAAAATCGGAAACGGAATTAAGGCATATCCGCCGAACCATGAAGAAGGACGGCGCCGCCATGATCAGTTTCCTTTACTGGCTCGACCAAAACATTGGCAACGAGAATATTTCCGATTATGACATTGGCCTGAAGGTCGAATACTTCCGTTCTTTACAGGAAGGCTTCCGGGGAGCCAGTTTCCCGCCAATTGTGGGTTACGGGGAAACCGGGGCGCTCATCCACCGCCGGACCACCAAAGAAAATGCCGTTCCTGTTGAAAAGGAAGGCATTCTGCTTATTGACAGCGGCGGCCAATACGTATCGGGTACTACCGATATCACCCGGACTATTGCACTGTCGCCGCCAACACCACAACAAAAAGCTGATTTTACACGCGCACTTAAAGGAATGATCAGCCTGACCGCGGCAAAGTTCCCGGCAGGAACCAAAGGTTGTAATCTGGATATTCTCGCCCGTAAAGCGATGTGGGATGAGGGAATAAACTATGGACACGGCACTTCACACGGCGTAGGTTATTTTCTCAACGTCCATGAAGGTCCTATGAACATCCGGCAGGAATTCAATGAATACCCGATCCTGCCCGGCATGGTGCTTTCGAACGAACCAGGATTGTACCGGGAAGGTCAATACGGAATACGCACCGAAAATATGATGGTATGTGTGAAACGTGAAAAGACCGGATTCGGACAGTTTTACGGATTTGAAACCCTGACCCTCTGTCCTGTTGATCTGCCCCTCATCGACACAAAATTGTTGACTCCCACTGAGATCAGCTGGATCAACAGCTATCATAAATGGTGCTATGACGAGCTGTCGCCCTTCGTAAACAACGATGAAAAACACTTTTTGAGCAAGTTGACGCTTCCTCTGAAATAAAGAAGGCCGGAAAATTTTTTCCGGCCTTCTTTATTATCTTACGATCGCTTATTCACTGTTCATTGAAATCAGAAACTCTTCGATCGAATTAGTCTTCATCAACCGGTCTTTAATAAAGTCCATCGCTTCAAGTGAATTCATGTCGGCCAGGTAATTTCTCAGGATCCAGACCTTATCCATCATCGCTCTCGACAACAGCAAGTCTTCACGCCGTGTGCTCGATGAAACAATATCTACAGCCGGGAAGATCCGTTTGTTCGACAACTTGCGGTCAAGCTGAAGTTCCATATTACCCGTTCCCTTGAATTCTTCAAAGATCACATCATCCATCTTCGAACCGGTATCGGTCAATGCAGTTGCCAGAATGGTCAGCGAACCGCCTTCCTCAATATTACGGGCAGCGCCGAAAAACCGTTTTGGCTTGTGTAACGCGTTGGCATCGACACCTCCCGAAAGAACTTTTCCGGAAGCGGGAGCAACGGTATTATATGCGCGGGCAAGACGGGTAATCGAATCGAGCAGGATAACTACGTCGTGACCACATTCAACCAGGCGTTTAGCTTTTTCAAGAACCATCCCGGCCACCCGAACGTGCCTGTCGGCGGGTTCGTCGAAGGTCGATGAAATAACCTCTGCGTTTACGCTGCGTGCCATGTCGGTAACCTCTTCAGGCCGTTCGTCGATGAGCAGAACAATCATATACACTTCCGGATGATTCGCGGCAATGGCATTGGCTATTTCTTTCAGCAACATGGTCTTACCCGTTTTAGGCTGAGCAACGATCAAACCACGCTGACCCTTGCCGATCGGCGCAAATAAATCAACAACCCGGGTAGAAATATTATCGTGTCCGTTGCCGGTCAGGTTAAATTTTTCGTTCGGAAATAAGGGCGTCAAATGATCGAAGGGAACCCGGTCCCGGATATAATCGGGCGTGCGTCCGTTAATTTCGACAACCTTGATCAGCGGAAAATACTTCTCTCCTTCCTTGGGAGGGCGTATGGTACCTCTCACAGAATCTCCTGTTTTCAGTCCAAATAACTTGATCTGTGACTGTGAAACATAAATATCATCCGGTGAGTTCAGATAGTTAAAGTCGGACGAGCGCAAGAAACCATACCCGTCGGGCATAATTTCCAAAACGCCCGAGTTGGTTATAATTCCTTCAAATTCGTAGGGTTTTTCATTTTGGCTTGCATTGTTCCCTTTTGGAGGCTTATTAAGACCGTCTCTTTTAGGATGTTTACTTTTGAAGGAGTCCGGTTTAAAATCTTTCTGAGGATCACGCGGCGCTTCTTGTTTTTCGTCCGGTGCCTGCATCTGTTGCTCCCTTTTTACCAACTCAGGCGTTTCATCAGGCTGATTCACCTCAGCGGGAACCTGCTCGATTTCCCTGTCCTGAGTTTCTTCCATCCTTTCAAACCTTGGCTCCTCGTTCTGTGCCGGTTGTGTTTGCTGAGGCTGCTGTTGCGGCTGTTGATGAGGATATAATTTTTCCCGTTGTCTGCGGGCAAAGTCAAATGCCGCGGCAGCTTTAAGCACAACGGCTGTCCGGCGCCTTTTTTTCGGCTGCTCCGTTTCGTCTCCGCTGTCTTCCTCCTGAGATGCTTCAGTTGCATCGTTCTGCTTATTAACAGAAACAGGCTTCACTTTAATGGTTTTTTCCCGGGCATTCTCCATTTTCCTTTCAGAGGCAAGAATAGCCTGGGTATCCAGTATCTTATAAATTAAATCTTGTTTCTTATAAGATTCTACTTTTTTGATTTTAAGCTCTTTTGCTATTTCCCGAAGATCAGGAAGCAGTTTTCTGCTTAATTCAATAATATCATACATATTTTTGCTAATTAATTAAGTCCAAAGAATTTGGAGAAGATTGATAAATTTAGGATTATTCTTTTAGGATTATTCTTTCGAATTTCCTGCAATTATAACTAATAAGTAGGGATCTGCCAAAAAAATCAATTATTTTTCGGAATTTTCCGGGAAGATACTGCTTATTCTTAATATTTAAAACACGAAGTATTAAGAATAGTTTGTTTATACGGCGAAAAAATCCGGCGGGATTCATTTAGACCTCTATATTATTTACTATAAAACGTGACAACCGAAAAAAATAACCGGTAAACCGCTTTGACTTATACCGTATTCGAACTAAAAATCGGCCCGCTCGTGAACAAATCAACACACTTCGTACAGAAATTCGTGCATTTCAAAAAAAAAACACACTTAAAAAACGAAATACGACGATTATTGATTATTTTCAGCACCATTAAACTTTATACGTTCCTGTCAGTTTTATTATCGTAAATCAACAACGCATTTAAGGAAGTTATCCTATGAGGCAGCTAAAAATAACAAAACAGGTTACGAATCGGGAAACCCTGTCACTCGACAAATATCTTCACGATATTGGTAAGGTTGAGCTTCTGAGCGCCGAAAGGGAGGTGGAACTGGCAAAGCGGATCAGAAAGGGCGACCAACAGGCACTGGAAGAGCTGATTAAAGCAAATCTGAGGTTTGTCGTTTCCGTTTCCAAGCAATATCAGAATCAGGGACTGAGCCTGCCCGATCTCATCAACGAAGGCAATCTCGGTCTTATAAAAGCGGCCCAACGTTTTGATGAAACCAGGGGGTTCAAGTTTATTTCCTATGCTGTGTGGTGGATCCGCCAATCTATTCTGCAGGCGTTGGCCGAACAAGCCCGGATCGTCAGGTTACCATTAAACAAAATCGGATCGATCAATAAAATTAACAGGACCTTTTCAAAACTGGAACAGGAGTTTCAACGGGAACCGACTCCCGACGAGGTTGCCAATATTCTTGAGACTTCGTCTGATGTCGTTGAAGATGCGATGAAAGTATCGAGCCATCACGTTTCGATGGATGCTCCTTTGCGTGACGAAGATGATAACAGCTTATATGATATCATGCTTAACAATGAATCGCCCAGCCCCGACAATGTGCTGATCACAAATTCCCTGCGTAAGGAAATTGAAAGAACACTTTCGACATTGGGAGAGCGGGAAGCCGAAATCATTAAATATTACTTCGGATTAAATGGTTATCCTCAGCATACGCTCGAAGAAATAGGAGAAGTTTTTGGCCTCACGAGAGAACGCGTCAGGCAGATTAAGGAAAAATCGATTAAGAAACTAAAAAATCATTACCGGAACCGCTTATTAAAGGCTTACCTGGGCCAATAGTAAGCATTCTTCCGTTATCTTTGCTCCTGCTAAATCCATAGGTCGAAACATCAAATGGTTAAAAAATTAATTGCACCTTCTATACTGGCGGCCGATTTTACCCGCCTGGGTGACGAAATCCGGATGCTTAACAAAAGTAATGCCGACTATATCCACTGTGATGTGATGGACGGGGTTTTTGTGCCGAATATTTCGTTTGGGCTACCCGTTATTCAGCAGATCAGTAAAATCGCAGAAAAGGCGCTTGATGTTCATTTAATGATCGTAAACCCCGACCAGTATATAGAACCGTTCCGGCAGGCGGGTGCTGCCATTCTCACCGTCCATTACGAGGCATGCATGCATCTTCACCGGACCATTCAGCAAATTAAGCACGCAGGTATGAAAGCTGCCGTTTGCTTAAACCCGCACACTCCCGTTCACCTGCTCGTGGATCTGATCAACGAGGCAGACATGGTGCTGATCATGTCTGTTAACCCTGGGTTCGGCGGACAGGTTTTTATTGAAAATTCCTACACAAAAGTAGCCCGTCTGAAAGAACTGATTCTGGCGAAAGGTTCATCCTGCCTGATTGAAGTTGACGGCGGAGTGAACTTCGAAACGGGCCGAAAGCTGTATGAAGCCGGAGCTGATATTCTGGTTGCCGGAAGTTTCATATTTCAGTCCCGGGATCCGGTTGAAACAATCAATCATTTCAAAGAATTATAGAACCGATTTCTCTTTGAAATCAATCTTTTTTGCAGCTCATTTCCGCCGCCGCATGATAAACTTCGGCAAGCCGTGCACGTACAATTACAATTTCTGCTCTGTCCGGATTTACCAAAAAGAAAACGGTATGTCCTGAAAGAAACAATAAAGACTACCACAAGTAGAATACTATATGTTATCAGCTCCTGAATCATGCCTTACCCGCTAAAAGTCAGCTTAAAAAAACCGAACTTACCTTCAAGGTTGCCCAGGCCAGCACCCAGGCCAGCCCGGTTGTGTAAACCACTGTAAATACCGCCCAGAAAATCTTCCCCGATTCATTTCTGATCGTGGCAATTACACCAAGACACGGAAAGTAGACCAATACAAAAACTAAAAAAGCAAGAGCAACGGGAAGGTTAATGACTTTTTCTCCTTTTCGGGGCCCTGAAAGATATTCATCTTGCCTCAGTTCTTCAGCAAGCCTGCCCGTTGCGTCCGGTGAGTCTTTAAGATGATACATGACTCCCATGGTACTTACCACGATCTCTTTGGCCGGCAGCCCGGCCAGCAGGCTGACGCTCATTTTCCAGTCAAAACCAAGCGGTCGCATAACCGGTTCAATCCCTTTGCCGATTTGGCTGAGATAAGATCCCTCCAGGCGTGCTGACTCCCGCTCTGCAATCAATGCGGCCAACTGTCCGGTTATCTCCGGGTCATGCTCCGCAATCGTTGTTGCGATTAGCCTGTCAAGTTCGTTCGTCCGCCGATTAACCCGGGGAAAGTAGCTCAATGCCCAAATGACAATTACGCCAAGCAGGATAACACCGCCAATCTTTTTTAAATACTGCGAGGTCTTATCCCACATATGAACGACAATATTCCGGAGTGCCGGGACCCGATAGGGGGGCAGTTCCAGGACAAAGGGTGTAGCTTTATTCCGGAAAATAGTGAACCTGAACAGTTGCGCTACCAGCAGGGACACAAGAATACCTGTAAGATAAATCCCGCCGAGAACCAGCGCGGGGTACGCCGGGAAAAACGCTGAAATAAAAAGCACATACACGGGCAGCCTTGCACTGCACGACATGAAGGGTATGATCAGCATCGTGAGCTTGCGATCCGCACGGTTCCGAAGTGTCCGCGTTGCCATAATCGCCGGCACATTGCAGCCAAAACCCATGATCATCGGAATAAAGGATCGCCCGTGCAGGCCGAAAAAATGCATGACCTTGTCCATAATAAAAGCAGCCCGTGACATGTATCCCGAATCTTCCATAAAAGAAATAAAGAAAAACAGAATCAGAATATTGGGTAAAAATACCAGCACGCTTCCCGTGCCGTGTATGATTCCGTTGGTAATCAGATCGCGCAGCATTCCTGCATTCATCGCCGTTCGCACCACATTGTTCAGCCATTCAACCGATGATTCGATCCACGACATCGGGTACTCGCCCAGTCTGAATGTCGCGTAAAAAGCAAGGCCAATCAGAACCAGAAAGATCGGCATGCCGAAAAGCGGATGTGTCAGCCAGCGGTCGATACGTTCGGAACGGGATTTGCCAGGATTAACCAGAGGCTTAAAAGTCTCTTTTAAGGCACCGGCGATGAAACCATATTTTGCATCGGTAATCGTGGTTTCACTATCCTCGCTGTATGCCTGTTCGATACGCTCACATTCCTCTTCTGATACCGCTTTAATTTCCTGATAATTCGAATACCGCGATAACAGAAAATGGGTTTCCCGGTCCTTTTCAAGAAGCTTGAGTGCCAGAAAGCGTGACGAGAATTTGTCGGTAACCGGTTTATTCTTTTTTATCTCTTTTCTGATCCGGCTGATCGATTTCTCCAGTTCCGTACCATAATTGATGTGAATATGCCGCACAACCGGATCCCTCCCCTCATACACGTCAATGGCCTTTTTCAGCAATTCATCAATTCCCCTGCCCTTTGAACTGATCGTAGGTATGATTGGAATACCTATCAGAGCGCCAAGCTTTTTATAGTTGAACCGGTTCCCGTTCCGCAGTAACTCATCGTACATATTGAGTGCACAAATCACGATAATATCCATGTCGATCAGTTGGGTCGTCAAAAAAAGGTTTCGCTCCAGATTGGTCGCATCGATAACGTTAATAACAATATCGGGCGTTTCCTCAAAAATATACTTGCGTACATAAATTTCCTCGGGAGAGTATGCGGTCAGAGAGTAGGTACCCGGAAGATCGACGAGTTCGAACTGATACCCGAACTTCTCAAAATCAGCCTTTTTGGCATCCACGGTAACTCCGCTGTAATTTCCGACGTGCTCTTTCGAACCCGAGAGAAAGTTGAAAAGCGTTGTTTTCCCGCAATTAGGATTTCCGACAAGTGCAATGTGAATGGTTTTCCCTTTTTTGCCGGCCAAAAGCTTGAGGTTTTCCAGATCAATGACTCCTTCGTATCCCGGCAATGAAGTCTGCAGCTTCTCTTCCATGAGCGAAACGACTTCAATCAGATCAGCTTCAGAACGCCTTAGTGTGATATTATAGTCGAGTATCCTGAATTCTATGGGACCTCTGAAAGGCGTATTTTTTATTACCTTCACTTCTTTCCCTTTTACAAACCCCATTTCCGTTATCCTTTTCCGGAAAGAGCCATGCCCCAAAACCTTCGTAATAATGACTACTTCATTATTTTTAATTTCAGAAAGTCTCACTTGTAATCTCCCCTTTTCACGCTGATTTGAATTGCGAACAGAAGCCGTAAAGATACCCAAGTTTTTAAAATTAACTTTAAAAAACTTAAAAAAGCCTCGCATTCAGTATGCTTTCGTTTATCTTTGCAAATTCAGAAAGCAACATGGAAGAAAATAACAACTTAAAAAAGATACAGGAAGCTATTGACTCGTTGCCCGATAATTTCAGTATTCTCGAAGAGCAGATCGATGTGGACCTTCAAATGGAATATTTTGAATACACGAAAGAAAAAAGAAATAATCAAAAAATTGAGGACTTTTCAGCAGTCGAGCAACAACTGAATGACCGGAAGAAGCCTGTTGAAGAAAAGAAACAACTGCTGGTCCAACTGGCAGGACACGACCAGGTTGAGGCGTTCCGGATTATAGAACGTTTTCATAAAAAAACAAAAGCTAAAAAATTGAGGAAATGGGCGGTTCTTGCGCTTCAGGAAAGCCGGATGATTCTGCAAAGTTCCCTGCTCGGCGAACAGCAGGTTTTTATATCGACCGGACTTGGAGGAAAGGGCCAGAATATCCGCTATTTCATCGCCCTTATGAAGAGAGACAGACTAAATGCTTTCACGGAAACACAAATAAGAATCATCGAAACCGAATTTCGCTTTTTTTTGAATAAAAGCGACGGGGAACTGGAACAAATCCGCTTTGAAGGTGAATTTGCGCTGGGTTCTTTTCTGTTTCCATTGAAAAAGAATCTTCAAAGTATTTTCCGTTCGTTTATCGACGAATGTAATCAATATGGCGATTTTTTGCATGAAGATGTAATTATTACCAATGTAAAAACTTTGTCAGTCGACGAGGTCAGAAAATTTTTAAAGCAAAATTCAGATGACGCAGAATAGGATTAACGTGGCTTTGCAGGTGCTGCCGCAGGCTGAAGGGAAAAACAGTTATGACCTGGTCGACCTGGCTATAGCCGAAATCAGCGCCTCCGGGTTAAAGTACAAAGTATGTCCTTTTGAAACCGTTATTGAAGGGACATTTGACGAGATCATTGCGCTCATTAAACGGATTCATCAGGTTCTTGAAAAAAACGGAACGGAAAAAATGATGACGTATATCAAAATACAAACTGTCTTTCAGGAAGATGTAACCATCGAAGATAAAATGCAAAAATATGAGCGATAAAAATTGCAGTTTTATTTGACGGTTATCTCATAAAAACACTATATTTGCAGCGCTTTTGCAATGGCCCCGTAGCTTAATGGATAGAGCATCTGACTACGGATCAGAAGGTTGGGGGTTCGAGTCTCTCCGGGGTCACAAAGCAAATCAAAGAGTTACAATTAAGTTTGTAGCTCTTTTTTCTTTCCGGTGAAATCATAAATGCGCATGTCGTCTTATCCGCACAAAAATATTTTCCGATTTGGAGCTTCCATTTCAAATTTTTTTGGAGGCTATTCAAAAACTATTAAAATAAATCGCAACAAAAATCTGAGGAAGACCGGTTTTCAATCCAGGAATTATCGGAAAGAAGCGCGGCAATCCTTTACTTTGCCGGGTCTTAACAAAACACTTGAGAAAAATGACCACAAAAGAACATTACCAGAATTACCTGGGCAATTTTTATTCCTGGATGACCGGCGATTTTGATCGCAGTGTCGATGAATTCGTCTGGTTTTGCAAAGAAAACGGCATAACTCCCCAAAACACAACATCAGCCATCGATCTGGGAGCCGGGAACGGGATCCAGACCGTTGCTCTGGCAAAACTGGGTTTCAACGTCACGGCAATCGACTTTACGGAGCAGCTACTCGCCGAACTACGGGAAAATGCTGGAACCCTTCAGATCTCAGTGGTCAACGACGACATTCGGAATTTAAAAACTTACGCACATTTGAAGCCCGAACTGATCGTTTGCTGGGGAGACACGATTACCCATCTGGAATCGCCTTATGAGATCGAACAGTTCATCTCCGAAGCATCAGGCATTCTTTCTCCCAAAGGAAAACTGGTTTTATCGTTCCGTGATTATTCAAAGGCATTGCACAATACGCAACGCTTTATTCCTGTTAAAAGTGAAGCTAGCCGGATATTGACCTGCATGTTGGAATATTTCGAAGATAAAGTACGTGTGACTGATTTATTGCACGAACTCGAAAATGGCAATTGGAAACAAAAAATCAGCTCCTATTATAAAATCAGGCTTTCAAAAGAAACAGCAATAAAGTTACTGAAAAGTTATGGGTTCAATGTTCTTTATGAACAAACGGAAAGAGGAATCATAAAAGTCATTGGGGAAAAATAAACAACGAACAATTCTTGTTTTTATAGGCATCGTTTGTTGAAAATTTTTCAAACTGCGTGTAGCGTTTCCAGACTTCCCAGCGTACTGGTTCATGAAATTCAATTCAAAAAAAAAGAAAACGATGAAAAAATTGTATCTCTTAATGATCGTAACATCTCTGGTGGCGGTTTCCTGCACAAAAGACAACATCAACGGACCTGACACAGCTCCTGTCAGGGTTGAAAAGGAGAACTACACTTTCCTTAAAAATGCCGCGTTGTATGGAACGGCAGAAAAAAAACGTTCTGAAGAATATTCGTCACCTTTTGAAATTGTGAGTGTAAACCGGTCTGGTGATACGATGGATATTACCGTTTCATTCCCGGCCGGGTGCGAGACCAACAAATTTGAAGTGATCTGGGACGGCCTGATTATGGAATCTTATCCTGTTCAAACCAGGATTTTTGTCAAAAGGAATGCCTCTGGTTGCGCCGGCTCTGACGAGACAGAAACCATTGTGTTATCGGTTGACCTGAAAGAACTGATTTTTGAGGGCAATGATCCACAACTTAAAGATGCTGTCATCACTGTTTCCAATGCCTCAAAAAAGACGGGCACACAAAACGCCGATATGGCGGCGTCAGATAAAGATTGAACCGGAAATGATGGTGCCATAGCCAACCAATAAGTGGTTATGGCATCTACATTAAAAATATCGATGACGTGTGGAGCAAAAAAGGGATGAGGTACTGGGCAAAATAATCCGGAATTGCGTCCGAAAGGATGGAAAGGCACAGGAGATGCTTTATAAACGGTTTTTTGGGTACGCGATGGGTGTGGCCCTGCTATATAACAAACAAAAGGGCGAGGCCCTGGAGGTTGTCAACGACAGCTTTCTGAAAGTTTTTACCGAAATCCCAAAGTTCGACACTTCAAAGCCTTTTAAGGCATGGCTCAGGAAGATTGTCATCAACAGCTCCATCGACCGTTTCCGAAGGGAATCCAGAAGCTTTTTTTACAATGAAAATGAATCGTTCCACGTTCCTGATTCCAGGCCGAATATCATTAGCGACCTGACTGCGCAAGATGTTATCCAATTATTGCACCAGTTGCCTGATATGCAGAGAATAGTGTTCAGCCTTTACGAAATTGACGGTTTTAACCATGACGAAATTGGTGAGAAACTAAATATTCCTGCAAGCTCATCACGGGTTTACCTGACAAGGGCGAAGAGGAAACTGCGAAAATTATATCCAATCTATTTTAGCATAACATATGAAAAACCAGGAAAAGGATAGGGAATTGGCAGGATTGATCAGGCAGGCACTGGAGGATCACGAACAAGCCTATATTCCTGGTGCATGGGAAAACTTTGTCAGCAAACGAAAGAATGAGCGGAGACTATTTTTATGGAAACTCGGTTCGGGTATCGCCGCCAGTGTCCTTGGCGGGTGGCTGTTTGTACAGTTGCTCTCGCCATACGTTGCAGATAACGTTGTTGGGACAAGCCATGAAAAACCTGCCAGCTCATTTCCCCAAATAGACGAAGTCCCTGATTCTCCAGGCTCTTATCCTGAAACATCCGTTGAGGAAAATAAAATCAAGGCAAGAGGCAATACCTCGAGAGAAAACAAAGCGCTTGTTGCTACCCAAAACAAAAAAAAGATTTCAACAAAACTGTCAGCCCGTGTGAATACGTTCGATCCAAATAAATCAGAAGCAACTAAAGACCACCAACTTGTAAAGTCCAAAAAGATTTTTGACATGGGTAATGATGACAGTTTGCACGACAACAAACGATCGGGAAACGTACACGACAAAGCAACTAACGCAGCACAGGAAACAGAAAACCGAGGGTCTTTAAAACATGATTCTGTAATTTTGGCGGACAACTTACAAATCGTAAACGAAAATAAAAGACGATCTTCCCCAGTCAACGATAAAATCCGTTTAGGAATCCATTTTTCGCCCGGGTTTAATTCAACGCCGTCCAATTCGTCTTTCTATTTTTCGGGGGGATTAAGTGCCGACTTCCGTTTGACTTCGGCCCTTGCATTGTCAACAGGAGTCCAGTTCGAACGTCAAAACATTGTTAAAAGCAGCCGGGGCAACCCTTTACTGGAACCGGTCAAGCGAACTTCTGCCGATTTGTACTGTCTTGATCTGCCCGTGAATCTCACGTGGAAGTTTTACCGCAGCAAGCTGACCAGTTATTACATGGCGGGTGGCTTATCGTCATTGGCCTATATCAGGGAAGATTATCAAAACAAAACCACAACACAGGAACTGAAAGAAACAACAGTGATTCGGGAAGATGGTCAGGAAGTGATTGTTCACGAATTGATCACCGAAGAATCAACAGTAAAAGAATCTGTTTCGTCATTTCAATCGTTCGACCTGGCCGGAAGGTTAAATTTAACTATCGGCATGGAACGACATTTGACGCCCAGGTTGCATCTTCACGTGGAGCCTTATGTGAAAATCCCTATTTCAGGCCTGGCATCCCAAAACCTAAAATTTACGACAAGCGGGATCACCTGTAAAATTTCCTTCTGATAAAATCAGGTTCTATCCTCAAATATCCGACCTTACATCTGAATAAACACGGAGAACGAGTAGTTAAACCTGTTGTGCCCGCTTTTTGTTGCATAGAAACAGAGTCAGCGCTATGCAAAACACCGGGCAATATATCAGAGAATTACGAGTCAAAAAGGGAATCGGGAGCCAGGAGTTGGCTTCACATCTTGAACTGTTACCAGAAGCTTTATATCTGATTGAAACCAACCGCCTCCATGCCACAAAAAACCAGATATTCAGTATCGCGGCATACCTGGGAGCAGATGAAAATGATTTGTTGCGAACCTACCAGAGAAACAGAATACTCTCAGAAATAAAAGGTGACCGGAAATCAGGAGAGACCGTTCAGGTGATCAGCCCCGATTACCCGTACGCCGGGGCCGATCTTTCCAAAAGGCATCGGCGGATGCTTCACGATTTCATACAACTTTATTCCGGTCAGGCACAGATCAAAATACATAAGCCCTCTCCCCCTTTAAATAACTGGATCGAATGCATCTTGTACTGCAAAGACCACCAGTTAGGACATTCATTCGAAAACGTGCTTCCCGACGGCATGATACAACTAATGATTGAACTGGATGGATTTCCGAGGAAGGTGATTGCAGGCCATACATATTCGTCCGGTTCATTTGTAAAAAATGGTTGGGTCTCCGGTATCCAGGGCCGGCCTGTGACATACGACCTGAAAGAAAGCCGTGCAACCGTTTATATCCGTTTTCGTGCCGGCGGTTTCTTTAATTTAACCGGTATTCCTCCGGCTGAATTGGAAAACAATGTTGTTGAAGCCGACCTGATTTTGGACAGCTCCTTTTTGGGCCTGAGAGAAGAGTTGCTTGATTGCTGCGACGTTCAAACCATGTTTAAGAAAATAGAAAGCTATTTTTTAATCCGGATTGGACAAAACAGGGTTTTGCTTCCTGTTGTCAGGTATTTCTTGGAAAACATTCATGTTCCAATCCCGGTTTTGCTTGCGAAAACGGGTTACTCACAAAAACACCTGATCTATTTGTTTAAAAAACAGGTAGGGGCAACGCCGAAGTATTTTCAGCGCATCAACAGGTTTAACCGGGTGCTTCATCAACTCCATACGCAGACCTCTAAACCTGACTGGCCCGACTTGATTTTTAAAAACAACTACTATGATCAGGCCCACTTTATTAAAGAGTTCCGGCAGTTTTCGGGCGTTACTCCCCGGGAATATCTGGAAGCCGGCAGTACCTGTTCCAAAATCATCCACACCGATATCTCCAGGTAAAATTTTTACAATGGAGCAAATTCACAAAAGCATATTTTTGGATTAAACGATTCAAAAATGATTCGTTATATACACCAATTCCAAAATGCCATTGTTAAAATGAAACGAACATGTTGCATGACAACGCAAACACCAATGAAAATAATTTCCAGTAACATGTGAGTTCCATCAGACAATTAAAAACAAATTATTTACTGATGAAAACATTAAAATTGATTTACAAAGCGTCTGTAGGCACCATGTTGCTTACATTAATCCACCATGTTTATGGCGCCGTGATTTATGAAGCGACTTTTCGTCTGCATGTAGCCTATGTTGCCATACCCGTGATCCTGCTCCTGATTTTTACCTATCGCTCCAGTGTGAACCATTCATATACGGGAAAAGGGAAGCTGGCTTTGCGGTTTTTTCTTCTGACCACCATTTTAATTTCGGTCGGGGCAATCGGAATATTCGAAGGCGGATATAATCATGTATTGAAAAATATTCTCTTTTTTTGCGGAACTTCACGAGCCACATTCGATCTGCTTTATCCTCCCATTTATGAATTACCTGATGATTTTATTTTTGAAGCGACCGGGATCCTGCAGTTTATAACCGGGTGCATCGCTTTGTATTATTTGTTGAAACTCAGGAAAGAATTTCCCGTTACCGTTTATTGTAAAAAACCTGAAAAGACAGGATAAATGGGAACAATCACAACCGGATTACCAATGACCTAAAAGCAGGTCAGCTATGATGCAATTGTTTTTGAAATTGAAAATATCCCGGCAAATTTACAGCCAGAACAAACAGCGGTTAGCCCTCCGTATCTCTGCTATCACAAATTTCGCCTATCGCAAGCAACCATCGCCTGCTTAGCACCATCTATTCGGTATTACCCTGAACAAAACAGCGGTCACGAACTATATCTGTATTGGACGTGCGGCCTGATTTATTAAGGAATGGGAATCCGTGCTTTTAACGGTTTTGCGACATAATTAGATCTGGTCATTGAAATATTTCTAAAAGAAAAGCGTTAATAACATGATCTGAATAGCCTCCCGCAATAAAGCGACGGGACGGCAGACATGAAAGGGTCACGAAACAGGATAAAAAAAGTTCAACCGGTCAGGTGTGAAGAAGAATAGTGATAGTATGTTATTTAATAAAGACTTCAGCGTATGCCGATATCGATCTTCATAAGTATTACCGCCAGTTTCATTATAACTTACCTGATTATTCCGCAAATTGTCCATGTAGCAAGAGAAAAGAAACTTTTTGACGAACCAAATCACCGGAAATTGAACAAAAAAGTCATTCCCACCATGGGAGGGATCGGTATTTTCATCGGCTTTGCAGTGAGTTCCATCCTGACCCTGCAGAAGGATCTTTCGCCCGAAATTCCGTTTATTTATGCGGCTTCGCTCATCATGCTTTTTCTGGGGCTGCGCGATGACATCATCACTATTCCGGCTCACAAAAAATTTCTGGTACAAATGGGTACTGCAGTCCTGCTTGTAACCTGGGGTGACTTCAGGATAGATTTTTTGTACGGCTTATTCGGGATTGGAGGGTTACCGGGCTGGGCCGGCATCCCGCTTACTTTTCTGGTCTTTTTGTTTGTAATCAACGCATTTAACCTGATCGACGGGATTGACGGACTTGCCGGAGGCCTGGTCTGCATTATTTCTGGATTTCTCGGTGTCTGGTTTATGCTGGCCGGGCATATGGATTATTCAGTGCTTAGCTGTGCGCTTTGCGGCAGCCTGATCGCCTTCCTGCGATTCAACCTGCTTGAAGGGAGGAATAAAATTTTCATGGGCGACACAGGATCACTCCTGCTGGGTGTCATAGTAGCATCACTGATAATCAAATACATAAATTTTAACCTCTATGCCCCTGAGAATCTCTATTTTGGACAGGCTCCACTCTTTGCCCTGGCGTTACTCATTGTTCCCGCAACAGATACAATAAGAGTATTCATTATCCGGATTGTAAAAGGAAAATCTCCCTTTACCCCCGATATGAATCACATCCACCACATCCTCATAAAATCGGGATTGTCCCATCTGGAAGCAAGCATTTTTCTGATCTTGTATACGGTTGGCTTTTTACTGCTTGCCATTAGCCTGGAGTCTTACCTGCCACTTACAGTAAACTTTTTATTGTTTTTGGCTGTCAGTTTTAGTATCGTCGGATTGCTCACGTCACGACATCTGATCAGAAAAGTTCGACGTTCGGAAATGGTTGTTCTGAAACATCCGGACCGGGAAGAAAATGAAATTATTACCGGTAACATCCGGTGGGAAATAGAAACCCCGCTCGAAAAAGCAGCAATCGTAACGAAAAATATTTATAAAAATTAGCTGACCAAAGCCTGAAACCCAAAGATCGCACCGTCCCACAAAAAAACACCCGTAAAAACGGGTGGAAGCAATTAGCTAAAAAAGCAGACCTGTAAGCCGGGTTCTGTAACTCCATAAATAGAGTCCCCTATCATTTATCTGGCCACAACATCACTGTTGCGATCTAGCAGCCTACCCCTCACAACTTCCGGATCTGGTGAACCGGAACAAGGCGGGTCAACCCTGTAAGCGACAAACGCTGGTTGTGATATATTTGGCTTTGCAACCCATGAAGGATACGGCTTCCGGAATCACTCCCGGAACCGGTGAGCTCTTACCTCACCTTTTCACCCTTATCAGACATAGGTCTGACGGTTATTTTCTGTTATCCCACTACAGGCTCTCGCCCGTCTTCCCGTTAAGAAGCATGGTGCCCTGCGTTGCCCGGACTTTCCTCCCCTTCCAAAGAAGGAGCGATAGAGCGGTCTGCGCTGCAAAGATATGAAAATATTGGAATCCGCCCGCAACTCACTACTCACTACTATATACTAAAATAGCTTTCCCTGCCAGCTTTTGCGTTCTCTGATCCGCTTGTCAAGCCTGGCCGCAAATTCATGGTTTTTCAAACCCCATTTGGGAGCTATCACCAGGTCAGCCGGCGCCTGACTTACGAAACGCTCAATCACGATTGCCGGGTTCAGCAACTCGAGGTAATCTATCACCAGATCAAGGTAGACGTCCACGGTGAATAAGCTAAAATCATCCGGACGCTGTAAATACTCTACAGCCATGCGTGTTCCGCGATGGATCTGTAACTGATGAAGTTTCAGATTTTCGACCGGAAGCCTTGAAATGACCCGGGCCTGATTCAAAATGTCTTCATAGCTTTCACCGGGCAATCCCAGGATCATATGGGCACAGGTATGAATATTTTTTTTTGCCGTTTCTTCAAGCGCTTTTACCGAATCGGAAAAGGTATGGCCCCGGTTGATCCGTTTTAGCGTTTCATCCTTCACCGATTCCAGTCCGAATTCAATCATAACGTAACAGGATTCGGAGAGTTCTGCCAGGTAGTTCAGTATCTCATTACTGACACAGTCGGGACGTGTCCCAATTACCAGCCCGATAATTTGCGGATAAGCAAGCGCTTCCCTGTAGCGCTCCTTCAAGACCGAAAGCTCCGCATAAGTGTTGGAATAGGCCTGAAAATAGGCCAGATATCGCATAGATGGATATTTCCGGGAGAAAAAACGAATGCCTTCCCGTACCTGATCGGAAATGCTTTTTTCCAGGCGACAGTATTGCGGATTAAACGTTTTGTTATTGCAGTAGGAACAACCATTCAGCGCTTTGCTCCCATCACGGTTAGGACATGAAAATCCGCCGTCGACCGAAATTTTTTGTACCCGCCCCTCAAACATCTTCTTAGAATAGGAAGAATAATCATTGTAATATCTTTCATGTCCCCACGAAAACTGTTCCTCTGCCATACCTTCTGATTAGGCCTCAAAAATAATGATTCTGCCGCAGAACAACGTAAATTTTATAAATCAAAGGGATCCAAAGACATAACCGGTATACGTTTTCAGAAGCAAGCTTTTTCTTTATCAACAGATGTTGATAACTTTCAACTTTCATGCGGGTTTCTGGTTCTTTTGATAAGTGTAATTTTCATAAATTTAAACGAATCCAAAATGAGAACCATGTTTACAGAAAAAGACATGACTGCGATCAGGGAGAGAGGAAGCGATCCTGAGGCTGTAATGACGCAACTTGAAAATTTTCGGAGTGGTTTTCCCTTCCTTCATCTCATTAAACCGGCTACTCCCGGCGATGGGATAACGAAACTCTCGGAAACCGAAATTCCTGAACTCACCGGGCATTTTGACGAGTCGGTCGAACACGGAATTTCGCTGATGAAGTTTGTCCCTGCATCAGGTGCAGCCAGCAGGATGTTCAAGACGCTTTTCGAAGCGAAACAGAGCTTAAACGCGGGCGCACCTGAATCAGAAACACTGGCCGACAAGGAGTTGAAGGCGTTTGTTGGCGGACTCAGGAACTTTGGCTTTTACAATGAGCTGAAAAAAATATCCGGCAAACCACCCGAACAATTAGGATTGGCAGAAATACTCAACCTGCTGCTCACCGGCGCCGGTTTAAACTACGGCAATCTGCCAAAGGGCTTGCTCCTGTTTCATCGTTACGGCGATTCGGCAAGAACTCCTTTTGAGGAACATTGTATTGAAGGTGCTTTCTATGCGAAAAACAGTGACCGGACCGTCAAAATTCACTTTACGGTTTCCCCTGAACATCAGCCGAATTTTGAGGAGCACCTGGCCGGCATCCGGCAAAAAATGGAGCAGACGACTGATTCGGTGCTCGATATATCATTCAGTCAGCAGAAGCCTTCTACAGATACCGTAGCCGTTACCCCCGAAAATGAACCTTTCCGGGACAACGACGGAAGCCTGCTTTTCCGACCGGGCGGACATGGAGCCCTACTGGCCAATCTGAATGAACTTGATGCGGATCTCATTTTTATCAAAAACATCGACAATATCGCCCCTGATTATTTAAAACCCGCGACTGTCACTTATAAAAAGGCACTGGCGGGTTTGCTGCTTAAAGTGCAGCACCGGATCTTCGAATATCAGAAAATCTTCGATACACACCATTATTCATCGCTCGACAGCATGTTTCTGGCTGAGGCGGCCAACTTTCTGGAGAATATCCTTTTTGTCATTCCGCCCGAAAACCAATATTATACGGAGAAAGAAGATCTTTTTTTCTATCTGAAGTCAAAATTCAACCGGCCCATCCGGGTTTGCGGAATGGTGCGTAACCAGGGCGAACCGGGTGGCGGACCGTTTTGGGCGATTAACAACGATGCGTCAGTTTCGTTGCAAATCGTGGAAAGCTCGCAAATCGATCTGACCGATCCGGACCAAAAAGAAATCTTTTCCCGGTCCACGCATTTCAATCCGGTCGATCTGGTCTGTGCCTTTAAAAATTACAAGGGAGAGAAATATAATTTGTTTGATTTCCGGGACCCAAAAACCGGTTTTATTGCTCATAAGTCGAAGGATGGTAAAGAACTGAAAGCCCAGGAATTGCCCGGGTTATGGAACGGAGCCATGGCCGATTGGAACACGCTTTTTGTGGAAGTTCCCGTTGCTACCTTCAGCCCTGTAAAAACGGTAAATGACCTTTTAAGAAAAGAGCATCAACCGGAATAAGCTGTTTTCAAAAACTATTTTATAAATTTGCACCTGCAATTTATTTTTTTATGGACGAGGACGCTAGGGACTTTTACGATAACGAGGAGATTCTGGAAGCTGCAAAACGCTTCAGGAAGATGATCAAAAATGAATCTTTCGAATATTTTGATGTATTTGAAATAGAAGGCATGGTTGATTACTTTCTCGATGAAGGTAAAATTGAGCTGGCTCGTCAGGCGCTATCAAACGGACTGGATATTCACCCGGCATCAACTTCCCTGCAGATCAAGAAAGCACAAATGCTTTTGGTTGAAGGCAACACCGACGAATGTCTGGAACTGATTCACATCGCCGAAAAAATTGAAGACAGTAATCCCGATGTTTTCCTCATCAAAGGTTCGGCGCTGATTATGCTTGGACAAATTGACGAAGCAATCCAGGCGTATGAACGATCGATCCTGTTTAGTTACGAAGACACCGACGATATGTTGTATAATATCAGCGTCACCCTGGGGCAGGCGGGAGAAACGGACAAAGCAATCGAATTTCTCGAACGGGCCTTTGCCATTAATCAGAAGAATGAATTGGTGTTATATGAACTGGGGTACTGTTACGATAAAAAGCAGGATTTCGATAAAAGCATATACTATTATAACTGTTATCTGGATGTTGATCCTTTTAACGCTTCCGTCTGGTATAATCTCGGAATCACTTACAACAGAACCGGAAGGCATGAAGAAGCTGTTGATGCCTATGATTATTCCATAGCGCTTCAGGACAATTTTGAGCAGGCTTATTTTAACAAGGCCAATGCCTTGTCGAACAGTAACCGTTATGAAGACGCGGTTAAATGCTATCAGGAATACCTGGAGATGGACAAAACGAATGATGATGCCTACTGTTATCTCGGCGAATGTTATCTTAACCTGGAGCGAAACAGTGAAGCGCTGATTAATTACAGAAAAGCAATCAGGATTAATAAAAACAATGCAAACGCCTGGTATGGTTCGGGTTTGATTATGTGGATCGAAGGGAAGCTCACCGAGGCGTTGGTTTTTATAAAAAAGGCGCTGAAACTTGATGATGAAAACGCTGATTTCTGGTTGATATACGGAAAAATTAACCATGAATCGGAAAAATTTGTCCAGGCAGAAAACGCCTTTGAAAAGGCTGTTTCGCTCGATCAGGACAATCCGGACACATGGGTTTCGTATGCCGAGATGGAATATGAAAGAGGCCGTCTCAACGAGGCGATTATCATCCTCAAAAATGCCTTTCAGATCATTTCAGACGATTCTGTCATCAGCTATCGGCTGACAGCCTATCTGTTGGAAAATAATGATGAATTGTCGGCTACCGGCTATTTTGAAAAAGCCCTGGAGCTAGATTTTAATGGCTACCATAATTTGTTTGACTATTATCCCGAGGCCATCCAAAACGAATCGATCAAAAAACTCATAAAAAAGCACCAATCCACCAAACTGTAAACAATGAATTTTAATCTGCCTTTTATCCCGGAAAGGCCTGGCAAACCAAGACAATCAGGACTTACAATGGTCATGGACAAGGGATTGAGTTTGCGGGAGACCGAAAACTTCTGTGATGTATCGGCCGAATATACCGACCTTTTAAAGCTCGGCTTTGGAACCGGGCTTTTAACGCCCCACCTGAAGGAAAAAATTAAAATTTATAAACGTGCGGGTATGATCCCCTATTTTGGGGGAACACTTTTTGAAGCATTTATCGCCCGCGATATGTTCGATGAATACCGGAAATTCCTCGCTGACAGCGGCGTTGATACCGCAGAAATATCAGATGGTGTCCTCCCCATTGAACACGATAAAAAGTGTCAGTATATTGAGAGCCTTTCGAAAGATTTTGTCATTCTTTCAGAAGTGGGAACAAAATTAAAAGGCAAGGAAATTTCGAATGAAGAATGGGTTTCCTGGATGCAGACTGAACTTCGGGCCGGCGCCTGGAAAGTGATTGCTGAAGCACGGGAAAGCGGCAATATCGGCATTTACAATGAAGACGGATCTACAAATTCGACCCTGGTCCTGGATATCCGCAAACACATCAATGCAGACGATATTTTATGGGAAGCTCCCCTGAAAAGCCAGCAGGTCTGGTTTATCAAACTCCTTGGATCGAATGTGAATCTCGGAAACATTGCCAGTAATGAAGTAATTGCATTGGAAACACTTCGTCTGGGTCTGCGCGGTGATACCCTGCTGAACTTTTTACCCTGAATAAACAGAAGCGGTAATCCTTACGGCTGCCGCTTCTGTTTAAACAAAAACAACCGGCTTTACGAACTATATTCGTAAAATATTGTTTTTTATTCGTAAGTTGAACCACTTGTTGGTTGTCTTAACGGAGAACGGACCTGAACATTTTGAAGGGAGCGTTAAAATTTCTACATTTGAAGTTCCTGAAAAAGGACGTTTGTCTTTTTAATATTAATTTTGCTGACATAAACATAAGCATGTTTTTTTTAGGAATAGCAGGACCATTGTTACCGTACTTCCTGATGATCGGGGTACTGGTCGCTTTCACGCTGGAAGCGGGAGCGGAAATGATGCGTAAAGCCGAAAAAGAACCTGCAGACAATCATCACATTCGTTTGGCCACCACAGAAACTGAAGCAGCGGCTCCGGAAGGTCTTTTTTATTTCCGTGCCCACCCTGACCGCCTGCAGGATCAAGGCATCGAAGAAAATGCTTCACTCGCTTTTCCCGGGTTCCTGTTTCCCTATATTGAAAATGAGGAGCAGGTCGTCTGCCGGGACTCCGGTGTCCGGCTCGCCGGCTATGTTGATTGTTATTTCGGATTATCTCCTCCTGATAGGTGTGTTTCGTGATATCGTGTGTTTGAAACACATGGATTTACAACCTGTTAAAGTTTCATTTTATAGACAATCATGATTGGAGTAATCGGCTTAAGCCACAAGTCAGCACCCGTAGATATACGTGAAAAATTTTCCCTTAGCAATGAGGAAAATATAAAACTGGCCCGTCAGATCTCGGCCAGTCCCCATATTGATGAGCTGGTCCTTCTGTCAACCTGCAACCGCACCGAAATTTACTTTAAAGCAGCAAACTGCTGCTCTTCCGGTGCATTTAGCATTATCCACAGAAGTTTAGGAATTGATAATGAAACAACTGACTATTTTTACCGGTATCAGCACGATGAAGCCGTCAGGCACCTGTTTCGTGTGGTGTCGAGCCTCGATTCGATGGTTCTTGGCGAATATCAGATCGTTTCGCAGGTAAAGGAAGCATTTCATCTGGCTAAAGAAAATAAAACGATCGGCAAAATTTTTAAACGCCTTTTCAGCAAAGCCCTTGAAACAGGAAAACTGGTCAGGACCAGAACGGCCATGAGCACAGGTGCCTTTTCGGTGAGTTATGCAGCCGTTGAAAAATGCAGCAAAGAGTTCGCCAACCTGAAGCAAAAGAAGATCCTATTAGTCGGAGCGGGAGAAACCGGCGAACTGGTCATCAAAAACCTTCATAAAAAAGGGTGCCAATATATAACCGTCACAAACCGGACTGCAGCCAAAGCCGAAGAATTGGCCCGCCGCTACCAGGGAACATCACTCCCGTTCTCAAAATTAATGCAGGGCGTTCATGAGGCCGAAATCATCGTCAGTTCCGTTTCCTGTAAACACCCGTTAATCGATACTAAACGGCTGATGCCCTATTTGAACGGACACCCGCGCATGATGATCGATCTTGGAGTTCCCCGGAACATTCATCCTGACATTTCAGCTATTCCCGGTATATCTTTACTGAATGTGGATGATCTGGAAGAAGTGGTGGCCGGCAATCAGGAAAAAAAACAAACGTATGTGTCAATTGCTGAGGCTATTATTGATGAAAAGGTATCCGAATTTTCTGATTGGCTGAGCGTTCTGGATCTTTCTCCTGCTATCCAAAACATCATATCAGCCATTAACCAGATAAACAGCAATGAGTTAGCTATTCTGAAAAAATCGGTATCACCGGAAGAATATCCTGAGTTGGAAAAATACAGCAGACATACCTCCGAAAAATTAGTCAACTCGCTGATAAAAAGATTAAAAGTGATCAGCAACAATGGCCGCGCAACCGAATATGTGAAAGTGGTCAGCGATCTTTTTTCATCCGTTCAGGAAAGATAACCATCCGGACGCAAATACCGGAAAGAATAGCCGGATGGAACGAAAGCGGCTCTTGAAGACAAAAAAGACCAACGATCATGATCAGTAAAACCATAACCATCGGAACAAGGGGCAGCAAATTGGCCCTCTGGCAGGCCGAACAAGTCAGAGCTGCCCTGGCGGCTTCCTTTCCGGAATTAGCCTTTGAGAAAAAGGTAATCAAAACAAAAGGAGATGTCATACTCGACGTTTCTCTTTCAAGCATCGGCGATAAAGGACTTTTTACCCGAGAGATTGAAAATGCCCTGCTTACCGGGGAAATCGATCTGGCCGTTCATAGCTTGAAGGATCTGCCGACGGAGTTACCCGAAGGGCTGGTTATCGGAGGATTGCTCGCGCGTGGAGAAGTGCGTGATGCTCTTCTCTCAAAAGAAGGAAAAAAGCTTTCCGAAATGACCGCGAAAGACCGTATAGCAACATCCAGTCTGAGGAGGAAGGCGCAGTTGCTGCACTTTAACCCAGCCTTGAATATTATTGATATTCGCGGAAATGTGGACACACGCATTCAAAAAATGAATGACGGCTATTGTGATGCACTGGTCATGGCTGGTGCCGGTATCATCAGATTAAATTATCAGCATCTGATTACCGGGTTTCTTGACCCGCACCTGTTCCTCCCCGCAGTCAGCCAGGGAGCAGTGGCCATTGAAATCCGCGAAGATGACGACGCCGTCCTCTCACTGGTTAATGCCATTGCCGATGAAGATACCTGGACGATCACTATGGCAGAAAGGGCCTTCCTGCGCACGCTCGAAGGAGGATGCCAGGTGCCTGTAGGCTGTTATTGTGAAAAGCAGGGAGAAACACTCAGGATTACAGGCCTCCTTGCCCGGCTTGACGGCAAGGAGGCCATCCTCAAGTCAACGAACTGCCTCCTTGATGAGGCTTCCGAAAAAGCGGTAGAACTGGCACAGGCAATCATCGATGACGGCGGACAGGCTATCCTCGAAGAAATCAGAAGAACAGACCATTGAAAATGAACACCAATGAGCAAGACATATTAAAAGGTGCAACGATCATTCTGACGTATCCTGAGAACGATCAGTACGAACTGTCCCAAATACTGCAGGAAGCCGGCGCTGTTGTCCTGTCCATGCCGATGATCGCAATCGAGCCGATCCCGTTCAAACTAAAAAAGGACATCGCCACTTACGACTGGCTGGTCTTTACAAGCAAAAATGCGGTTGATCCGTTTTTCGACCAGTATACCGCTGCTTCCGGAAACCACATAGCCGCCCTCGGGCCGGGTACGGCTGCCAGCCTCAACCGCCGGAACCTGCCGGTTAGCTTCACAGGCACCAGTAAAACGGCCGTTCACTTTTCAGAAGAGTTGCTTCCGGTTATTCATCCGCATAAATCGGTTCTGCTTGTGTTGGGTACGCTTGCTCCGGACACCCTTGAAAACACCCTTTCAACGACTCATCCGGTTGAGCGTATAAATGTATATACAACCGTTATGCCCCGTCAAGTTGACCCCGCATTGATGAAACGGATCGATGACGGCTGTTATGACTTTCTGGTCGTCAGCAGCCCTTCCGCCATTCGCAATCTGGCAAAGCTTTTACCCGGCAAGGAAAACATTCGGATCTTCAGCATCGGACAGACGACCACTGCTGCGATCCGCGAGCTACGGATGGAACCTCTCGCTACAGCGTCCGATCCGGGATACGGAGGACTGGCCCGGACGATTATCAGTTATTACAAAAACAATCCTAAAAACAATACGCCATGAGTTATCCGGTAACCCGATTAAGAAGATTACGTAAAAATCCCGCCATCCGCAACATGATACGCGAAACAGAAGTAAACCGCGATGACCTGATTATGCCCTACTTTGTATGCCCCGGAGAGCAGATAAGCAATCCGATCCGGTCAATGCCCGGTAATTCCCAGCTTTCGGTCGATCTTTTGGTGGAAGAGGTGAAGGAGCTGGTCGCGTTGACCGGGATAGATAAAATTCTGCTTTTCGGTATTCCTGAAACCAAAGATGAAACCGGCAGCGTCGCCTGCAGTCACGATGCCATCGTTCCCAAAGCAATACGTGCCCTTAAGGCGACCATACCCGGGATACTTATCATAGCAGACGTCTGCAATTGCGAATACACCACGCACGGGCATTGCGGGACTATCGTCGGTGGCGACGTACACAATGACGCTACCGTCCGGACCCTGGCGGCACAGTCGGTGACACTGGCCAAATCCGGCGCCGATTTCATTGCCCCGAGCGATATGATGGACGGACGCGTTAGCGCGATCCGCCAGGCACTTGATAAAAACGGCTTTGAAAACACGCCCATTCTGGCCTACTCGGCTAAGTATGCCTCCGGCTTTTACGGCCCTTTCCGCGATGCCGCCGGAAGCGCTCCTAAATTTGGCGACCGCAGCACGTACCAGATGGATCCTGCAAACAGCAATGAAGCGTTACGTGAAGTAGAGCAGGATATTCTCGAAGGAGCAGACCTGGTAATGGTAAAGCCAGCCCTGAGTTACCTCGATATTATCAGCCGGGTGCGGGATACGTTTAATATTCCTGTAGTGGCTTATAACGTCAGCGGCGAATTCTCCATGGTCAAGGCTGCCGGAGTAAACGGGTGGATCGACGAAGAACGGGTGATCAAAGAAATCCTCACCTCCATCAAACGTGCCGGTGCTGACCTGATCATTACCTATCACGCGAAGGAGTTTGTGCTGAACGAGCTGAAAAAAGGAAACAGGGTTTGACAAAAAAGTATCAAGTATCAAGATAAAAGTCTTACGACTTACGACTAATTACTTACGACTAATTATAACCATGAATTACTCTAACAGCATACAAGCCTTTAAACGGGCAACACAACTTATTCCAGGGGGCGTAAATTCTCCTGTGCGTGCGTTTAAGGGTGTACAGGCCGACCCGATATTTATTCAAAGTGCCAAAGGTTGCCATATCCAGGATATTGATGGAAATACGTATCTCGATTTTGTAGCGTCCTGGGGTCCGCTGATCCTCGGGCATGCCCGCCGGGAAATTGTCGAAGCCATTCAGCGGGCAGCAGAGCGGGGAACCAGCTATGGAGCCCCTACGTTGATTGAAAACGAAATGGCTGAACGCATCACACAAATGGTTCCTTCCGTTGAGAAGGTTCGGATGGTCAATTCAGGAACGGAGGCCACCATGAGCGCTCTGCGCCTGGCCAGGGCTTATACCGGGCGCGATCTCGTCGTTAAATTCACGGGGTGTTACCATGGACATGCCGACAGTTTCCTGATCAAAGCCGGATCGGGAGCGATCACACTCGGATTACCTGACAGCCCGGGGGTGACAAAAGCAACAGCCCGGGACACGCTGACTGCGGAATATAATAACCTGTATTCGGTCGAACAAATTTTTCGGGAACGTGGAAGTGAAATTGCGGCCGTCATTCTGGAGGTAGTGCCCGGGAACATGGGAGTCGTATTACCGACTCCCGGATTTCTGGAAGGATTGAGAATGCTGACCAGCACCTATGGCTCTCTGTTGATCTTTGATGAAGTGATTACCGGATTCCGGCTTTCTCCGGGGGGAGCCCAGGAAATTTTCGGCATTAAGCCGGACCTGACAACACTGGGAAAGATCATTGGCGGTGGATTGCCCGTAGGCGCCTACGGCGGCCGGAGCGATATTATGAACCTGTTGGCACCTGAGGGACCGGTCTACCAGGCAGGCACGTTGTCGGGAAACCCGCTGGCCATGGCCGCAGGGACGACGATGCTCCGGATCCTTGCTGAGCAGCCCGAAATTTACGCCCGACTCGAAGAAAAAGCCGCGCGCCTTGAGGCTGGACTGAAAGCCAACCTGGCAAAGCAGGGTATTCCCGCTGTGATTAACCGGATCGGGTCGATGATGACACTATTCTTTACTGAAGAACAGAAAGTAGAGAATTTTGACCAGGCCATGAAGTCAAATACGCAACGGTACGGTGTTTATTTCCGGAAATCACTGGAGCAGGGGATTTATCTGGCGCCGTCGCAATTTGAGTGCCTGTTTATTTCGGACGCCCATACCGATGAAAATATCGATCAGTTGATTGAAGCGGGCAAAAAAACAATGGCTATGCTGGCCTAACTTATGCAAATTTTTCAGTTCGACCAATAAACCGTTTTTCTATGCAATCTATTTTTCTGGACAAAATAAAGGGAAAACCAACCGGCAGGCCGCCGGTGTGGTTTATGCGTCAGGCCGGGCGGGTGCTGCCCAACTACAATAAGCTGAAGGAAAAATATTCATTCCGCGAACTGATGCATGATCCAGTCCTCGCAGCCAGGGTGACACTTATGCCTGTGCATGACCTTGGGGTCGACGCGGCTATCCTGTTTTCAGACATTTTGGTCATTCCTGAAGCGATGGGTATGGAAGCTGAATTTACGGATCACGGGCCTGTTTTCTCCCATCCTTTAAAAGAGTACAGTCACCCGGCAAATGAACTCAAACCGGATCCGGCTAAACTGGAATATATCTATCAGGCTATCGATGAAATTATTCGTATCCGGCCGGTGAACATACCGCTAATCGGTTTTTGCGGAGCGCCCCTTACCACCCTGTGCTATATGATGCAGGGAATAAGCTCCACCCCCGGTTTCCCCGATGCCACCAGGTTTCTGTTCCGGAACAAGGCTGAAGCAAAAAAGCTGATCGCGAAAATCACCGAACTTTCGGTTCACTATGCCTTAAAACAGATTGAACACGGCGTTGACGCTTTCCAGCTTTTTGAAACCCATGCGAATCTGATACCGGAAGAAATGTATCTGGAATTATTTATGCCTGCCATTGAGACCATCAGCAAAGAAATCAGAAAAACACGAATTCCGTTGATTTTTTTCCCAAAAGGATTTGGTGCAGGACTTCGAAAAATAACCCCTGAGGTGGCCGATTTCGTCGGGATCGACTGGCAAATGCCCCTTACTCATGCACGGGAACTGGTTCATCCGGAAATCGGGCTACAGGGAAATCTCGACCCACGGATACTTTACGCGGAACAAAAGGTAATCGCAGCAGAACTTGAGAAGTATCTGCCGTTTTACAATAAAAATCAAAAATGGATTTTTAACCTGGGGCACGGATTCCTGCCGGATACTCCTTATGAAAACGCAAAATTCGTGGTAAACTGGGTCAAAAATACTTCCTGGAAACCTTAATCTCCGGCAATAAAGGTCAGCCAGAACGTAGTAAAAGAGTGACCCTTATAAAAAAGACCACTGAATAAAACAACGTCCTTCACTACGTTCGGGGTGACAAAAAAATTACAAGCTCAGGTCATCAAACTCAACGCTGATGTAATCCTTTTCCAGAACTTTTTCTTCTGAAACAGCATCCGCTTCCGGTTCGTTCGCTATGATTAATTCCGATTCGTCGTACGAGTCATCACGATCGCCCCGCTCATGATCTTCAAATGGCTGCCTTTCTTCGATATAGTCAACAACCTCATTGATCCCGTCAATAAATTTCTCAAAATCTTCCTTATAAAGAAAAATCTTGTGCTTCTCAAAGTGAAATTTACCATCTTGCTCATACCGCTTCTTGCTTTCGGTAATCGTCAGGTAGTATTCGTCTTTTCTGGTCGACTTCACATCGAAAAAATACGTCCTCTTCCCTGCCCTGACAGCCTTGGAAAAAATCTCCTGCCTGAATTTACTGTCAATTTCTTCGTTCAATTCATCATTCTTGTCAATGCCTTCCATCTTGCTCATTTTAGGTTATTGCATAGTTAAGTCCTTCAAAAATAAAAAATTATTCTCAATTATCGGAATATCTGTTAAGAAACTGTTAACAGGAATTAATGATTACATCGACTGCAAATAGCTATATGACTGTATATGTTTATATTTCGTACCTGAAAATTACGAAAAAAGCAAACGCCATCGTTTCCTCCCACGTGATGAAAATTTTGTTAAATCCACATTAAGCCGGAATTTAATCTAACAAAAGATCATTTTATCTACTGTCCCTGGTAATATTTCATGGCCTCCGGCATCAGTTTTTCCAGTTCTGCAATCCGTCTCGTATCGACGGGATGCGTACTCAGAAATTCCGGCGTGCCCGACCCACCTTTGGCCGACATTCTTTTCCAGAAACCGACAGCTTCACGCGGATCGTAACCTGCCATTGCCATAAAAATCAGCCCCATTTCGTCTGCCTCCAGCTCGTGCCTGCGCGAAAACGGCAACATAACCCCCACCTGAGTGCCTAATCCGTAGGCTGCAGAAAACAGCGCCTGTGTTTTAGCGGGTTTCTGTTTCATCGCTTCCGATATGGCAGTCCCGCCCATCTCGAGCATCATTGACTGGCTCATCCGTTCATTACCGTGACGCGCCACAGCATGAGCAATCTCATGCCCCATGACAACAGCAACCCCGGCATCATTTTGGGTGAGCGGAAGAATGCCTGTGTAAAAGACTACTTTCCCGCCGGGCATACACCAGGCATTGGGCACATCGCTTTCAACCAGGTTGAATTCCCATTTAAAAGCCTCAATATAACTTTCAAAGCCGTTGTTACGAAGGTAAGTTTCCACTGCCCTGGATACTTTGTCACCGACACGTTTTATTTGCTGTATCTGAGTTGCATTTGATGAGAGTTTATTCTCTTTTAAAAATTCGTTATAAGACGTCAGACTCATTTCAACCATTGACGACTCGGGCAGCAGGTTAAGCTGGCTCCTTCCCGTCAGCGGAACGGTACCACACGATTCCATAAATAATACTGCAGCCACCAGCGAAACCTTCATGAATGCTATTTTACGTTCCATCTTATCCAGGTTTTAAATTTCAATACCCTAAATATAAACAAATAAGAGCAAAAAATGATGATGCTTCAGCTTCGTTCGGAGAATGAGTGATGCAAATATCACTTCTTCGCGGCAGCCAGTAATGTGTTTTTCAGAAGCGAGACGCGGGTCATCGGACCGACTCCCCCGGGAACCGGGGTAATGAAGGAGCATTTTGGGGCTACCTCGTCAAAAGCAACATCGCCCTTTAACTTCCATCCCGATTTGGTTTGGTCGGACTTGACCCGGGTAGTACCCACGTCGATCACAACAGCGCCTTCTTTGACCATGTCGGCTTTGACAAATTCAGGTGAACCGATTGCCGCAATCAGAATATCGGCCGAAGCGCAAATTTCTTTCAAATTTTTTGAACGGCTGTGGGCAACGGTTACAGTCGCGTTCATTGCCTTCTGCGACATCAGGATACTCATCGGACGGCCAACAATGTTACTTCTGCCCAGAACCACGCAATTTTTTCCGGAGGTGTCAATACCGTGCCTTTTGATCAGTTCAACAATACCGTCGGGTGTTGCCGAAATAAAAGAAGGCAAACCAATTACCATTTTCCCGACATTCACCGGATGAAAACCATCCACGTCTTTATCAGGGTCAATAGCTTCGATAATTTTTTGTTCCGAAATGTGCGCCGGAAGCGGAAGTTGAACAATAAAGCCGTCAACGTCTTCATTCCGGTTTAATTCATCAACTTTAGCCAGCAGCTCGTCTTCTGTCACATCATCCTCGTAGCGTACCAGAGAAGACTTGAATCCTACTTCCTCACAGTCTTTGATTTTGTATGCGACATAAGTTTCACTTCCTCCATCATGGCCAACGAGTACCGCAGCAAGATGAGGGATTTTCCCACCCTGATCTTTCATCTTTTTTACCTGTGCGGCGATTTCCGCCTTCATTTCTGCGGCTGTTTTTCTTCCGTCTATTAATTGCATAAGGTCAAATTGTCTTGTGTCTATTTCTTCCGCATGTTGCCCATCATCCTTCCCAGGTTCTTCCCCTGCGAAACCATGCGCATCATTTTACGTGTCTCATCAAACTGTTTGATCAGCCGGTTTACTTCCTGGATATTTGTTCCTGATCCGTCAGCGATCCGCTTTCTCCGGGTACCGTTTAAGAGCGCCGGATTTTCGCGTTCGTCAGGAGTCATGGAATAGATAATGGCCTCTATGTGCTTAAATGCATCATCGTCGATATCAATATCTTTCATGGCCTTTCCCATTCCCGGGATCATGGCCGCCAGATCTTTCAGGTTGCCCATCTTTTTGATCTGGTGAATCTGTGTCAGAAAGTCATTAAAGCCGAACTGGTTTTTAGCCAGTTTTGACTGCAGCTTCCTGGCCTCATTAACGTCGAACTGCTCCTGGGCCCTTTCAACCAGTGAGACAATGTCACCCATTCCCAGGATCCTGTCGGCCATACGCTCGGGATGAAAAACATCCAGGGCCTCCATTTTTTCACCGGTGCTGACAAATTTGATCGGTTTATTCACTACCGACCGGATTGACAGGGCAGCTCCCCCCCGGGTGTCTCCGTCAAGTTTGGTCAGGACAACACCGTCAAAATTGAGGCGGTCATTAAATTCCCTGGCAGTATTGACGGCATCCTGTCCGGTCATGGAGTCAACAACAAAGAGGATTTCATGCGGAGAAACGGCACTCTTGATGGCCGCGATCTCGTTCATCATCTCTTCGTCTACGGCCAGACGTCCTGCGGTATCGATAATCACCAGATTGTGCCCGTTTTCTTTGGCAAACTGGATAGCAGCTTTCGCGATTTTAACCGGTTCCCTGCTTCCCTCCTGGGTATATACCGGCACATTGATTTGTCCGCCCAGGACCTTAAGCTGGTCGATAGCCGCGGGCCGGTACACGTCGCCGGCAACCAGCAACGGGTTTTTACCCTTTTTACTCTTCAGGAATCTGGCCAGTTTGCCGGAAAAAGTCGTTTTACCGGACCCCTGAAGTCCGGCGATCAAAATAACAGCGGGATTACCCTGCAGGTTAATATCTGACGATGTTCCGCCCATTAGCCCCGCCAGTTCGTCATGAACGATCTTAACCATCATTTCACCCGGTTTCACCGACGTCAGCACATTCTGTCCCAGCGCCTTATCTTTAACCGTTTCCGTAAATGATTTTGCAATTTTATAATTGACGTCAGCATCAAGTAACGCGCGCCTGACTTCCTTCAAAGTCTCCGCAACATTGATTTCGGTGATCCGTCCCTGCCCCTTAAGCAACTTGAATGAACGCTCTAACTTTTCATTGAGATTTTCAAACATAACAGCTATGATTTAGTATCAAGACACAAGTATCAAAATACAAGATATTAGATTTATCAATATTAGATGTACAAAATTAAAAAGCAATTTAAACAATTTGTCAGTCTGGCAATCCTTCCTTCTCCGGCTTCCGCAAGGCGCATGTTCTTACATCCTTTCCGGAACGCGGATGCCCAGTAAACCCATTCCCCTCTTAATAATTAGGGAAACCGATTCCGATAAGATCAAACGGAAGTTCCGGATATTTTCGTTTTCTTCGGCAAGGATGGAATGATCGTGGTAAAACTGGTTATATTCCTTCACCAAATTATACACATAATTGGCGATCAGGGCCGGACTATAGGCTTCACCCGCCTCTTTCACAGCAACAGGAAACAACGTAATCGTTTTGATTAATCCCAGTTCCTTCTCCGTCAGGGGCAAAGTCTCACCGTTCATCGACGCTGTGATTCCCCGGTCCGTTGCCTTCCGAAGCACGGACCGGATCCGTGCATAGGTGTACTGAATAAACGGTCCGGTGTTTCCGTTAAAATCGATCGATTCTTCCGGATTAAACAGCATGTTTTTTTTGGGATCTACCTTCAGAATAAAATATTTCAAGGCTCCCATGGCAATGATTTTGTATGTTTCCAGCGCTTCCCCTTCCGTATAGCCTTCCAGCTTTCCAAGCTCCTCCGATGTTTTGCGGGCCACATCAACCATTCCCGCAATCAGGTCGTCCGCATCGACCACGGTACCCTCGCGCGATTTCATTTTTCCATTGGGCAACTCAACCATCCCGTATGAAAAGTGATGCAAACCTCTTCCCCATTCAAAGCCCAGCTTTCCAAGTAATTTTGACAATACCTGAAAATGATAATTTTGCTCATTGCCAACCACATACACCATCTTGTCGATCGCAAAATCATTAAACCTCAGCTTTGCAGTGCCGATATCCTGGGTCATATAAACAGAAGTTCCGTCACTGCGGAGCAGGAGCTTGTGATCCAGTCCTTCATCCGACAGGTCAGCCCACACCGAACCGTCCTCCTTCTGATAAAAAATTCCCGCTTCCAGGCCCCGCATCACTTCTTCCTTACCCATCAGATAAGTTTCCGATTCGTAATAGATTTTGTCAAAATCCACCCCCAGTTCCTTGTAAGTCACATCAAAGCCATCGTAAACCCACTGGTTCATCCGCTTCCACAGGGCAATGGTTTCCGGGTCTCTTGCTTCCCACTTCAAAAGAAGCCCGCGGGCAGCGACAATTGATGGAGCCTGCTGTGCCGCTTCTTCCGCGGTTAAACCGCCGGCCATCAGTTCAGCAATCTCCTTTTTATATTGTTTGTCGAACAAAACGTAAAAATCGCCCACCAGGTGATCGCCCTTAGTGCCGGTAGTTTCGGGAGTCTTCCCTTCCCCCCACTTTTGCCATGCATACATCGACTTGCAAATGTGGATTCCACGATCATTAACAATGTTGGTTTTGACCACCCGGTTTCCGTTTGCCTTCAGGATCTCGCCAAGCGAAAACCCAAGCAGATTATTTCGTACATGCCCCAGATGCAACGGTTTATTTGTATTCGGCGATGAATACTCAATCATAACCAATGGTGATCCGTCGCCCGCCAGAGAACATCCATACTGTTCCTGACGGGAAGCCTCAGTGAGTTGTCCGAGCCAGTATTTTTGCGATATGGTCAGGTTTAAAAAGCCTTTCACTACTTCAAAAGAAGCGATATCATCGATATTTTGCTCAAGAAAATTTCCAAGTTCGAAAGCTGTTTGCTGAGGAGACTTTTTTGAGTAAGGTAAAAAAGGGAAAACCACGACCGTCAGGTCACCTTCCACATCCTTGCGGGTGGCCTGAATCTGCACATCGCCGGCTTTAAATTCAGCAGCGTATAATGCTGAAACAGCTTTCGCGATATTTTCCCTGATTGTTTGTTCGATCAGCATATCAATCTTTTTTTAAGACCGGCAAAGATAATAGATTCCAGCCTAAATTACGACTAAAGATTCAACGATTAACGCCTACGAAAAGGAAATGAATTCTATAAAACTATTGCTTTTCTCAAATAGTTATCCTTTTTTTGACTGCGTAAAAAAGACCTTTGATAAGTGTACAGTATCATCGACATAGAAACGACGGGACAAAGTGCGCGAAACGGGAAAATTACCGAAATTGCAATTTTTGTGCACAACGGGCAGCAGATCACCGGATCGTTCACCAGTTTGGTCAATCCTGAATGCCATATTCCCGGTTACATTACGAGGCTGACCGGAATTAATGACCGGATGGTGGAACACGCCCCCAGGTTTTTCGAAATAGCTAAAAAAATCGTCGAATTAACTGCCGGAAATATCTTTGTTGCCCATAATGTGATGTTCGACTACGGTTTTGTCCGGGAAGAATTCAAAAGGCTGGGTTATGACTACAAAAGAAAGACCATGTGCACGGTCAGACTGGGACGCAAATACTTACCCGGCCACCGTTCCTATTCGCTCGGCAACATTTGCAGTGATCTGAATATCGATATTAAGGGACGTCACCGCGCTGAAGGAGACGCACTGGCGACTGTCAGGTTACTGGAGATGATCATGGAAAGACATCATTATCCCGGAAAGCGGGAAATCCAGGGGAAATTATTCTGACAACACAATATAAGTAAAGGAGCTGTCATTATAAACGACAGCTCCTTTCCATCCGGGATACCGGCCTGCTATCAGGCTTCCGTTTTATCTTCTGCTTTTTCTTCCTCTTCTTCCAGGTTCAGCAAGCCGGTTTTCAAAAGCAGGTTATACCATTGGGCCACTTTTTTCATATCTGAGGTGTAAACCTTGTTGCGGTCATATTCCGGCAGGACTTGCTCAAACCAAGCCTTTAAACCGGCACCTGAATCATTAACGTTCACTTCCTCTCCGTTTTCCTTTTCGAACACCTTTTTCAAAACTTGTTTTAAGGTGACTTCACCGCTTTCGGTGAAGATGGCAATATCGGCCAATGCGCTCACTTTCGAAGTGGAATAAACCGGCATTCTTTTACCGGTAACCAGCGACTCCACAATAATGCAATTCTTTGCCTCTGAAATCAGTTTTGACAACCCGGGGTGACCCGATATAGCTAAAATACCCTTCATGTGTTTATCATTTTACCGGGGCGAAGATAATATTTTCCCAAAGCATATAAAAGAAGTGCGGTCAAAAGAACTAAAATCAGTCAAACCGCAGCCGGTAGTTTATTCCGGCACTGATCCATCTTCCGGGCTGCTTTACATTTCCCAGGTCAACGTACGACTTTTCAAAAAGGTTTGAAACAGACAGATAAACCCGGACATCTCCCGAATTGTATAAAATCTTCATATCCGTAAGCCAGAAAGGCCGGTACGGTTGCTCTCCAACGTAAGCTTCTTCTTCAAAGCGGGGATAACTTCCCTGCCGGTCCTGAAACCGGAACATCCAGGACGCCTGAATATTCTTCACAAGGGCATGATCCAGATTAATGACCAGCTTATGTTTCAAATGATCGAGTGTATAATTTGACAGGTAATTGCTTTCACCCTTATCCAGTTGGTTATGGGCATAACTGAAACCGAAGTGGCTGATAAAAAGCGTTTTCCCAAACGCCTTATTTAAATCAACGTCA
Source organism: Prolixibacteraceae bacterium (assembly GCA_038562555.1). GTDB lineage: Bacteria > Bacteroidota > Bacteroidia > Bacteroidales > Prolixibacteraceae > JBCFBK01. The sequence goes on along the minus strand of JBCFBK010000006.1, from coordinate 10,869 downwards.
AGCGTTGTTTCAACACCATCAGCTACAATTCTGGTCAGGTTGCGGGTTTCCCATAAAAGTTCTTCGCTTTCCCGCACCCAGTCGATCAGGTCCTTTCCTACACGATGATAGTAACCGATCTGGCCTTTTAGCCAGAAACCGGAGTACTTCAGGCCGCCTTCAACCGTAACAGACCGCTCAGGCTTCAGGTCGGGATTTCCTTTATTGGTGGGACCACTATAGTAAAGATCAGTAAAAGTAGGCATGCGGAGCGATTTGTTGGCCGAGCCAAACGCTTTAAAGCGGTCGTTGATCCGATACCCGAGATCAACGCCCGGATAGATATGCCATTCGAGGTTGAGGTCAGAAATCCGGTTAGCCATTGCTCCGGCTGAAACAGTAAAGCGATTGAGAAAAAATGTATGTTCTCCAAAGTAGGAGATAATTGTCCGGGAATGCGATTTTGTAAAAAAATGGCCCGACTCCCCGGGAACGGGAATTTCCTCTCCCATATCTTCTCCCAGCTTGTTACTCCAGATATTTTCAGATCTGAATTCAGCCCCAAAAGCAGTTTTCCCAAGGCTGTTGCTGAACCAACTGTTCAGGTTGATGCCGTACACATCGGTCAGGTGATAATTGTGTTCGGCATACCAGGCAGGCGCCTCATCCCGAAACAATTCAAAACGATCCTGATGCCTGCGCCAGTACAGAGCCGGGGTAAAATGAATTTTCTCCCCGGTATGCATCCTGACAGATGCAAAGGTCGTTTTTGTTTCTTCAAACTGGTCTGGATATTCAGGTGTGTAGAAACTGTTTGCACCAAAAGCTTTCCGCGAATGTCCCAGTTGAATATCGACCGGCCCGGAAACAGTAGCAAGCTGTCCCTGATAAAAAAGGTTATAGGTATCGAAATCGGTATTCTCAATATAACCATCAGACGCAGTACTGTTGATGGCTAACTGATTCCTGAGGGCGCCTGAATTAAAGTTCGCTGAAACATTCAGGTCATGCAGCTTGTGTGCACCGGCTGCCAAATCCAGGTCGACCGACTGCTCGCCATCATTTGCTGTAATAAAATTAATGGCGCCTGAAAAAGCATTCG
>JBCFBK010000006.1:0-9778 GCA_038562555.1 Prolixibacteraceae bacterium | reverse complement strand
GGTCCATAGACCCGGGCCGCAGGCCCCTGCAAGACCTCGATACGTTTGATGCTTTTTAAACTGACCGGCAAGTTGAGACTGTGATGCCCGGTTTGCGGATCGGAAAGATTAATTCCGTTGAGAAGGATGAGGGTTTGGTCGAACGAACCTCCGCGAACGGAGACATCAGCCTGAATACCATAGGTCCCTCTTTGCCGTATGTCAACCCCCATGACATACTCCAGAAGATCCTGAACAGTCGCGGCAGGCGCCGCCTCAATTTGTGCCTGTTCAATCACGGATACCATCCGTGCCACCTGCGAATAACCCACAGGCGCCCGCCGGGCACTGACCTCGATTTCATCAAGATCATAGTTCATTTCAACTTCAGTCGTATCAGCCTGTGCATGGACTTCTTCCGGCATGGCTACATAGAGGTAAACAGCAGCCAGTACACCAATACGCACCTGCTTACCCAGGGCATTGAACAAGGAATAGCCTTGTCCGCCCCAGCGACGGAAAGTTGAAATTTCAGCCCTTTGACGGTTGAAATTTAACTTTTTCATTGATTTATTTTTAATGGTTATGAAAGGACACAAAATTACTTAAAAAACAGGCAGGAAATTTCCATTCCAGATAAAATAAGAAATAAAAACTGCATTTGCCACGCAAATTGTAATATTATGCGCTGCTTTACAACATCTTGTAATATTACTTGATATAATAATATTTTTTCTATATTTGATTTGTAACTCCTGATGTATGCTCTGGCAAAAACGTAGAGATTTTACCCCACTTGTAGAAATAGCCATACAATTAATCTCGCCTGAAATTGAAAATTCGGGATTACTGCCACTTATTACTGCTATTCAACTCAGGACGGTACGGCTGACACAATAAATGCACTAATACTGTCGTATATATTTAAGGTATGATCATTGCACCCCTAATAAATGAATAGATTATTCGACCAAATTAAACTAAAATCAGAATTACGAACGCTACATTGAAAAATTGTTTACAAACGCAGTTGTCGTTGAAGTGCCGCAAGCACCAGCAAAGACTGAGGATATAAATATTTTTTATCAGGAATCAATAAAATCGAAGAATAAAAGAGCTGGATTTCCTTTTTAAATTGGTCATCCCTATTTATATTTGTTCTAAACAATAACAAAAAAATTACTTAGCCATGACACAAATTCAATTCAACAACGCATTGCTCGGTCTGCAGGATAAACTTTTGTATTATGCACTAAGTTTGACCTCTGATCAGGAAAAAGCACAGGACTTGCTTCAGGAGACATTCCTTAAAGCATTGACATACAGGGATAAATTTACGCAAAACACGAATTTCAAAGCGTGGATTTATACGATCATGAAGAACACCTTCATAAATAACTACAGAAGAAATGTCAAAGCTAAAAACACGTTCGACGGGTCGAACAATGACTTCCATCTAAAGTTCTCGAAAGACAAAATTTACCCGTCACCGGAATCCTTTTTCAGTTCAAAAGAGATTCTCAAAAACATCCACGCGCTGGAAGATGAATACAAGGTACCTTTCACGATGTTCCTGGATGGCTATAAATATAAAGAAATCGCAGAACATTTGAGTTTACCGTTGGGTACCGTTAAAAGCCGGATTTTCTTTACCCGCAAAAAGCTTGAAAAAGCGTTAAAGGATTATGCTACTTAATTACAGATTAGGATAACTGGTCTTATTATTAGTAAAAAAATGATTTGCTTTGCGAATCATTTTTTTTGTTTTTAAACTTGTACTGAAATCATATAAAAACAGCATATGAAGACGGTAGCAATTCATTTAGTAACAGGATTTGAAGAAATAGAAGCAATTACAATTATTGACGTTCTGCGCAGGGCGGGCATTAATGTGATCGTTGCCTCGATGACCCAGGACTATCTGGTGAATGGGGCGCATGAAATCCCCGTAAAGGCTGACCGGCTATTTACAGAAGTCGATTATCACCTGGTCGATATGATGATCTTGCCCGGTGGTATGCCTGGCGCCGCAAATCTGGATACGCACCAGGGACTTAAATCGCGGATACTGGATTTCCACAGCAAAGGAAAGCCGATCGGTGCTATTTGTGCAGCCCCCATGGTGCTTGGTCACATGGGCTTGCTGGAAGGGAGAAACGCGGTGTGTTATCCTGGTTTTGAAAAAGAACTTAAAGGAGCAAAAGTAGATGATAAGCCAGCCGTTATTGACGGCAATCTGATTACCGGAAGAGGTGTTGGTGCAGCCCTGAACTTCTCGCTCGAAATTGTCGGGATGCTCGAAAACAAAGAAAAGGCCGGCAAACTGGCAGAAAGCCTGCTGGTGGAAAACTGGAAATAGCGGTAAATACGGGAGCCCCCGGTCAGAGTTCAGCCTTCGGGACCATCGCGGGGATTGTTACATAAAACCTACTTCCTCTGCCCGGCTCACTTTCAACCCGGATCGTTCCTTTATTGGTACCGACAAAGTCCTTGCAGATCGCAAGGCCCAGGCCTGATCCCTCTTCGCCGCCGGTTCCTTTACGCCTGACGGTTGAATCGATGCGGAAAAGCTGCCGCAAATCATCCTCAGAGAGGCCCGCTCCGTCATCACTCACACAAATGGTTACCTGCTCCTGAGGATTCTTTCCCGCACTGATCGAAACATGGCCTTCCGGATATGAAAATTTGATCGCATTGCTCAGAAGATTTCTCAATATTGTTTCCATCATCATCGGATCAGCATAAAGAAACACTCCCCCGTTAATCCGGTTATCCAACGTTATTCCTTTCTGATCGGCCAGCGGCTTCAGCAGACTAAGTACGGATTCTGAAAGCTGTTTCAGTTCAAAGCTGACCGGATTGTATGTCAGACTTCCTGTTTGGGCACGGCTCCAGTCGAGCAAATTCTGCAGCAGCCGAAAAACGATATTAGCTGATTTATAGATATCGCCTGCATATTTTTTCCGTTCTTCATCCGAAAACCGGCCATAGTCATTGTCGAGCAGGGAAGCATACCCAAGAATCGTATGAAATGGATTTTTAAGGTCATGCGCCAGGATGGAGAAGAACCTGTTTTTCGTCGCATTTATTTTCTCCAGTTCATTCCGTTGCTGTTCTATCTGCTCATTCTTTTGATTCAGGACGGTGTTTGTTTTCTTTTTTTGGTAATAAGCATACGAAATATAGATCATGATCCCGATAGCCAGGAGCAGGACAACTGTGACAAACGTGCGTATAGCTTTTTCCTTTTGAACCTGCAGACTTACGATTTCATGCTCCGCGTTCAGTCGTAAGATTTCCTCTTCCTTTTTTTCGGTCTCGAACTTCTTTTCCAATTCAGCAGCCTGCCTGATCCGTTCTTCCTGATGAAGGCTGTCTTCATAGGCTTTATACAATTTATAACTGGCATAGGCCTCATTCACTTTTCCCATCTTTTCGTACGCCCGGGTGATGTCCTTATAACAGGTACTCTGAATGAAATAACCGATCCGGTGTTTTTTTGCCAGTTCCAGCCCCGATTGCAATATTTCGAGGGCCTTTGTTTCTTCACCCATAACCAGGTAGGCAGCACCCAGGCTTTCCAGCACAAAGGTTGCATTTCTGACATCATTCAGCTCTTCAAAGACAGACAACGCCTGCCGAAAATAATCGAGGGCTTGTGTCAGGCTGTCCCCCTGGTCAACGAAGACATTGGCAATATTATTTAACGTTATTGCGATTTTTTCACGATCATTAACCGCCCGGAAGCCTTTTAATGCTATATGATAATTAATTACGGAAGAATCGAACTTCCCCATATTATAATATCCGATTCCAATCCCGTTGTAATTGACCGCCACCCCATCCATATTTCCTTCTTCCTGATTCAGGGCGACAGCTTCCCGATAGTAATTAATCGATCGCCGGTCATCGCCTATACGCGAGTAAACCATGCCGATATTGGAATAAACCCGGGCCATTGTCCTTTTGGAATTCGAATTCTTAAGGCTTCGTAAAGCTTCCATCTGATTTTTTATGGCCAGATCATACTCACTCCTAAAATAATGAACCAATGAAATGGAGTTGTAAATGTCGCCCAAACGTTCCTTATCATCAAGAGCCTGTATCACTTCCAACGCCTGTTGATAACTTTTCAGGGCCAGGGAGAACTCTTCAAAGCAGTAATAACATTCACCTGCATTAAAAAGGGCATCACCTATCTCCGGCCGGTTATCCGATTTCCGGGCCAGAGCCAAAGCCTCACGGGCATACCCCAGTGAGCGTGCGCTGTCATCCTCCTGAAAGGATACTGACAGTTGATTCAACACATGTGCCTTCTCATTTTCTGCCAATGCCGGAAGCAGCTTTAAGAGGCTGTCTGCTTGATGCTGAGCCGCAAGACTCAGGCAGGAGAAAAGAAGGATGAATAAAAACGGGTTTTTCATGAATCACTGCAATATGATGACCAAAACCAAACCTCAAAAGCCGCATCTTCCCCTCAATCCTTCCTTTCGCATACGGCTGGTAAAAAACACCAGCAGGCAGACGATCAGCCGCTATTACTTCAATCTGTGGTCTTTAATCCACTCGCGGGCATTAACAAAAGCTTCAATCCAGGGACTTACTTCATCCGTTTTACGGTTTGCCGGATAATAAGGCCACAGCCAGGGTGCGAACGATCGTTCCATGTGCGGCATCATGGCCAGGTGACGACCGTCGCGTGAACAAATAGCAGCCGTGTTAAAATCAGATCCATTTGGATTTCCCGGATAAAACGGATAGGAATATTTATAGGGAATGTGATAATTTTCCTCGTCGTAAGGGAAGCTGAACTTTCCTTCGCCATGCGCAATCCACACGCCCAGCCGCATGCCGGACAATGATTTCAGCATCACTGAATTATTTTCGGCAATGTCCACGTTAACAAAGGCCGATTCAAACTTACCGGAGACATTATGCAGCATTTTTGGCATTTGCTCATGTTCGGGGTAAATCAATCCGAGTTCAACGACAAGCTGACATCCGTTACAAACACCAAGGCTCAGTGTATCACTGCGTTTGTAGAAGTTGTCAAGTGCCACGCGGGCTTTCTCGTTGTATTTAAATGCCCCGGCCCATCCTTTGGCTGAGCCAAGCACATCCGAATTGGAGAAGCCGCCCACGAAAACGATCAGGTTTACATCTTCCAGGCTTTCACGCCCGGCGATCAGGTCGGTCATGTGTACATCCTTCACATCCAGTCCGGCGAGATACATCATATAAGCCATTTCGCGGTCGCCGTTCACACCTTTCTCCCTGATAATGGCAGTCTTAATCCCGCTGGGTTCACGCCGTTTCATGTCAATACCCAAATCTGACGCCCGTCCGGAAAATTCTTTAAAATCGTATACCAGCTCATTGCGCTTATAATTCCGGAACCGTTCCAGTGCCAGTTCATTCCCGCACTGCCTGCGATCGAACAAATAGGAAGTCTTGAACCATAATTCGCGCAGGGAATCAATATCAAGCCGGTATTTATGGCCGGAAACCGCAATTTTCATTTCGCGATCTGATATCGGAGTTCCAATTCTCGCATAGTGCACTCCTGCAGCATTTAGTTCTGATTCAAGTTTTTCAGGATCAGCAGCCTGGATGACGACGGCCGGATTTTCGTTAAAGAAGACCTTCACCGGATCCTGTTCACCAAGAGCTGTCAAATCCAGATCCAGTCCGCCACGGGTGTTACTAAAACACATTTCCAGCAGGGTGGTAATCAAACCGCCCGAAGCCACGTCGTGGCCAGAGAGGATCAGGCCGTCTTCGATGAGTCGCTGAATGGCGTTAAAGGCAGTAACAAAATAAGCCGGGTCGGCTATTGTCGGAGCTACCTGCCCGATCCGGTTAATCACTTGTCCGAATGCGCTGCCTCCGAGGGCGAAAGCCGTTTGTGAAAAATTAAGATAGTACAGGGGTCTGAGCGGGTCATTAACAACAACCGGCCCGACCACCTTTTTTACGTCAGTAACCTCGCCCGATGCCGATATGATGACTGTGCCCGGAGCATAAACCACGTCGTCCGGATATTTCTGGGTCATCGACATGGAATCCTTGCCTGTCGGGATATTGATCCCCAGGGCACAGGCAAAGTCGCTCGCAGCTTTAACCGCCTCATAGATACGTGCGTTTTCTCCCGGATTTTTTGCCGGCCACATCCAGTTGGCACTCAGTGAAACACTGCGGATCTTGTCGGGCATGGGAGCCCAGGCAATATTGGTCAGCGATTCCGCAATTGATAAAACTGAACCTTTTGCCGGATCGACCATGGCCGCAACCGGAGCATGTCCGATTGATGTGGCCAGTCCCCTGACACCCCGGTAATCAAGCGTAATCACCCCCAGATTGTTCAAAGGAAGATGAAGCGGACCAGCCCCTTGTTGTCCTGCAATACGTCCGGTCACGGAGCGGTCAACCTTGTTGGTCAACCAATCCTTGCAGGCAACAGATTCCAGTTGAAGCACATCTTCCAGGTAGTCTTCGATCCGGGAAGGGTCATAACTTAGTCCGGCGAAACCTGCGGCCTGTGTCGTGTCGGTCAGTACAGTTTTTGGCGGATTGCCAAACATATAAGCCAACTGCCAGTCAATCGGCTTTTCGCCGGTCAGCGAGTTTTTGAAAGTAAACTGCATATCGCCGGTTGCTTCGCCGATCACATACATCGGAGCCCGCTCACGCTCAGCGACTCTCCGCAGCAGGGCAACATGCCTTTCGTGCATGACCAGCCCCATACGCTCCTGCGATTCGTTGCCGATAACCTCTTTTTGCGAAAGCGTGGGATCTCCAACGGGAAGTTTAGCTGTATCAATCAGCCCGCCCGTTTCCTCGACCAGCTCCGATAAGCAGTTCAAATGGCCGCCGGCACCGTGGTCATGAATGGAAATAACCGGATTTTCGTCCATCTCGGCCAATGCCCTGATGGCATTGAAAGCTCTTTTCTGCATTTCGGGATTGGCACGCTGAACGGCATTCAGTTCAATCGCATTTTTAAACTCACCGGTAGCAACCGAAGAAACAGCTCCTCCCCCCATACCGATTCGATAGTTATCACCGCCAAGCAAAACGATCTGATCACCCTTTTTCGGTGATTCCTTCATAGAATCTTTTTTACGGCCAAAACCGATTCCTCCGGCCAGCATAATCACCTTATCGTAACCATACTTCTTATTATTCTCAAAATGCTCAAAGGTCAGCACGGAGCCGGTAATCAATGGTTGCCCAAACTTATTCCCAAAGTCACTGGCACCATTCGACGCCTTAATCAGTATTTCTTCGGGGGTCTGATACAACCAGGAACGTTCCTCTGTAGCCTGTTCCCAGGAGCGCGCATCTTCCGTACGCGGGTAGGAAGTCATGTAAACAGCCGTACCGGCAACAGGAATGCTGCCTTTTCCACCGGCAATCCGGTCGCGGATTTCACCTCCCGTTCCGGTTGCTGCACCATTAAAAGGCTCTACCGTAGTTGGAAAATTATGGGTTTCAGCTTTTAAAGAAAGGACGGTTTCAATATCTTTTACTTCAAAAAAATCGGGCTTATCCTGTGTTTTCGGTGCAAATTGTTCCACCACAGGGCCTGCAACAAATGAGCAATTATCGCGGTAAGCCGACACGATCTTATTTGGGTTTTCCTTCGAAGTCTTCTTAATAAGCTGGAAAAGCGACATCTCCTGCTCAACCCCATCGATAACAAAAGTGCCGTTAAAAATCTTATGACGACAGTGCTCGGAATTAACCTGGGAAAAACCAAACACTTCGCTGTCGGTTAACCTGCGCCCGATTTTTTCAGCCACCAGATTCAGATACTGAATTTCCTCTTCACTGAGCGCCAGTCCTTCCTGTTCGTTGTATGCCGCTATATCAGTGATCTCCATTACCGGGTCCGGCTGTTTGTTGATCGTGAACAACTCCTGCCCCAGACCTTTATATAAAGCCTGAAGCATCGGATCATAACCTGCCGACATACCAGGAACTTCAACAAACTCCTCCATCCTGACAATACCCCGGATCGCCATGTTCTGTGTAATCTCCACGGCATTGGTACTCCAGGGGGTGATCATTTCCCTGCGAGGTCCGACAAAATAGCCGGGCAGGTTTGAACCACCTTCAGGCTTGGCCTCGCCCAACAGCCAGATGAGCTTCGTGATATCGTCATTCGACAGCGAAGTGTCTGACTGGACAGCTATTACGTTACTTGCAGGAGTTCTGAAAAATAAAATCATCATGAATCTGGTTTTTGGATAAAGTTGATATGTTATAAAACACGTCACAAAGATAAAAATTCCTTCAGACGATCAATGCTTTCTGACGGATTATTGATGACCAAAGCGCCATGTTTATATGCGGGTTCCATACGTCAATTCACCTTGAAAAAGCGATGAAGTTTAGTACGAGAATTATACACAGTTAAATTGAAATTAAAAACATATGAAATTAAAAAGGAGCAAATACTAAAAAAAAGTTAATAAATCCGCCTGAATTTTGAATTCAGGTAAAAGCTTAATATCTTGGCGCCCATTGAAATCTGAATATAAAATGAGACCTGGGGAAATAGCCTCTTATTGAAAGATCAAAGCTTTTTTTGGCGGGTTCAGGAGAAAAAATCGAAATAAATGAAACAAGTAATTATCTGTGGGCTGATCATCTTCGGCTTTATCGTGACTGGTTCGGGGCAGAACAGTAAATCGGCTGAAAACAACAGCAATAAAATCGCTATCATCTGGACCAGCAATGACCCGGAAGTTGCTGAAAAAGTTTGTTTCATGTATGCTCAAAATGCTAAAAAGCAAGGGTGGTTCGATGAGGTGACTTTAGTGATCTGGGGCCCTTCAATCCGTCTGCTTGCCGAAAATGATGATTTAAAAGCGGATATAGCAAAGATGATGGATATGGGTATCGCCATTGAGGCCAGTCTTTCGTGTGCCCAGTTATACGGCGTTGGGCCGGACCTGGCCGAACTCGACATCGATGTTAAACCGATGGGTGTCCCGCTGACGGGTTATATCAAGGAAGGCTGGAAAATACTCAGCTTTTAATCCGCATTAAACAAAAGTTAATTCTTTTTGTGTTCGACAGGGGTCGCAGGCGATCTGAAAGCCTTTTCCTTATTTTTGAGTCGATTTGGATGGAATTCACTTATAACAATACGAGAAATAAAAATCATGAGAAAAAAAGTTGTTGCCGGTAACTGGAAATGTAATACAAACCTGCAGGAGGGCATTGAGTTAGCAAAAGCCGTAAGCGATAAGGTTGCATCTGACGGAGCGAAAGACGTTGTTGTCGTGCTCGCCGTACCCTTTACGCACCTCACAAAAGTCGTGGAGTCGGTCGATACCAAACGCATCGGCGTTTCTGCACAAAATTGTGCAGCCGAGGCAAAAGGAGCTTTCACGGGTGAAGTTTCAGCAGCGATGGTTAAATCAACCGGAGCCGGATACGTTGTTCTAGGCCATTCGGAAAGACGTGAATACTATGGGGAAACAAGCGAGATCCTGAATAAAAAGGTCGCATTGGCACTGGACAACGGACTCACTCCCATCTATTGTTGCGGCGAAGCGTTGGCAGTTCGCCAGGCCGGCAGCCAAAACGCGTTTGTAAAACAACAACTGGACGAAACCGTTTTCAATCTTCCGGTTGAGGAGTTCTCTAAACTGATCATTGCATATGAACCGATCTGGGCGATCGGAACAGGCGTTACCGCGAGCTCGGAACAGGCTCAGGAAATGCTGGCGTACATCCGCACACTTATCGCAAAGAAATTTGGACAGAATGTCGCTGAAGAGATATCCAT
>JBCFBK010000005.1:63225-169391 GCA_038562555.1 Prolixibacteraceae bacterium | reverse complement strand
TTGAGGTTATCCCAGATTTCGTATAATTCCTTTACCAGTTCGTGATCCTGCTCACCGATCTCATCCTCCTCCTCCCAGACAGGCATCGTGGCGGCTTCCAGAACTTCAAAGATAAGTACCGAATGATGAGCCGTGAGGGAACGTCCTGATTCCGTGATAATATTGGGATGCGGTATTCCATTTTTATCGCTGACATCCACAATGGTGGAAATCGCGTCATTCACATACTCCTGGATACTGTAATTAACACTGCTTTCGCGGTTTGCTGAGCGCGTCCCGTCGTAATCGACACCAAGACCGCCGCCAATATCGACAAACTTGATATCGAAACCACTCAGGCATAACTGGGCATAGAAATGCGAAGCTTCCCGGAGCGCAATTTTGATCCGTCTGATCTTATTTACCTGGCTGCCGATATGAAAATGCACCAGTTTCATACAGTCCTTGAGATTGTTCCGTTCCAGAAAGTCCATGGCTTCGAGCAATTCGCTGGAAGTCAGCCCGAACTTACTGACATCACCGCCCGAGTTTTCCCATTTGCCACTGCCCGAACTGGCCAGTTTCACACGAATCCCAAGATTCGGTCTGATATTTAAACGTTTGGCGACACGTGCGATGAGTTTCAGCTCATTCATTTTCTCCACCACCACGAAAATCCGCCGGCCCATCTTCTGGGCAAGGAAAGCAAGCTCTACATAGCTTTCATCTTTATAGCCGTTGCAGATAATCAGAGAGTCGCTGTTGGTATTGGTCGCGATTACCGCATGCAGTTCCGGTTTCGACCCGGCTTCAAGTCCGATGTTGAATTTTTCTCCATGACTCACGATCTCTTCAACAACCGGGCGCATCTGATTCACCTTGATCGGATAGATGATAAAATTCTCACCCTTGTACTCATACTCGGCAGCAGCAATTTTAAAACAATTCGACATTTTCTCGATCCGGCTGTCCAAAATATCAGGAAACCGGATCAGCATGGGTGCTCCGACATCCCGAACCTGCAATTCATCAACAAGTTCTTTCAGGTCGACCTGAACACCGTCCTTCTGGGGGGTTACTACGACATTACCTTTTTCGTTGATGGAGAAATAATTGATTCCCCAACCGTTAATGTTGTATAACTCCTCTGAATCCTCAATGCGCCACTTTCTCATTATCAATAATTAATATGCAAATAAATTCACCATTTTCAGTTACAACCGCCAAATATACTTTTTTTTGGAAATCGGCTGTCTTAAAATCAGTTTTGATTTCAATAAATTCAACCATCTCCAAAATACAAACATTTTTTGAACGGTCAGAAGAACGGGAAACATTATTACTTTTGTTCAACGATCTTAAACGATTTTTCTCATGGAAGAGTACATCCAACTGCTAATCCGGATGATCAGGATACCTTCATTCAGCCGCGAAGAAGCCCCGGTTGCCACGCTGATCAGGGATTTTCTGACGCTGAAAGGCATTCCGTTTTGTGAAAAGCAAAACAACACATGGGCCAAAAACAGATACTGGCAGGAAGGCAAACCCGTTATCCTGCTGAACTCACATATCGATACCGTAAAACCTGTGAAGGAATGGACCAGGGATCCGTTCGGCGCCGAACAGGAAGGCGGCCGCCTGTTTGGACTGGGGAGCAACGATGCGGGCGCCTCGCTGGTCACCCTGCTGGCTGTTTTCGTTCATTTTTACGCGAAACGCGATCTGCCCTGGAACCTGATCTTTGCCGCTTCGGCCGAAGAAGAGATCTCGGGACCGCAGGGCATGGAAAGCCTGATCGGCGAATGGGAACCTCTGGATCTCGCGATTGTCGGGGAACCTACGCAGATGCAAATGGCCGTTGCGGAACGAGGCTTAATGGTACTGGATTGCACGGCATACGGCAAGGCTGGACACGCCGCCCGGGACGAGGGAGAAAACGCCCTTTACAAAGCTCTGGACGATATTGCGGTACTCCGGAAGTTCCAATTCCCCGCCGTATCTGAAATTCTGGGCCCCGTTAAGTTAACCGTGACACAGATCCAGGCGGGTTATCAGCACAATATCGTGCCCGATCAGTGTACGTTTGTCGTAGATGTTCGTACCAACGAACATTACTCCAATCAGGAGGCTTTCGAAATAATCAGAAAACAAGTCGCCTCAACGGTGAAGCCGCGGTCATTTAGGCTGAATTCTTCAGGAATTAACGCGGAGCACCCCGTTGTAAAACGTTCAAAAGAGCTTGGCTTGTCCTGCTATGGATCACCGACCACCTCAGACCAGGCAGCCATACCTTACCCTTCTGTTAAGATAGGTCCCGGTGACAGCGCCCGCTCCCACACAGCCGACGAATATATCCTGATCGCTGAAATAGAGCATGGTTTCAAGGTCTATATCGATTTGCTCGGCGGGCTCAGGTTATAGCTTATTGTGCTGCTGACACAAAATAAAAATCAAATTTCCTTTAACAAATTCAAGTCCGGTGTTATTTTCGTGAGCGAGTTGATCATTCTTTCTTAACTTTCCCGAAAATATCACCGATGAAGCGTATTTTTACCTATTTCATGCAGGGAGTGGTTCTGGTTGCTCCGCTGGCCATAACCGGGTACATTATTTATGTTATCTTTAACCTGGTCGACGGCCTGTTAAGAAATGTGCTCGAAAAATGGCTGGATATTTCCGTTCCGGGCCTTGGCCTGCTTGTAATTTTTATCTTTCTTACCTTGCTCGGTTTCATCGGACAATCTGTTGTCGTTAATCCGTTTAAACGGATTTGGAAACACTTCCTGGAAAAGGCTCCCCTGCTTAAGGTCATCTACAGTTCGCTGGAAGACTTATTTTCGGCTTTTGTGGGGAAAGAAAAAAAATTTAATGTTCCGGTGCTCGTATGTATCAACCGGGAAAATAACCTGTGGAAAATCGGCTTTGTCACCCAAAAAAGCCTGGAAGAACTTGGTATGCCGGGGCTGGTGGGCGTATATTTTCCTCACTCCTATAATTTTTCGGGTGAATTGTATCTGGTTGGGTCTTCTTCGGTTCAAAAACTGAACATGCCGCCGGCCGAAGCCATGAAGTTTATTGTTTCCGGTGGTGTAACAAAAGTAAATTAAGCATCTATGTCGTCAGAAATTTTGGTTTTTGGAGGATTCCTGGTCCTCATTGTTATCATTTTGATGATCGACCTGCTTTGGGTGGGCCGAAACGTACATGTGGTCTCCACGAAAGAAGCCATGATCTGGTCGGTGGTGTGGATCGGTCTGGCGCTCTGTTTCTATGGTTTTCTTCATTTTTACGGACATCTGCTGCACGGGATCAGCACGCCGGAAGAACTGGCAGACATCACCAGCAAGTATGCTCCCGGCCTCCGGTTTAAAACAACCGGATTTGAAAGTATGCTTGCTGAATACAGGCAATACATGTCGTTGTCGTACCTCTCCGGTTACTTCATAGAAAAAACCCTTTCTGTCGACAATATATTTGTTATTTTACTGATCCTCCGCGGCTTTGCCGTTCCGCTTAAAGATTACAAATCGGTTCTGTTCTGGGGTATTCTCGGAGCTATTATCCTGCGCTTTATTTTCATCTTTGCCGGTTCGGCCCTGATACAGAAGTTTGAATGGATCCTGCTCGTCTTCGGAGCGTTCCTGGTTTTTCAGGGCGGTAAGATCCTGTTTAGCAAGGACAAAAACGAAAAAGATCCGCACGACTATGCCATCGTGCGGTACCTGTCGAGACACTTTAATATTACGAAAGGGTATGTTAACGACCGGTTTATGCTGCGGATAGACGGCAAACTCTTCCTGACGCCGCTCTTTGTGGTTCTGGTACTGATCGAGTTTACCGACCTGTTGTTTGCCATGGATTCCATACCGGCCGTTTTTTCCGTGTCACTCGATCCTTTTGTCGTGTTCTTTTCAAATATCTATGCGATTATTGGTTTACGGGCGCTCTTTTTCCTGATCGCCAACATGGTCGACAAATTCAGGTTCCTGAAAATCGGGGTGAGCATTCTGCTCGTTTTCGTCGGTTTGAAACTGCTTTTGCACGGTTGGCTCGACGAAATTGGGTTTACTCCGGCCTATTCCCTGTATTTTATTGCATTTATTTTAATTATGAGCATCGTTTTGTCGGTGGTGATTCCGCCTAAAATACAGGTATCGGAAGAAGAAGCAGGCGTTCACCCGGAAAAATAACGGGGTTCGCCGAAAAAAGGCGGCAGCAAAGGGCCTTTTTATTAACTTTATGATCAGAACCACGAACCACAAAATGATGGAATTATTTAAGGCAACGGATGTCGTTAAAGATTATGCCGGGCACCGCGCGCTCGACCGGGTCAGCATATCGGTAAAGGAGCAATCGGTGTTTGGGCTCTTAGGCCCAAACGGAGCAGGGAAAACGACCCTGATCCGGATCATCAACCAGATTACCGCGCCCGATTCGGGTGAACTCTTCTTCATGGGCCGCCGGTTTTCTCAGAGCGATATTTCGATGATCGGATATCTGCCGGAGGAACGCGGGCTCTACAAGAAAATGAAGGTCGGGGAACAGGCGGTTTACCTGGCACGGCTCAAGGGAATGTCGCGCCACGATGCCCTTAAAAACCTGAAATACTGGTTTGAAAAATTCGAAATTCAAGCCTGGTGGAATAAAAAAGTAGAAGAACTGTCGAAAGGGATGCAGCAAAAGGTGCAGTTTATTGTCACAGTTGTCCATCAGCCGAAGTTCCTGATCTTCGACGAACCGTTCAGCGGCTTTGATCCCATTAACACCAACCTGCTGAAAGCCGAAATTCTTCGCCTCCGCGAAGAAGGAGCCACCATTATTTTTTCCACGCACAACATGGGTTCGGTCGAGGAAGTCTGCGACCACATCGCGCTGATCAATAAATCAAAAAAGATCATCGACGGCAACATTCATGATATCAGGGAACAGTATAAAACGGGTATTTTTGAAATTGAAATTCCCGCCGGGCTCGACTCAGAAAGGACCTTCTCCGATCATCAGTTCACATTACTCGAGCAGGAAACAAGAGGCATACGGAAACGCATTAAATTTCAGAATACAAACGGTGAAAGCAACAATGAGCTGCTCCGTAAACTCATGGAAAATCTCGAGATCAGCTCCTTCAGGGAAGTGATTCCCAATATGAATGAAGTATTTATTCAGGCCGTTAACCAGTCCAATAAAAAAGAAAGATGAACAAGGCAATTATCGTACTCCAACGTGAATACGTTACGCGCGTACGCAAAAAATCGTTCGTGATCATGACCCTCCTGATTCCCTTCCTGTTTGCCGCCTTCACCATTTTACCGGCCTGGCTGGCTATGCAGAAGGATGATGAAGTCAGAACGATCGGCATTTATGATGAGTCGGGTATTTTTGGCGGAAAATTCGAGGACAACGAATACACGCACTTCGTTCATATTCCCAAAGAAGAATATGAACGCGAAAAAAGCAAGCTTGCCGGCAGCGCTTTTTATGCCTTATTATACATTCCGGCCGACATTACCGTATCAAACCGTGCTGAAATGTTCGCGGAAAGGCAAATTCCCATGGATCTTAAAAACAGGGTCGCCGACCATCTGGGAAAGACCATTGAAGCCGGCAAAAAACAGGCGATCATCGAACAAATAGGCATTCCCGATCTTGAGGAAAGACTGGCCGCCACCCGCACCCATATTCAGCTTGCAACCATTAAGGTCACCGAGAAGGGCGATGCCGTAAAAAGCTCGGCCGAAGCAGCGATGGTGGCCGGCTACGCGGCAGGTTTTATTATTTATATGTTCGTGTTCATTTATGGCGCCATGGTGATGCGGGGTGTGATGGAAGAAAAAACAAACCGGATTGTCGAAGTGATTATTTCGTCGGTGAAACCGACCCAACTGATGTTCGGAAAAATAGTCGGAATCGGATTGGTGGGACTCACCCAACTCGTGTTTTGGGTGGTCATCGGGTCGGCGATTGTGATGGGCGTGCAGGCATTCGCAGGGGGAGACGCCATGCAGCAAACGCAAATGGCGGCAGAATCGGGAGCCGGCCAGAATATGGCGATACAGGTTACAGAGGCGATCACCAACCTGAATATGCCGCTGCTGCTGAGTTGCTTCCTCTTTTATTTTCTGTGCGGATTCCTGCTGTATTCATCGCTCATGGGAGCCGTCGGCGCTGCCGTTAATAATGAAGAAGAAACCCAGCAGTTTATGCTGCCGGTCACCGTTCCCCTGATTTTTTCAATCATCGTGCTTTTCCCGGCCATCAATAATCCCGAAGGCCCCCTGGCTTTCTGGGCATCCATGATCCCTTTCACGTCACCGGTGATTATGATGGCCCGCGTGCCTTTTGGCGTCCCGACATGGGAACTCATCCTTTCCATGTTGATCCTGTTATTGTCGATCTGGGGGATCATCTGGGTGGCCGGAAAAATTTACCGTACCGGAATCCTGATGTACGGGAAGAAGGTCAATCTGAAGGAAATCTTAAAATGGATCACTTATCGCAATTAATTCGGACAAAAGTGTATTTATTTCAATTTTTTTAATTATTATTGTTTTCTGTAAACAAAAGAGATGCATTATACCTTCTTAAATAGTCAAATTTGTTGTTGTCTTGTCACAACAGGGGAAGGTATGTTTGATAATTAAACTTCAACAGGAAATAACTATCAGTCAAATAACGGGCCCTTCCTTAAAAGAAGGGCCTTTTTTTAATTCTAAAAACGATCATTATGAGATTTAACA
Source organism: Prolixibacteraceae bacterium (assembly GCA_038562555.1). Taxonomy (GTDB): domain Bacteria; phylum Bacteroidota; class Bacteroidia; order Bacteroidales; family Prolixibacteraceae; genus JBCFBK01. Next base: position 162,678 of record JBCFBK010000005.1, on the reverse strand, counting down.
ACGTTTTGGAAACGATCGGGAATACACCGCTCATCCGGATCAACCACCTGTTTTCGCAGGATTACGAGGTTTATGTAAAAATGGAAAAAGCCAACCCGGGAGGCAGCATTAAAGACAGGATTGCCTTATCGATGGTTGAAGATGCCGAAAAAAAAGGATTGATTAATGCCGGCACGGTGATCGTTGAACCTACCTCGGGGAATACCGGGATCGGACTGGCGCTGGTCGCTGCTGTGAAGAAATACAAACTGATCCTGGTTATGCCGGAATCTATGTCGGTTGAACGCCGCCGTATCCTCACAGCCTACGGAGCCGAGCTGGTGCTTACACCGCGGGAAAAGGGAATGAAAGGGGCCATTGAAAAAGCAGGGGAGATTGCTGCAGAACAGACAAGCGCCTGGATCCCTTCGCAGTTTGAGAACGAGGCCAATATTGAAGCGCACCGGAAACACACCGCACACGAGATCCTTCTCGATTTTCCCGAAGGTTTTGATTTTCTGATTACCGGAGTGGGCACCGGAGGGCATATTTCGGGCGTGAGTGAAGTATTGAAGCAGCACTTTCCGGGCTTAAAAACCTTTGCCGTTGAACCGGAACTCTCGCCGGTGATCAGTGGCGGACAACCCGGCCCTCATCCGATACAAGGCATTGGTGCCGGATTTATCCCCAAAACCTGCCGCACCGAGTTCCTGGATGGCACGATAACGGTTTCAAAGGAAGAGGCCTTCGAATTTGCAGTCCGTGCCGCGAAGGAAGAAGGATTGTTCGTGGGCATTTCATCGGGAGCCTCGCTGGCTGCCGTAGCGAAGAAACTAAAAGACCTGCCCAAAGGTTCAAAGATTGTCACCTTTAGCTACGATACAGGCGAACGGTACCTGTCGGTCGAAGGACTTTTTTAAATATTTTTGTCGACAGGCGACCTGGATTCGCCTGTCGACAAAAAACAAAAATGAGACGGTCAATTATTGATTTGGGAACCAATACCTGCAATCTGCTGATTGCAGACACGCAGGGAAAGAACTATCAGATTTGCTATCAGGGCAAGGAAGGCGTCAAGCTGGGCAAGGACGGCATCCATAAAAACAGGCTTACCGGCGAGGCATTCAAACGCGCCGCAACGGCCCTGAAAAAACATCTCGAAACCATTCAGCGTTTTGAGGCAGAAGCGCCTGTGACCATTGCGACTTCGGCCGTAAGAGATGCATCGAACAAGGACGATTTTTCGGCTTTCCTGCTGCAGGAAACCGGTCTTCGACTGAAGGTTATTTCGGGCGAAGAAGAAGCCGCCTATATTTTTAGCGGCGTAAAAATGGCTTTCGGTATAATCCCCGACAACTCGTTGATCCTTGATATAGGTGGCGGGAGCAATGAGTTTATCCTGCCCGTTCACAACGAAATCGGCTGGAAGAAAAGTTTTCCACTGGGAATGGCTCGTGTTATAAGCCGGTTTCCCGTTTCCGATCCGGTTACCGACGCTGAAATAGCAGCCATGGAAGCCTGGTTTGAAGAAGGACTGACCGATCTGTGGCACAGCCTTAATGGAGATAAACCGCAATTGCTGATCGGTTGTTCGGGAGCATTCGATACCCTGGCCGACCTGCTCGATGAAACACCCGCGGGTTCGCGGTTCAGAATCACCCGCGCGGTTTCGCAGGCCGAATTCGACCGGGTTTTTCTTACCGTAATCCGGTCTACTCTTGCCCGGCGGGAGAAAATGACGGGAATGGACTCGCTTCGTCTGGAAATGATTGTCCCTTCATTCATCTTTATTAACCTTATTTTAAGAAAACTGAAAATCCCGGCCATAATCCAGACCGGTTTTTCTTTACGTGAAGGCGTGTTATACGAGCTGATTAATCGTTAACTTTGACGTCACGAAGAGAAACTGAACACAGAGACACAAAGACACCGAGGTATGATTTTTGAGAACAGGTCTTGTTTGTTTCGTTAGATTTTCGTGTTGTCGTGTCTTTGTATTTTAATAAAATGGTAAGAATATGTCCCGGATTTTAGTAATTGATGATGAACGCAGTATCCGAAATACCCTGAAGGAAATTCTGCAATACGAGAAATATGATGTTGATCTGGCAGAGGATGGCGCCCAGGGACTGGAACAGATGAGCAGGAACGAATACGATATCGTTCTCTGTGATATTAAAATGCCTGGCATGGACGGCATCGAGGTTCTTGAAAAAATACAGGCGTCCTTCCCCGATACGCCGGTCGTTATGATTTCCGGGCATGGGAATATTGATACGGCGGTCGAATCGATCAAAAAAGGAGCCTACGATTATATCGAAAAGCCGCTCGACCTGAACCGGCTGCTGATCACCATCCGGAACGCCATGGATAAATCGACCCTGCTTACCGAAACGAAGGTCCTGAAAAAGAAAGTCAGTCAGAAATATGAGATCATCGGAAGTTCACCGGCGATGAGCAAAATACTGGATATGACCGACCGGGTGGCGCCCACCGAAGCCCGGGTACTGATCACCGGCGCCAACGGAACCGGAAAAGAATTACTTGCAAGGCGGCTGCACGAAAAGAGCCATCGGGCTTCAGGTCCTTTTGTCGAGGTTAACTGTGCGGCCATTCCTTCAGAGCTCATTGAAAGCGAGTTGTTCGGCCACGAAAAAGGCGCTTTTACTTCGGCGTTGAAACAGCATAAAGGTAAATTTGAACAGGCCGATGGCGGAACGCTCTTCCTGGATGAAATTGGCGACATGAGCCTATCCGCGCAGGCTAAAGTGCTTAGGGCTCTTCAGGAAAATATTATCACCCGTGTGGGCGGTGACAAGCCCATTAAAGTCGATGTCAGGGTAGTTGCCGCCACCAATAAGAATCTGAGTGCTGAAATTCACAACGGCAGTTTCAGGGAAGACCTCTATCACCGCCTGAGCGTCATCCTGATCCCCGTCCCTACCCTGAACGAGCGCGTGGAAGATATCCCCGAACTGGCCAATTATTTTATTCATCAGATCTGCGGGGATTACGGCATACCTTTAAAAACACTGACACCCGATGCCCTTGAAAAACTGAAAGAGCTCAGGTGGACCGGGAACATTCGTGAATTCCGGAATGTAATAGAACGTTTGATCATTTTAGGAAATAAAGTCATTACCGGTGCCGACGTCGAAAATTACGCCGCGCCCCTGCAGTAAGTTCAGCGTTTAAAGGTGTCTTACTTTTTTCTTACGACTTACGACTAAATACTTACGACTTATTTATTTCCGACCTGCATGTCTTTTTTTATACCTCATTAAAACAACTTCCTTCTTTCGTTGTTATAAGTCAACGTAACAAGGAAATTGTTATAATGAATTTAATATTTCGACAAAACTAGCCTCTGGATACGGAAAGTTTATTTGTTGTTGTCATGGCGTATTTTTTTAAACTTTATTCTGGTTTCTGATCAGAGTGTAATCCGTTATTCAGAGGTTATTTTTTTGTTCTCCCGTCATCATATCCGGTTCGCCGGTCTCCAATAAAAGCGGCGTGATTCACAAATTCCAAATATTATCCTTTATATTTGATATCTAAATATATTCAGCATGGACAAGATTGCGATTTTCCCGGGCTCGTTCGACCCGTTCACGATTGGACACGAAAGCATTGTCAGACGTGCTTTGCCGATGTTTGACAAGATTGTTATCATGATCGGGTACAATACAAATAAGCAATCTTTTTTTAGTCTTTCGAGCCGTCTGCGATGGATCGGACAAGTGTTTGCTGATGAGCCGAAAATTGAGGTTAAAGAACATGAGGGCCTGACGGTCGACTTTTGCAAGGCAGTTGGTGCCGGATATATTTTAAGAGGTTTACGCACTTCGTCCGATTTCGAATATGAACGGGCTATTGCTCAAATGAATAAAAAACTTTATCCGGTTATCGAAACAGTATTCCTGCTCACCATGCCTGAACACACGCCGATTAATTCATCCATTGTCCGGGATATTATCCTGCATGGCGGCGATGCAAGCATGTTTCTGCCAAAGGCTTTGAACATGGACGAATTTACCCGCGAAAGAAACAAGGCCTGACTCAAAGTCCATTTGCCGGGTGGCGGTTCTTTTTTTACATCTTAGTATAATCCAAATAAGCGCAGAGCATCTTTTTTAAATTGGCATAGGTCGATGCCAGAACTTCCGGCAATTCATCCTTTTCAAACCAGCGGACTTCTTCAATATCTTCTTCGGTCTGAGGAGAAACCTGCCCGTTCCCGTGATGTAGCATTTCGAACCACGACGTTTTCTTTAATACCCAGTTATTTGTGTACGGAAGAAACCGGGAGCGGTACAAATGAAGCGTGGAGGGCAGTTCCCTGATAATTTCCAGCTTGTCCAGTCCACATTCCTCGATTACTTCCCGGACAGCAGCCTCCCGTGCCGACTCATTCTTTTCAATTCCTCCTTTCGGAAGATCCCAGCGGCCAAAACGTCTGATAAAAAGAAACCGACCATCAGGATCAGTGACCAGGCCTCCGGCAGCGCCGACATTCGCCATACTCCCAAAGAGCGTTTTTAGCGCTCCCGGGCTCACCCGGCAAATTAATTTTTTACCGGGCGCATATTGCCCGCCTTCAATAGCTGCCAAAAGGTTAAAAAATACTGCAATGTCCTCTATATCAATAACCTCATCAATGTTATGTTTAAATGAATTATTCATTTCAGACATGAACAACAGCTGGCAATCATTAAAAAAAACTTCGTACATTTGCTCCGAACCCGTATTAAACATTAAACATCATGCAAGACATCCAACTGGAAGTAACAAAAAGACTCGTACAAATTAACACAATAAAAATCCAACCTTCAAATCCATTTACATGGGCATCAGGCTGGAAGGCCCCTATTTACTGTGATAACCGCAAATTATTGTCCTACCCGGAAACGCGCACATTCATCCGTGATCAGTTCGTAAAACTTATCCGGGAAAAATATCCTGAAGCGGAAGTCATTGCCGGCGTAGCCACCGGCGCCATCGCGCACGGTATTTTAGTGGCTCAGGAATTAGGCCTTCCCTTCATCTATGTCCGTTCCACTCCGAAAGATCATGGTCTGGAGAATCTGATCGAAGGCGATCTGAAGGTCGGTCAAAAAGTAGTCGTTATTGAAGACCTTGTTTCAACAGGCGTAAGCAGCCTGAAAACAGTTGAAGCAATTAACAATTTTGGTGGCCAGGTTTTGGGTATGCTCGCAATATTTACTTATAATTTTCCGTTGGCTAAAGAGAACTTTGCGAAAGCCGGCGTTGAGCTCACTGCTCTGAGCCGCTATCAGGTACTTTTAGATGTTGCTCTGGCAACGGGAGATATTAAGGAATCACAGATTGAATCGCTGAACAGTTGGCGTGAAGATCCGGCAAACTGGGGGAAATAACTGCTTAATGGGTACACAGAAATACGTTAGTGACATCAAATATATTGATCACAATCAGCAGGTCGTATACGACTATCTTTCGAATTTTGACAATCTCGCACAGTATGTGAACGAAGGGTTACTTTCGACGATCAACGAAAAAGTACCCCAGATCAGGATCACCGATTTTGAATCGGACAGTGATTCCTGCCGTTTTAAGGTTGCGGGAGTCGGAGATGCTGAAATCAGGATTGTTGAGCGCGAACCGTCCAGCACCATCAAGATATCAAGTTCCGGGGGTCTTCCTATCGGTGTAACGTTTTGGATCCAGCTTGTTGCTGCGTCCCCGGAACAGACAAAAATGAGACTGACGCTGCATGCCGAAATGAACATCATGATCAAGATGATGGTAAACAAAAAACTGGAAGACGGAATTGACCAGGTAGCCGACATGCTGGCAAAATTGCCGTATGCCTGAGCCCGACATTATCATAATCGTACCAAAACGGGAAATAGTCATCCGAAATATCTGTCTGAACGACGGATATTTTTTTTGCCGCTGATCAATTTCTTCTTTTGCTTGTTTATTAGAAGTAATTTAAATGTTTTATTTCACAAGCCTGTGTAATCGTATTTTTACAAATGAAGATATTCAACAAAGACGATAAGATGAGTTCGCTGATTTCAGGGAACTATAATTTACTGCCGGTGATCAACAGGTTTGGAATTAAACTGGGCTTTAAGGAAAAAACCATCGGTGAAGTTTGCAAGGAACAGCAGATCAATACCAGCTTTTTTTTGGCCATCGTGAATACCTATACCGACGAAAGCTACTTCCCCCATTCCGAATTGCTGTCGTTTTCCCCTTTCCTGATCATCGACTACCTGATGACCACTCATCAGTATTACATTAATTATGTGCTCCCGAAAATAGAACGGCTGCTGAACCAGGTACTGCTTAGCTGCAAGGAAGACTGTTCCAGCCTCAAGATGATCAGCTCTTTCTATCATAAATACAAAACGGAACTGCTGCTGCATTTTCAACAGGAAGATGAAAAGGTTTTCCCGTACATCAAAGAACTCTATACCACGAGGGAACTGAAAGATCCCGGGAACAGCCTGGCGGTATTTGAAAACGAGCACAACAATGTGGAAGTCAAGCTTAGCGATCTTAAAAATCTGATAATTAAGTACCTGGAACCAAATTACGATCTGAATGACATGAATGAGTTTTTGATCGCGCTTTTCCAATTTGAAAAAGATATCTTCGATCACGCACGTATCGAGGACAAAATACTCAATGTTCAGGTTCTTCAGTTCGAGGAGGAACTAAAAACGTTAAACGGTATACGGTAACGTAATGGAAGAAAACGTATTTATTATTCACCCGTCCGAGATCATCCGCAAAGGGCTGGCCTGGATCCTGCAGGAATATTTCGGCATGGAAATCACCCAGCTTGCCTCGGCCGCCGATTTAAGTTCATTTTCAGAGATCACCAACAGCCTCATCATTGTAATAGTCGATGCCGGATGCCGGATCCCCGATGAGGTGGAAAAGAAACTCAGCAAAAATAATCAGCTCGCCATTATCGGGTTTTTTGGAAGTGAACGGAAACCCGGTTACCCCTCTCACTATGAATATGAATTGCATGAACGTTTTCCGGCGATACAAATTCAGCAGTTGATACAGCTTGTCAGAAAGTCGACGGCCAAACAGAAGCCTGTTTTTTCGGCCAACGGCGACCTGACCCTGCGTGAAAAGGATGTTATCCGGTTAATTGCCCAGGGTCTTGCCAACAAGGAAATCGCCGATCGTCTGAACATCAGCATTCACACAGTGATCTCCCACCGGAAAAACATCACCGAAAAGCTGAACATCAAATCTATTTCGGGCCTTACCGTCTATGCCATTATGAACCACCTGATCGACATCAAGGATATCAATCCGGAAGAGTTGGTTTAAAAAAGCTGTCGCTTTAGTTACCGGATATTCATCCGGTCCTCCTTTTTAAGCGGAGGGACATACAGGTTCCTTTTCAGGTCCATGACCTTATTTTCAGGTACGATTCGCTTGAACTCTCGTATAAGCGCCGACCTCGAACGCGTTGCCAGGGCTGCGGCTACCTGTTGTCCGGTGATCAGTTCAACGGCTTTTGCGGTCATCGGATCGGAAGTATCTCCAAACGGAACGGCAAAGAGGATATCGTCGGCCATCGCATGATCGGGTGTCAATCCTCCTTCAAAATCGGTGTATCCGTCAGCATTTGCATATTTCATCACGATGGGCACGATTGCCCACTTCGCCTTGTCCTCGTCATCGTTATCGGGTATGATCCAGGCGCCGGAATATTTTCCGTAGGTGGGCTCCCCTACCTGAACCACGTCCATATGCGGGGCAAGTCCGGTGATCACCAGTTCGCTGGCCGAAGCGGTACCGGTTGTTGTTAAAAAATACACCTTTTGCAGGTTTATGTTAGAAGTCAGCTTATCGAACCGATAATATAATTCGTCCTCATATTTAGGATCACTTTCAAAAAAGGCCTGATAGTCGTCGTTATACTTAAACTGGACCACAATTTCGCCGGCATTAACGACCGCTGCAGGAGCAATTTCGGAAGCCAGATGGCCTGCGGCTTCAAGATCACCCCCCGGGTTGTAGCGCAGGTCAACGATCAGATCGGAAATACCTGCTGCTTTAAATTCCGTAAAGATCTGGTCGAGCGTGGTGAGGAATTTATTGCCTTCCCCTGCAGTAAAGCCCACATACACCAAATAACCGATTTTATGGCCGGAAACTGTTAAGACCTCGTGATGGATGGCCGGATTGCTGTCGATCGTACGGGCGCTGAGATTCAGCGAGACGCTATTGGGTGTTATTGTTACACCGCCTGAGGTTACCACGGCATCGGCCAACTGGACCGAATAGGCAGCTCCCGAAAAGCGGTCGTAGTAATCGGTCGTGGTCAGGTTTTTTTTGTCAATTTGCAGAATGATATCTCCCCGTTTCAGCCCCGCTTCGTCGGCAGGCGAGCCCGGGTAAACATAGTTTACAACGATAAAGACCTGATCGGCGACGTTGCCAAACCGGAAGAACGCCGGGTCATAGCCCATGGTAACCGGATCACCGTCGTATTCAGCCGCCAGCGAAGCATAATCGTCGGTGATCCAGGAAAGTGTATCGCCGGTACGCAGTAAGTTATAAAAATATTCTTCGGGATCAGGTTCGCGGTTGGGGTCGATATTTTTTATCTCCTTATTCCAAAAATAGAACTCCTTCATATCTTCCTGTATCCATTTATTTGTAGCAATAATGGCCTCCGGAATATCATCATCATCGTCGTGGCAGGCGCTCAAAAAACCCAGGGCCAGAAAACATCCGGCAAAAAAATACAGTAATTTTCTCATTTGAATCAGTTAATGATCCAAATATACGATCAAACCGGCTTATTTGTATCAAACCTGATTTAAATCTTATTCGGGGGCCGTTGAACTTTTCATTGCCGGTTTCAGAGGAATGATCAGGTTATTTCTCCGGCTGCTGATCCCGGGGTCGGGTAAACGCTTAAACGTTGAAAGCGGGACCGTTGCCGAGCGGGTCGACAGGGTGGCGGCAGAACTCCGTCCGGCGATCAGTTCGATCGCCCTTTTTGTTAACGGGTCGGCGGGATTACCCAGCGGATAGGAATAGACATTTTTATTGTTATAGGCCGGGTCATTGACGACCCAGTCATCTTCGATCTGGTGATCCGGGGGTATACCATGGGCAAAATCCGGAAAATTCTCCGTATTGGTATATTTCATCACGATAGGAAGAATGGCCCACTTGGCTTTGTCCTCATCGTCGTTGTCGGGAAGAACATAAGCGCCGTAATATTTGCCGTAAGTTGAATCGCCCACCTGGACCACCTCCATATGGGGGTCTAATCCCGCCAGTAAAAGTTCGGAGGCTGAAGCAGTCGCCGATGTAGTCAAAATATACACCCTGTCCAGGTCAAGGTTTGAAGCGACTTTCCTGAACTTGTAATTGAGCTCTGCCGGGTATTTTTGCTCCACTTCCTTCTGATAGGTGGCATTGTACTTCACGTTCACAATCACTTCTGCTGCGTTCATCACGCCGGCAGGCGCAAGCAACGAGGCCAGGTGAATCGCCGCGGTGACGTCGCCACCCGGATTATAGCGTAAGTCGACGATCATATCTTTAATGCCGGCGGTCTTAAACTCTGTAAACACCTTATCCATGCTGTTCAGAAAACTATCGTCCTTCCCGTTTTTAAACTCGGCATAGGCCAGGTAACCAACTTTATGATTCAGGCTGTCGATTACTTCGTAGTGAATAATCGGATCAGTTTTAGGGATACTGGAAGTCAGGTTCAGCTTCTTATCGGTGGTGGAAATATTGTAACTGTTATTTGAAACGGTTATTTCGCCAAGGGTAACGGAATAGGATGAGCCGGAATAAAGGTCAAGATAATTATTGGTGGTCAGTTCGTTCCCATTGATTTCCATGACAATGTGCCCTCTCCGCAATCCCCCCGTTTCAGCGCCGGAGCCGGGATAGACATAATTAACAACAATAAAGACCTTGTCGGTGGCATTGCCAAAGGTATAAAATGCAGGATCGTAGCCCATGGCAACAGGCGTACCGTCGTATTCAGACTTCAGCGTTTGATAATCGTCGGTTATCCAGGAAAAATCGTCGTCTTTAAAAAGCAGTTTATTAAAATAAGCTTCGGAATCAGGTTCTTTGGTATGGTCAACCGCCGGCATTTGCGCATTCCAGAAATAATAATGCTCCATTTCCTCATTAATCCACGCGTTGGTGGACAGCGTCTCCTCATCGATCGTGTCGGGTTGCTCCGGCGCAAGATCGTCCTCATCGTCGCCGTCACACGCACTCAACACGTTCAGCAGGAAAAATCCGGCTGAAAAATAATATAACAACTTCTTCATTTTGTTTCTCTTAAGCCGTACAAAGATAATACCATACTTCCCGCTTTGTTCATGAAAGAAGCGGGAAATCACACCTATGAAACGGACCGGCTCAGGAAGCTATTGTACAAGGCAACTAAAAAGCGACCGTTTAGCGACTTTACAGCACATAACTCAGGATGAGGACCAGCAGGAAGCCGACGACCGAAATAATGGTTTCCATAACGGTCCAGGAGCGCAACGTCTCTTTTTCGTTCAATCCCAGGTATTTTCCGACAAGCCAGAATCCACTGTCGTTGACGTGTGAAAGAATCGTGGCACCGGCGGCTATGGAAATAACGACAAGGGCTTTATCGACTTGCCCCAGATCAAAAACACCGAGCAGCGGGGCCATGATGCCGGCTGCCGTGATCATGGAAACCGTAGCCGATCCCTGAATGATCCGGACAACGGCAGCAATCAGGTAGGCCAGAACAATGGGGGGCATAGCCGATCCTGCCAGACTTTCGGCCAGCATTCCGCCAACGCCGCTGTCGATCAGGATCTGCTTCAGCACCCCGCCCGCGCCGGTAACCAGGATAATCAGTCCTGCGGGGGCAAGGGCCTTATTTGAAAGTTGCATCATCTGGTCCCGGCTCATTCCCCGTTTAAAGCCGAGGATGTACAAGGCCAGTAGGGTTGAAATGATCAATGCCGTAAAGGGATGCCCGAGCAACCCCAGGGTCTGATAGACAGCTTCGCTTGTTATGATCCCTTCTTTATACAGAATGTCTGCAAAAGAACCACCGACAATAAGCACAAGAGGCAGCAGGATCATCAGGATAATCGTCCGGAAAGCCGGCAATTTTTCCTTTCCCGTAACAACTTCGCCCTGCGAGAAATATTCAGGCGCCGGGATATTGATATTGTTACTGATGTACTTTCCAAACAGTGGTCCCGCTATTACCGCCGTGGGTATTCCAACAACCAGACCAATAAGAATGACATATCCCAACGAAACATCAAGGATTTCGGCAACTGCAACCGGCCCGGGCGTGGGAGGAATAAAGGAATGTCCGACAGCCAGCCCCGCGACCAGGGGAATGGCATAATATAAAATTGACCGCTTTGCCTGTTTGGTCAGCTCATAAACAATAGGGATCAGGATAATCAGTCCCACGTCCAGAAAAACAGGAATGGCCACAATCAGGCCGGTGAGGGTCATGGCCCAGGTAGCGCGCTTTTCGCCGAAACGCTTTAGCAGATATTTTGCGATTGACTCGGCTCCCCCCGAAGATTCGAGCATCTGTCCGAATATGGCTCCCAGACCCACAACTGTTGCCACGAACCCCAGGGTATCGCCCATACCGTTTTTCATGCTTTCGGTGATCGCACCAAAATCCATCCCCGTGATGAGCCCTACAAAAATACTCACGATCAGCAGGGAAATAAAAGCATGGATTTTCAGTTTCAGCACCAGAAACATTAAAAGCGCAATTGCGAAAGCGATACCAAGTATAAGCAGGAATGTATTCATAATGTTAGCTGTTAGCTATTAGCTATTAGCCCTTAGCTGTTAGCCTTATTTACTATTTGACTATTTACCACATACTTATTTAGCCCGTTCTCCGGTCTTTGTTTTCCTCCCGTCCATATCGGTTCCGTTTTCCGGTTGCAGGGGAAATTTTACCGGCGCGTTGTCCCGGTTAGAACGGTAAACAGCCGTGAATAGTTCAACGGTCCTGCGTCCCTCCTCCCCGGTTACCAGCGGTTCTCTTCCCTCAGCCAGTGCTTCTGCAAAATCGTTCACCTGTAATCCGATGTAATATCCGGCGGCGTCGATCCGGTTAAAAAGTTCCGTGTCCTGTTGTTTCCAGCGCTCAGGAAGATGCTCTTCACCCGGGATCGTCCACAGGTCGGTCACCGGAGGTTCCTGCACCGATGTTTGTCCGGCGATAAACATCGCTCCACCTTCGGTTTGCGCCCCTACCGATGCGCCATTGCTGCCGTGAACGTGTATTTTCCCGTAGATACCGGGTTTTTGAGAATTACTAAGCACCAGGTTTCCTACCGCTCCGCTTTTAAACTGAACAACTGCAACGGCCGTATCCTCCACTTCGATATAAGGATGATTCAGATTTCGGGCCAGCCCGTAAACCTGGTCGATCGGCCCCATCAGCCACTGGAACAGGTCGAGCTGATGCGGCGCCTGGTTGACCAGGATGCCTCCGCCTTCTGTTTCCCATTGTCCCCGCCAGGGATCGCTGCGGTAATACGCTTCATCGCGCCATCCCAGCACGACAACATGTCCGAGGGCCGGCTGACCAATTTTGCCCTGATCAATCGCTTCCTTCATTCGCCTGACCGGCTCATAAAACCGGCGCTGACTCACCACCCCCAGGGTGACCCCGTTGGCCCGGGCAGCGCCGAGCATGTCGTCACAGTCCTGCAGGGTGCTTGCCATTGGCTTTTCGATGAGGCAGTGAACACCCATTTGGGCGGCCAGGATCACCGGGTCGCGGTGATTCGGATGTGGGGTGCACACGATCAGCGCTTCCACCTGTTCCTGCCTGATCATTTCTTCCAGATCGCTGTATGCTTTTATACGATATTGAGCGGCAAAAGCCTCCGTTTTGGAAGCCGTCCGCCCACAAATTGCAACAAACTCGGTGTTACGACAATTCTGCAGCGCCCCGGCATGCAGGTGGGCCACTTTTCCCGGCCCGATGATTGCTGTACGGATCTTCTTCAAAATAGTGAATTTTTAAGATATAAGATTGCATAGCGCTATGGCTAATGGCTAAAAGCTTCTTCACGGTTTCAGCACCACTTTTATCAGTCCCTTCTCTTTCCGATACAATCGGGAGAACCATTCTGCGCCCTCCGACAACGGCGCCTCTGCGCTTACAAATTCGTCGGGCTGAAGCTTTCCCGCTGCAATGAGATCGAGCACAGCCGGATATTCTCCGCAAATGGCACAGCTACCCTGCACCGTGATTTGGCGGGTAACGACCTGTTGCAACGGAAACCCGATTTCGGCAGAAACATTGCCCAGCAAAGTGACTGTCCCGCCTTTGCGCACGCTGTCGACGGCCAGTTGAACCGTCGCCCCGATCCCCACCGCTTCAAAGGCCTGGTCAGCACCACGTTCATCCGTCAGCTTTAAAATTTCATCTTTTACGCCGGGCGATTTGCTGTTCAGGCAGGTTGTTGCCCCTGACCGGGCTGCCATCGTCAGCCGGTTTTCGTCCAGGTCGACAGCAATGATCTTTCCGCAGCCAGCCACCTTCAGCAATTGAATAACACACAGCCCGATCATGCCTGAACCGACCACCACGACCGAATCATTTACGGCGGGCTTAGCCAGCGACAGCGCATGCAGAGCCACGGCAAACGGCTCGACCAGGGCGGCCTGGGTAAAACTGACAGCCTCGGGAACGCGGTAAAGAATATGCTGCGGTACGGCCACAAATTCAGCAAATGCGCCGTGCCTGCGGTACTCCCCGCACGACACGCCCAGCACCATCCGGTTATCGCTCAGGTTATACATACCCCGACGGGTGTACCAGTCGTCCAGCCGGTAAATGGTCGAATCGAAAGTGACCCGGTCGCCGGTCTTCCATCCGGCCACATTCTTTCCCGTTTCAACAATCACCCCCGATGCCTCGTGTCCCATGATCAGGGGCGGTATCCGCCTGCCGGTGCTTCCGTCCATGCCATGCACGTCACTGCCGCAGATCCCGACAGCCTTTACCAGAACCAGGACTTCATCATCATCCGGTACAGGTTTATCAACTTCCGTATATTCAAAATGATTGTACGTTTCCAGAACTAATGCCTTCATACTAATATTCTTTTTGCAGTTTGGAACTGCACTTAACTCAACCTGTTATCATATTCGCGGGTGCCGGGGAGCGCCATGTTCGTTTTATCCGAAAAAATTTAATCATACAGCCAGCGGTTAAAGGTAAGAAATCAATCGATGATTTTCTTGCAGATACCGGAAAACAGGAAATTTTGCTACCGACACAGTTCAATCACTTTATTCGTAATACACTCAAGATTAAGGACATAATCAGGTTTAAACAATTCAGTTGCAGCGCGGGGCATTGCCGGGGCAACAGCAGTTTCCGGATTTTCAACGATCGTTGTCCCGTCGTATTTTTTGACCGAAATCAATCCCTGTGCGCCGTCATTGTTCGCCCCGGTAAGTAAAATCCCGATCAGCCCTTCTTTGAAGACCCAGGCCGCTGTCTCAAATAAAACATCGATGGAAGGACGTGAGAAATTGACCTTCTTATCGGTCGAAAGGCTGAATGAAAAATCATTTTCAATTTGTAAATGATAATTGGGCGGAGCAAAATAAGCCGTTCCCGGCATGATCATCTCCTTTTCATCGGCTTCTTTAACCAGAAAGCCGGTTTTTTCATTCAACCGGGCAATATAAGCGTCGATATTGTTGCTTCCGATATGAAGGACCACGATAACGGGCAAATCAAAACCTGCCGGGAATCCTGAAAGAAGATTCCTGATTGCCTCCATTCCTCCGTAGGATGCACCAACAACAATCGCGCGTTTCATTTTAAAGCCTCTGTTTTCCTGTAGTTCTTCCTGTAGATACTCAGTCTTTCGTCGACTGTTTCAAAACCGTTTTCAAGATCGGTAAACGCCAGGCTTTCCTTGGTACCGAGACACAAAAAACCCCTGCGTGCAAGGCTGTCGGAAAATAAACCAAGGACTTTGTTTTGCAGGAATTTGTCGAAATAGATCAGCACATTCCGGCAGAATATCAGGTTTACTTCGGCGAATACCCCATCAGTTACCAGGTTATGATCGGCAAATACGATATTTTTTGAGAGCGATTTGTCGAACAATACCGATCCGTATTTTGCTGTATAATAGTCTGAAAGCTGGCCCTTCCCTCCTGCTGCGTGATAGTTTACTGAATACAGCTCCATTTCTTTTTTGCTGTAAATTCCCTGCCTGGCTGTATCCAAGACACTTTTATTGATGTCGGTAGCATAAATCTGAACCCGCGGCAACAGGTTCTCCTCTTTCATCATGATGGCCAGTGAATATACTTCTTCGCCGGTAGAGCAACCCGCATGCCAAATTTTTATATGTGCGTATGTTTTCAAATGGGAGATCACCTTTTTTCTGAAAGCAAGGTAAAACTCAGGATCACGAAACATTTCGGTTACATTGATGGAAAGATCCTGAAGAAAAACCTGGCAAAAATCCTTCTCCCACAGCACCTTGTTTTGCAATTCTGAAATGGTGTTCAACGCGCTCATTTTCAACCTTTGATTAATTCGTCGTTTCAGGTGCGCTTTGTTGTAGTTCCGGAAATCATAACCGTACTTCATCTGTATGGCCTGCAGGAGAAGGTCCAGTTCAATATCCGCAGTATCGCTGTTCTCCCGGCTAAAACGGACACCATTATTTTTAATTTCTGATGGCATTTTTAATCGTTTTCTTCAGTTCTTGCTCGTCGACAGGTTTGCTGATAAAGCCATTCATTCCGGCCTTAAAACATTTTTGCCTGTCTTCCGAAAAAACATTTGCAGTGACTGCAATAATGTTAACGGGTTTCGCAGCTTGATGTATTGCCTCGTATTCTCTGATCTTTCGCGTCGATTCAACCCCATCGATCACCGGCATTTGCAGGTCCATCAGGATCAGGTCGTAATTGTTTAACTTAAACATGTCGAACGCTTTCGCTCCATCGGCAGCGATATCGCACCGGACTCCCATTTTCTGAAGAAGAAGTTGTGCAACACGTTGATTCACGGGATTATCTTCGGCATATAATATTTTCAGGTCATGGGGAATGTTGACATCATTGTGCCCGGGTTCGCCTTTGTTTTCTTTCCTGCATCCGAATCTCAAATTGAACCAAAACTCCGATCCTTTGCCAGGCTGGCTGCTCACTCCTATTTCGCCATGCATTAAAAAGACGAGATTCCGGCTAATACACAAGCCCAAACCTGTGCCGCCGTATTTCCGTGTTGTTGAACTTTCGGTCTGGGAAAACTCCTTAAACAATTTTTCCCTTCCGTTTTCTGAAATTCCTATGCCGGTATCGATCACACAAAAAGATAATTCAACAAAATCATCTTCACGTTTTATCAGGTTGATTTTAATCCTCACACTACCTTCTTCTGTAAATTTTACAGCGTTGTTAACCAGGTTGGTAATCACCTGGTTTAGCCGATACGGATCTCCAATCAGATTGTCGGGTACATTTTTACCGATCTCCGTTAAAAGTTCAATCCCTTTTGTGTCGGCTTTAAACTTCATCAGTTTTACAATTGCCGTGATCACATCGGAAAGCCTGAATTCAATACTTTCGAGCTGGATCTGACCCGACTCGATTTTTGAAAAATCGAGTATGTCGTTGATAATGTTCAGCAGGTTTTCGCCGGATGTGGTAATGATTTCAATCAGTTCCCGCTGATTCTGTTCCAGTGCGGTTTCTTCCAGAATTTTGGATATCCCGATAATTCCGTTCAGCGGCGTTCGGATTTCGTGCGACATATTGGCGAGAAACATTGATTTTGCCCTGGTTGCTTCTTCTGCCTTTATTTTTTGCATCTCCAGTTCACGGTTATTTTCTTCAAGTTTTAAAAGAACCTCTTCCAATTCCTTTTTTTGAGCATACAGGTCGAGAAACACCCTTACCTTTCCAACCAGTATTTCAGGAATGATTGGTTTTGGAATGAAATCGACCGCGCCGGTTTCGATTCCCCGGATAATGTGTAAATCGCTTTGCAGGATCGCTGAAACAAAAATAACGGGAAGGTATTTGCTCCTCTTCCTTTTGCGCATGAGCGATAAGGTCTCGTAACCATCCATCCCGGGCATCTGGACGTCGAGTATCGCCATTGCAAAATCTTCTTTCTGTGTTTCCCTCAGTGCGTCCATCCCCGAAGTTGCCCGGATAAATGTGACATCAAAATCCCCCAGCAGCATTTCCAGGCTGATCAGGTTTTCGACGAGATCGTCAACAATCAGTATCTTTGGTTTTTCCATGCTTTTTACCTGAAGAGCCATATTTTCAATAAGGTCAAAAACTTCCGCACATCAACCGGTTTCGATATATAATCATTTGCGCCGCTGGCGATGGCTTTCTGGTAATCTTCTTTCATCGCTTTTGCCGACAGGGTGATGATGGGGATGTTATTGATCCCGGCCGTGTTTCGGATCGTTTTCATCGCGACATAGCCATCCATCACAGGCATCATGATATCCATTAAGATGAGATCGATATCCGGATTGCTTTTTAACACGTCGATGGCGACCTGGCCATTTTCTGCTTCCAATACTTCGATTTCCCTTTCCTCCAGGATCTGAGCCAGGGCAAAAACATTCCTGATATCGTCGTCAACCACTAAAACCTTTTTCCCTCTAAAGCGCTTTTCCTCCGTTTCTTCCCGTCCCTGCGCCCGGGATTCTTTAGGCAACTTATGGGCCACCTGGTGCAGAAAAAGCGTCACTTCATCCATCAACCGCTCATCCGATTTAACCCCTTTTATGACGATGGAATCGGAAAATTCATGCAGCTCACGCAGTTCTTTTGCCGAAAGCTCCCTGGCCGTATGGATGATTACATTAGGAATGGGAATATGATCCGACTTTAGTTTTTCCAGCAACTTGTTACCCGAAAAGTCAGGTAGTCCCAAATCCAGAATGACACAGTCAAATGATCCGGCCGATATCATCTCGTAAGCTTGTTGTCCTGTTTTCGCCTCGTGGAGAATAACGTCTTTGTTCCCGAAAAGCATTTGAATGGCTTCCCGGGTGGAAGGGTCGTCCTCGACCAGCAAAACCTGATTGCTCTCTTTGCTGATCCGATTTTCGATATGCTGAGAAATTTTCCCGAAGTCGACCGATTCGGGCGTTTTTAATTCCTCAATGTTATCGAGCTCCAAATTCTCGATCCGCGACACGAGATGCAGGGGTAGCTGACAGGTAATTTTATTTTCCTTCAGGCTTTTGAGCCCGGATGAATGGTACAATTCGGATGAAATAATAATGGCCTGAGGTGCAAACCTCTCCGCGAGCCTTATACCGTCACGAATACAGGAAGCGGCCAGGACATTAAATCTTCTTGTATGACAGAGTTCGAGCAGTTCCCGCGCCTTCTCCTTCTCACCGTGGATAATCAGCACTAACAGGTGATGATCCTTCGCCTGGCGATCATCATTGATAAAAACCGGAAAATCTTCCTGAATATATTCGCTTTCAGAACGGTCACTCTCTCTTGTGCGACCTTGCTGCAATTTTTGGACCTGCTCCGGAGTTGTCTTTTCTTCACCGATGCCGGCCCCGGAAGCTTTGCCGTCCATCGGCAGATAAACGGTAAAAACAGAACCTCTCCCCTCGATGCTTTCAACATGGATTTCACCACCCAAAGCCCTGGTCAACTGTTTTGAAATGGAAAGCCCGAGACCCGTACCGCCATATTTTCTTGAAATGCTCCCGTCGGCCTGCTGAAAGGCTTCAAAGATTTCATCTACTTTACCTGCAGGTATTCCGATACCGGAATCTTCCACAGCGATGAAACAGGTTCTGCCGCGGTCTAAATCCGGGTTCACCAGCTTTGTTGCAGACGGGGTAACGCCCAAATTAACCTTTACTCCGCCGGTGCTGGTAAATTTAAAAGCATTCGAAAGCAAATTCCTGATGATCTGCATCAGTCGTTGCTTGTCGGTAAAAATGACTTGCGGAAAATCGTCATCCTGATTCACTTTCAAGCTCAATCCCTTGCTTGACGCTACCGGGCCAAAATTCTGAATGATCTCCATTCTGATTTCAGTTGTAAGCGTATCACTGAAATTGCAGGTCATTTTGCCTGCTTCAATTTTCGACAGGTCGAGTATCTCATTTATCAGGTCAAGGAGGTCTTTCCCGCTCTTATGGATAATACTGACCGATTTCAACTGCTCGCCGGTTAAATTTCCTTTTTTATTGTTCTCAAGCAATTTTGAAAGGATTAGCATACTGTTCAGCGGGGTACGCAATTCATGCGACATGTTGGCGAGAAACTCGGATTTGTATTGGCTCGCCAATCTCAGCTCTTCGTTGATCTCGACAAGTCTCTCCTGTTGTGCTTTTAGCACTTTTTCATTTTCAGATAAGATTTTTGTCTGTTCAGCCAGTTCTTCGTTGGCAACCCGGAGTTCCTCCTCCTGCGATTGCAGTTCTTCGTTGGCAACCCGGAGTTCCTCCTCCTGTGCCTTCAGTTCTTCATTTGTCGCTTTTAGCTCCTCCTGTTGGGCTTTCAGTCGTTCATTATGCTCACGTATTTCCAGTTCCATTTGTTTTATCCGGGTAATGTCGCGCGATATCCCGAAAGTGCCGGCTATCTCTCCTTTTTCGTTTGTCAACGGCATTTTGGTCGTGGAAACATACCGTTCACCACCGTCCTTAAACGTATCCTTTTCGACCAGGCCAATAATGGGTTTCCGGGTTTTGATGATCGTTTGCTCCGCATTGTAGGCAGGCAAGGCATGTTCCCTTGTAAAAAAATCGAAATCCGATTTGCCATGAAGCTCTTCGGGCCTTTCCAGATTAAACAGCCTGGCCATTGATTTGCTTACTTTCATAAATTTACTCCCGGGGTCTTTAAAATAGACTGCATCCGGAAGATTGTCCATCAGCGCGTCCATCAGCGACTTTTCCCATTTGAGTTCCGATTGGATGTGATGCAACTCGGCTATGGTCTTCTCTAACTCCTCCTTTTTTGCCAGCAATTGGTCGTTTTGGTCTTTTACCGCAATTTCCAGCTTCTTCAGGGCAGTTACGTTTTTGGTTATCCCGAATGTCCCGATACATTCACCCGTTTCGTCATACAGCGGGAGTTTGGTTACCGAAGTCCACAGCTCGTTGCCGCCTGTATTGACCCCTTTGCGAATCTCGTCGATCAATCCTCTTCCGGATCTCATGATACGTTGTTCTTCCTCACGGTATTTTTGGGCTTTCTCAGGCGAACGCAAATCAAAATCCGTTTTACCGATTATTTCTTCAGTCTGCATGCCAAACCGTTCTGCGAACGACTTGCTGACACGGAGAAATTCACTGTCTCGGTTCTTAAAATAAATATAATCGGGAAGGGTATTCAGCATGGAATCCAGCAACGCTTTTTCCCGGATGAGGCTTTCTTTAATCTGGTTGTTTTCGTCCCGTTCGTTTCCGAGTTCTCCATCCTGCTTCTTCAGCTTTTCAGTCTGTTCCGGAATTTTGTCCAAAACCAATCTATGGCGCTTCCCCGGGTTAAATAACATCCTGAAGGCGGAAAAGCGTGTTTTCAACATGCCCATTTTCAGCTTTTATTTTCGTGTTTTGAAAGGCCGTAAGGTATAAAAAATGACATTCTTTAGCAATCATCACATAAGTTAAATCGTACTTTTCCCCGTTAACAAATATTCCACTTCCTTAAAATGATACTCGTGCTGCGCTCCGTCCTTTTCGCGGATGCAAAGCTGACCGATCGCATTGACGCCCGTGATCATGCCCGTGTATTCGTGAGCCTCGTCGCGAAAGCGGTGCCATTCATTCAACCGGTACAGATTTTCGTAAAAAGCGTCATCCAGCTCGCGGTACCGGCCTTCGCGCAATCTGACATACCACAGGTCGATTGCGCTGAGCAACTCGCGAAGCGATACTTCCAGATCGTACTCCATTCCGGTGATCATTTTGAGGGAGACCGGATTGGGGGCCGGCGAAAGAAAACTGGTCTGGTTGATGTTGAGACCGATGCCGATAACCGACTGACTGATGGTGTTGCCCATGATCGCATTTTCGATCAGGATTCCGCATACCTTCCTTGCTCCGACATAGATGTCGTTCGGCCATTTGATCTTCACGTTTTCGGTGTGCCGGCTCAGAAAACTCACCAGACCGAGGCACACCATCTTGGAAAGCATAAACTGCCGGTGAGCCTCGAGGAACGAAGGCCGCAAAAAAATGGAGAAAGTGAGGTTTTTACCGTCTTCACTTTCCCACCGGTTATCACGTTGCCCGCGGCCTGCTGTCTGCCTGCATGTCAAAAAGACAGCGCCATCTTGAACCTCATTAACAGCTACTTCACTGATGGCATAGTTATTGGTACTTTCAGTACGGTCTATGTGAATGATGGTATGACCAATCGTAGAAAACAGCATATTTTAAATTTATTAACACTGCGAATTAAACTATTTTTTTAATTTTCAGGTTATTACCCATACATAATTTACGCATTAAAATAAACTAAAAAATTTATCTTTGTATTTCTAAAAGGAATTTATGAGTAGAACACAGAAGGAAAGAGATTCAGAAACATTATTAAACGCTATCATCGAGGGGATCGAACGAAAAAAAGGAATAGACATTGTCAAAATAGATTTAACCAAAATAAACCACTCCGAGTGCAATTACTTCATTATCTGTCACGGCAATTCAACTACTCAGGTTGATGCAATCGCGCATTCTGTTGAAGATACAGTAGAAGAGTTGTCAGGAGAAAAGGCCTGGCATAAAGATGGATATAAAAACGCGATCTGGATTTTGCTTGATTATGCAGATGTTATGGTCCATGTATTCCAACATGAAGCGCGGAATTTTTATGACATCGAAAATCTATGGGCAGACGCAGCAGTTGAGGAAATTAATATAGAAAAACAGAACAAATAAATGGCAAACAATACGAATAAGAACAAGCAACGTCCCAATCTCAGCAATTTCAAAGCGGGAGGTAAGCCGCCCAAATTAAATCCTTATTGGATTTACGGAATTGCAATTATCATCTTCCTGGTCATCCAGTATTTCAGTTTTGGAGGAGGCCCGGTCGAAACAAACTGGCAGGACGTCAAAAACACCATGCTTGTTCAGCATGACATTGAAAAGATCGTGGTTGTTAACCGGGAGGAAGCGCAGATCTACCTGAAAGAAGACAGCTATGAAGATTATGCTGAAAAGCTGACGAAAGGTTTCAATACGCCTTCACGGATCGGGCCGCACTTTTACTTTACCATTGGTTCGGTCGAAACTTTTGAAGAGAATCTGGCTGCAGCCCAGGCTGACTTCTCCAATGCCGATAAGGTAAGCATTGAATATAAAACGGTCCACAATTATTTCGGTGAAATCATCGGCTGGATCCTGCCGTTTTTAATCATCATCGGGATTTGGTGGTGGATTTTCCGCAGGATGAGTAAGGGAGCCGGAGGCGGAGCGGGCGCCGGAAATATATTCAGTGTAGGAAAATCGCAGGCAAAGATATTTGACAAGGATTCGCGGGTAAATATTACGTTTAAAGATGTTGCCGGTTTGGCCGAGGCCAAGCAGGAAGTGGAAGAAATTGTCGAGTTTTTAAAAAACGCCTCGAAATATACCAAGCTGGGGGGCAAAATTCCAAAAGGTGCTTTATTGGTGGGTCCTCCGGGGACAGGAAAAACCTTGCTGGCCAAAGCAGTAGCCGGCGAAGCCAACGTTCCTTTCTTCTCGATGTCGGGCTCCGACTTTGTGGAAATGTTTGTTGGCGTGGGAGCCTCGCGCGTGAGAGACCTTTTCAAGCAGGCCAAGGAAAAAGCCCCGTGTATTGTCTTTATTGACGAGATTGACGCCATTGGCCGGGCCCGTGGGAAAAACCCTAACTTCGGGTCGAACGATGAGCGGGAGAACACGTTGAACCAGTTGCTTACCGAAATGGATGGATTCGATACCAATTCAGGTGTGATCATCCTTGCCGCCACCAACCGGGCTGATATCCTCGACCGGGCATTAATGCGTGCCGGGCGTTTTGACCGTCAGATCCATGTGGAGTTGCCCGACCTGAACGAACGCCGTGAAATATTCCAGGTCCATCTGCGTCCCATTAAGCTTTCGGAGGATGTTGAGGTCAACTTTCTGGCCAAACAAACGCCTGGCTTCTCGGGTGCCGACATCGCCAATGTATGCAATGAATCGGCGCTGATTGCCGCACGCCGCAACCGCGATAAGGTAACCAAGCAGGATTTTCTCGATGCAGTTGACCGGATCGTTGGAGGACTTGAGAAGAAAAATAAAATCATCTCGAAAGACGAGAAGAAGCGGATCGCCTTTCATGAAGCCGGCCATGCTACCATTAGCTGGCTGCTCGAACACGCTCACCCACTGGTGAAGGTAACGATCGTACCACGTGGAAAAGCGCTGGGCGCAGCCTGGTATCTTCCTGAAGAACGTTCCATTACAACAAAAGAGCAACTGCTTGATGAGATGTGTTCGGCCCTCGGTGGCAGAGCCGCCGAAAACCTGGTTTTTGGTTCAGTGTCGTCCGGAGCGCAAAACGACCTGGAAAAAGTGACCAAACAGGCTTACGCCATGATCAGCATTTTTGGAATGAGTGACAAAGTCGGGAATGTCAGTTTTTATGACTCGACCGGGCAGAACGACTACGGTTTTACCAAGCCCTACAGCGAGAAAACAGCCGAGCTGATCGACAACGAGGCTAAAGAACTGATTGAATCGCAGTACCAGCGGGCATTGAAAATCCTGTCCGAAAATGCAGAGGGACATCAAAAACTGGCAGCCCGCCTGCTCGAACGTGAAGTGATCTTTGGCGAAGACCTGGAAGAGATCTTCGGCAAACGACCCTGGATCCATGAAGATATTATGGGCAACAACGGGCAACAAACTGGTCAGGAAACCCCGGGCAAACTGGAATAAATTAACAGCAATGGCATCAGCAAGGGAAAACATACTTCTTCGACTGAAAGAAAGCAGGGACCGGAGAAAAGCAGTGACGCCGCCGGAACCAGATATGACTGCTCCTGTTTATGCGGATACAGATCAGGATCTGTCCAAATGTTTTCAGGAAAAGCTGGAACTGGTTTCCGGAACCGTTTACCGGCTGCAAAACCTCGACGCAGCAGCCCGGCAGATCCGGGCTATGGCCGAAGAAGAAAAATGGGAGGCCATCTTTTGCCTGGATGAAAAGCTTCAGCAGGCCCTGGATGGAAAAGTGGATTATAAAAGCTCTCCTGCTGATTTTGAGAGCCTCCAGGTAGGGATTACGCCCTGTGAGTTTCTCATCGCTCACCTGGGATCGGTCATGGTTAGTTCCGGTAAAACGTCAGGCCGCCGGCTGCATGTTTTCCCGGAAACACATCTGGTCATTGCCCACACAGGCCAACTGGTCAGGTATCTGGACGAAGCCCTTGGCAGGTTGCACCAGCTGTATCCCGGGGGTCTTCCTTCGATGATCACCAATATTACCGGCCCCAGCCGAACCGCCGACATTGAAAAAACACTGGTAAAAGGAATGCACGGGCCAAGGAAATTATTCGTACTTTTATGTGAAGAACCTTTTTAACGCAAACGATGGAGAAAGATTTTGTAAAAGTACATACAACCAACGATCCTTATCAGGCTGATATCGCCCGTGACATACTTAGTGAAAACAACATTAACTCAGTGATCCTGGACCAGCATGATTCGATGTTCCCTGCCATCGGGGAGATTGAAGTCTACGTTCACGAAAATGACGAGGCTGCTGCTTTGGAAATTCTAAAAACGCTGAAGAGTTGAAGAACCTTGTTACCCGGTCGTTGGCCGGTATCGTGTTTGTTGGCGTCACACTGGGAAGCCTGCTTCTTGGAAATTACGTTTTTGCCATTTTCTTTCTGCTTATCTTGGCAGGAACACTGAACGAATTCTATAATTTAATCAAAAATTCAGGAACCCGACCGCTGAAAGCGGCAGGACTGGCAACAGGGACCGTCATATTTGTCATTTCTTTCCTGGTAGCCTCCGGGAAGTTGTCTGCTTTAGCTTTCCTGCTTATTTTTCCAATGTTGCTGTCGTTTTTCGCTGCCGAACTGTACCGGAAAAATGACCGCCCGCTCGAAAGTATCGCCGCCGGTATCCTGGGTATTGCATATGTCGCCCTCCCGCTCAGCCTTGCCAACCTGATCGTGTTTGACCGAACCGGCGCTTATTCGCCCGGCCAGATGATCGCTTTACTGGCGCTCATCTGGGTTTATGATTCGGGAGCCTATCTGTTTGGCATAAGCCTCGGCAGGCACCGGCTTTTCGAACGCATATCTCCGAAAAAATCGTGGGAGGGGGCTATAGGCGGTACCATCGCAGCCCTGGTCTCCGCGTATTTTCTCTCCAGGTTTTTCCCTGAAACCGGCCTCGTTCACTGGCTGATTATAGGTTTGCTTGTCGTCGTTGTTTCTACCTTCGGCGACCTGGCAGAATCGCTTTTAAAGCGCCAGTTCGGGCTGAAGGACAGCAGCAAACTCATCCCGGGACACGGGGGGCTGCTCGACCGCTTCGATTCCCTGCTGTTCGCCATTCCGGTTTATACCTGCTATCTGGAGCTTGTTTTGCGGCTATGACGCACGACAAAACGGATCAAATTACCGGGGTAATCTGAATGTTAAACCTAAAATCATTACTTTTGCGCAAAAATTAGAACGAATGAAGTTTCATCCCGCGGGAAAAAGAATTATACGGACCACGCTCCTTTTTATCATCACGGCTAACCTGGCAGCCTGGCTGTACCTGGCCACACCTGTTGCCGGCATCGTGGTTTCCATCGCGACGCTCATCCTGCTGGTTTTGGTCGTTCAGTTTTTCCGCTATCCTTCCAGAACAATTTCCCCAGGCGAGAGGCTGGTCCTGGCACCTGCCGATGGAACAATCTGTCTGATTGAGGAATGTGAAGAAAAGGAGTACCTCAAAGAAAAAACACTGAAGGTTTCCATCTTTATGTCTCCGCTGAATGTTCACATTAATTGGGTGCCGGTTTCAGGAACCGTTACTTATTTAAAGCATAAGAAAGGTGAGTTTTACGCTGCCTTCAGACATAAATCGGCCGATGAAAACGAACGTTTTTGCACTGCCATCCAGCTACCCGACGGCCGGGAAATCCTGACCAAGCAGGTCGCCGGCGCTGTCGCCCGGCGGATCCTGAATTTTTTGAAACCCGGACAGGAAGTAACCCAGAACATGGAAATGGGTTTCATTCGCTTTGGCTCCCGCGTTGACCTTTATCTGCCTGTCGATACCAAAATCTTTGTAAAGCTTGGCGACAAGGTGAAGGGAACACAGACGATCCTGGGCGAGCTGAGCAGTGAAGAGGAACTGTAGAACAGACACAAGTATCAAACACAAGATTCAAAATGTGCGGTACGGGACGCAAGAAATATTTGGAAAATGAGCAAGCGAAATTTGTTTTTCTGGTTACCTAATTTTATCACAGCCATGAATCTGATTTCGGGCTGTATGGCGGTATTTATGGGAATTGAAGGAGAATTGGGACTGGCTGCCGTTTTCATTCTGGCCGCATCTGTATTCGATTTTATGGATGGCCTGGCCGCCCGTTTATTACGGTCCTATTCAGAAATCGGAAAACAGCTCGATTCGCTGGCCGACCTGGTGTCGTTTGGTGTGGCACCTGCGGCGATCCTCTGGAGTATGCTTGAACGATCGCTGTTCGGGGGCAATGTTTCCTTTGCGGAAACCCAGGGCACCCCCCTGCAGTGGGTCCTGCTGGTTTCGGTGATCCTGGTTCCGGCAGCCGGCGCCTTCAGGCTGGCCAAATTCAATATCGATACCCGTCAAAGCGAAAGTTTTCTGGGATTGCCGATTCCGGCAAACGCCATGTTCTATGCATCACTGGCATTCGTGCTGGAGTTCGGAAAATCGGAAGCTGTTAATCACTTGCTGTTGAACCCGTTTTTTATTGCTGCCGTCATCGTGGCTTTCCCTTGCCTGATGATCTCCGAAATTCCCATGTTTTCGTTAAAGGTTAAAGATCTGAGCTGGCGGGGAAATCAGCTTCGCTTCTCATTCCTCGCCCTTTGCCTTGTGCTGATCCTGATCTTTCAATTGTACGCCCTGCCGCTCATCATTATTAGCTATATTGTGATGTCACTGTTTAAAAGGCCGCAGACCGCAGACAGAAAAGCATAAAATATCCTGTGAACCAACCGGAAAGATCAGTTTACAGGATAGGATACGAACCGTTATTTTTATTCTTCTGTTCTTCCCAGAGAATTCCGGTATTTCCCGACGACGAATCTGACCAGGAACCAGGCGATCACGATCAGAATGGGCCAGGAGAGAAACCAGATAATTGCATTCCCGTACATATGGTTATGTTTTTTTGATTTTTACTAATAAGCGTGCGAATCTTCACCAATCTCTTCAGCCGAAATCTTTTTATTATTCATGGCCTTCCAGAACCACCAGATATAGGCTACCACGAAAGGCACAAACAGGGACACATAGCTCATGGCTACCAGGGTGAATTTACTCGATGAAGCCGTTTCAATGGTAAGCGACGACTGCAGGTCGAATGCGGAGGGATAAAAGGCCGTCCGGTTAAGGCCTGCGAGCAAAAACAACGATAATACCGTCAAAACCGTCCCGCCTCCGCTATACCAGATACCTTTCCCTGATTTTTTCAAAACGGTGATACCAATTCCCCATAACACGGCAACCACACCCGCCAGCAGCAAGACTGCAACGACGGGCGTTTGAATCAGGTTATGAAGATATTTAAATTCCTCCAGAAATACCTTTCCCGATTCTGCTTCATAAGCATAGCCTTCCATCAGAAGCAAACGGATCAGGAAGAACAGGAAAAACACCAGAAAGGGAACCGTGTTATAGATTACCTGCCGCCGCGAGCGATCGGCAACAGGCTCACTCTCGACCGAATTTAAAAAATAGAGCGCGCCAAGCACCCGCGACAGAAAGAACACCGAAAGCCCCAGTGCTACATTATGAAAATTCAGCACAGCTTCCAATCCGCGGTAAGGCGTTTCCCAGTTCACCTGGTTCATATCGTTCAGACTGAACATCGCTCCGTTAAAAAAAGTCCCCACGGCTGTTCCCAGCAGGATGGTTCCCAGCGCCCCGTTCAGAAAAAGGAAGGTCTCGTAAGTTTTTGTCCCCAGAAAATTAGCTGGTTTTCTCCGGAATTCGTACGATACCGCCTGGATGACAAAAAAGAAAAGGATGATCATCCAGACCCAGTAGGCGCCTCCAAAAGAAGTTGCGTAAAAAAGCGGGAACGATGCAAAAAAGGCACCCCCAAAGGTTACAAGCGTGGTAAAGGTAAACTCCCATTTACGCCCCAGGGTGTTGACAAGGAGACTCCGTTCGCCTTCGTTTTTTCCGATCGTATAGATCAGGGTCTGCCCTCCCTGCACAAAGGTCAGGAAAACGAGTAAGGCGCCCAGCAGCGAAACAATGATCCACCAGTATTGCTGCAGGATATAATAGGAAAGATTCTCAAACATTTCTGTGCCCTCCATCTGCTTTAGGCCCGATCTTGATTTGCCGGGCCATTATTTTAATTTCCGCGATCAGTAAGGTGGTGAAAATAATTGCGAACATCCAGAAGGTGACCTGAACGGCGCCGGCACTAATCTTTGTAACAGCCGCAACAGTAGGCATCAGGTCCTGGATCACCCAGGGTTGCCGGCCGACTTCCGCAACAATCCACCCGGCCTGCGAAGCGATGTAGGCCATTGGTACCGTCCAGATAGCCAATCTCAGAAAACCTTTCCTGCGCTCCATGGTACCTTTGATCACGTAAATCAGCGACAGCGCGAAGAAAAGAATGAAGTAGAATCCCAGTATCACCATGATATGAAAGCTGTAAAAGGTCAGGGGCACACTGGGGACCAGCAAATTCGGATCGGAGATATAGCCGTAACCAAAATATTTAAAGTATTGATCCTGAAATTCCGGATTCATAAACTCCGTTTTAAGGGCTTCGGCCCGGCTTAAATCGCCCGCGGCCTTTGCGTCCTTGAATGCCTTCAGTTTTTGAATGGCCTGCCTGCCGCGTTCCACTTTTTCCGTAGCCGCCATGATCCCGTATTTTTCATTTCCGCGCAGCAGATCGTTCACCCCCGGAACAAATGCATTCCAGTCCATATAGGCCATATACGACAAGATATTGGGAATTTCAATTTTCATATTGAAATCCATCAGGTTCTCGTTCGACGGATCGGAATCAGTGGTCGATATCACACCGAGAGCGATTAATCCGGCCCCCTCACTCCCATTGTACAAGCCCTCGAAAGCAGCAAACTTCATAGGCTGGTAGTTGGCGATGTGGCGGGCTGAGCTGTCACCTGTAAAAGCCAGGTAAACCGACGACAGCAGGCCGAACACAGCGGCGACGGCTATGCTTTTCCGGGCAAACACGATCTCCCGCTTTTTCAGCATAAACCAGGCCGATATGCCGATAACAAAAATAGCTGCCAACACAAAACCAGAAGAGGTGGTATGCGTGAACTTATCAACAGCAACCGGCGAGAACAAAACATCCCAGAAACTCTTCATTTCGTTCCGGGCCAGATCCGGGTTAAACTGCATGCCCACCGGATACTGCATCCAGGCATTTGCCACCAAAATCCAAAGAGCCGAAAGATTAGCACCGATAGCGGTCAGCCATGTGGCCGCCAAATGCACTTTCTTACTGACTTTGTTCCATCCGAAAAACATGATGGCGATGAAAGTCGATTCCATAAAAAATGCCAGAATGCCTTCTATCGCCAAAGGAGCACCAAAAATATCGCCTACAAACCAGGAGTAGTTCGACCAGTTAGTGCCAAATTCAAACTCCAGGATAATTCCTGTTGCCACGCCGATGGCGAAATTAATCCCGAATAAGATCATCCAGAACTTCGTGATCCGCTTCCATTCCGGATCTCCGGTTTTCACATACAAGGTCTCCATGAAGGCAATTATGAAGGAGAAGCCGAGCGTTAAGGGAACAAAAATCCAGTGATACATGGCCGTGAGCGCAAATTGCGCCCTCGACCAGTTAACTAAAGAGAGGTCGATTGTTTCTAACATGTTGCCGGTCTATTTTATATTTGTTAAATTTTCAAGTACCTGCAGGCTTCGCTGCTCGTCGGTATCAAAGTTCGATTCGAGAAAATCGGGAAAGAAAAACAACTTCAGGATTACAAACAGCACAAACAGTTTGATCAGGATTACAATCCACATCTGCTTCCCCCAACTGCTCATGTTCCGGAAACCCTCGTAATAAAACAGCCACACCTTCCAAAAAATATTCTTATCCATACCTACCGGTTTTGCACTAAATTATGAAGAAAACAACAACCATACAATTTTGTTTTTCATTGAAATTTAAAGAGTTATACATCTTTTTATATTTATAAAAGCTATCATTCTGAAATAAAAATATTTAATGAGTAGCTGTTCTGAAATACCTGAAAGAATTATTTGCTTTTTTTTCCAGGATGAGAAAACGCCCGACCGAAAAAAAGCTGTCATAATCATGTAAACGGTCGTGAACATTTCGAAATACCCAACGTTATAACCACGCATGAAACGAACATGTTGCGCGGCAACGTAAACACCGATAAAATTAATTTTCAGCAACATGTGAGTTCCATCAGACGATTAAAAAACAAATTATTTACTGATGAAAACAATCGTTTATATTTTTTTATTGGCTGTTTTGACAACGGCATCCTGCGCACCCGAACACAAGCCTGGGGCAGAAGCACCAGCCGCACAAGATGCCGGGCGTGAAGCTGAAATCAACGAGCGGACCTTCCGGGTTGAAGGAATGACGTGCGATCATTGCGAAATGTCGATTGCAAAAGGCGTTGGCGAACTGAACGGCGTTATGTCGATCGAAGCGAATCATGAAGACTCGACTGCACATGTCGCCTGGGATGCTTCGAAAACCGGAGAAAAAGAAATTATTGCGGCCATTGAAAAGCGGGGATATAAAGTGATCCTCCCGCAGTGAGTGGGTTGCCGGCATTTATTCCGGGTTGAAGCTATTAAGCAATTTTCTAACTTTTTAACAAAAAATTAACTTCCCCGGTGCAACTTTTTTACGGTGAAATCAGTCTAAGCAACAGAAGCCATTACAATCGCAAGGAACATGAAAGCAGCCTTTATTTTTATTTTCAGCCTGATTATCCCGTTTTTAATCTCGTCAGCAGGAAAAGATCCCACCAAAAACGTAAGGGGAAAAGTGATTGACCAGACCACAGAGACTCCACTCTATGGGGTCAGCATTTGCGTTCCTGATTTGGATAATGCGCTGGGAACAATTACCAATGAAAATGGTGAATTCAGACTTTGGAATATCCCCGACAGCAGTCAGGGATTGTTAGTCACCATGGAAGGGTACATTCCGGAGGAAGTAAACATCGAGCATCTTAGCGACACGACAAAAACACAACTGGTAATCAGGCTGAGATCTGCCGGGGTAAGTTCAAAACACCTGAGTTCCCATTTCCGGAAACACAAAAATTAAAAATCCACACTTTTTTGTCTTGCCGCCGCCGCGGTAAATCGGCCATTGCTTTCCGAATTTAAAAGATTTATCCGTTCGTTCAACCGGCACATGCTGTAGCCCTTCCTTAACTTTAACCATAATTTTTCTGACTATCAGAAATTTAAAGGGAACATACGTTCTGCGGCGATCCCAAATAATGCCCGATTTTCTCTGAGCGTTCTTTTTTTATCCGTCGGCTAAAACCTTCAACATAAAAATTTGTTAATTCTGATTGAGTTGCGTAAATCTTGTTTGATAAAGAAAAATTTTCTAAACCTTTTAGAATGAGCATAATTTTCTCTGAACTGCAGAAATACAGGTTTTCTCCTAAGGTCTTTCTGTTAATCCTCTCCTTTTCATTTTTTGATATTTCCACAATGGCGCTACCCCAAACACAGGGTAAACGCGACTCTGTGAAAGCCGCAGCCGACTCACAGGCATCGAAAGCCGGCGCCGACTCAGTAATTAATACCGGGGCAAAGGGGCAGGCTGAGACGGCTTCGGCCGATACAACCGGAACCGCGGCAAAAGACAGTGCTGCCGGAGCAGATACAACCGGAACAGCAGTGCAAACCTCGCCGCCGGATTCCGCTTCTGCTGATACCGGCGGGCACAGTACCGGAGGTCATCTGGCAGACAATCTGAAGCGTGGCGAGCGCTTTTTCCTGGGATTATTGCCTCACGGCAGTGAACAACCCTCCTGTGTGTCGTGCCATAACCTGGTCCCTTCCGATACCCTGAACTGGAATCCTTCTGCGGCAGATATCGCCAATAAATATATTGAAAAGGATTTTGCTGCTTTTCAGGCAGTCGTGATGCAACCGGCAGGAGGCAAGATGGCCGAAGTTCATCAGGGGTATCAGTTTGAGGAAGCTGACCTGAAATCGATGAAGGCTTATCTGGACGACCTTTCCATGCGGGGACCCGTGGCTCAAAAACCAGATATCACGCGGCTGCTCCTCTTCATTTTCTTAAGTCTTATCGTCGTTTGGGCCCTGCTGGAACTGATCGTTTTCCATAAAGTCAAATACAAGGCGGTGCCGTTGGTTATTTTTCTCCTGGTATTTGGCTATCAGGTTAAAATAGTCTATGACGAAGGCGTAAGACTGGGGCGCTCTCCTGAATATGAGCCTGCACAACCCATTAAATTTTCACACAAGGTGCATGCGGGCCAGAACCAGATCGATTGTAAGTACTGTCATTTCACCGCCGAGGACAGCAAGACTGCCGGAATTCCCCCGGGGGACCTTTGTCTGAACTGCCATTCGCTGGTGCGGGAAGGAAAACTTTCAGGGCAATTTGAAATTGCCAAGGTCATTGAAGCGAATGAGAAACAAAAACCAATTGAATGGATCAGGGTGCATGACCTGCCCGACCATGTATTCTTCAGCCACGCTCAACACGTAAATGCCGGAAAACTGGATTGCATGGAATGTCAC
Organism: Prolixibacteraceae bacterium; assembly: GCA_038562555.1. Classification (GTDB taxonomy): domain Bacteria; phylum Bacteroidota; class Bacteroidia; order Bacteroidales; family Prolixibacteraceae; genus JBCFBK01. The sequence goes on along the minus strand of JBCFBK010000005.1, from coordinate 129,667 downwards.
GGCGATGTAGCCCGGATGGATGTGGTCAGGCAGGTGGAAGACCTCAGCATGGGCTGGTGTCTCGATTGCCACCGCACAAAGGAGGTTCAGTTCACAAGCAATAATTTCTACGGCAAGTATGAAAAGCTTCATGAGCAAATAAAAAAGGGAGAGATCGATAAAGTGACCGTCGATATGATTGGGGGAACCGATTGTATGAAATGCCACTATTAAACTATATTTAAAACACATGAGCGAACAATATTATAAAAGCCTGGACGAGCTTATTTATGATGCACGGAATGCCGCTGCGGGTCAGGAAGCGGGCGACCGAAAGATGATCCTTCAGATGAAGCGGGAGGCCAAAGCCGATACAAGTTCCCGCAGGGATTTTTTAAAACTCTTTGGGTTTACAGTAGCGTCGGCGGCCATTGCTGCCAGTTGCCGCCAACCGGTGCAAAAAGCAATTCCCTTTTTGATCAGGCCGGAAAATATTATTCCGGGTGAAGCCAGTTATTTTGCCTCAACCTTTTTCGACGGGACCGATTACTGCAGTATTTTAGTGAAAGTGAGAGACGGACGACCCATCAAGATTGAAGGGAACAGTCTTTCGCCCGTCACCTTTGGTGGTACGAATGCCCGGACCCAGGCGTCTGTGCTTGGCCTTTACGACAATAAGCGGTACCGGAATCCGACTTATCAGGGAAAGGAGATCAGCTGGAATGAAGCCGATGAAAAGATTATGCTGATCCTGGATGGCATAAAAAGCAGGTCAGGCAAGGTGGTTATCCTAAGCCCGACCATTATCAGCCCTTCTACAAAGGCAGTTATTGCTGAGTTCATCCAGGCACATCCGGGAGCCGAACATATTCAGTATGATGTACTTTCTGCATCAGGCATTTTGAAGGCCAATGAACGGACTTTCGGAAAGGCCTTTGTTCCCGCTTATGATTTCAGCAAGGCTGCGCTGATAGTGGGTTTTGATGCCGATTTTCTCGGATCGTGGCTGTCGCCGGTTGAGTATACCAAGCAATACATGAAAAACCGCAAACTCGACAACGGACAAAAACGGATGTCGCGCCATATTCATTTTGAAGGCGGGATGTCGCTGACCGGATCGAATGCTGACGAGCGGTATCAGATCAGACCGTCGCAGGAAAAAGCTGTGCTGGCCTCGCTGTACCAGGAATTAAAACGAATCGACGGACAAGCCGTCGGCACCGTTCCCACTTCTCCCGTTGACGTAAAACCGCTGGCTGCCGAACTGGCAGCAAATAAGGGAAAATCGCTTGTGCTGAGCGGCAGCAATGAGGTGGAAACCCAGTTGCTCGTCAATGCCATCAACCAGTTGTTGGGCAACTACGGCAATACCATCCAAACCGACGTACACCTGAAACTACGCCAGGCAAAAGACGATGACATGGAAAGGCTTATAGCGGATATGGCTGCAGGAAAAGTGGATGGGTTGATCCTCTACGACGTGAACCCGGCTTACGATTATCCCCGGGCGGAGCGGTTTACCGAAGCACTCAAAAAAGTTGAACTTAAAATTTCGATGCCTGTACTGGCTGAAGAAACATCGGAACATGTCCATTATGTGTGTCCTGACCATCACTATCTGGAGGCCTGGAACGATTTCGAAGTAAAGACCGGAAGTTACTCGCTGGCGCAGCCGGCCATCCGCCCGATCTTCAATACGCGGGCTGCCCAGGAGAGTCTGCTGAAATGGGCAGGCCAACCGGCCGGTTATCACAGCTACCTGCAAAATTTCTGGCAGGCAAAGTTGTTCCCGCTTGCCGGTGAAGAAGGCTCGTTTGAAAATTTCTGGAACAGTACGTTGCATGACGGCGTATTCCGGACCGAGGAAAAGGAAACCGGCCTGCAATCCTTTAATGGCGACGGAGCAGAGGCTATGGCGATGAACATCAAAACCCCTGCCGGCGACGATGGTCCGGAACTGGCTTTATATACCAACGTCAGCGTGGGGACCGGCAAACATGCCAATAATCCCTGGCTGCAGGAACTTCCGGATCCGATATCAAAAATATGCTGGGATAATTACGCTGCCGTTTCGCCAAAGCTGGCTAAGGAAATGGGACTCGAAGACGGACAACTGATCAGGATTAACGATCTCGGGCCAATCCCGGTCGCTGTTCAGCCCGGACAGGAATACAAAACCATATCGGTCGCGCTGGGCTACGGAAGAGTGAACATGGGCGTTCCCGGTGAAACCGCGGGAAAGAATGCTTACCCGTTGGTTGAACTGAAAAACGGGAGCAGGATCTACCGGCAGGAGCAGGTAAAGATTGAGAAAACGGCCGGGACTTATGAACTGGCGCGTACACAGTCGCATCATTCGATGGAAGGCAGAAGCCTGATCCGTGAAACCACCCTCGAGGAATACCTGGCGAATCCATCGTCGGGAAATGAGAACCGCGAAAAAATAAAGGAACATATGAAGTCGCTGTATGAACAGCGGAAATTCGACGGTTTTCATTGGGGAATGGCGATCGATTTAAACTCCTGCACCGGATGCAACGCCTGTATCGTGGCCTGCTCGGCTGAGAATAATGTTCCTGTTGTGGGCCGGGAACAGGTGCTGAAAGCGCGCGAAATGCACTGGATCCGCATTGACCGGTATTACAAAGGAGATCCGGATAATCCGGAAATTCTGCGTCAGCCGGTAACCTGCCAGCATTGCGACAACGCACCCTGCGAGAATGTTTGTCCGGTCGCGGCAACCACCCACAGCAATGAAGGGATCAATCAAATGGCCTACAACCGCTGTATCGGCACCCGGTATTGCAACAATAACTGCCCCTACAAGGTACGGCGTTTTAACTTCTTCGACTACACCGGAGCTGATGCCATGCCCGGAAATAAAAAAGATCCTGCACAGATGACCACCGATATGCGCCGTCTGGTGCTGAACCCCGACGTGACCGTCCGTGCCAAAGGGGTCATCGAGAAATGTTCTTTCTGTATCCAGCGTATTCAGGAGAAGAAACTGACTGCCAAAAACGAAAACAGGCAGTTGCGGGACGGCGAGGTGATACCAGCCTGCGCCCAGGGCTGCCCGGCCGATGCCATTGTGTTTGGAGACCTGAACAACAAGGAAAGCAGAATCTCGAAATTCTTTGCCGATGAGCGGAACTATCATTTGCTCGAAGAACTGCACACGCTCCCATCGGTGGGCTACCTGACCAAAGTTAAAAACAAAAGCATCTAATTAAAACGAATAAGCATGTATACATCGCCTCTCAGAGAACCTTTAATCCGGGGAAATAAAACGTACAAGCAGGTGACCGACGATATCCTGGCACCAATGGCGGGCACGCCTTCCAAATACTGGTACATGGGGATCACCCTGGCTGGCCTGGCCCTTCTTTTCGGAGGCTGGGCCTCATTCATGACGGTTTATTACGGTATCGGAGAATGGGGTCTCAATAAGACCATCGGCTGGGGCTGGGACATCACCAACTTCGTCTGGTGGGTCGGAATCGGTCACGCAGGAACATTTATTTCAGCAATTTTATTACTTTTCAGACAAAAATGGCGTACAAGCATCAACCGGTCGGCCGAGGCCATGACGTTAATTGCTGTCATGTGCGCCGGCTTTTTCCCGCTGATTCACATGGGGAGGCTGCTGCTGGGTTTTTTCATTTTTCCCTACCCAAACACACGGGCACTCTGGGTTAACTTTAATTCTCCTTTGTTATGGGACGTTTTTGCTATTTCGACCTATTTCCTTGTCTCCCTTATTTTTTGGTACGTCGGACTGATCCCTGATCTTGGTACGGTTCGTGACCGGGCAAAAACAAAGATCAGCAAAGCGATCTACGGCTTTTTGAGCTTCGGATGGACCGGATCTTTCAGACACTGGGCCCGGCACGAAACCGTAAGCCTGATACTTGCCGGACTGGCAGCTCCGCTGGTGTTGTCCGTTCATACCATTGTGAGTTTTGACTTTGCCACTTCGGTCATTCCGGGCTGGCATACGACTATTTTCCCGCCTTATTTTGTTTCGGGAGCGATCTTCTCGGGCTTCGCCATGGTGCTCACGCTGATGATTGTAGCCCGGAAAGCGATGAACCTCGAGGACTATATCACCGTGAATCACATTGAGTCGATGAACAAGATCATTATCCTGACCGGTTCAATTGTCGGGATTGCTTACCTGACCGAATTTTTCATGGCCTGGTACTCAGGTGTGGAATTTGAAACCTACACTTTTTTCAACCGTGCCTTCGGTCCCTATGCCTGGGCTTACTGGATCATGATGACCTGCAATGTGATTACCCCGCAGCTTTTCTGGTTTAAACGACTGCGGCGTAATGTGCTTTTTACCTTTATCATATCCATTTTCGTAAACATTGGGATGTGGTTTGAGCGCTTTGTGATCGTGGTGACTTCTCTGCACCGGGATTATCTTCCGTCGAGCTGGACCATGTACCGGCCAACCCTGGTTGAGGTAGGCGTGTATGTGGGTACCCTCGGTCTGTTTTTCACCTTGTTCCTGTTATTTGTCCGGGTATTTCCGGTCATTGCCGTAGCAGAAGTGAAAGGTGTTTTAAAATCGTCGGGTGAAAAGAGCCCCGGAAAAACCCGGCAGCATCCGGTTCCGAAAAGTCCGCCGGCGCCTGCCGGATACCAGGGAAATGCTCCGCTGAGCCTGCAAAATAATCCGTTGAACCATGAAGAATAAAACAAAAATGAAAAGATATTTCACAGCGTATTACCTGGATGAAGAAGATCTGCTGAAAGGGATTAAAAAAATCAGGGACAATGGCCTGCAGATTGGCGATGTGCTGACACCATTCCCCGTTCATGGGCTCGACAAGGTGCTTAACCTGAAGCGCTCCCGCCTTACACGCGTTGCTTTTATCGCGGGAACCATTGGAGCGCTGTTGGGCTTTGGGTTTCAGGCCTGGGTTTTTACGGTGGATTATCCGTTAAATATTGGTGGAAAGCCGTTTTTTTCCGTGCCCTCCTTTATTCCGGTGACCTTTGAAATGACCGTTCTCTTTGCGGCCTTCGCCATGGTAGGCGCTTTTCTGATCACAAACAAACTGGGCCCCGGTGCCAAACCAATGATTCATGATGAGCGGGCCACTGACGACCGTTTTGTCATTGTGGTAGAAATAGCGGAGAAAAGCAACGGAGAAGAGATCAGCCGCATGGAACAGGTGCTTGCTGATGCAGGAGCTGAGGGAATAATCTTAAAAGCTTAGAATCTGAGATGGAAAAACAAACATTCATACTGACAAAAAAGATCAGCACCATAACCTTTGTGATGATCGCTATTGGTGTTCTCTCACTGGCAGGGGGCTACCTGACAGGAACAGGCGGTGAACGCATCGCCGCGAACCTGTTGCTGAACACATATTATTTTCTGGGTTTCGGGCTTATTGGCCTGTTTATCGTTGCAGCGCACACCATTGCAGAATCCGGCTGGCATACCAGCGTTCAGCGTATTGGAGAAGCCATGGGCGCGTTTATTCCCGTAGCAGGCATCCTGATGCTGCTGCTTTTCGTATCCGGGGGTATGCATACCCTTTATGAATGGACCCATAAAGAACATTTAGACGAGATCCTGCTAAAAAAGACCGGCTACTTAAATGTGCCGTTCTTTTACATTCGCTTTGCCGTTTATTTCTCCGTCTGGATTGCCCTGGCGTGGTTTATCCGAAGGAACTCGCTTCTGCTGGACCAGTCGGGCGACCTGAAATATTACCGGAAATTCCGGATTTTTTCGGCAATCTTTATTGTTACACTTGCCGTGACCAGCGTTACTTCAGCATGGGACTGGCTTATGTCGATCGACGCACACTGGTTCAGTACACTTTACGGCTGGTATGTCTTTTCGAGTATCCTCGCGAGCGGCACTGCCGTGCTGATCATGATCCTCTTTATCCTCAAAAGGATGGGCTACATGGCTCATGTGAACCGGGAACATGTTCATGATCTGGGGAAATACCTTTTTGGCTTCAGCATCTTTTGGGCATACCTGTGGTTTTCACAGTATATGCTGATCTGGTATTCCAATATTCCCGAAGAAACCGTTTACTTCTATGAGCGCCATCAGCATTTCAATACCATTTTCTTTGTAAACCTGATCCTGAATTTCTTTGTTCCCCTTTTCGGCTTAATGACCAGAAATTTTAAACGGGGAGAGATGCTGTTATTGCCTGTGGCGGCCATTGTTTTTATCGGCCACTGGATTGACCTGTATCAACTCATTATGCCGGGTGTAGTTGGAGAAAAGGCTGCGATCGGGTTAACCGAAATCGGCATCACAACCGGCTATGCGGGATTGTTCCTCTACGTGGTTTTCCGTTCGCTCGCGAAGGCTCCGTTAGTGCCTGAACATCATCCGTTCTTTAAAGAGAGTTTTGAGTATCATACACAATATTAGACACAAGACACAAAATATGAGACTACCTGTTTTAGTTCTGATTGTTGTTTTATCGGCCTCCTGCACCAGGGACAAGAACCAGCCGGGACACACTTTTTTCCCGGATATGGCCTATTCTCCGGCCTATAAAACCTACTCCGAAAATTCCGTGTTTAAAGAAGGGAACACGATGCGTTTGCCCGTTGAAGGTACCATCCCGCGAGGATATCAGCCCTACCTATACGGGGCCAAATCCATGGAAGAGCAGGAGCGGGCCGGCCAGGAACTGGTTAATCCGGTTCATGCGACCCCAGAAGTATTGGCCGAAGGGAAACGGCAGTATGACATCTTCTGTCTTAGCTGTCATGGGGACAAGGGCGACGGGAATGGCCATTTATTTACAAGCAAATTATACCCGGCAAAACCAAGATCGCTGGTCGACGATTATTTAAAGGAAAGGCCCGACGGGCAGATTTTCCACGTTATTACCCGGGGTTCAGCCTCCGGCCTGATGCCTCCGCATGGCGGACAAATTCCTCCCGAGAAACGCTGGATGATTGTTCACTATGTCCGGGAACTGGCGAAAAAATAATTCAGGGCAGCCGCAGCAGGCTGTCGGCGATCAGCGCGATCATCATAAACAGGTACAGAAAATTGAGCTTAAAGAAGGTAGCCCGCACTTTAAGCTCTTCTTTTGAAAGTATTTGCCGGGTTGTGAAAAACAACAGATAGAAAACATAAACGATCAGCAGAAAGATCACCAGGCGGACACTCATCACCTTTAAGGCAATGATGAGCGCAGATGCCACAGTCGATAAGATCCAGGTATAACTTAACCGCATAATCTGGTTCTCAGAGAAAATATCGTTCAGGCTGGGATATCCCGCCAGCCGGTATTCTTTACCAAACATCAGCAGTAACAGCCAAAAATGCGGGATTTGCCCGATAAAAAAGAAAACGGCAACCAAAAAGATACTGTTGTCGAATAATCCGCCATCTGCAGCCAGCCAGCCGATATAGGGAGGCAAAGCGCCCACCAGCGAACCGGGAACGACAGCAAATGCAGTTATCTTTTTCAGCGGTGTGTAAAACGCATTATACGAAAGAAGCGTCAGCACGCTGGCTGTTAATGCAGCAGGTTGAAAATACCGGATTAGTACAAACGCCCCCAGTATAAAATAAACGGAAGCAATCAGTGCACCGGCAGCAGGTGAAATTTTTCCCGACGGAATGGGCCTGTTCCTGGTCCTGGGCATATATCGGTCAGTTTTATGCTCCTGGACATGATTAATGGCACCCGAACTGCATGACATTAAAAACACGCCGAGGCCCAGCAGCATCCCCTCTGTGCCAATCGTGCCCGTTTTTAATGCATAGCCGGTCAGCGCCGAAAAAGCAACGGGCAAGGAGATACGCACCTTGCCCAGTTCCAGGATTATTTTCAGATATGAGCTGAAATAGTTTCTGCTCATCGTCACTTTAGTGTTTTTATATATTCAATAATCTGTGCAATATCGTCATCACTCAACTGTCCCTGGTAGCTTTGCATCAGTCCCTGGTTATATCCGGCCACAACATCGGCATTCGGGTCGTAAATGGAGCGTTTTATATATTCATCATCGACGGTCAGGGTTCGCTCCTGTCCTTTCGACTTAACCGTAACCTCGTGCCCGTAAACCCCTTTCAGCGTCGGTCCGATCACCTTCGATCCGTCGGTCGAATGGCAGGCAAAGCAGCCGATATTGGTCATGATCCGTTTTCCGGTGGCAGCCGGAGATTCAGTGGCAGCGGCCACTTGTTTGGTGGTGTCCTGGTACCACTTATTGAAGGCCTCCTGCGGCATTGCTTTCACGCCGTTACGCATGTAGGAATGCTGCAGCCCGCAGTATTCCGCACAAAAAAGATCATAAATCCCCTCCTTTTGTGCAATAAACCACATGAATTTATTTCTCCCCGGGACTACATCTTCCTTCACCCGGAATGCCGGGATATAAAGGCTGTGTACAACATCAACCGATTTCAGGTTCAGTTTTACCGCCTTATCCAGCGGAACGTAAAGGGTATCGGTAATTCTCCCGTTTTCATACTTAAAGGTAAAATTCCACATCCGCGCAGTCACATCAATGTTAAAACTGTCGTCGGGCGCCGTCTTCATAGGCTTCCAGCCGGCCCATCCGTAATAAAACATGATCAGTACCAGGATAACCGGGATCACCGTCCAAACGATTTCAAGCGTATGACTGCCTCTGATCTGTGTTGCCACCGGATTCCGCTTTCTATTGTACCTGAAGATGAAATAAATCATCGTAATGGTCAGTCCAATCAAAAAGAAAAAACAGACCGACAAAATAATAATAAAAGCCCTGTCTACACCGGCAACAAAATTGGAGGCCTGAGTTGATGCTAGAATATACATAAGTTATATGGTAATGTAGTCTATTAAAGTAATTATCAGCACCGCCGCGAACAATACAAATACAAAAGCGACCATAATTCTGATATAAGGTTCATCAAATTTCAGGTGCATGAAATAGGTCAGCACCAGCGACGATTTTATGGTGGCCAGAATCAATGCGCCTGCCACCGTGTAACTTCCCAGTTCGATGCTCGTAATGGCCACCGATATAAAAGTCAGAAAAAGCAGCAGCACCAAAATAATGGCATAAGTCCGGTAGGGAACGATATGATGTTTTGCATGTTCCATGTCTTTGCAGTTAAGTGATTAGATAAAATAAGGGGAAAAGGAAAATCCAGATCAGATCGACCAGGTGCCAGTAGAGTCCGGCATTATCGAGCAGAGACGTCCTCTCTTCAGTAATTCTGCCGGCCTGTACGCCGGCAAAAGCGACACTCATGATGACCATCCCGATAATAATATGGAGGGCATGCAATCCGGTCATCACGAAATAAAGGCCAAAAAACAGGATCTCCCCCTGTCCCATTTGTTCTTTCATGCTCTCCGATCCGGGATATATGCCATGATCAAATTTCACACCCCATTCAAAATACTTATTGGCCAGGAATACCAATGCAAGCACAAAAGTGATCGTCAGCAAAGCCTGTGTTATTCCTTTCTGGTTTTTACGGATTGAAGTTGTTGCCATGGCAATCGTCATACTGCTGATCAGCAGAATAACGGTATTAATAGTACCGATTGGTGTGCTCAGCTCCTCCGCTGCTAAATGAAAGGCTTCTGAATTCATGTAACGGTAAACCGCGTAGACAATAAAAAGTCCGCCAAATAAGAGCAACTCCGTAAAGATAAAAAGCCACATTCCAATCTTAGATCCCTCCGGATCATAGTGCTCGTCGTGGTGAATAGCTTGCGACATAAGTGTTTCTGTTTTTTAATATTCGTAAGGTCCGTCCTTCTCTCCGTATATGGGTATTTCCTTGAAATTTTCGAGCGGTGGCGGTGACGGCACGGTCCATTCCAGCGTTTTCCCCCTCCATGGGTTCTCCGTGGCAACAGCTCCGCTTTTAGCTGAGCGGAACAGGTTGATCACAATAATGATGAGCCCCATGACCATAACCCAGGAACCCAGTGTGGAAAGGATGTTGGCTGCATGGTATTCGGGCAGGTAATCGTAATACCTCCGTGGCATCCCCATCATTCCCAAATAAAACATAGGCGTGTACAGTGTCAGGAAGCCGATGGTAAAAAAGATCCAGCCCACATTGGCCCAGGTCGCATCGTACATGCGTCCGAATATTTTGGGGAACCAGTAGTGAATGGCTCCAAAAAAGGAGAAGCCTACGCCGCCAAACACAATAAAATGGAAATGGGCGACGACAAAAGCCGTGTCATGCAGGTGTACATTGGCGGCCAGCGCTCCAAGCACCAGGCCGGAAAGGCCACCGATCATAAACACAAAAATAAATGAAGCGGCCCAGTAAAAAGGCGTCTGCAAATTAAGCGATCCTTTGTGCATGGTCGACACCCAGTTAAAGACTTTGATCGCACTGGGTATGGCCACAAAAAAAGTAAGAATTGAAAACGTATACTGGGAAGTCCCGGTCATACCCGACGTAAACATGTGGTGCCCCCACACAAAGTAGCCTACAAAGGCAATGGCCAGGGTCGATACGACAATGGCTTTGTATCCGAAAATATGCTTTTGGGCAAAGGTTGGAATAATCTCAGAAATTGCACCCATGGCCGGCAAAATCATGATATATACGGCCGGATGGGAATAGATCCAGAACAAGTGCTGATATAAAATAGGATCACCGCCAAGCGCGGGATCAAATACACCGATACCAAAAATCCGCTCAAGCGCAACCAGCATCAGGGTGATCCCGACAATCGGCGTTGCCAGCAACTGGATCCAGGCTGTTCCGTAAAGCGACCAGGGAAATAGCGGCATCTTCGTCCATTTCATGCCGGGAGCTCTTAACCGGTGTATGGTTACAATAAAGTTCAGCCCGGTTAAAATGGAAGAAAAACCCAATACAAAAGCCCCGAAAATGGCAGGCAGCATGTTTGCTCCGGTTTTAAAACTGTAAGGGGCATAAAAGGTCCAACCCGTATCGGGCGTTCCTTCTCCGAATAACACGGAAGAAATCACCAACAGCGCTCCTGCAATGTAAAAATACCATGAAAGCAAATTAAGTCGCGGAAAAGCCACGTCTTTTGCCCCAATCATGATGGGCAGTAAAAAATTTCCGAATACTGCCGGCAAACCCGGGATAACAATCATAAAGATCATGATCACCCCGTGAACCGTGAATACCGCGTTATAATCCTTGGCATCCATGATCGTCTTGCCGGGTGCAATCAATTCGAATTTCATGGCCAGGCCCAATAATACTCCAACCAAAAACATCGTCATCATGGAATACAGGTATAAAAGGGCGATGCGTTTATGGTCGGTGGAAAAAATCCATCCCAGCAGTCCCTTGTATTTGCCTTCGTATTCCAAATAATTTACCTCAGGAGCAGCGGTTTGATAACTTTGTTGCATATCCGTTTGTTAGTTTGTAATTCTTTTGCGTTTGAAAATTAAAACCAGGAAAAAAAGCAATGCAATGAACAGGATCAGCGATCCCGTAATTTTTGTGACATTCAGAACATACGTCTGTCCAGCCGGATCGTATGAATAACAAAATTGGAGCAATTTATTGATGGTAGGCCCTGATTGTCCCTTGTTTGCCTCAACAACAGCCATTTTAAATTCAAAGGGGAGAAAATAAATCCCGTTCAGGTAGCGGGTAATTTTCTTATCGGGACTGACCACAATGACAGAAGCAGCATGCAAAAAGTCGTTCCCGGTTTTTTTATACCGGAACCCCACTGCTTTTGTGATCCTGGCGATACTGGCGCTGTCTGAGACAAAAAATTTCCAGCCCTGGTTAATGGCCTCCTTTTTATTGACCAGATTCAGGTAATTTGCTTTTTTTTGTTTCGCCAGGTCAAGCGTTTCCGTCGGATCGAAACTGATCGTCAGAACCTGGTAATCCCGATCCGGAACCAGATCCGAACGGTCCATAACCTCAGCAACCCCTTCCATTAAGGGACTGCATATACCCGGGCACCGGTAATACACGAAATTTAGTACCGTCGGCTTATCGATGAGATCCGACAATAAAACCCGCTGTGAATCGACACCGGTTATATAAATGCCTTCCGGCAAATATTCGTCCAAATGTTCAACGACCCCAATCTCGGGATCACTTGGATCGTCACTCAAAACTTTCGATTGTCCAATTTCAGATTGTCCAAAAGAACTGAATTGCAGCGTTAGTATAATCGTAAAAATTAATAACTCAGGACTTAGCCTCATTCCAATATGACTTATTGATTTTTGATTTTCTCCAGGATTTTAAAGACCAATTTTCTTTATCACCATAAGAAACCACAAAGCCCCACGGAATGTTTAAAAAAAGAGGATAAAAGCGCTTTTTTTGATAGATTTGTATCAGATACATGCGTCATGGAAAGGAGTGGATTAAAGATTTTAATTGTTGATGATGAAAAAGATGCCCGACGATTAATATCTGCATATTTAAAAGGCAATCCGAATGTTGAAGCTGTAGCAGAGTCGCCGGGCGTAGAAGACGCCTTGTTTAAAGTCGTCAGCATGTCGCCCGACCTGATTTTTCTGGACATGAAAATGCCGGAAAGGAACGGAACTGAATTACTGGAACTTCTGGATAAAAAAGGGTTGCACTGTCATGTAGTGGTGATAAGCGGCGATCAGGATTCGGCAATCGGAGCAATTAAAAACAGCGTTTATGATTTTCTGTTGAAGCCTGTCCGCAAGAAAGACATTACACGAGTTATAGAAAAATTTCGGGCCAGGACAACAGTCAGTCTCGATCAGAAACTGATCCGTATCCTCGAAAATATGGGCAATGATGAGACGATCAGGATAACCTCGGCATCCAGCCACGTGATCGTTAATCCTGCTGAGATTGTTTACTGTAAAGCCGATGGCTCCTATACCACGATCTACCTGGATAATGGTGGAATACAGGTGGCCAACGTTAATTTGGGAAAAATTGCAGAAATGCTTTCGGCTCTTCGCTTTTACCGGATCAACAGATCTTATCTGATCAATCTGGACAAGCTTTCAAAAATCGATTGGGCAGGCTATAGCTGTATTTTAACCTGTGGCAAAAAAAAGATCAGGCTTCGCGGTGCAAAAAAGCAAATAAGAGCGCTGGGTGATATGGACTTTGAATAGACTGGATGATGGAAAGAAAAATTACTGCCATAATCATTGAAGATGACGAAGAGGCACTTTCCCTTTTGGAAATTTATCTTCAGGCCTTCGATGAAATTGAAGTTACGGAAGTAACAACAAGCCCGGAAAGAGGTGTCAGGCTCTTAAAGAAAAGAGATCCGGATATTGTCTTTCTGGACATTGACATGCCCGAAATTAATGGTCTGGAAGTCGCAGAAACAATTAAGGAAAACAACCTGAAAACGGAGGTGGTTTTTACAACAGCCCACAGTAAATATGCCTACCGTGCCCTCCGGGTTGAACCCCTCGATTATCTGTTAAAGCCCTTTGGTCCGGAAGATCTGATCGCCGTGATCAACCGTTACCGTACCCGGGTCAAACACCGGGAACTCGACCGAAGGATGGACTTGCTGATGAAGAGTAACAAAATCATCCCCAAGATAAAACTCCCCACCCGCGCCGGCGTCATCTTTGTCGATCCGGAAGATATTATGATGTACAAAGCTGAAGCCAATTATTGCTTCATTTTTACAAAAGATGGCGAAGAGGAACTCATTACGCTTAACATCTATAAAGTCGTCGCGATCGTCAACTCACCGCGGGTCTTTCGGGTAAGCCGGTCAGCCAGTATTAATCTGAACTACCTTAAAAGAATTGACAAAAAAACCCGAACCTGCTTTTTGAACTGGAAAGACCGTAACTTAGAGGCTAAAATTAAGAAGTCAGGTCTTGTATACTTCGAAAAATTAAATTGTTTTCCGATCAGTTGACCTGGTTCCTGATCTTTTCTGTCTGGGTACCTGTGTCTGACTCCTATTTAAGAAGCGCGTAACTCAACACCTCTCCAATATTTTTGACGAAGTGAAATTTCAGCCCTTTCAGGTAAATGGGTTTGATTTCCTCCAGGTCTTTCCGGTTTTCGTCAGACAACAGTACCTCTTTTATACCTGCCCTTTTGGCCGCAAGAATTTTTTCTTTGATCCCCCCTACAGGCAATACCTTACCACGCAAGGTGATTTCACCTGTCATGGCGATGTTTCGTTTCACTTTACGTTTCGTCATAACGGAAGCCAGCGAAGTAACCATGGTTACACCAGCCGACGGCCCGTCTTTGGGAATGGCCCCTTCAGGGATATGAATATGCCAGTTATGGTTTTCAAAAACACTCAGTTCAAGGCCCAGGTCCTCTGCGTGTGATTTCAGGTATTCCAGTGCAAGCATAGCCGACTCTTTCATGACATCGCCCAGGTTCCCGGTAAGCGTCAGGTTTCCTTTTCCTTTGCTCTGGCTGGATTCAATAAACAGAATCTCACCACCGTGGCTGGTCCAGGCCAGTCCGGTCACCACGCCCAGAAACTCATTCCCCTGATAGCTTTCGCGCGAAAATTTAACCACACCCAGGTATTCCCGGATATCGTTAATCGTAAGTTTTTTCTCATAAACCTCCTCGAACGCTACCTTTTTTGCCACACGGCGCACAATTTTTGCAATATTTTTATCCAGTTCACGTACCCCCGATTCGCGCGTGTAGTGTTCTACGATATGATTGATAATATCCTTGCCAAAGATGAGTGCTCCGCTTTTCAGTCCGTGATTATCCAGTTGCTTGGGGATCAGGTGGCGTTTCGCGATTTCGATTTTTTCTTCGGGAATATAACCGCTTACCTCGATAAGCTCAAGCCGGTCGCGCAAAGGCGGGGCAATTGTGTTTAAAGCATTTGCCGTTGCAATAAACAGCACCTTGGATAAATCATACTCAATTTCAAGATAATTATCATGAAACTCTGAATTTTGTTCGGGATCCAGCACCTCCAGCAGCGCAGAAGCCGGATCACCGTGAAAATCATTCGAGACCTTGTCTATCTCATCCAAAATAAACACCGGATTATTCGATTTTGCTTTCTTGATATTTTGGACGATCCGGCCGGGCATAGCCCCAATATAGGTTTTCCGGTGTCCCCGGATTTCCGATTCATCGTGCAGGCCTCCCAGGCTCATCCGTGCATACTTACGGCCCAAAGCGTTGGCTATCGATTTCCCCAATGAGGTCTTCCCAACCCCGGGAGGCCCGTACAGGCAAAGGATGGGAGCCTTCATATCTCTTTTCAGCTTAAGAACTGCCAGATGTTCCAGAATACGGTCTTTTACTTTCTCCAGGCCGTAGTGCTCATCGTCAAGCACCTGCTTGGCATGCTTCAGGTCAAAATTATCCTCTGTATATTCATTCCAGGGAAGATCGAGCAAAGTCTGGCAATAGGAAAACTGAACAGAGTATTCCCCGGCAGCCGGGTTCAGGCGCGACAGCTTCGCGGTTTCCTTCTCAAAATGGGCCGCTACTTCTTCTGTCCATTTTTTTTGCGCGGCAGCTTCCCGCAGATCGCTAATCTCCTGTTCAACCGGATTTCCTCCCAATTCATTCTGAATGGTTTTGATTTGCTGATTGAGAAGAAATTCACGCTGCTGCTGATCCAGTTCAAGTTTTACCTTTGACTGAATATCACGTTTCAGCTCGAGCATCTGGACCTCACGTACCAGGTATGACATGGCCTGAATTCCCCGTTCCCGGATATCTGCCAACTCAAGCAGATTTTGCTTCTCTTCAACTTTCAGGTCGGTATTGGAACAGATAAAATTGATCAGAAAAGTTGAATTCTCTATATTCTTTACCGCAAATGTTGCTTCCTGCGGCACATTTGATGCGTATTGCGCAATTTTTACCGATAAGTCTTTCAATGAGCCCACTATGGCCTGAAATTCCGGTGTACTGCTTCCCGAAGTAACGTCGTCGAGCAATTTAACTCTGGCTTTGAAATAAGGAAACTCTTCCAGGTATTCGCCGGTTTCAAACCGCTTTTTGCCTTGAATAATCACCGAAGTGGAGCCATCGGGCATTTCAAGAATCTTGAGGATCTGCGCCACCGTACCGATCTTATACAGATCCTTCTTTTCAGGATCGTCGACCGAACCGTCGATCTGCGTTACGGTACCCAGAAACTTGTCTGCGCGCGAGGCATCCTGGATCAATTTCAATGATTTCTGGCGTCCCACTGTAATCGGGATCACCACCCCGGGAAACAAAACCGTATTTCGAAGCGGCAGGATGGGCAGGACGTCGGGTGCTTTAAATTCATCAAATTCCGACTCATCCCCATCCGCAATAATTGGAATCAGTTCATTCTCATCACTGGGAAAGGCTGTAAATATCATTTTCCCGTATCCTTGTTCTTTCTTATCATCCATAAATGTTTCATTTCACTATCGTTTCTCCCGCAGGAAAAAACCCGCCACCAATATATGACATTTTGACGGATAACCGGCAAATAAAAAATCTTCATCCATCAGGCAATTGCTGTGCCAAAAAGATCATTCGCCAGGCGATCTGCTTTCTGATCAGCGTGAAAAAGAAAAAAGGCTTACAAATTCCATGAGCGATTATTTTATCTCTGTCGCGACAGTCAAAAAAAAAGCTTCGCGGTGCGAAGCTTTATCTATCTCTGCTAACAGAAAAATCAATTATTTCTTCCGGGCATCCATGTGCTTCTGATAACGGTTCATGAACTTGTCAACACGACCTGCCGTATCTACAAGTTTCATTTTACCCGTGTAAAACGGATGGGAACTGCTGGAAATTTCAAGTTTTACGACCGGATACTCCTGTCCGTCAACAACCTCAGTTTCTCTGGTTTGAATGGTCGATTTGGTCAAAAAAACCTCTCCGTTTGACATATCCTTAAATGCGACCAAACGATAACTATCTGGGTGTATTCCTTTTTTCATTTCTTCGTTTTTTCAATTCTAGCTTGTATGATAATCGGGCTGCAAATATACACATACTTGTTTAATCTCCAAAAAAATTATCTTTTTATTCGCTAATTTTCTTACCCCACGCTACATGACCGAAAGCAGGTTACGACTGAATGATCGACGATCTTTTAAAGGGTTTGTTCCGGTCAAACAAATAGCGCATCGTATAATGTGTTTTAACGTGTTTCCCTCCCACCGATTCATAAAGTGAAACAATTTTAGGATTGAAATCACCCGCCCACGATAATTCGACTTCTTTATACTGGGGTTTATTCTTCATCAGTTTATCCTGATGCCAGAAAATAGCCGATTCAATGCCTGAGCGCTGATATTTCGGGACAACCCCCATGATCAGAATACGGGTTCTGGTAATGGCTTTCCTTTTTTTGAGATAAAAAAACTTCAGCATGGTAAACAAATTCAGTCGTCCGCTCAGTTTTCGAAAAATCTGATTAATATCCGGTATCATGACAAACATGGCAATGGGTTCGTCTTTATGATACGCAAACCAGATCATTTCGGGGTCAAGCACAGGTTTTGCATCCATCAGAAAATCGCGGAGATCCTGTGGGTCCAGCGGTTTAAAATGTCCGTGGAACCGCCAGGCTTCGTCGTAAATATGACAAAAATCCCTGATAAAACGCTCAGCGTCGGCGAACTCAAAATGCCGGAAGGAATAATCAGGCTTTTGAGCCACCCAGCCTGCTATTTTCCAGAATCGTTCCGGAAAGGGAACCGTATAGTCCAGGTGATAGCTGTATTGTTTAAAATACAACTGAAAGCCGTAGTTTTCGAATAATTTAAGGTAATAGGGCGGATTGTATGGCATCCCATATCCCTGGGGAAGAAATCCATCAGCCAGGAGTCCCCAGTTCATGTAGTTTTCGCCAAAATTCACCGGACCGTCCATCGCCTCCATGCCCCGCTCCTTCAACCAGTCACGCGCGGCATCAAACAACATCGTGGCGGCCTCCTGATTGTCAAAACACTCAAAGAAACCGCAACCGCCCGTGGGCTGGTCGTAGCTTTTTGCCTTGTCGTAATTGACAAAAGCAGCAATACGCCCTGCCGGTTTCGCCCTATCGTCAAATAAGACCCATCGCCGGGCTTCACCCGATTTAAAAGAAGGGTTTTTTGCCGGGTTAAATATATTTTCGGTCATGACATCAAAAGGTGCAGCCCAGTTTTTATCGTTTTTATAAACCAGGCGGGGAATCTGATGAAACATTTTCTTTGACTTCGCAGTGTCTACTATTTCCAGGTACATTGTTTTTCAGGAATTTAAAAAATGCAATTTACGACTATTTCACAATATCATTGATCAACCTTCAATAATTGAAGACCGTTTAAATTCTTTTTGCCGGTCAAACAAATACCGGAGCGTTAAATGTGTTTTGACGCGCTTCCCTCCCACGGCTTTAAAAATGGAGATCATTTTCGGGTTGAAATCGCCAACCCAGCCAAGCTCCATTTCGTTATACCAGTTCTTTCTGAGCAGAACCTGCCGGAGCTGATAAAAGATGGCCGATTCGATGCCGGATTTCTGAAAGCGCGGAATAACTCCCATCACCAAAACCCGGCACCGGCTGATGACCTTTCGTCGTTTCAGATACATCAGCTTAAGCATTGTAAGCAGGTTTAGCTTTCCGGTCCTGCAATACCGGAAGAGCTGGTTCAGATCCGGTACCATCATAAAAAATGCGATGGGCTGATCTTCGTGATAAACAAACCAGATAAACTCCTCGTCGATCATCATTTTTGATTGTTCCAGCATGGCATCAATATCATCAGCGACAATTTGCTTGTAATTATCGTGCTTAACCCAGGCCTGCTCATAAATCTCAATGAAGTCTCCAATAAATTTCTTCTTTTTTGAAAAACGGAACTGCTCAAAACGGTAACCAGGCTTTTTTGCCGTCCATGCGGCAATCTTCCAAAACCGCTCGGGCAAATCGGGACTGGTAATGTTCAGATGGTAGCTGTATTGCTCATAGTAGGTCTTAAACCCAAAGTTTTTGAACAGGGACTGATAGTAAGCAGGATTATACGGCATTCCAAAACTCTGAGGCATAAAACCCTTCACCAAAAGACCCCAGTTAAAAAAATTCTCGCCTATATTGATCGGTCCGTCTGCAGCTTCCATGCCGCGTTCCCTAAGCCAGGAACAGGCCGTATTAAAAAGCAGGTTGGCAGCCTCCTGATTGTCAGTACACTCAAAAAAGCCAATTCCACCGGTCGGTTGTTCAAAACTGTAAGCATACGTTTGAACGTAAAAAGCGGCTATTCGTCCGATCACTCTCCCATTCTCCTGCACAAGCCACCGGCAGGCACCACCTGCATTCAGACTATGGTTACTCTCCGGATTGAAGGTCGACTCCACCATTGTCCGCAAAGGCGGAATCCAGTTGGGATCATTTTTATATATCAAATACGGGAGCTCATGAAAAGCGTTCACCGAAGTTTTATCGTTTACCTCTGTCACCTGCATGCGAAACATCTTCAAATACCCGACGAAAATAGTATTAATCAGCTTAAAAAAAAACAGGGACCATAAGTCCCTGTCCAGTCAGCAATACAGCTTTATGTTTAGTCTCTGTTTGATGCCAGCTTCGACAACAGCCGGAGCAGTTCCAGGTACAACCAGATCAAGGTCACCATCAGGCCGAATGCGCCATACCATTCCATGTATTTGGCTGCGCCTTCGGCTGCTCCCCGTTCAATGAAATCAAAGTCGAGGATCAGGTTCAATGCGGCAACGGCAACGATCACCAGGCTGATGCCAATACTTAAGGGACTGCTGTCGTGCAGGAATGCCATGTTTACCCCAAACAGTCCGGCGATGAAGCTTGCCAGATAAACCAGAGCGATACCTCCGGTTGCGGCGAGCACGATGATCCTGAATTTACCTGTTGCCCGTATTGTTCCGGAACGGTATAACAGGAGCATGACAAAAAATACGCCGAATGTCAGTGCCACCGCCCGCATAACAAGTCCGGGATACATACTTTCAAAAAACGCAGAGATCCCCCCAAGGAACAGTCCTTCAAAAACAGCATAAACGGGGGCTGTAACGTTGGCTTTTCGCGGACTGAAGGTTGTGATCAGTGCTGTGATAAAACCACCGATTCCACCGACGAGCAGCCAGACCGAAACAGCCGAAAAAGCCTCCTGCGGCGAAGTATAATCATAGGCACCGAAAAACTTGCGCCATGTAAAAATGGCAGCGAAAGTCAGGATCAATAACATCAGGCCCGTTTTATTCACTGTCCCGTTAATGGTCATCCGATCGCCCTGTGCCCCTGTTTGTATCCTGTCAAATACGGCATTCGAAAATACCGGATTCGATGATTGCGTCAAATTCATTTTTCTTAGTTTTTAAATTTTCCTCTTATGCTATAAAAATAATGCCAAAAATAAAGGGTTGACTGAGATCTTCGCAATATTTAAAAATAAAAATGACCTGCAGCTTTTGCAAGTCAGAAAATTTTATGATTTTTGCCCATCCAAACGGAGAGTTGCCAGAGTGGTCGATCGGGGCAGACTCGAAATCTGTTGTACCCTTCGGGGTACCGGGGGTTCGAATCCCTCACTCTCCGCTAACTACAAAAGAATCCCGTCAGCCCGGCGGGATTCTTTTATTTTTCCCAGTACAGCCGGTTCTGAAAAAGATAGTCAAACATCTCCTGATAGAGGTTGAGCTGAATGTCGAGAATGTCGTCGAAAGTCACGGCAGGGGCATTGATTTTGCTGCTGACGGTGCCATGATAACATTCGAAGGTAAAAGCCATTGAACCGGAAACATGATGCAGGGCGCTGGTCAGATTGAACGACCGTTTGGGTGGGAATTTTGCGTCGTCGGTGACCGATTCCAGACTGAGTCCCTTCGTCCAGTATGGTAATCCCAGGCCTTTATAACGATCGTTCAGCCGGTTGGCCAGTTCCGCCACCCGTTCCTTGATAAAAACAGGCTCATATGCGGGCATCAGGATAGAAGGAGGATAGCCGCACGAATGGAGCGACACGGTCATGTCGGGGACTTCATCACGGGCCACTTTCAGAATACCCTTTGTTTCTTCCGCCATCGGGAAAAAGAAGTCGTCGTGCATCAGGTTAATCCCGTTGTCATTGAAATAACCGCCCAGAATTTTCACATCGCCTTTCAGCGGATGGACAGCTTTCACATGGGGCCACCGCCATAAGTCGCCGTTCATTTTCGTGCCCTGCCCGTATTTGGTCATCACCTCGATGGGCAGACCGATAAAGCTGCTGTAAGGGACTCTTTTACGTCCGTCGGGATTTCCGCAGGGAATGATCACCACCCTGCTCCGGTCAATGCTGCTTTTCAGAGCCGGCCATTCCCGCCCCCGCATGTCTTTTCCCGTTTCGGCGATCCGGATCAGGTTCAACAATCCCACGATCCCCTCCACTTCCTGCCCGTGAACGGGTCCGAGAAATAAAACCACAGGTTTTGTATCAGGGGTTTTGCCTGCAAAGAAAGCCGGATTACCCGCAGCGACGGCCGAGTTGTAATTGGCCTGCGACTGAAAATCCTCCTTCTCACCATAGTACACCGCATACACGGGAAGTCCTCCCGGCGATACGGCGATCTTTTCTGTTTTTCCTTTCTTCAGCCCGTTCAGACAGGCCTCAATATCGCTCAGTTTTGAACAGAAAAACGGCGGTATGTCGTCGCTGACAGGCGGATCTCCCGCTTCTGTGGCGGGATGGACAACTACATGAAGCAATGCCGAGGCGGAGTATCCGTGTTCATTCTCCCGTTTCACACGAACAATGTAACTGCCTGCACGGGAAAACGTGTGGCTGATCCGGGCAAACTCACCGCGACTGGAAGCCTTCCGGTCGACTGGTTCGGAGCAGGTAGCCGCAACAGGCGAACCATCGCCAAAATCCCAGATCTCGTTGCCTGCGGTTGCATTGAATGTGCGAATCAGAAACGTAACCGGATCGCCTGCGCGGATCCCCCGGGTTGGGTGAAAGGCAGCATGAATGGTAGGAATGGGACGAAGATCGTTGTCTTTGCCGAAGATCTGTACAACCGCAAAATCGAAATCGACATTTCCGTTACTGTCCGTTACTTTCAGCAGCTCGCTGTATTCGCCGGGCTTGCTGTAAACTTTATCCGTAACCGGTCCGGAGGCTGTGGTTCCGTCGCTAAACTGCCATTCCCATGAACTGATTTCAGCATCTAAACTCATCGACTTGCTGCCGTCGAGCCTGATCTTGCTGCCGGCCCATGCCACCCGGTGCGGACGGGCAACTGCCATCGCCGCAGGGTTGTACTCACGGCAAAAGGCCTCCCAGGCATATGCATAGGGATCTTCAGCAATCCATTTTCCGGATTTTTCATCCTTAAACCGGATTTCGAAATGAAGGTGGACCCAGCCGCCACTCTGCCCCTGCTTTCCCATAAATCCGACCTTTTCCCCGGCTTTCACCCGGGCTCCCGGTATGATCTGAGCAAAAACACTGTCAAGATGGCTGTACCGGTACACCCACCCCCGGTTGTCACGGATATAAACCACATCAGGACGCACATCTCCGAAAAAATCGTTCTGCCCTTCCATGGTCAGGCTGTTAGCCGAAAGCACTACGCCGTCGGTTGCCGAAACAATCTCGTCCATGCGTTCCGCTCCGCCGATATCAAAACCCGAGTGGTAATAAACAGCAGGGCTGCGGCTTTCCCCCCAGTCAACAAAAGTGGGTTCATTCCCCGACTGGGAAAAGCTGGCCAGCCATTCCTGTTTTACCGGATAAACGAATGTATCCGATTGCAACCAGGGACTTCCCCCGGGCCACAGGCGGAAGCGGGCGTCCTTTTCCAGTCCCCAGCGATCCAGATTGCTGTTTGAATAATAATTGCGGATAACGGGGCAATCGATCTGCACATTCCCAATGGTAACAGGCAAATTGTAATTCCCTGAGTGCAAAGTCAGTTCATCACCATCGACCATGACTTTAACCTCCGAATCCCGTATAGCCTGACGGTAATCATCTCTCTTTTCGGTAATCGCAAGCAACTCCAGGCGGACTTTCTGTCCGTTATTCAGCGTGATCTCCTGTGTTTCACCAATATTCAGATCGGTCATCACCCGGATTGGACCGGCTTTTGACGCAGAACAGAATCCGCCAAGGGATAGTGTAACGATCAAAACCGTTAAACAGGCTTTCTTTATGAGAGACTTCATAATGTTATTGTTATACTTTTAAGAAGATATTCTTTCGGTACATCAGATACAGAAGCAGCCATTCTCCTCCGATGTATCCGAGCATATGTACCAGTCGCCCCGCTTCCCCGGCCAAACGGATGGCCCAGCCCACAAAGGCATCGGTAAGTTCACCCACAGGAACGATTGCATTGAGCAGGTATATGAAGAGGGCATTCATGCCGATCACCCTGAAAAAGAAGGACCACTTTTGGAAATTCCAGACGTCAATAATCAGAAAAAACAGCGCTATCAGTATGAAGCTGATCCCTCCTGCCAGTAAGTTATAGGTGGTTGTCCAGCATTTTTTTATAATGGGGTAATGTGGTGAAAGCAGCAAGGCCGTAATAATCAGAACAACGCCGGCGGCGGCAAGCAGAACGGCTTTCCGGTATCCGGTCATCGCAGCGTTTTGCAGGACTTTGCCCGCCATCGTTCCCATCAGCGTAATGCCGATGGCGGAAATGATACATAGAATACCCAGGGCATCAAAAATACCGCCTTCGGCCACCATCTTTCCCTCCAGGCCATAAGCCAGCCTTCCCGGCAGCAACATCCGGTCCAGATAGCCGTTTATACATCCTTCGGGAGTCAATACTCCGGCACCGATGCCCGGTACAGGCACAAAAAGCTGCAACATGGTTACCCCCAGAAGAATCCCCACCAACCAGGCCGCGGACAGCTTTATGGAGCCGGAGTACAACGTAATGACCAAAGCAAAAAAGTAAGCAATGCCGATCTGTGCCAGCACACTGGCGTACCGCGCATTTTCGAAGCCATTGCGGAATATTCCGTTGAATAAAAGTCCCAGCATGATCAAAACTACCATCCGCTCTGCAGCCTTTAGCAAGACGGACCACTTTGAGTGGTTTTTTGCCAGTTTTGACCCGACCGACAGCGGGATCGCGATTCCTGCGATAAACATGAACAACGGAAAGATGAGGTCATAAAAATAAAATCCCTCCCATAGCGCATGTTCCATTTGCCGGGACAATGCATTCATCCATCCGGCATCGGATAATTGCGCCAGGGCGGTCACCAGAGAAGCTCCGCCGGTAATCCAGAACATGTCGAAGCCACGCAGGGCGTCGAGCGATTTCAATCGTTGAGGTTTCAGGTTTGTCAGGTTCGTGTCAGTCATGGGTTTAAGAAGGTTTTGGTTGCTATTACCTGTTGAACTGCTTAACGCGTTCAGCCCGGGAGCGGTCAAAATAATCGTCGAGCAGTTCAATGTCAAACTCCCTGATCATTTGAGCAACCGGCACATCGGTTTCACTTGTCACCAAAACTGAACCCACCAAACCCGGATCCTTGATCGTCACACCTTCCCCATACTGTTCCTTTAAGCGGACCAGTTTGCCCCCGTTCCCGTCAAGGTGAACAAGTGCGCAGTCGAGATTTACGCGTGCCGTAAGATAGTTAAAATAATTGGTTGTGGCAGCAAGAACATCACCCTGAGGGTCCCGGATCTGCGAAGGCGCTCCGCGATCGCCGATCGAACCGACAAAAAAGGCCCGGCTGGCATAGGCCCAGTAATTCTGAACAAGCCCGCCGTGATACATCGATGAAAACAGGATCAGATCGGGTCCGGCTTTCCTTATTTTTTCGAGTAATTCGGGGAAATTCAAATCATAGCAAATCGCACAGACAACATTCCCAAAATCGCACGCGATCAGGGGCACCTCGTCGCTGGCTTCTATCCCCGAATTCAGCTCACCGATCGTGGGAAAGTTTTTATTGTAAATGCCGGCAACTTTGCCCGAACGATCCAGCACATAGGTGGAATTCCAAAGCGTGCCGCTTTCATCGAACCGCTTTGTCCCGAAGGCAATGTAACAGTTATTCCGTTTTGCAACTATAGAAAAATACTCCCTGACTTGATCTTTCCTGACCTCAAAATAGGCCAGTTGCTCCTCCCGGCTCAGTCCTGCCGGCCGGTCGCAGGCCTCTGTCAGCACGATCAGATCGGGACGGGAAGGAAGAACCTGATTCAGCTGCTTTTCCCAAAACGCAATAACCTGATCGACCAACTTCTGCGGGTCCTGGCTTTTGCTGACGCGGGGAATGTCGCCGATAACCGCAATGTTTATATACTTCGCGGCTGATACCCTGCCTCCGCAAGCCAAAACAACAGTTAAAACCGCAACTGAAAATAAAAATAGATGGGTGACTCGTTTCATAAATTCTTCGTTTCAAATTAACCGTGTATCTTTCCTATAAACGGCTAAAGGGCCTGTCACCACCATCCGAAACTGAAAATTCTACTGGTTTTTTCTCATCCGGCTATAATTCCACGCTTCCCGGAATCATTCCAAAAAGAAATTTGATTTGTTTTATTTCAAAAGATATAAAGACATTTTTATCTTTGTAAGAAACAAAGACAGATTACCGTTGAAAAAGGAAATACAACATCTGCTGACGTCCTACTTCGCCATGGTCATGGCGACGGGGATCGTGGCTATTGCTGCTCATTTACTGAGTTTTACGGAACTTGCCTTCGTTATCCACTGGCTTAACCTGCTGCTTTACGGGATTCTCCTGTTGTTTTTTCTGTTGCGGATCTGCTTTTTTCCGTCCGAAATCGTGAAGGACATGAACGATTATCAGAAGGGACCGGGTTTTTTCACTTTTGTGGCCGGAACAGCGATCGTTGGCAATCAGTTGGTGATTATTGGAGGGTTTCCGCAGCTTGCCGCGATACTACTCAAAATTGCCATTGCCGCGTGGATACTGATCACGTACAGCTTTTTCCTGATCATCACGGTGAAGGAAGAAAAGCCTGCGCTTGACAAGGGGATTAACGGGGGCTGGCTCATCATCATCGTTTCGACACAGGCCGTTTCGACGTTGATCACATCGTTGACCCCTTACAGCAGTCATCCGGAAATATCGGCTTTTTCGGCGCTTGTGTTTTACATGGCCGGTGGGATCATGTATCTGTACATCATGTCGCTGATCATCTACCGTCTGTCGTTTTTCCAACTGAAGGCGGATGAGCTGGGGGCTCCCTACTGGATCAACATGGGAGCGGCAGCTATTACCACGCTCGCCGGATCGGGACTGATAAGCGGAATGCATGAAACGGGCAATCTCACTGATTTTATTCCGTTCTTAAAAGGGTTTACGCTCTTTTTCTGGTCGGCCAGCACGTGGTGGATCCCGCTGATGCTGATTCTCGGGACCTGGCGCCATGTATACAAGCGGATCCCTTTGCCCACAAGTGCGCACGGATACAATGCCGGATACTGGGGAATGGTGTTCCCCCTGGGCATGTACACCGCCTGCACTTTTCAACTGTCGAATGCCCTTGAGTTACCTTTTTTAAAAGTAATTCCCCGCTATTTTATTTATTTGGCTTTGTTTGCCTGGGTCGCTGTCATGACCGGCTTTGTCCGCCACCAGTTTAAGAAATTACAATTCACCCGATCATAAACACTGCAGACTATGGATATGCGTCGTTTGGTACATACTTTAAACAGAAAGGCTCTGCTCCGGTCAACGCTGGTGGCTCTGGTCACGGTTATGCTGGTTTATACAGGTTCTCGCAACCTTCAGAATTTTGATCCCGCCCTGATCACTTACCTGACAGGAACCGTTTTTGCTGTTTTCAGCATCACCTACCGGTATACCGTCTGGTTGCAAAGGCCTTCCACAAAGCTTTACTGGAAGCGCAGCCTGCAATTTCTGTTCAGCAGGTATTTTCCCAAATACCTGTTCCTTTCACTAAAGCTTTTCGTCACGAACATCCTCTTTCAGCGGTTTATTTATCCCCGCGGAAAATCCCGCTGGTGGGGTCATTTTCTGCTGGCGTTCGGTTGTATGCTGGCTTTCGCCATTACGATCCCTTTAACCTTCGGATGGATTCATTTTGATTTTAAGCCCGGTGATACCACGACTTATTATGCCCATTTATTCGGCTTCGAAGCCGGAAGTTTCAAGCTGGGTTCTGTCGTGGCCTTTCTGATTTTTCACGGTCTGGTGTGGTCGGCCATTATGGTGATCTTCGGAGCGGTGATCATGCTCCGCCGGCGGATGACAGACGGCGGGCTCATTGCCACGCAGACGTTCGAATTCGACTGGATCCCGCTGCTGCTGCTGATAGCGATATCGGTAACAGGCCTGGGTATTTCGTTCGATTATACGTTTTTACAGGGAAAAACTTACCAGTTCATGGCGGTGATCCACGCAGTGACGGTCATCCTGTTTTTGATCTGGCTCCCTTTCGGCAAGTTCTTTCACATCTTTCAACGTCTGGCTCAACTGGGGGCAATTCTTTACCGTTCGGAAGGAGAACGGAGGGGGATGGCCGTTTGTCCGCATACCGGAGAAGCTTTTGCGCCAAAGACGCAGGTCGATGATTTAAAAAAGGTTACCCGTGAACTGGGTTTTGACTTCACTCGTGATGATGGCAGCAGCCATCTGGATTTAAGTCCCGAAGGCAAGCGTTCGGCCTTTGCCCGGGCACACTATAAGGCACGCGAACAATCCGGAGGTTTTTTTGGATGAAAAGGGTTCTGCGGGTATTTAATAACTGATAAGTGATCGAAAAGATGGCAAGATTACCTGTTCTACCGGAAGAAATTATAAAACAGTTTGGCCCCCATAAAAACTATACGCCAAAAGAAGGTTTCCCCGGGGCGCATGAGCCCGACAAACTGGTGAAAACGCATTGTTGTTTTTGCGGCATGCAGTGCGGCATTCAGTTAAAAGTGAAGGATAACCGGATCGTGGGATTTGAGCCCTGGATGGAGTTTCCCTTTAATGAGGGCCGGCTTTGTCCCAAGGGCGTTGAACGCTACCTGCAAAACAACCATCCCGACCGGCTGATGCAGCCGCTTCAGCGGGTGCAAGGAAAAGGATTTGAGCCGGTCACGTGGGATCAGGCCATGGAGCATACTGTGAATGAGATCGGTCGCATCCGGCAGCAATACGGGAATGACGCCGTCGGTATGTTATCGGGTGTGTCGCTGACCAATGAAAAGAGCTATATGATCGGGAAATTCGCCCGCGTGGCCTTAAAGACGGCCAATCTCGATTATAACGGCCGGCTATGCATGGTCAGTGCGGGTGCCGGCAACAAGAAGGCGTTCGGACTTGACCGTTCATCAAACAGTTGGGAGGATCTGAAACATGCCCGGGTCATCCTGATTGCGGGATCGAATGTCAGTGAGACCTTCCCCACTCTGATCCATTATATCTGGGAAGCGCGCGACCACGGCGCCAAGCTCATTGTTGTTGATCCGAGGGTCACGCCCATTGCGCGGACGGCCGACCTTTTTTTACCGGTACGCCCGGGAACCGATTCGGCGCTTTTTGGCGCCATGCTGAAAATACTGGTTGACCATGACTGGCTCGATCATGATTTCATTGCCAGCCATACCAGTGGCTTTGAAGAAACCATTGACGCCGTAAAGGACTATAACCTGGAGTGGGCCGAAAAAATAACCGGCGTACCCGCCGGCCGCATCATGGAAGCCGCCACACTTTGGGGCAAGGCCGAAACCAGCTTTTTGCTTCATGCCCGCGGCATTGAGCATCATACCAAAGGCGTCGATAATGTGATCAGTTGTATCAACCTGGTTCTGGCCACCGGACGAATCGGAAAGCCCTACTGCGGCTATGGCACCATAACCGGACAGGGGAACGGACAGGGCGGCCGGGAACACGGACATAAATGCGACCAGTTGCCAGGCAACCGTGATATTACCAATCCGGAGCACCGAAAGTACATTGCCGGCGTGTGGGGGATCGACGAAAAAGAAATGCCCGGCAAGGGTTTATCGGCTTTCGAAATGATCGGGGCCATACACCGGGGAGAGATAAAAGGCCTGATAACCATTTGCTTTAATCCGCTGGTGTCGTTGCCTGATAATAATTTTGTACGGGAAGCCCTCGAAAAACTGGAGTTCTTTGTTGCCATCGATTTTTTCCTGAGTGAAACAGCCCGTCATGCCGATATCATTCTGGCCGGGTCGCTGCACGAAGAAGATGAAGGAACCGTGACTACCGCCGAGGGCCGTGTGGTCCGGATCCGCGCGGCCATCACGCCACCCGGGCAGGCCCGCCGCGACAGTGATATCCTGATGGAGCTGGCGCGCCGTCTGGGGGTGGGCGATAAATTCAACTATGGCAGCAGCGAAGATGCCTTCGATGAACTGCGGCTCGCGTCAAAAGGCGGCACGGCCGATTATTACGGGATTACCTACCAAAAGATCGACCGGAATATGGGGATCTTCTGGCCCTGTCCTTCGGACGATCATCCGGGGACGCCGCGGCTGTGGGAGGACCGTCAGTTTAAAACGCCCGACGGAAAAGCACATTTTAACCCGGCTCCCTTTCGCCCGTCGGCCGAACCGCCCGACGAAGCCTATCCGGTCATCCTGACCACGGGCCGGGTGGTATCGCAATACCTCAGCGGCTCCCAAACCCGTCGGATCGGAAAGCTGGTTGACCAGTATCCGGAGCCGCTGCTGGAAATTCACCCCGAACTGGCGGCCAAATATGGTATCCGGAACCGTGACCTGATCCGGGTGATTACCCGGCGTGGCGAAGCTGAATTCCCGGCCCAGGTGGTGGAAACCATTCGTCCCGATACGGTGTTCATCCCATATCATTGGGGAGGAAAGCAATCGGCAAACCAACTGACGATCGGCGCGCTCGACCCGGTTTCAAAAATCCCCGAATTCAAAGTCTGTGCCTGCCGGCTCGTACCAACGGGAGAAAAAGCTCCCGAAAAACTAAGCAATACTGCTTACCAAAGTTTCTAAAAGAGAGAATTATGGCGGAGAAGAATGAGGAGAAAATGGAATTTTTTATCGATATGCAGCGCTGTATCGGATGCCATGCATGCGAAATGGCCTGTGCCGAATGCGAAACGAACGGCCAGGAAAGCATGATCCACATCCACTACGTGGAACGCCCGGTGTCGGTGATGACCACCGTCCAGGTGTGTATGCACTGTGAAGAACCTGCCTGTGCCAACGTCTGTCCTGCCGATGCCATTTCGGTCGACTGGAAAGGCATTGTGCATTCGGCCAAGACATCGCATTGCATCGGGTGTTCCAACTGTGTGCTGGCCTGCCCGTTCGGGGTGCCGAAGAAAATTGAAAAGGCCGAGCTCATGATGAAATGCAACATGTGCTACGACCGCACGAGCGTGGGTAAAAAACCCATGTGCGCAACGGTTTGCCCGAGCCAGGCACTGTATTTCGGCACCCGTGAAGAGATCCTGGAGAAGCGCCCCAACAGCGTACCGGTCAATCATTTCATCTTCGGAAAGGAACATGTAAAAACGAAGGTGAACCTGATGATGCCAAAAGGAAGCTCAGTATTAAAAGTAACTTAATAAGCTATGACCAGCAACAAAATACCCAACTGGCGGAGTGACTTTCCGATCCGCGACAAGGAAGCCATTCACGTTTCCCGTCGTGAATTCGCCAAATTCCTGAGTCTTTTTTCGGGTGCCCTGGCCGTGGCCAGCGGTGCCATAGTCGTCAAAGCGCTGGCCTTCCCGGAAGGGGAACCCGAAGGCGAACACTTTATCTGCGACGAATCGGAAGTACCATCCGGCAGCATGCTCCAGTTCGAACTGGGCGGCAACAAAACTATTCCTTATCTGTTGATTCATTTAGCCGACGGGGAATGGCGGGCTTTTGAGCAAAAATGTACGCATTTGTCGTGCGCCGTCCATTATGCCGCCGAAAACGACCGGATCGAGTGTCCCTGCCATAAAGGTTTTTTCAACTCCCGTACGGGAGACGTCATTGAAGGTCCTCCGCCAAGGCCGCTGCCTCAACTGGAAGTAGTGCGAAAAGAAGGGAAGATCTTCGTCAGATCCTTTAAAAACAGTTAATTAAACAATTATGTCCGATTTCAGATTTTCTCAAAACCAGGCCGACCCCGCAAAGACCAATATCATCATGGCCGGGATCATCTTCATGCTGATCATCAATATCAGTGTGCAGATCTGGCTGCTTTTCGGAGCCCTGAACAATGCCCTTCAGGATAACCTGTTTTTTGCCGTGGCCACCTTTGCCGGTTCGGCTGTACTGGCCCTGTTTTCTTTTTGGATCCTGCGCTTTTTGCCGGATCCCTTAAAAAGTGAAAGTAAAAAATAAAATTCGCCTATGCTTGTCGACCGCTTCAACCGGACCCACGATTATTTACGCATTTCGGTCACCGACGACTGTAATTTCAGGTGCAGTTACTGCATGCCCGATGAACAGATCCAGGTATTGCCCAACCCGAAATTGATGCAACCGCAGGAGATCGAAGACATTGCCGGGATTTTTGTGGGACTCGGAGTCACAAAAATACGGCTTACAGGCGGAGAACCCCTTGTCAGAACTGATATAGATGAAATCATCCGGCGGCTGGGAGCATTGCCGGTGGAACTGACACTCACCACCAACGGATCGCGGATCCGCCCGCTGATCGGACTTTTAAAAGAGGCCGGTGTCCGGTCGGTAAACGTGAGTCTGGATTCACTCAATCCGGACGTGTTTGCCTCCATTACCCGGCGCGATAATTTTGAGCAGGTATGGGAAAATATCCTGCTGCTGCTCGACAATCACATCCGGGTGAAGATCAATACGGTGGCCATTGCCGGGGTGATCGAAAAAGAGATCGCCGGTTTCATTGAGCTGACCCGTAACCGGCCGCTGCATGTCCGGTTCATTGAATTCATGCCTTTCGCCGGAAACCGGTGGCAAGCCGACCAGGTGGTGACGGCGCAGCAACTGCTTGCCCTGGTCGAAAATGATTATGATCTGGTCAAGCTGACCGATGAACCGCATGCCACAGCAAAGAAATACCTGGTACCCGGCTACCAGGGGACGATCGCTTTCATCACGACCATGAGCGACCAGTTTTGCGGCGACTGTAACCGGATGAGGCTCACCGCCGACGGTAAAATGAAGAACTGCCTGTTTGGCCGCGAAGAAACAGATATTCTGAAAGCGTACCGTGCCGGAGAACCGATAGCGCCTTTGATCCGCGAATCGGTCATAAAAAAGCACAAGGCGCTGGGAGGGCAAATGATGAACGATTACCGGCTGGTTGATCCCGCTGCAATAAAAAACCGGAGTATGATCCGGATAGGAGGATGACAGATGATCTCAGTTCCTGAAGCGCGTGAACGATTAACCGGTGAGCTCAGAAGGAGCGGGCAAACCAGTCGGACTGTGTCCGAAGCAGCCGGCCTGGTTGTTTGCAGCGACATCCGCTCGCCGATCGATGTGCCGGCATTCGATAACTCGGCCATGGACGGGTATGCCGTTGCCTTTGACGGCAGCCGCGACCGTTGGGATGTTGTCACCGAAATTCCGGCAGGTTCGTCATCCGCATATCCCGTGAAAGAAGGCGAAGCAGCCCGTATTTACACCGGTTCGCCAATGCCGCCGGGTGCCGATACCGTTATTCCGCAGGAACTGGCCGAGCGAAACGGCAATACCGTTTTCCTGCTTTCAAACCGGATTGAAAAGGCAGCCAATGTCAGGTATACCGGGAGCCAGGTCAAGGCGGGAGGGCTTGTCATGAAAGCCGGGACCGTGCTTACGCCCGGCGGCGTGGGCCTGCTCAGCTCCATAGGCCTGGCCGGCGTGCCGGTTTACGCACCGCCGGTGGTATCGGTCATCGTCACCGGCAGCGAGCTGCGTGAGGCCGGAAGTCCCCTCGAACCCGGCGCGATTTACAACAGCAATGGCCCGATGCTGCAGGCCGCATTGTCTGTGTTGGGCATTTCGACCTGCCATACCGGCCGGGCGCGCGACGATGAAGCTCAGCTCAGACAGCTCATTGAAAAGGAACTGGACCGGAGCGACGTGGTCATCATCAGCGGCGGTATTTCGGTCGGTGATTACGATTTTGTCAAAACAAGCCTGGCGCTTTTGGGCGTAAACGAGCTTTTTTATCAGGTCAGGCAGCGGCCGGGGAAACCCATGTATGCCGGCA
This sequence comes from Prolixibacteraceae bacterium, assembly GCA_038562555.1. GTDB lineage: Bacteria > Bacteroidota > Bacteroidia > Bacteroidales > Prolixibacteraceae > JBCFBK01. The sequence continues at coordinate 96,629 of JBCFBK010000005.1, read as the reverse complement.
AATCGGGAGAAAAATGGGTCTTTGCCCTGCCAGGAAATCCGGCATCGGTGCTGACTTGCTTCAACCAGTTTGTGAAACCCTGCCTGAAATTTATGATGGGACATGACCGGGTGTGGCTGCCCGATCTGATCCTTCCGCTGACAGCCGATTGTCCCAAGAAAGAAGGGCTTACCTTTTTCATGAAGGCCATCAGGGAAAATGGTCAGGTCAGTCTGCTCAGCGGACAGCAATCGTTTAACCTGGCTGCCTTTGCGCAAGCCGATTGCCTGGTTGAACTCGCTGAAGAAACCGGTTTTATTGCTGCCGAAACCCCGGTGAACGTTTTTTTATTATAGCAGAAAATGGCCTCCGAAACTCATTGGGTCCTTCTTTTTCTTCTGCTGCCGCTGGCCGCGTTTCTTTACGCGTCGGTGGGACATGGTGGCGCCAGCAGTTACCTGATGCTGCTCGCCCTGTTTGGTTTTGCCCCAGCCCAAATCCGTCCGGCTGCCCTGATCCTGAATATGGTGGTGGCCGGCTTTGCTTTTCTTTCATACCGGAAAACATGCCGGTTCCGGCATGAACTCTTCTGGCCCCTGGTCCTGTTTTCGATACCGGCTGCTTTTTTGGGCGGCACCCTGACCCTGGATGCCGGCATCTATAAAAAAGCACTGGGGGTACTCTTAATCTTCCCGGTATTGCGGTTTCTCAACCTGTTCCCGATGGCAACCGAAATAACCCTTGGGCGAAAAAGCTGGATGGCCCCTTTATTGGGCATGACAATCGGGTTTATGTCGGGTTTGATTGGGATCGGCGGGGGCATTATCCTGTCGCCGGTTATTTTAATGGCGGGTTGGGCCAACATCCGCGAGACAGCAGCCCTGAGTGCACTCTTTATCTTCCTGAATTCGGCAGCCGGCCTGATGGGCGCTAATCCGTTCGAAACAGCCATCAGCAGGGAAATCTGGTTACTGATGCCGGGGACGATCCTGGCCGGAATGCTGGGTGCCTGGTTCGGCGCCTTTCGCTTTCCGGTAAAAACGCTCCGCTATATTTTAACGGTGGTACTCATCTTTGCGTCGTTTAAACTGTTATTGAGTTAAACAGGAAGTCATGATCACAATAAAGATGTTCGGAATGGTGGCGGAGAAAGCCGGCTGCAGCACGCTGGAGCTTTCTTTTGACGGCGATACGGATCAACTGGCAGCCTGGCTGCACAGCAGCTATCCGCAATTGAAGGGGCTGAAATATGTTCTTTCGGTCAACAGGAAAATCATCCATGACAATACGCGCCTTATGCAAGATGATGAAGTGGCTTTATTACCTCCGTTTTCGGGCGGATAAAAAAAACAGCAAATGGAACGTTTTGAACGACAAATCAGCCTGGCTGAATTAGGTGCAGCAGGACAACAAAAATTGCGGTCAGCCAGGATATTGGTTGCAGGAGCAGGGGGACTGGGTTGTCCGGCGATCCTTTATCTTGCTGCCGCAGGCGCAGGCGCCATCGGCATAGCCGATGGCGACCGTGTGAGCATATCGAACCTCAACCGGCAAATCCTTTATGGGCAGGATGACATCGGCCGGTTCAAAGCATCAGCGGCCGCCCGTTTCATCAACGAGCGTTATCCCGATGTAAGGGTCATTGCTTATGACCACCCGCTTACCGTTGAAAACCTGCCGGCACTGCTCCCGGAATATGACCTGGTAATTGACGGCACCGATAACTTTGTCGCCCGTTATATGATTAACGATGCGACAGCCTTGTTCCATAAGCCGCTGGTCTACGGTGCCGTGTACAAGTTTGAAGGGCAGCTTGCCCTGTTTAATGTCCAGGACGGAAGCGCCAATTACCGGGATTTGTATCCGGAAATCCCGGTTTCAGGCGAAGTTCCAAACTGTGCGGAATCAGGGGTTCTGGGGGTATTGCCGGGCGTCATCGGGACTATGCAGGCCGCCGAGGCCATCAAATGGATCACAGGCATCGGGAAATGCCTGATCAATCGGGTCCTTTTTTACAACCTGAAGGATCATTCGGTTTACGAAACCGCGCTCAGCCCTCAGGCGGGAAACCGACTTAAGCAGCCGGTCACCCTAAAGGATTTTCAGGAAACCAATTACGAAATGGCCTGTGCTGCCACACTCAACGTCGGATGGAAAGCTGCCATTCAGACAGCTCAACACGCAACGGCCGTGTTTGTAGACATCCGCGAACCGGAAGAAATGCCACGCTGGCATGACAGCAGGTGCCTGGAAATACCTATCCCGCAGTTGCTCAGACAAAAGGACGTCCTGATGCAGAAGGAAACCGTTTTCCTGTTTTGCCAGCATGGTTTACGAAGTCAGCTGATAGCCGGCGAACTGCGTAAAATATGGAAAAAGGCCGGTATTTACTCAGTTGAGGGAGGCATCACTCATCCTACATCACCAGTCATAACAAGGTATTAATGGAACGGAAAATCAAAAATATCTTTGTGGATGGCCCGGTGCCGGTAAGTCGCATCAGCGATTCCATCCGGGCGCATGCCACGAAAACCGGGATTGGGGCTCACGCTATTTTCCTGGGACAGGTAAGGGCCGATGTGAAACCGGAAGGTGTTGTGACCGCGATCGAGTACAGCGCCTTTTCGGAGATGGCCCTTGAAACGGCTTTTGACATCAGGGAAGCTGTGTTTGCAAAATATGCGTTGACCTGCATGCATATCTGGCATAGTCTGGGCAAAGTCGGCGTCGGTGAAATCTGCCTTTTTGTTTTCACCTCGGCGCCGCAACGACGGGCGGCCATCGATGCCTGTAACGAAACCGTGGAGCGCATTAAGGCTGAACTCCCGGTGTGGGGACTTGAGCTGCTCGATAATGAGACACAGCGCTGGAAAGAAAATACCTGAACAAGCAACCGATACAAAACATGGTAAACATTACACCCAAAAACAGTACGCTTCGCACGGCTATCGCCCGCGCAACCGTTAAAGTCAGTCTTGAAGAAACCATGCGTGCCATTGAAGAGCACCGCGTCCCGAAAGGTGACGTACTTTCAGTGTCGCGCACAGCCGGACTTTTCGCTGCCAAGCGTACCGCCGATATGATTCCCGATTGCCATCCGCTGCCTGTTGAATATACGGATATCCGTTTTGCGTTGAACGGACTGGAGATTGCCATTGAAGCGGAGATCCACACCGTCTATAAAACAGGGGTGGAAGTAGAAGCCATGCATGCAGCCTCGGTGGTGGCGCTGACCATCTATGACATGCTCAAACCCATCGACCCGAATATTACCATCGAAAAGATCGGCATGATTGAAAAAAAAGGCGGCAAGAGCCAATTGAAAGAGGCCCGGGAAGATTTCCATGCGGCCGTCATTGTCTGTTCCGATACGATCAGCGCCGGAAAAAAGGAAGACCGTTCAGGCAGGGTGATCATCGAAAAGCTGAACGCCGCCGGTGTAACGGTTAATCATTACCTGATTATTCCCGACGAGGCCGAACTGATCCAAAAAACGGTACTGGATTACAGCAACCAGGGGCTTAACCTGGTGATCATCACCGGCGGTACCGGTCTATCGCCCCGCGATGTGACCCCGGAAGCGCTCATCACGATCCTGGAACGCCGGATTCCCGGCATTGAAGAGGCCATCAGGGCCTACGGACAACTGCGCACCCCGTATTCGATGCTCTCCCGTTCGGTGGCAGGATTAATCGGAGAAACGCTTGTGCTTGCCCTACCCGGGTCAACCAGCGGAGCATCCGAATCGATGGACGCCATCTTTCCGGGGGTCCTGCATCTGTTTAAAATGATCCGCGGAGGTAAGCACCCCTAACACCCGATGAAATCAGACCCGGAGGAAGATCTTATTCCGGTACAGGTAATACAACAGGAGCCATTCAAGGACAATCGCGCCCAGGATGATGACCCATTCACCCAGCGGGCCGGCAAGCCAACCCACGAAGAAACCGGCGATCGCCCCAAAACCGATGATCCGGGTAGCCAGATAGATCGTAATCGAATTCATGCCGATCACCTTGAAAAAGGTTATTTTCCAGGAAACGACCCCGCCGGTCCATTTTTTTACGTCGATCGTATAGTAAAACAACGACAACAACACAAAGCTGATCCCGGCTGTGAGCAGGTTGAACGGAACGGTCCAGGCCGACTTGATGATCGGATAAACCGGTGAAAGCAACAGGGCCACGCCGATGAGCGCAGTTCCGGTAATTAAAAGCGTACCGGACTTACGCCCCGAAGCCGGCTTTCCATCGCGGAGGATGTGTCCGGCTATCGCTCCCATCAGGGTTACTGAAACGGCTGAAACGATACATAACATGCCTTCGGGATCGAATGTTTTTCCGTGCAAGCGGCCGGGTAACAACATCCGGTCGATCCAGGCATTGATCCCGCCCACAGGGTCCAGCAGCCCGGCACCATAACCGGGAACAGGAACGGCAAGCTGTAAGACCGCAATGCCTGCCAAAATGCCCGCCAGCCAAATGATCTGCCATTTCAGGGTTTTGGTGTATAAGACGATAGTTGCCGCGAACAAATATCCAAGCCCGATTTGTCCCAGCACACTGGCAAAACGGACATCAGCAAGTCCATTTTGCGTCAGCTCCCGGTTCTGCAGCATACCGTTATAAAGGATACCCAGCAGGACCAGAATCAGTCCCCTTTTTATGATTGTTTTGAGAAGATCCTTCCTGTTAATGCCCTTCTCTGCTTTGGAAGTAATGGCATACGGGATAGCAACACCCGAAATGAACATGAACAAAGGGAAAATAAGATCTTCAAAATGAAAGCCTTCCCATTTCACATGGTGCATTTGCTCCGCGATTACCTGCAGCCAGCCCCATTCCGTTGCAGCAGCGAGTGCGAGGATCAGGCTTCCTCCGCCAATAATCCAGAACATATCAAAACCACGTAACACATCGAGTGATACAAGCCGTTCATTTGTTTTTGGTATCATAAATGCCGTTTATTTCGTTTAGCGCTGAATTCATGCCATCCAGACGTTAAGACGTTAATTTTCAACGACCAAATCTATCATCTTTTTTTGATATTTCGGAAACAATACGATTAAAAAAAAGCAAATGAGCCTTATTTTACAGTATTTCGGATGGCTTAAACAGGCAATACCGGAGTCGGTAGAAGATTAAGAGGGCACCTCGTCTTCATCCATTTCACGCAAATCCACCAGTATAATATCCGCCAACTGTTTTGGCCGGTCTTCATTTTGCTCTTTAACCGATTCCAAAAACCGGATACTTTGGTTCCGGAGGTTCTCGTTTCGGTTTCCCAGAAGGATCACGGACCGGTGTAAGGCAGAAGACAGGGCAGGATCTTTCATGAGCGGATAAATCACTTCAAAGAATCCCCCGAACATTTCATCGATGGCATTTTTATCGGTCACGGCGAGCCTGCCCATCAGCAGGATACCAGTATACCGCACCCAATGCTTTTTTCCGCAGCAATACTCAAATGCTTTTGCGAAAGCAAATTTTGAATGCACAAACAGGTTAGCCACTGCCTGTTCGGCCATTTCCGCAGTTTCGAAGCTTTTTGTCCAGTAGTCCATCTGTTCTTCGGTGAGCAGGGCGGGATCTTCGAACAGGGTTGCCAGGATCATGGTCTCGCGCCATTGCTTATTCCAGAGTTTCAGCGCCAGCAGGTGGTTTCTATCGTATTGTCCCGCCAGTCCGCGCAAGGAAACGATCGATGCGCCCCAGTTGATGCGGTACCTGACCCCCATGGCTTTCATTTGGGCTACAGTTTCACCGTTTTTTAAACGGCGTATTCTGGTCAGCAGCTCCTGGAACGTGCGATCGGTTTCGGGATTATCCAGCAAAATATCCATATCCTTCAGTTAACCTCGGTTTGTGATACCGGGACTGCAAATGTAGTGAATTCGTGAAACGATCTTATCGCTTAAAAACAAAATATACGGCAAGTACAAGAAAGACAAAACTTAGCAGATGGTTCCACCGGAACGATTCATTGCGGAAAACAAGCAGGGTAAAAACCATAAAGACAAGCAAGGTGACGACTTCCTGGATCACCTTTAACTGGATCAGGGAAAACGGGCCTCCGTTCTCCCTGTAACCGATACGATTGGCAGGAACCTGGAAAAAATACTCGAAAAGCGCGACTCCCCAGCTTATGAGTACAATCGAAACCAGGCCCAGTTTGTGGAGCCCTTTGATCTCCCCGAACTTCAAATGCCCGTACCAGGCAATGATCATGAACGTGTTGGATAAAATAAGCAAGCCAATGGTCAGTAAACCTTTCATACGCCTTTCTCAGATGTTTTCGAATTGCCGCAGATCGAAAAATACGTTACTTTTAAAATGGACATTCGTCTAAATAAAAAACCCAGACTTATGCGAAAAACTGAAAAATCCCAAAACCAGGCCGACACGATCGCTTTCACTGTAGGTCTGATCCTGGTACTGATCCTGATCTACCTGATGTAAAAACAACTTCTGCGCTAAAGTCTTATACAGACCAGGGGTTTGACCGGTAGGGCCCTGTATAACGCCTTCGCATCAGCTTCAGGAATGATGAGCCGGATCTCCGGTTGATATTCGGGCATTTTAAACAAGACTGTCCTGCTCAAATCTTTTGCTGTTTGTTTCAAATTTTGAAACATCCAAAACCGATGTCCTGCCCACCAGTCTGATCTTACTCCAGGATCAACTCCTTCGATTTTTACGACCATCTGATTATCCAGGTTTAATACCCAGTGAACGATTTCAAGTTTTGTAGTATCGATCGTTGCTGTTCCGTCTTCAACCTCGGTCGTATCTTTTGGCGCTTTCTTAATGATAAGCGGTTGTCTGGGAATAGAAGCAATAACGGTATCGGCGCGGGCCTGCTTACCTAAAAGGTGATGATAGGCTCCCGGCGTAAGGCGATATAGAAAACGGTCAACCTCAAAATCAAGTATTTTCGTTTTTTTTAGCACGACACCTTTCAATTCAATCTGCATGGTACTGTCGGACAGGTTAACCGACAAACTGATTGAATCAGTGCGGGCGATCTGAAAACGCGTTTCCAGCCAATCCTTCTCTTTATAGAGACGAAGCCAGGCTGTGTCTTTTCCGACATCTGCGGGGGTTAGCAGTTTAACATCTATCTCGCTGTTTATTGCTTTCATCCGTTTGCGCACGGCGCTTACGGAGAGAAACGTGTACTGCAACGCAATAACAGCTAAAATAATCACACCCGCGACAAAAAAACGACGAAAACGCGGTGGTAACGCCGGTATTTTTTTTTGATTCTCTGTATTCATTTTAAGCAGATCGTGTATGTAACGCTGAATCCAAGATATTTGCAAAAAGTATCAATAAATAAATACTTTTGCACCGATTGGTAATGTCTTATAGGTGTCTTCCAGGTCCTCGTCGTTCATGCGAATGCATCCGTGCGTAACAGGCTGCCCCAGGAAACGTTTGTACAATGTTCCATGAATTAAATAGCCATCTCCCAGGCTCAGGGCATAATCGCCTAACACGCCACGTTCGTAACGCGAAGGGTGATTAGCCGAAGGTACAGGCAGGCCTTCTTCAATGAATGCCCAGTCTGGTTTTCGCCAGACAGGTGATACAATTTTACCACGAATGGAAAAAACACCTTTTGGCGTTTGAAAAACCCAGTTCTTTTCGTCGTTCACCTCCAGCTTAATGTAACTCCCTGTCGAACAGACACCTTCCCGTATCTGCTTCCCTCCCTTATATAAAAAGAACGTATTGTCGGAGGTATTCACCACCAGGTAAGCGCCCCCCGGTGTCAGGCGCTCCAGCTTTCTCTTCAGGCTTGCTATATCCGCTTTCAGCGACTTCACAGAAGGCAAGCCTGCACCGGCAGTCTCTTCAATCCGATGATTGTTCACCGTAATCAGAAACCCCGCGTTCTTCAATAAAGGTACGGCTCCAAAGATCCAAAAAATAAAAGCAAGCAGACCGGCAACAACCAAACCTGCACGATACAACCTGCTTCCCCACTCCTCTTTATTCATTATGAAATTGCTAAATTGTTAAAGTTAAAAGGAAACCGGAAAACGGAAACAGGAGAAGGGAAGACGAACCTAAATAAAATTCCGCCGGTGTCCGGTCTCCTTGTTCCGTTTTCCAGGCCTTGTGTCTTATCTTCCAACTTGTGTCTAATTTAATGGTTTCAGTGAACCGACAATGACAACCGGGGTACCAGTGCCCACGAGCCGGTAAAGCGCATCCATATCGCTGTTCCTCAGCGCCACGCATCCATCGGTCCAATCGACTCCCTTTCCCCCCATACCATGAATCTCAATTAATCCGCCGATACCGGCACCAGATGCGATCAGTCCTTTCTTTTTGTCGTGCGCAAACCGCTTCCGGTCTTCATCGTTAGGATAATTAAGCAGGAGTGCGCGGTGAAATCTGGTGCTGCCCCCCGCTTTTTTTTGCGTAATCCTATAGACTCCCTCCGGTGTAGCCTTATCTCCGCTCCTTCGCTTATGTCCCATCCAGTTGATTCCAAATTCGGCATCGAACTGTTTAATGACCCTGCCACTTTGATAAACCAGGCAACGATGGGCATATTTATCAACCAGAATTACTTTCCTTCCGCCCCTTGACATACTGATTGCCTGGCTCGCATGCTTCTTCCATTGCGGGTACTGGTCAAACCAACTGATCAGCATCTTTTCGGCCTTTTCATTCGACCGTTTTATCAGTTCATCTGCTTTCAAAAAATGTTGATAGGCATCCTTGAAACTTTTGTTCTCTAAGGCAATGCGTGCCTCCGATAACTTCATTTTGCCTACATTGTGATCACTGATCACGCCCGATGGCAAAGGCATATGTTTATAACGCCGTTCGTAAAGGCTGACTTTAGCCTTCAAATCCACCACGCCCTGACTGACCAGCTTATTGGTATTGGATGACTGCCGAACAGCCTGACGCTCAGCTTCATTTGCCTTTTTGGTAACCTGCTGAATAAAGCCGGTCATCTTTTTAAAGTCGCGCAGGGGAAAAAAGCGCGAATTCTCGACAGACCAGGAAACCATGGCCGAATCATACAATTGCTGAGCTTCCAGGTACAACGGCGTGGCATAGATGTCTGCCGCCGATTTCTTTGCGGCAGCCAGTGCCTCCCGGGCAACGATCAGTTCTTCCTGCGGCGGCTCGGGTGCCAGCCAGATCAACAACCCTCCTGCGGTAAGCAATATAATCACACCTGCCCAAACAGCCAACACAATCTGCTTACGTCTCTTCCTGCGCATAATTTAAAATATACCGGGACCGTTCGCCGACCCCTCACATGAGTATAAAAAATCCCCGAAGAAAATCTCCGGGGAAATCTGATCTATTGAAATATTCCGTCCAATTATTTCTTGCCCGTGTATTTAGCAATCACGTCGTTCAGCTCGGTGTTAATGGCCACAGCTTTTTCCTTGGCAGCTTTCATTTTGTCCAGCGCAGGCATCAACTCGCCGGCGGCAATCTGGGTATTTGCTTCACCAACAGTGGTATCGATCAAGGCAATGTCGGCCTTGATTGCTTCCAGAGCAGCTTTGCCTTCTTTGCCTTTAGGTGCTTTGGCAACAAGCTCGTTGTTCTGTGTCTGCAATGTTGCAACTTCTGCCTGAAGAGCAGCGACTTCCTGCTTTACTTCTTCTTTACGGGCTTCCGTCTTGCCTACTGTTGCAGCAGCCTGTTCGGTAACCTGAGCTAATTTTTCTTTAATGTCGCCGTAATTGGCAAAAAATTTCGATTTCTGAGCCTCAACATTTTCAGTGATCGCTTTCATCGAATCCTGAAGAGCTGTGAAATCTTCAGCAAGATAAACATCGGCACCAGCCATTTTTGCAGAATCCAGGGCAGCAAATGCAGCATCAATTTCTGCCTGCGGAACTTTTCCGCAACTACTGAATAGGACAGCAACACTCAGGGCCATCACTACAATCATCAAACTTTTTTTCATCTTCAACTAGTAAAATTTAACTTTTGGTTTCTTATTTCAATCGAATAATTATTTTCATTTCCAATAACGTTCATCGTTGAAATTTCTCAATTTAGACGGGATATTTTATTGAAGTAACGCAGCAGGTAAAAAAAAATAGCGATTTTTACAGCGGAGAATGATCCTGATACCGATTCGCAGCTTAGCCGAACGAGCAGGACCTCCGTGCATAACAGAATTAACAGATAAAAAACAGTTTGCTTTCAATAATAAAACAGGTATGAACGATGATGAATTTATACATGCCAGTGATGAAGAATTGATCCGGCTGATTGTCCGGGAAAATAAAGCCTCTCTTTACGGAATTTTATATAAACGGTATTATCACAAGGTGATCGATAAATGTCACAGCTTTATAAAGAACAGATACCAGGCCGAAGATTTCGCCAATGATATTTTATCGAAAGCTTACGAAAAGCTTCCCGGGTTTAAGGGAAATGCTTCTTTTTCGTCCTGGCTGTATGCGATTACCTATAATTATTCGATCGACTACTTACGGCTAAAGAAAAAACTGCATTATCCGAACTGGAATACAGCACATGAAATTCCTGACATTATTGATGAGTCGGAAACCGATCTTCAGGATTTAAGCTATGAAAATCTGATGAAGATCATGGAAATGATCCATCCGGAGGAAAAAGCCTTATTACTGATGAAGTATCAGGACAATTTATCGGGGAAACACATTGCAACCACCTTGCGGATCAGTGAAGATGCTGTAAAAATGAGGCTAAAACGCGCAAGGACCCGGGTAATTTACCTTTACAAGCAGCTTTATCAAAAAGATTAATGGCTCCCGGATGTTACCTGACATCAATTCTGCGTCAATATGAAAATAATGGATCTCTTTCAACTATATGACAGCGCCGATGCTCCGCAGACATATTCGCTGATTCTCTGTTGAAAGGGCAAGATGAATAAAAAGTCAAAACAAATGGATGTAAAAAGTTTTTTTTCGAGAATATTAAAGGGCAGCAAGGGCCTCAACATTCCCCAGTCTGTCAGGGAAGCATTCAACAAACAATTTGATAATCCGCTTAATACGGAGTGGACCAAAACAGACCACTTATATGAAGCTGTTTTTTATAAAGACGAACTGGAGCATATCGCCAGCTACCGGAGCGATGGCGAATTGCTTAATCTCAAAGTCAATCTTCCGCTCGGCACCATCCCGGAGCCGGTCAGCGCCATGGTAAAAGAACATGGCGAATTAATGAATGCGATTGCTATTCACGAACAGGACGAAGTGAAATATGAGCTGATTGTCAGGGATGAAAATCTGATCCGTTTTTTCCTGCTGGTTAGTTCCTCGGGCGAAGTCATTGAAAAAGAAAAGCTTTAAAACTTCAATAAAAAATCATTCTGCAAGTTCAAAAAATGCTTGCAGCCTTTTCAAATAAAATACTATCTTTGCCCCGAATTTAGCAACACGGTGGATATAGCTCAGTCGGTTAGAGCGTCGGATTGTGGTTCCGAAGGTCGTCGGTTCGAGACCGATTATCCACCCCAAGATATAAATTACCTGGTTGCCCTGCAGGCAGGTCTGATTTCACGAAATTTATTAAGACACAACGTTTGACTCAACTCAGGTGTTGTGTCTTTTTTGCGTTCCGCTTCCTCGCTAATCAGGCAACGCCAAAAAATAAGAGCTGCCCCCGCTGGAGCAGCCCTTAAACTATTGCTTGCATTTGTACTGTAATATGATCGTATGAATCATTTTACAAGAGCTGTGCCGAAATGCAGCCATGCAAAAACAGTTGATTATAAGCCTGATAAAAATCACACCATCGCCCGGCTTTTATCATCATGATGATGGTGCTATCAGATTGAGATTTCGCGGGATAAAAAAAACTGCTCAAATCGGACATCTCCGTCCGGTGCAGGATACCACCCTGCGCATGAGGTGCCTAAAAAACAATAATCCGGTTTGCCTGTTAAAAAATTAGTATCGGAATTAACGAAACCAGATGCTATGATCGAACAACAAAATTTAGGAAAGTTATGCCCTTTTTCAACTTCCTGCCCGGTGTATCAGGAAAAACTGATTGTTGAACGCATCCCTCCTTTCCTGATCAGAAATGTCTTCTGCAACCGGGGACAAAAAGGGTGGAATAACTGTTTACGTTATAAACTTACCCTAACCGGAGCGGACGTTCCCCCAACTGCCACGCCATATAAACAAATTTAAAAATACATCCATGAAGGAAAGAATAAAAGCAACAAAAATTCATGACCGCACCGCGACAGATCATGTTTCGTTTTGAATTAATCTCTAATTTTGCGGGTTCTGTTTTCAAAGCAGATAAAATTGCAGTGACGTTTTTTAACACCGATCTGCCGTTTCAAGATATCATGGCAATTCCATGAGACCGTAAAAGCAAATTATTCACCCATGAACAAAAAAAGTGCCCGGTATTATGGGGCAGCGCTTTTAGCGATGTTTTTCTGGAGCCTCTCATTTGTTTGGTTCAAAGTAGCCTACAAGGCCTATGAACCCATGACCGTGGTTCTGCTCCGTTTGTCATTTGCAGCAGTGATTATCCTGATTTTTTCGATTGCAGCCGGCAAACTCGAAAAATTAAAAAAGGAAGACCGGGGATGGATGCTTTTTCTTTCTTTCTTTGAGCCTTTCCTCTATTTCATGGGTGAGAGTTTTGGCTTGAAGTACATTTCACCAACGATCGCGGCCGTCATTATTTCCACGATCCCCCTGTTTACCACCCTCGCTGCCTGGTATTTTCACAATGAAACCCTCAGCCGCGTCAACTTTGCCGGACTGCTCCTTTCTTTTGCCGGTGTCACACTCGTTGTCTTTGACACAACTTATGGACTGTCGGCCTCTCCCCTCGGACTGGCCCTGGAATTCCTTGCGGTTCTGTCGACTATTGGTTATGCTGTTATCCTGAAAAGACTGACTGCGCGTTACAACGGTTACACCATCATCACCTGGCAGAATGGCATCGGAGCTTTTATGTTCTTTCCGTTCTGGCTGATTTTCGAATCGGCTGCTACCTTGCAAACCCCGTTTAATGCCGAGGCATTTGCAGCCATTTTGAAGTTGGCTGTTTTTGCGTCAATTCTGGGCTTTATTTTTTTCACCTACAGTATCCGAAACATCGGTATTAACCGTTCAAATATGTTTGTCAACGTCATTCCGGTCTTCGTCGCCATCTTTTCCTTTTTAATCCTGGGCGATGAACTGAATGTTCAAAAAGCAGCCGGAATCGCTGTTGTCGTTTCCGGCCTCTTTCTTGCGGGGAAAAAAGGAGGATCGCCGGCGATGCTGCTCAAACGTTCACGGATAGGATAGCGATTTGAAAAACTTTTTCCGAAAATTTTTGTTTCCTGAAACATAACAAAACGCCCAGGGTCTGTAAAAAGTATGAAGAAGTACCGGAATAATCTTTTGCTGCCTGCGCTTATGCATGTGCTGTTGTTTATCTATCCGACGCTGGAGAAGGTAACACACCAGCACGAACACGTGCATGAGGAAACGCATAGCTGTTCTTCCGGTTCTTTATCGTTTAACACCCCGGAACCGAACTGCGCCGTTTGTGACTTCCAGTTTGTAAACTTTGTCATCACCAGTCCACCTCAGGTAACAGTAGCTTCGTCCGCCTACGCGGTTTTTCGTACACCGCCGACTGAAGCAGGCCATGTTGCGTCAATCCGTTTTTTTCATCTGCGGGCTCCGCCATCGGATTATCTAATTTCACCTCAGATTTTCGTTTAACATCCGTTAATTCCCGGTGTGTATGTAACCGGCGTCCGTCTTCTGATACAAGCGGATGTTGCTGAGGGTTGTTTCCTTTATTTTTATTTTTTGTTTTACCGGATACAGGTATGCGGTTCGCCCTGCGCGGCCCGGTTCTGTACCATAAAATCATACTGCTATGCATCGAGTAATCACCATATGGGCAGGCATGATCCTGTTCCTTTTATTTTCAGGATTTATCATTCCCGCCGGGACCGGTGTCCCGGCTTTCCTGAAAGGCAAAATCACCAGTGAGAGCACTGGTGAAGCGCTGGCAGGAGCCAGTATTTATTTTCCCGGACTGAAAAGGGGCACGCTAAGCTCCGCCGACGGCAGCTTTTTTATGGAGAAGCTGCCGGCAAGCCCGCTGCTAATACAGGTCGGCAGCCTGGGCTATAAAACTTACACCGGCACGATCGACTTGTCCGTGACCCGGGAAATAAATTTCGTTCTTAAAAAATCGGTCACGGAAATCGGAGAAATTGTTGTTACCGGACAGCCTGACGCGACGGAACAAAAACGCACTCCGGTTCCTGTCGGAATTATTCCGCAAACCGAGCTGTTTCAGACCCCCTCGACAAATATCATCGACGCCATTGCGCATGTGCCGGGTGTTTCGCAGATCACCACCGGATCCGGTATTTCCAAACCGGTTATCCGCGGACTAGGCTATAACCGTGTGCTTATCATGCACCAGGGCGTCAGGCAGGAGGGACAGCAATGGGGAGACGAACACGGGACAGAAGTCGACGGTTTTGGTGTCGATCATGTTGAAATCCTGAAAGGCCCCGCAAGTCTTGCCTACGGTTCCGATGCCATGGCCGGCGTAATCAACCTGCTCCCCGGGCCGGGCGCGCCTGAAGGAGCAATTCGGGGAAATCTTACCAGCAATTACCAGACAAACAACGGCTTGATCGGGTATTCGGTAAACCTGGCCGGTAACAAAAAAGGACTGGTTTGGGACCTCCGCTACAGCAGCAAGCTTGCACATGCCTTCGAAAACAAATACGACGGTCCTGTATACAATTCAGGCTTCCGCGAGCATGCAGGCGGCGCCATGATCGGATTAAACCGGGCCTGGGGTTTTTCACGGCTGAATCTCAGCGTATACCACCTAAAACCGGGAATGACCGAGGGAGAGCGCGACAGTCTGACCGGGAAATTTATCAGGCTCGTGCCGGGAAATGACGGAGAAGAACAGGAAATACCAGCCGTTTCATCCGATTTCAACAGCTACCAGCCCGACGTTCCATTTCAGAAGATCACCCATTACAAAGCCGTTTGGAACAACAGGATCTATCTGGGCCAAAGTAACCTTCAGACGATTTTAGGTTTTCAGCAAAATCACCGGAAGGAGTTTGAAAGCCCTGATGAGTACGGCCTTTACTTTCTCCTGAATACCTTTAATTACGATCTCAAATATACCTTCCCGGAGATCAGGAACTGGAACATAACAACAGGAATCAACGGCATGTGGCAGCGGTCGCGAAACAAGGGTTCGGAATTCCTGGTTCCTGCCTACCATCTCTTCGACTTCGGCGTCTTCACGATTATCAGCAAAGAAACGGGCAAATTCAATTTTAGCGGAGGGCTTCGCTTTGACAGGCGATCGGAGGACGTCGATGCGCTATTTGTGAACAGCCAGGGTGAAGCCGTTCCGCCGGAAGAAGCCGGGGCAACAGAACGCTTTACGTCTCTGGACAAAACCTTTGACGGCTTCTCTGGGAGCATGGGCGCCACCTGGCAGATCAGTGAAACATTCCACACGCGGGCAAACATATCCCGCGGATTCAGAGCCCCCAACATTGCTGAATTAAGCTCAAATGGCGAGCATGAGGGGACCTTCCGCTACGAAAGGGGAAATCCCGCGCTCAGACCCGAAAGCAGCTGGCAGTTTGACTGGGGTGCCGGGATGGATACGGAACACATTTCCGCAGAGCTCAGCCTGTTTCATAACACCGTAGACCATTATATATACAGCCACCGCCTAAACGGTGTATCAGGCAGCGATTCGTTGGATCAAGGGCTCCCGGTATTCAAATATGCAGCAGGAAAAGCCCAGCTAAAGGGTGGAGAATTCACCATTGACATCCACCCCCATCCGCTCGATTGGCTGCATTTTGAAAATACCTTTTCCTATACCCGCGGGGTCCTTAAAAACCAACCCGACTCCTCCCGCTGGCTGCCGATGATCCCCGCTGCCCGCTGGACCTCGGTTATCCGGACCGACTTTGAGCGGGTAAACCGGCTGATGAGCAATGCTTACCTGAAGTTCGGCGTAGACTACAATTTTGAGCAGGATCATTTTTATGCGGCCTATGGAACAGAAACCCGGACCCCGGCTTATACCTTACTAAACGTGGGGGCCGGAACCGACTTTACCTCCGGGGGAAAAACGTTGTTCTCGCTGAATATCTCCGTGAACAATCTTGCTGATGTGGCTTACCAAAACCATCTTAGCCGCTTAAAGCAGGCCGGGATAAATTACCGGACAGGACGAAGCGGAATATACAACATGGGAAGGAACTTCAGTTTTATGCTGCGCATCCCCGTCGGTTTTTAATCTTCTTGCTATTTTTGCAACCAAACTCAACCGGGAGATGGACCTGTTCATCTCCCGGCCAAATACGAAAAACATGCAAGCTGTACGCTATTATACGCCGGCCCAGCTTAAGGAGATGACCGATAACCGGAGACAGGAATTTGCCGCTTTTTTTCAAAAATTGAAAAAGAAGAAACCGGCGAAGCTGGACCAGCTTGTCCACGAGCTTCACAACGAGGCTTTTGAACAGTTCGACTGCCTGGATTGTGCAAACTGCTGTTCGTCGATCAGTCCGATCATCAGGGAAAAAGATATGGAACGGCTCGCCAAAGTTCAGCGGATAAAAGTATCTGAATTCATTGCCCGGCATTTACGAATAGACGAGGATCGCGATTTCGTTTTTAAACAAACACCCTGTCCTTTTCTGATGCCTGACAAACATTGCTGCGTCTACCAGGACCGTCCCCGTGCCTGCCGGGAATACCCACACACTGATCGCAGCCGCTTTTACCAGTTACTCCCGCTCACCCTGAAAAACTGCGAAGTATGTCCGGTAGTTTTCGCGATCACCGACGAACTGAAGATGCGAATGATAGACTGAACAGGCAGCGGCTAAAACGATTTCCTTATCTTTGCCGGATGGAATCAAGAGAAGACAAAAAAATTACCATTGCCGTCGACGGACATTCCTCGTGCGGGAAAAGCACCCTGGCACGGGAACTGGCTTGTGTGCTGGGCTATATTTACCTCGACAGCGGAGCCATGTACAGAGCTGTTACGCTTTTTGCCCTTCGAAACCATTTGGCCGGCAACGGACAACTTAACAAACAGGAATTGGTTAAGCGGCTGGACGAGATTAGCATCGATTTTCGTTTTAACGCACTAACCGGGCAAAATGATACTTACCTGAACGGTGAAAATGTAGAAGAAGAGATCCGCCAAATCACCGTTTCCGAACATGTGAGTCCGGTGGCAACCATTGCAGAAGTGCGCTATGCCCTTGTCAAGTTGCAGCAGGAAATGGGAAAGAATAAGGGAATTGTCATGGATGGCAGGGACATTGGCACCGTAGTCTTTCCTGAAGCTGAATTAAAAATATTCATGACAGCCCGTCCTGAAGTAAGGGCACGACGGCGTTACGACGAACTCAGGGCTAAAGGGCAGGAAGTAAGCTTCGGGGAAATTCTGGAAAATGTGGAAACACGGGACCGTATTGACTCGGGGAGAGAAATCAGTCCGCTCAAACAGGCTGCCGACGCCCTGGTGCTCGACAACAGCGATCTCACACGCAATGAACAACTGGCCTGGACATTGGACCGGGTTAATGAGATTATTGAAAAATGAAAGTGGTAATTGATCAGAAATCGGGCTTTTGCTTTGGTGTGACTCGGGCTGTGAAAACCGTTGAAGAAACCCTGCAGTCGGGAGGGAAACTATACTGTTTGGGCGATATTGTTCATAATTCGGAAGAGGTAAAACGGCTTGAACTGATCGGCCTTGAGACCATTGATCACAGCCGGTATTTCACCTTAAAAAATTGCAGGGTTCTTTTGCGGGCACACGGAGAACCCCCTTCCACCTATGAATATGCCCGTGAAAATCAAATTGAACTGATCGATGCTACCTGCCCCATCGTGCTGAACCTCCAGAAAAAAGTCAGGCAGGCCTGGCTGAAGATGCAGGAACAAAAGGGACAAGTTATTATTTATGGGAAAAAAGGCCACGCCGAAGTCACCGGTTTAACTGGCCAGACCGATGGGGAGGCCATTGTGGTTGAAGACGAGGGAGACCTGAAGCTGATTGATCCGGAAAAACCGGCGGTTCTGTTTTCGCAGACCACAAAATCACCCGAGGATTTCCGCAGGCTTGCAGCCGTCCTCGAATCGCGGACGGCAGGAAAAACGGAAGTTAAGGATACCATTTGCCGGCAGGTTTCGAACAGGGGGCCGTTGCTTAAAAAATTTGCCGTGGCGCACGACGCGATTGTCTTTGTCGGCGGCCAAAAAAGCTCGAATGCACGATACTTGTTTGATGTTTGTTTGGAGACAAATCCGTACAGCTATTTCGTATCGGAAGCCAGCGAGATCAATCAAAACTGGTTTGCAGGAAAGGTTAGCGTGGGAGTATGCGGAGCCACATCGACCCCGCAGTGGCTGCTCGAAGAAGTTGCTGCACGCATCCGGCAGTTTTAAACCGGCCTGTTTGTTTTTTTCTGTCTGCTTATTTCGGCTGAAATCAGCATCTTCGGAGAAACCAAAATGAAGCTTTGCCTAAACATTCCTATTTTCTCCCTGTTTTATAGATTAAAAGGTGTTGGGTATGGAAGAGCAAACATATTATTATAAGGAAAAGCTTCGGTTTGAAACAGACAGCTTTGATCTGGCCGAGGCATTAAAGACAAATCCCGATGTCATTGTCATTGACGCCAGAACTGCTGATTCGTTCAGGCAGGAGCATATTCCCGGCGCCATCTCCCTCCCCTACCGGGAGATCGGCGGTGAAACCCTGGCAAACTTAGACCAGTTGAAGCTTTATGTGGTGTACAGCGATGGTTTTGGGTGTCATGCTGCAACCAAGGCCGCCTACCATTTATCCAGGCTGGGCTACCGGGTACGCGAACTTGCCGGTGGATTGGAATGGTGGAAGCGCCATGGTTATGAAACCAATGGATACAAAATCGAGAACCGCGTTCCGTCCCTGGGTTATTGACAATGACAGTGTTACTACATTTCCGGTAGCGGGCACAGATCAACTCAGGCCCTCACGCAACTCATCTGAATGAAGGCGGCATGTTGGGTACCTGATCGGTTTGAACCGGCTATGCTTCTGCAATAAAGACACCATTTTCTTCCCCGTAGCCATTGGCTACATAGTAATCGGCCTGAGGATCATTATACCATTCTTTCCCGTCGACCAGATAACGGAACTCATAGGTCCTGCCCTTTTCCAGGTTAAGCATTGCCGTAAACTCGCCTGTCTTTGAACGGGTCATTTCACAGGCAGACACATCCCAGTTGTTAAAATCACCGGCCAGTGCCACAGTACCGGCATGATCGGCTATACCTTTTGGAAACCTGAATGTCACTTTGCAAACCGGCTTCGACTTTAATAGTTGCTTTTTTAAACTCATGGCCATTTGTGCATTTAAAAACCATCTTTCAGTTGATTTTCAAATATAATTAATATCGAATGATATTATATTAAAAAATTGAGAATTTAATCTGAAAGTTTGGAAAATTCAAGGCTTGTATCGTTAAGAATTGTGGGGATTTACTTCTCCGCTTATTTATTCCCTTTCGAAAAGGAAAACGGCAAAGGTCCCCTGCCAAACTGGGTAATGTATGTAGTTTTTCCTATCTTTGCGCCTCAGTATCAAATTGCTTTTAATCATTCACGATCATGGAATACAAATTCTGGGAGATAGAGCCCAAATGGCAGGCTTATTGGGAAAAATATAAAACATTCGAAACCAAAAATGATTTCTCAAAGCCAAAATATTATATACTCGACATGTTTCCTTATCCTTCAGGTGCAGGATTACATGTGGGTCACCCGGAGGGTTACACCGCCACCGACATTGTAAGCCGTTACAGGCGGATGAAGGGATATAATGTCCTGCACCCGATGGGTTGGGATGCATTTGGGCTTCCTGCGGAACAGTACGCCATACAAACAGGGACTCATCCGGCCGTCATCACCGGTAAAAACTGCGACAATTTCAGACGGCAGATCAAATCACTGGGCTTAAGCTATGACTGGGATCGTGAGATCAACACCACCGATCCCGGTTATTTTAAATGGACCCAATGGATCTTTGTCAGACTTTATAATACATGGTTTGACGCCGAAACGCGTAAAGGCAGGCCCATCAGCGAACTTCCTGTTCCCGGCGACATAAAAAGCCAGGGTGAAAAGGCCGTCAGGGAATACATCGGCTCAAAGCGTTTGGCCTATTACGATCAGGCACAGGTATGGTGGTGCGCCCACTGTAAAACGGTGTGCGCCAACGAAGAAGTGCTGGCCGATGGTTCGCACGAGAAATGCGGAAACCAGGTGGTCAGGAAAAACCTGAAACAATGGTTGCTGCGAATTCCGCACTACGCCCAGCGTTTACTGGAGGGCCTTGACCAACTGGATTGGCCGGAGGGCGTCAAGGATATGCAGAAAAACTGGATCGGACGGTCAACCGGGGCAGAAGTTGATTTTGATATCGCCCGAACAAATCTGAAGCTGCGTGTTTACACAACCCGCCCCGACACTTTATTCGGCGCCACATACATGGTAGTTTCACCCGAACACCCGATGTTGGATCAGTTGGTATCGGATGAACAAAAAACCGAAGTTAAAAAATATGTTCAGGCGGCCTCCCTAAAGTCCGATCTTGACCGTACCGAACTGGCCAAGGAAAAAACGGGTGTTTTCACAGGAAGTTTTGCGATAAACCCGGTAACGGGTGAGGAAATCGCGGTATGGGTTGCCGATTATGTACTGATGGGTTATGGTACCGGGGCGATCATGGCCGTTCCGGCACATGATACACGCGACTTTGAATTTGCGCAGAAATTTAATATACCGGTCGTCTGCATCCTCGACCCAAAAGATGCTCAGGCAGCGATCCGGGAAAAGGTATTGACCGGCCAGGCATGCTGGACCGGCGACGGTGTTTACGTGAATTCGGCAAACGACGTTGCAGGAATCAGCCTGAACGGGCTGGGTAAGACGGAAGGAATTGCCCGGATTATTGACTGGCTGGGGGAAAGAAAGATCGGCCGGGCAACAATCAACTATAAACTGCGCGACTGGCTCTTCAGCCGCCAGCGCTACTGGGGAGAACCTTTTCCTGTCATTCACTGGGAAGATGGAGAGATTACGCTGGTCGAGGATGAATTGCCCGTGACGCTTCCGGAACTTGAGAAATTTGAACCCGGGGAAGGGGGAGAATCGCCACTTTCAAATGCGAAAGACTGGCTGTACGTGGTCGACAAAAACGGACGGAAAGGGCGGCGTGAGACCAATACCATGCCCCAATGGGCAGGATCGTGTTGGTATTACCTGCGCTATATTGACCCTAAAAATGACAGGGAAATTTTTGACCGGAAGCTTGAAAACTACTGGATGCCGGTCGATCTGTATATCGGAGGAGCAGAACATGCCGTGCTGCATCTGTTGTATTCCCGTTTCTGGCACAAGGTTTTGTTTGATCTCGGGGTGGTATCGACCGACGAACCATTCCGTAAATTATTCAATCAGGGAATGATCCTGGCCTTTGCTTACGAAACAAAAACCGGAGCTAAAGTTCCGACTGATCTGGTAGAAGACAAGGACGGGAAGTTCTTCCACACGGAAACGGGCGAAGAGTTGAAGCAGATCGTTGCAAAAATGTCGAAATCGCTTCGGAATGTGGTGAATCCAGATGATGTGGTTGCCCGTTACGGCGCTGATTCGCTGCGACTGTACGAAATGTTCCTTGGCCCGCTTGATGATACAAAACCCTGGTCGGAGAACGGCGTAAAGGGTGTTTTCGGTTTCCTGAGCCGGGCATGCCGTTTTTTCGGGGATTTGAACAACATCGCGGACGGCGGTGAGGATAAGGAAATTATGAAGGCGCTGCAACAAACGATCATCAAAACGGGTGATGATATCTGTAACCTCAAATTTAACACAGCCATATCGGCCCTGATGGTTTTTAATAACCTCGCCATGAAAAAAGGAAAGGTGAGCCGCACTACGGCAGAAAGCTTTACCAAAATACTGGCCCCGTTTGCACCGCACCTGGCTGAAGAGTTATGGCAATTATACGGTCACCCGGCTACGCTGGCCTATGAACCCTGGCCGGAGGCAGATGCCAGCCTACTTATTGAAGATACGTTTGAATACCCGGTGTCGTTTAACGGAAAAGTGCGGTTCAAACTCAGCCTGCCGCTCAATATGGCAAAGGAAGAGACAGAAAAAGCTGTAACAGGGCATGAAGCTGCTCAAAAGTGGCTTGCTGAAGGGCTGCCGAAAAAGATTATCATTGTTCCCGGTAAGATTATCAATGTGGTCCTATAGTATGAACAGCAGGCCATGACAAAGGAACAGAAATTAAAGCTAAAGACGACCATAACGGATTACCTGATCATTTCCCTGGGAATGACGCTCTATGTCCTGTCATGGTCCGTCTTTCTTATCCCTGCGGAGATTACCGGCGGCGGAATCAGCGGTCTGTCGGTGGTCGTCTTCTACAGTTCAAAAATACCGGTCGCTGTAACCTATTTTATTATTAATGTATTTCTGGTGCTGATTGCCATAAAGGTGCTGGGAGCCAACTTTGGTGTAAAGACCATATTCAGCATGGTGATTGCGACTGTGCTCTTCTGGATCACCCCGTCCCTGATCAAAGAACCCCTTATTGACGACACTTTTCTCTCGGCCGTACTTGGGGCAATGATGGGGGGAATCGGGATCGGTATTGTTTTCACCCGGGGCGGAAGCACCGGCGGTACTGACATCATTGCCATGATCATTAACAAGTACCGGAATATCAGTCCCGGCCGGGTCATCATGTATTGCGATGTCATTATCATTTCATCGAGTTACCTCGTTTTCCTTTCGCCGGCCAAATTGGTATACGGTTTTGTAACAATGGCCGTGGTCTCGTATACAATCGATGCTTTTTTAAGCGGATCGAACGCATCTGCACAAATTTTTATATTTTCGAAGAAATTTGAAGAAATTGCAGATTTTATCAACACCTATGCCGGGCGGGGTGTTACCATTATGGAAGGTACCGGTTGGTACACCAAAGAAGATGTAAAGATTGTGATGACTGTTGTCCGGAAACGTGAAACAAGTCTGATTTTCAGAAAGCTGAAAGAAATTGATCCCGATGCCTTTATCTCCATGGCCAGTGTCATGGGCGTCTATGGCAAGGGCTTTGAAAATATAAAAATCTGATACGCAAACTTAAGCGCCATGCCTCTGACGCGAGTGCAACGAGTAGTTCGTATCAAAGGTAATTAAAAAGGAAGTTTTTAACCATGAAAAAGTATTTGGCCGGAGGTATTCTGCTGCTTTTGTGTATCAGCGTTATAATATGGCTTCTAATCCGCATGGATCGCGGACGCGAAGAAATTCCCGCGGAACCCATTGTTGCTGCCCCTCCCCCTGTTCTGAAATTTGGCTTCCCGATCGATTCTTTTCTCGTTGAAACATCACTGGTTGAAAAAAATCAAAATTTGTCAGATATCCTTGTTAAGCGCGGTATTTCCCTTCAGATGATCGATGAAATTGCACGAACTTCCCGATCCGTTTTCGATGTACGGAAAATGAAACGCGACAACAACTGTTATTTCTTTTCATCAAAAGACAGCCTGAGAGCGCTGGCCTATTTTATCTATGAGATTGATCCGATCAACTATGTCGTCTATCAGTTTAAGGACAGCCTGCAAATCTATCGCGGACAAAAACCGGTTACGAGGGTTGTGCGGCAGGCCTCGGGAACGATTTTGTCATCGCTGTGGAATACGATGAAGGAAAACCAACTGGATCCGATGCTGGCC
Organism: Prolixibacteraceae bacterium; assembly: GCA_038562555.1. Classification (GTDB taxonomy): domain Bacteria; phylum Bacteroidota; class Bacteroidia; order Bacteroidales; family Prolixibacteraceae; genus JBCFBK01. The sequence goes on along the minus strand of JBCFBK010000005.1, from coordinate 72,826 downwards.
ATGCAGTTGAACGATATTTATCAATGGAGCATTGACTTCTTCGGCATTCAGAAAGGCGATCAGTTCCGGGTTATTTACGAAGAAAGTTTCGTCGACAGCATACCGGTCGGCATCACCAATATTTACGCCTGCGACTTCAGGCACGCAGGTGAAAATTTTTACGCCTTTCAGTTCAGGCAGGGAGATACCATCATGTATTACAACGAGAAAGCTGAAAATCTGCAGAAGGCATTTTTGAAAGCCCCGTTGAAATTTTCAAGGATCAGCTCCCACTTCACCCATAGCCGCCTGCATCCGGTATTGAAATTCCGGCGGCCGCATCACGGCATCGACTATGCTGCTGCCTCCGGAACTCCGGTACTTTCGATCGGCGCAGGAGTTGTGACCCGGAAAGGATATCAGGCCGGTGGTGGCGGTAATTTCCTTTACATCAAGCATAATTCCATGTACACCACCTGCTACATGCACCTGAAAGGCTTTGCCAAAGGAATTGGAAGCGGTACCCGCGTTAAACAAGGACAGCTGATTGGATATGTTGGAAGTACCGGACTGGCAACAGGCCCTCATCTTGATTTCCGCGTCTTCAAAAACGGCACACCGATCGATCCCTTAAAGGTAAAATCTGAGCCGGGTCTGCCCGTACCCCAAAAAAACCGGTCCCAATTTATGCAGCTAAAAGATTCGCTCATGACTGAATTGCAAAAAATTGAGTCCGAAACGGCGAAATTATGAAGGTTGCCTGGGAACCGGAACAGGAAGACCGGAGACCGGCAGCCACCGGCCGTGAATGGAGAAACCTGTGGGCATAGACACAAGTATCAAAACGGAGACATAAGTATCGTGGAAACGCCGTTCGCTTATAGTAAAGCGTGAGGAGTCAAACGGCAATAATACCCGTTTCCGGTCTGCGGTTTCCGGTTTCCGATGCCCTATTCCTGATCCTCCTTTAACAGGATTTCTTCAATCACCCTGGGGTAATGCTCGTATTCGAGCTCATGAATCCTCCCGGCAAGGGTTTGGGGCGTGTCGGAAGGTTCAACAGGACACTTTGCCTGAAAGATAATACCTCCTTCGTCATAGCGCCCATTGACGTGATGAATCGAAATGCCGCTCTCCTTTTCTTTGTTCCGGAGAACAGCCTCGTGTACACGATCGCCGTACATCCCCTTTCCCCCGTATTTGGGCAGCAACGCAGGATGAATGTTAACGACAATAAACTCTTCTGTCAGATTATTCGGCAAGAGCCAAAGGAATCCGGCAAGGACAATCATATCGACTTTACGTTCGCTAAGCGTTTCCAACACCTCAATACTGTGGTATAATTCTTCGCGGTTAAAAGTAAAGGTCTCTATTCCGAGTCTTTCTGCGCGAATTAAAGCATAAGCATTTTCATTATTCGACCAAAGAGAATCTACAATGACATGACGGCTATTTTGAAAAAATTCAATGATATTCTGAGCATTAGTTCCTGATCCTGAGGCGAATATCGCTATCCTTTTCATAACTTATTCCTTAAAGATACTTTATTTGAATTTTAGACTGGATTGTTCAATTGTAGTACCCCCATTTGTGCGGCAGGCACCTCAAACCACTATTTATTTCAGTTTTTCTTTGAAATATTTTGGGTAAATTTATTACTTTGCACCGGATTTTTTAAAAAATAAAATTGAATATTAACTTAAAATTAGAACTATGTCTGACATTGCATCAAAAGTAAAAGCAATTATTGTCGACAAATTGGGTGTTGACGAAAGCGAAGTAACCAATGAAGCATCTTTTACAAATGACCTTGGAGCAGATTCACTGGATACAGTAGAACTGATTATGGAATTTGAAAAAGAGTTTGATTTGGCGATTCCGGACGATCAGGCTGAAAAGATTTCGACCGTCGGGGAAGCTATCGCACACATCGAAGCAAACATCAAAAAGTAATAAATTCAGAATTTATGGAATTTAAACGGGTAGTTATTACCGGACTTGGAACCATAAATCCGCTTGGTAATTCTATTCAGGAATATTGGGAAGGGCTAAAAAACGGGGTAAGTGGAGCTGGAACTATCACCAGGATGGACATCACGCTTCATAAAACTCAATTTGCATGTGAAGTAAAGAATTTTGATCCCACCTTATACGTGGAAAAGAAAGAGGTGCGTAAAAACGACCTCTTTACTTTATATGCATTTGCGACTGCACAGCAAGCCATCGATGACTCAGGTCTTGACCTGAATACGATGGATAAGGAACGTGCAGGAGTAATTTGGGGTGCAGGAATCGGAGGTCTTCAGACCTTTTATGAAGAAGTCAGGGATTACGATCTCGCGCGTCCTAAATTTAATCCTTTCTTTATTCCTAAGATGATTGCCAACATAGCGGGTGGATTAGTGTCCATCCGCTTTGGGTTCAAAGGACCAAACTTCACAACGGTATCGGCTTGTGCATCCTCCTCGCATGCGATGATCGAAGCGATGAACCTCATCCGCCTCGGGAAGGCAGACGTATTTATTACAGGAGGATCGGAAGCGGCCATTAATGAAGCGGGTCTGTGTGGTTTCAATTCCATGCGTGCACTTTCAACGCGAAATGATGACCCCGCAACTGCTTCACGTCCTTTCGACAAGGACAGGGACGGTTTTGTAATGGGAGAAGGTTCAGGTGCTCTGATTTTTGAAGAGTACGAACATGCCATTGCGCGCGGCGCCAAAATTTATGCTGAAGTCGTAGGCGGAGGAATGTCGGCAGACGCCTATCATATGACTGCCCCTGACCCGGACGGCAAAGGTGCGACCCTGGTTATGAAATGGGCCGTAGAAGATGCCGGCATACGACCCGAGGACATTGATTATATTAATGTTCACGGTACATCGACCCCGCTGGGAGACATTGCTGAACCAAAAGCAATCCTGAATTATTTTGGCGATCATGCCTACAAGCTTAGCATCAGCTCCACAAAATCAATGACAGGCCATCTGTTGGGAGCTGCGGGTGCAGTTGAAGGCATTGCATCAGTTCTGGCGTTAAAGGATGGTATTATTCCTCCCACCATTAATCATTTTACTGACGATCCTGAGATCGACAATAAACTTGACTTCACCTTTAATGTTGCCAAAAAGCGTGATATCCGCTACGCATTAAGCAATACTTTTGGTTTTGGGGGTCATAACGCTACAGTAATCTTCAAGAAATATTAAATCGTGATAAGAACGATCGTTCAACAAATAAAACTCTTTTCTGCTCCCGGAAAAGAGTTTTATTTATTTCTTAAGTCATTATTCGGATTTCCGCCGTCAAACCTTCAGCTTTATGAAACGGCGGTGATCCACCGGTCAGCCTCAAAGCTTGATTCACAAAAGAACTGGGTGAATAATGAACGCCTGGAATACCTGGGAGATGCAATTCTGGGTGCCGTTATTGCAGAATTCCTGTACAATCGCTTTCCCAATCAGGACGAAGGATTTCTTACGCAAATGCGCTCCAAACTGGTAAACCGAAGCTTTCTGACTGAGCTCACCTATCAGACAGGGTTGAATAACTACATCAAATCGAACACGAATAATACCCTTGAAAGCAGCCATATATACGGAGATGCGCTGGAGGCGCTGATCGGGGCATTGTACCTGGATAAGGGTTACCAGGTGACCAGACAATTCATAACAAAAAAACTTTTGCTCAAATATGTTGACCTTCGGGCAATCGAATTCAGCAACACCAACTACAAGAGTCAGCTCATCGAATGGAGCCAGAAAAACAAAAAAGAAATTAATTTTGAAACAACCGAGCATCACCAGAGTGACCGGCAACCCAGTTTCATATCGGTCATTACCATTGATGATGAGATCATCGGGCAAGGAAAGGGCAGTTCAAAAAAAGAGGCCCAGCAAAACGCCTCACAGCGCGTTATTACGACACTAAGACAGGAACGTCCGGAAACGTTTTAAGAAGTCGTGAGTCTTAAGTCTTGAGTAGCGAGTCGCAAGATTGCAGATTTCCTCATCGCTCACGACTCAAGACTCATTACTCTCCACTGTTAAAGATTGTTAAGTCCTGAATTGAGGTATTCTTTAAAGGTTATCTTTGCAACCATGAACAGGAAGGTAATTGTAACATTAATTGTTTTTATGGTGCTGGTTATGACCAGCCTGATCCTGGTGCAAACCAACTCACTAAAAAAAGCCTTTGAGATCAGGGAAGAACAATTTGATCAAACGGTCAGCCGGACGCTTAAACGGGTTATTGACCGCCTGGAAAATGATGAAGCCTACCGGATTATTAACGGCACAACCCGATTCTACCGGCAACAGGGAGAAATCTTTCCGAACATGTCTGCGAACCGGAATAATCTGACCCGACGCCAATCGCAAAGCGATATTAATATTTCATTTCGTTTTTCCCAGCGGAGCAGTACCTCGGTATACGGCGACGAATTATCGATCCAGTATTCCGATACGCTTGTGATTGAACAAAATGAACGCGGACGACCGGGAGAAGCGCCCAACGCCTTCGACATTGTTCATGACAACTACAACTATATTCAACAACAATATGAACAGCGCATGAAAGATCAGGCCGATTATTACCGGCTTGTGAATAATCAGCGTTTAATGGCACAACTCCCGCTTCAGGACAGGGTGAATCAGCAACAACTTGAACATATTTTAAGAACCGAGTTCAGAAATAACAACATCGACCTGGAGTTCCGCTACGCGGTAAAAACCTATCCGCAGGGAAGCGAACAATTCGTGTTCGGAAACAGAGACTATTCGCCCGAAAACAGGAAAGAATACAAGGAGGTACTTTTCCCGGGCGACACCGAGCCCAAAGGTAATTACCTGCGTGTGTATTTTCTCAAGCGCGACACCTACCTGCTCAAGGAAACAGGGATTATGGTCATTCCGACGATTATCCTGACCGGCCTGCTGATTGCCATTTTTACCTATACGATCATGATTATCCTGAAACAGAAGAAATTGTCGATCATAAAGAATGATTTTATCAATAACATGACGCATGAGTTAAAAACGCCCATTTCGACTATTTCGCTGGCCAGCCAGATGCTCCATGACAACAGTATTTCAAATTCGCCTAAAGTAACCGAACATATATCCAGCATCATTCTCCAGGAAAGCAAGCGGCTGAGCTTTCAGGTTGAGAAAGTTCTTCAGATGGCTGTATTCAACGAGGGCCGGCTAAAATTAAAATTTAAAGAGTTACATTTTCATGAACTCATTAACAATGTTATTCATAACTTTGAATTGCGAGTTAAAAACAAGGAGGGAAAACTGGAGTCAGAACTTATGGCCGGAAAAGATCTGATTAAAGGAGATGAGGTTCATCTGACGAATGTGATCTTTAATCTCTTTGACAATGCGGTCAAGTACAGTCGTGAAAAGCCGGAGATTCTGATCCGGACGGAGAATAAAGACGGATACCTGCTTGTATCGGTTAAAGATAACGGGATCGGTATCCCCAGGGAACATTTGGAACAGATTTTTGAACGCTTTTTCCGCGTCCCCACCGGGAATGTGCATGATGTAAAAGGTTTCGGACTGGGTTTAAGTTATGTAAAAAAGATTGTTGAATCGCACCAGGGAAAGATCAAGGCCGAAAGTGTCGTGAATAAGGGAACGAAATTTGTTATTTACTTCCCGCTCAACATATAAACACACATGGAAACAAAAGCAAAACTTTTATTGGCCGAGGATGATGAGAACCTTGGACTTCTGTTAAAGGAGTATCTGATTGCCAAAGGGTACAACACCGACCTTTACGGTGATGGCGAAGCGGCTTATGCGGGCTTTAAAAAGCATGAATACCACTTGTGTATTCTCGATATCATGATGCCAAAGAAAGACGGAATCAGCCTGGCACGCGACATTCGCCTCATCAACCAGGAAATCCCCATTATTTTCCTTACCGCAAAAAACCTGAAAGAAGATGTTCTGGAGGGGTTTAAAATCGGTGCCGATGATTACATTACCAAGCCTTTCAGCATGGAAGAACTGATTTTCAGGATCGAAGCCATCCTTCGCCGTACCAGTCTGGAAGGCAAAGCTCCCGAACAAGCCATTTACCGGCTTGGCCGTTACTCTTTCGATCCCCGAAAGCAGATCCTGATGGATGAAAACGACAACGAAACCGTAAAACTGACCACAAAAGAATCGGAATTGCTCCGTTTGCTGTGTAATAATGCGAACAAGGTACTGGAACGCAATTTCGCGCTGAAGACCATCTGGATCGACGATAACTATTTTAACGCACGGAGTATGGACGTGTACATTACCAAGCTTCGGAAACATCTGAAAGATGAACCCTCGGTCGAGATCATCAACGTGCACGGCAAAGGGTACAAGCTGATTATGTAAGCGCTTTTAGCTGTTAGCCATGAGCTGTGAGTAATAGGTCATAATACAAGAAAATGCGAAGGTTTAATTGTAATCTTCCGGTTTCCCTCTGTTTTGTGTCCTGATACGTGATACTTGTATCTTTCAGTTGGCGGAGACCACGCAGCGGAAACCGGTATGACTCAGACTCGTGTCCCAGGTCGTCTTCATCCGCGCTGAAACCCGGAAGCCCGAGCAATACTGATCGTTACAAAGAAAAGATCCTCCCCTCGTCACTTTTTTCATTGCGTAGGGTTCATCCGGATCCCAGGATGATTCCGGGCCCTGTGGATTGTCGCTTACTTTATTTTTGGCACATATGCTGTAATAATCGGCATGATACCAGTCGGCACACCATTCCCATACATTTCCTCCCATATCGTAAAGGCCATAGCCGTTGGCCGGATATTGCCTCACCGGAGATACGCCCGGATAGCCGTCTTTTGCCGTGTTGTTATCGGGGAAGTGGCCATCCCAGGTATTTGCTTTTGCCTTTCCCTCACCGACACGTTCTTCTCCCCAGGGATAAATGACAGCCCGCCGGCCGCCTCTGGCCGCAAATTCCCATTCCGCCTCGGTGGGTAAGCGCTTACCGGACCAACGGGCGTATGCTGCTGCATCTTCCCACGAAACATGAACCACCGGAAAATGGTCCATTCCGGTTATCGAGCTTCCCGGCCCCTGAGGCTGGCGCCAGTTTGCTCCCGGCACCCAGCTCCACCAAACCGAAGGATCGGTCAGGGGAACGGGCTGACCGGCAGATTTAAACACCAGTGAAGCGGGGACCAGTACCTCATCAGGGGGTTTCGGTGTCCCGGGGGGTAATTGACTTTTAAGCTCTTCCCAATCAGGCTGCCGCTCAGCGGTGGTCAAATACCCGGTAGCCTCGACAAACGCCCTGAACTGACTGTTGGTAACTTCATGCTCATCTATATAAAAAGGCTGCAACTTAACTTCATGAAGCGGAAATTCATCAGGCCTTCCCCAAATCGTATCGCCCCCCATAATAAAAGAACCGCCGGGGACCAGGACCATCCCTTTAAGTGAAACAGGCTCCCTGCTGCCGGTTTGCTCCTGAGGAACTGCAGCATGAAACCTGGCCGGTACGTCCGTACAACAACTTAAAAGAGTATCCTTCCCGGTTTGCGGAACAACCTCCATCTGCGAATTTTGGGAAGTGCGGGACTGACAGCCGATAAGCATCAGTAAAATAAATCCCCATTGATAACGTTCCATTTGTATCATGTTTGAAAGAAAAACAAGATATACGGAAAAGGGTTTAAAATAAATAGCTTTGCAAAAATGAACTTTGCATTCATCCATAAAGTTTATACCTTCATGTTTACAAACTGAAACAGAAAAGATGAGATCTGATCTTGCAGAAAATAACTGGAAAACGTTAAAAGATGAGCCGGTGGAACTTGTTATTCTGCCCTGGGGGGCTACCGAAGCGCATAATTACCACCTCCCTTATGGTACCGACAATTATCAGGTGGAAGCAATTTCATCGGAGGCAGTTGCCAGAGCCAATAAAGAAGGTGCCCGGGCAGTGGTACTGCCCGGCATACCCTTTGGGGTTAATACCGGACAAACCGATATCAGGCTGACCATTAACATACTGCCCTCAACACAATACCGGATCCTTTATGATGTGATTGAAAATCTTGACCGGCACGGTATAAGGAAGCTGGTTATCATGAACGGACACGGCGGGAACGATTTCAAGCAACAAATCCGGGAGTTGAACCACCATTTTCCCGCCATGTTTATCAGTGTTTCACAATGGTTTAAATTACCCGGGAAAGAAGAATTCTTCTCGGAGCCGGGCGATCATGCAGATGAATCGGAGACCAGCCTGATGATGTATCTGAAACCTGAACTGGTACTGCCACTGGAAGAGGCGGGAGACGGGAGTTTTAAAAAAATGAAGATCGACGCGTTCAACCAGGGGTGGAGCTGGGCCGAACGAAAATGGACAAAAGTGACTGCCGATACCGGTATTGGCAACCCGAAACTGGCCACCCGGGAAAAAGGAAAGATCTATTTCGAATATCTTGTAAAGAATTATTGCGATTTCTTTCTGGAGCTGTCACGGCTCGATTTGAATGACATGTACCGTTAGCGAAGCACAGGACCTAGCGTTCACCGCCGGCGACCTGCATGGGTTTGTTGCCGATCCGGTCACAGGCATAAGCGATCTGTTCACGACGTCCCATGATATAGACGATATCCTGATCTTCCAGCCAGAAATTCGCATCGGGATGCTCAACCAGTCTGCCCTTTCGCAGGATGGCAACGAGTGTTACCCCAAAGATTTTTCTGAACTCAAGTTCCCGGAGAGTTTTACCCACGACAAACGACTCCGACCTTATTTTCATGGCAACCACGTCAAGATTGGGGAGCTCTTTCAGTATCTGCGAAACATCTTCCGCACCGTCGCGAAAAACACCGTATTGCTCGTCCCTTATTTTAGCGACAATCACATTGATCTCGCGCTGTGGCACCAGTCGTTTGTTCAGGGCCTTTTCCAACAGGTTAACAGCTGTTTCAAACTCCTCCGGGATCACCTGATCGGCGCCTGCCCGGTATAATTCTTCCAGATCAAACACGTATTTGGTACGGACGATAATAAAAGCATGCGCATTTAAATGACGGACCTTTTCGGTGATCGCCATGGCTGTAATTAAATTTCCGACGGAAATTATGATCACCCCTGCCGTCCCGGCATTCGCCTTTATCAGAATTGGTTCGTTAACGGCATCGCCATATATGGCTGTTTCTCCACGTTTTTGCATTTTTTCGACAGTCACCGGATCAAAAACAATTGAGACATAAGGCAACTTCAGCCGCTTAGCCATAGATGAAAGGTTCAGCGACCTGGAATCCTTGCCGATAAACAACACATGTCCCTGATAGGGAGGAATATCAATCTGTGGTAACGGGAACAAACCTTCCACGAGAACCTTGGGTAACGGGAATTGCAGGATCCGGTTGGCCACCCGCCGGGAAACCATAATGAGAAAGGGTGTAACCGACATGCTGATGACAGCGACCGAGAGAAACAGCTGATAATAGTAAGGTGGAATAATCTTGTAATGCAGGCCCGACTGGGCCAGGATAAACGAAAACTCACCAACCTGGCACAGGGCAAAGCCGACCATTATGGTCCCGCGTAAGGTATGCCCGAGCGAAAACGCGGTGGTACCGGCTACCACCATCTTAAT
>JBCFBK010000005.1:28034-63215 GCA_038562555.1 Prolixibacteraceae bacterium | reverse complement strand
AACAAGGACCATAAGAACTGTCGAAAAAACCAGTCCGGGATGTTTGGCCACAAAACCCAGATCAAGCAACATGCCTATACTAACAAAGAAGAAACTGGTAAAGGTATCCTTGAACGGAAGCAGTTGTCCGAATGCATTATGGCTGTATCCGGATTCTGAAATCATTAATCCCGCCAAAAAAGCGCCGAAAGCAAGAGATATCCCCATCTCGGAAGTAAGCAGGGCGATTGAAAAACAGATGACGAATATACTCATCATAAACAGCTCCTGATTCTTCGTATGGGCGATCATGCGCAGCACTCTCGGCATAAGCCAGCGATTTCCGACATAAACCAACCCGATCAGGAAGAAGGTTTTCCCCAACAACAGCAAAAGTGCGGGGCCCTGACTGTTCACCCCGGCGCCTTCACCCAGTAAAGGGGTAAAAAGCAGCATGGGAATCACCACGATATCCTGAAAAATAAGGATCCCGAGCACGGTACGTCCGTAATTGGACGTGACCTCCGAACGTTCCTGCATTAGCTTCAGAACGACCGTCGTGCTGCTTAATGCGGTTAAAAATCCGACGAAAAGCGCACCTTTCCAGCTAAGATGATAAAGCATGGCTATCATCATGGAAATACCTGCCGTTAAGACCAGCTGCATCAGCCCGCCGGCAAAAACGATTTTTCGGATCTTCAGTAAATGATTAATGGAAAACTCCAGGCCAATGGTAAACATAAGCAATACAACACCGATCTCTGCCAACAGCTCAATCTGGTGGTTCGAACCCACCAGTCCGAGCAAATGAGGCCCTGCTATAACCCCGGTTACGAGATAGCCAACAATAGTCGGGACCCGGATCTTGGTAAATAAGAAATTTACCAGCGAGGATAAGGCAAAAATAACCAGTATGTCTTTCAGTATGCCCAATTCCATGCGATGTACTTTCGTGTTCAAAAAAAGCTTAGCGTTGCCGTTTCCCCGGCAACCGCCCGACGACAACCCGCGACATCCCTACTACTCTCCGGTGTTGTACCGGATCCCTTTAATCCAGCTTCAGCACAGCCAGGAAGGCCTTTTGCGGCACTTCAACATTGCCAATCTGCTTCATCTTTTTCTTTCCCTTCTTCTGTTTTTCGAGGAGCTTTCGTTTCCGTGTAATATCGCCGCCATAACACTTGGCCGTAACATCCTTGCGCACGGCCTTAATGGTTTCGCGGGCAATGATTTTGGCACCTATAGCTGCCTGAATAGCAATATCGAACTGCTGTCTGGGAATCAGCTCCCGGAGCTTTTCACACATTTTACGGCCGAGGTTATACGCGTTGTCAAAATGGATGAGCGACGAAAGAGCGTCGACCATTTCCCCATTGAGCAGGATGTCGAGCCTGACGAGTTTCGCCGGCCTGAACCCAATCATGTGATAATCGAAAGACGCATATCCGCGGGAAATTGACTTAAGCTTATCGTAAAAGTCAAATACGATTTCGCCCAGCGGCATATCGAATGTCAGTTCCGCGCGTTCGGCGGTCAGATAATCCTGTTTCTGCAAGGTTCCCCGTTTGTCAAGACAAAGCGTCATAATCTGGCCAATGTACTCCGACTTGGTAATAATCTGGGCACGTATGTACGGCTCCTCAATCTCCTGAATGGTCGTTACCACCGGCATCCCACTTGGATTGTAAACCCGGATGGTTTCCCCGTCATTGGTCTTGATCATGTAAGATACGTTGGGTACCGTTGTAATGACATTCATGTCGAACTCGCGGTCGAGCCGTTCCTGGATGATTTCCATGTGCAGCATACCCAGGAAACCGCAACGGAATCCAAACCCGAGGGCAGCCGACGACTCCGGCTCGTAGGTCAGCGAAGCATCGTTCAACTGGAGTTTTTCCATCGCAGCGCGAAGGTCTTCGTAATCTTCCGAATCAATCGGATAGACTCCCGCAAAAACCATCGGTTTTACTTCTTCAAATCCTTCGATCGCCTTATCACACGGCTTGTTCCTGTGCGTGATCGTATCCCCTACCTTCACCTCCTTCGCCGTTTTGATCCCCGAAATAATATATCCCACATCACCCGTACCCAAGGTTTCGCGTGGCTCCAACCCAAGGCGGAGAACACCTACCTCGGCAGCCTCATATTCCTTTTTGGTATTGACAAATTTTACCAGATCACCTTTGCCGATGGTTCCGTTCCTGATTTTGAAATAGGCGATCACCCCACGGAAGGAATTAAACACCGAATCAAAAATCAATGCCTGAAGCGGAGCTTCCGGGTTCCCCTTAGGCGGTGGTATCACTTTTATAATCCGTCTCAGGATTTCTTCGATACCTTCACCCGTTTTTCCGCTGGCACGGATAATATCCTCACGATCGATCCCGATCAGATCAATAATCTGATCTTCCACTACCTCCGGCATGGCATTCGGAAGGTCCATTTTATTGAGCACCGGAATGATCTCCAGATCATGTTCAAGAGCCAGATAAAGATTTGAGATGGTTTGGGCCTGAATACCCTGTGCGGCATCTATGATCAGCAGGGCGCCTTCGCACGCCGCAATGGATCGCGAAACCTCATACGAAAAATCGACATGCCCCGGCGTGTCGATCAGGTTCAGTACATATTTTTCTCCATCCTGTTCATAATCCATTTGGATGGCATGACTCTTAATAGTAATTCCCCGCTCCCTTTCCAGGTCCATGTTGTCGAGGACCTGATTTTCCATGTCGCGTTCGCTGACGGTCTTCGTTATTTCAAGGAGACGGTCAGCCAGCGTGCTCTTACCGTGGTCAATATGCGCAATAATGCAAAAATTTCGGATATTCTTCATCTATTCAAATCAATAATCTGTTCATCTGTTTTGTCCGGAACGGGTTCCGCAAATATATTCAAATTTGCTTGATTTGCAGCGAGTGTCAAAACACAAGATGTGAGACACAAAACTCACGACTCGCTACTCACGACTTATTTTCCATTATCTTTGTCAGGCAAAAATAACATGAATGGAATATTTTGTGATGTACGCCATCGGTTTTCTTTCGCAGGTCTTATTCTTCGCGCGTACAATTCTGCAGTGGTTCAAGTCGGAACATGAAGGCAAAGTTCTTTCACCAACCCTGTTCTGGAAGATCAGTCTCGCAGCATCGATCCTGATGCTCCTTTACGGAATTCTGAGAAATGACGCAGCCATTTTAATCGGACAAATGCTGGTTTACTTTATTTATGTAAGAAACCTTCAACTAAAGAATCAGTGGAAACCGATGCTGCTGATTACCCGGATTATTATTGTGCTTTGCCCGGTGGCCATCGTGATTTTTCTATTCTCCGGCACAGATTACACGATCGGCAACTTTCTTGAAAATGAAAAAAACCCCTTAATGCTCATGATTTGGGGCATAGTTGCTCAGCTTGTTTTCATTTCACGATTCTTTTACCAGTGGATTTATTCCGAAGGCAAGGGCGAATCAGTGCTTCCCGTCGGGTTTTGGGTGATCAGCATGACCGGTTCGGCGATGACGCTTATCTATGCCGTATTCCGCCTGGATCCGGTCCTGTTGGCAGCTCACAGTCTGAGTCTTTTTATTTATCTGAGAAATATTTTGATCTCTTACAATAAAAGAAGCCTGTTCAGTCGTTTAAAGGTTCCTGCCCTTGGCAAGCTGATAGCGTTTATTTCAGGAAAGATCAACTAAAAGATCGTGAGACTCGCAGCTAAAAAGATTTAAGACAGGAATGCATCGTCCGGTTTAAAGAGATTTATAAAAAATTCAGAACTTGTTAATATTAAAAAATGGCAAAAATTGTTGTAACCGGTTGCGCCGGATTTATCGGCTCCCACCTCTGTGAAAAACTCTTAGCTCTTGGACACGAGCTTGTCGGGATCGACAATTTTGATCCGTTTTATGCCCGTTCGGTCAAGGAAAGGAATTTAAGTTCCGTCATCAGTCATTCCGATTTTGAGTTTCTTGAGTTCGATTTAGCCGATTTCAGCAGATTAAGCGAAGAACTGGAACATAAACAGATCGATGCCGTTGTTCATTTGGCCGGGAAAGCCGGCGTCCGCCCTTCCATAGAAGCGCCTTTGGATTATACCCGGGCCAATATTATTGCGACGCAGAACATTCTGGAACTAATGAAAAGCAAAGGCATTAAAAAGCTGGCCTTTGCCTCTTCCTCTTCTGTTTACGGAAATGCCAAAGGAATTCCCTTTCAGGAAACGCAGGATGTCAGTCAGCCGGTCTCCCCTTATGCGTTCACAAAAAAAGCGTGTGAGCTGATCAACCATACGTATCATTCATTATATGGTATAAACATCATCAACATGCGTTTTTTTACGGTGTTTGGTCCCCGTCAGCGGCCCGATCTGGCCATCCACAAATTCACCAGGCTGATCCTGGAGAATAAGGAAATTCCCATGTTCGGCGATGGCAGCAGTTCGCGTGATTACACGTATTTTGAAGACACGATCGACGGTATTTGCAAGGCCCTGGATTATCTGTTTTCGCACGACAAGGTCTATGAGATTGTGAACCTGGGGAATAACAAGCCGGTTAAGCTCCGGGATATGATCAGCGCCATCGAACAAGCCACCGGCGCGAAGGCGAAAATCAAACCACTCCCCATGCAGCCGGGAGACGTCGACATCACTTATGCCGATATTGAAAAGGCAAAAAGCCTGCTGGGCTACCATCCTAAATACTCCTTCGAAGAAGGAATCAGAAATTTTGTGGATTGGTACCTGAAGAGTAATGAGTGATGACTCACTACTTCTCACCATTCTCCGTTTCATTCATCTTTGCAAGGGACACCAGACCTCCGATTGCCCCCAGATTCATTGAGTCAAGAGCGGAACTTGGAACGATAACCATCGAACCTTTTTCCTTTAGTCCTTCAAATAACATGTTCATGCCCCTTAGGTGTAAGGCAACCGGGTTATTCAAATACTGGAGACTTGCCTTGGCGAATTTCTCAGCAATCTCCGTTTCTGCTGTTCCCAGAATCACTCTCGCCTTTCTTTCCCGTTCAGCCTGAGCCTGCTTGCTCATGGCATCTGACAAACTTTGGGGTATCACAATATCTTTAATTCCTACAGTTTGGCAGGTAATTCCCCATGGGTTCGTATTGCTGTCAAGCACCTTCTGCAGATCTTCAGCGATCTTATCACGCTCCTGAAGCAAATCAGCCAGCTCATGTTTACCGATAATATCCCTCAGTCCGGTTTGTGCGATATAAAAGATAGCCCTTTCGTATTCCTGAACCTCCAGCGCCGCTTTTTCAACATCCCACACGGTCCAGTAAACTACGGCATCAACATTCACAGGAACGGTATCCTTGGTTAGTGTTTGTTCGGCTTTAAAATCAGTAACACGTACCCGTTGATCGATATACTTGTCGATCTTATCAATAACGGGAATAATAAAAAACAGGCCAGGTCCTTTTAATCCCTTGTATTTGCCCATTCGAAGCAACACCGCTTTTTCCCATTGATCCGCAATATGAACAGAGGCAGCCAGAAATACGGAAAGCAGGAGCAATGCCCCAAAAACTCCCTCCGGAACTATCTTCAGATAAAACAACATGCCGGAAACTGCACAACAGACAACCAGAACCGCAATCGCAACGGGATTGAAGTAACCCTTGAATATCAAATTTCGTTTCATAAAAGTCAGTTTAAATGATTTGATTGGTATTTATTTTAATCACGGCTTTATTAATTTTTCATTGACCTTTTGCATTTCCTGAATTAATTCGTCAACCGAAAACCCATAACTATACGCGATGGTCAAAAACTCGTCACATATTTCCATCAGCTTACGGCTCTTTTCCTTCTCTGAAACCGTTATACCTGCATCGCTGATAAATGTCCCCGTTCCTTGCTGCGTCGCCAGAATATTCTGAATTTCAAGTTCTTTATATGCTTTTGCAACCGTATTCAGGTTTACTTTCAAATCGACTGCCAAGGCTCTTACCGTGGGTAATTGCTCCCCAATTTTCAAATTTCCCCTGGCAATACCGAACTTGATCTGATCAATGATTTGTCTGTAAAAGGGAATTCCGGTCCTTGCATCTAAGATGAACTGTATCATTATATTATAATTATATTGTAATAGATATATAGTACAAATATACAACTAAAGTTTGCTTTTCAAAATTTTCACGTACTTTTTTAAGGCGGGCGTCCTTTAAGCTCAAAAAAGCAGATCTGACAAATTGTAAGCAGATTTTTATAATTTTAGCCCGCAAATCACACGATGAAATAGCCATGAGAAAAAATCTCACGCAAACCCAAAATGAATTGGCCAAAGGGAAATCCGCGAAGCGAATAAATGGCTATTCCATGAGTACGTGCCAAAGTATTATAGCATAGACAAAATTTAAACGAATGAAACCACGCGAGAAATACGTGACGCAGGTAGGCTGGTATTCGATTGCCGCGAATGCCGTTTTATTTGTTCTGAAATATTGGGCAGGTATTGTTTCAGGGTCGATTGCCTTAATTGCAGACGCCTGGGATACGCTGACCGATTGTATTTCATCATTTATTGTGGTTGTTGGGGGGAAAGTGGCCGGCAAACCGGCAGACAAGGAGCACCCTTTCGGTCATGGAAGGGCCGAACATATCGCGGCTATTGTGATCGGCGTCCTGTTGTCCATTCTGGCCTTTAATTTCATTGTCGGGGCATACGAAAAATTTGTATCGCGGGAAGGCGGACAGTTCGGCGTAATTGCCATTGCTGTCACAATCGCGTCGGTCGTCGTTAAGGAGTTGTTGGCCTTGTATGGCTTTTGGGTGGCGAAAAGAACAGGATCTTCCGTACTGAAGGCGAACTCATGGAATTTCCAGGCCGATGCCCTGGCATCGGTGTTCATTCTCGCCGGGATTTTGCTGGGCAGATATTACTGGTGGATGGATTCCGTGCTGGGACTTATACTTGCATTCATGATTGCACGTGCCAGTTATGAAATCCTTTCAAAAGAAATAAAAGCGCTTTTGGGAGAAGAAGTCGACCCGGAAGTGGTAACAGCCATTACCAGTGAGGTCACTGACCTGATGCAAATGAATGTCCATATCCATCATTTTCATCTGCATAAATACGGGTCCCACCAGGAATTAAGCTGCCATATAAAACTCCCGGCAACAATGAGCCTGGATGAAGCCCACGGTATCTGTACCCGGATTGAGGATCTGATTAAAGAGCGGTTTGAGATGAATGCGACCATTCATCCTGAGCCCCTGGAAAAATGACCCGGACAAGAATCTTTTTATAAAAGTCTGATCCTTTCCTCAATTCCGGCGGAATATCATTAAATTAGCAAAACAGATCGAAAAACACATGAAGAATTTCTTGTCAGCCATATTGCTTTTTTTGGCGTTCGTTGCCTGCGAGGAAACGTTCGATTCACCGCCGCGGGCGGAACTGGTAGCCCAGGTCAGATTTTCGTCGGGAGCAGCAAACGATAATCCGAAGATTACCGTGTACGGCGTGGGAAAGGACAGTATCTGGATTAATCAAATGCAGACCAATGAGTTCAATTTGCCGCTCAGTCCCGATAAAAGTTCATCGTTTGTAGTCATGTTCGATTCAATTCCCGACACCATGACTGTCTTTCACGAGAATACGATCAATTATGAGTCGGTGGAATCGGGATTTTATTATGAATACCGGATTGAGAATATCATCCATACTTATCACCGAATCGATTCAACTGTTGTACTTGACAGTGCCATAACCCAATCATGGAATGAAAATATCACAATTTATATTACTGATCTGCCTGCTGACACTGACGCTGAGTAATCAGGGACAGGAGGTGGAAAAAAAGATAAAGCCTAAACGTGCGGACAATTTTATCCGCATGGATGGGATCAGGCTTGGAACAGATATAACAAGGCCATTCCAGTCGTTATGGACAAAAGGCGAACGGCAGGGATTTGAATTCAGCGCTGAAATGGAATTGCGTCCAAACCTTTATCCGGTGGCTGAAGCAGGGTGGGAAAAATTCGATCTGGAACAGGATTTTGTTTCTTATACCAGTTCCGGTCCATATCTCCGGCTTGGTGTCAATTACAATTTGCTGTCGGCTGCAACAAAAGAAGAAAAGGATATCCTGTACCTGGGTTTCCGTTATGCGGTCAGTTTTGCGAAGCAGGAGGTGAGCTCCTATATGATCGATAATTACTGGGGCCCTGTGACGGGTTCATTTCCATCCCAAAACTATCAGTCGCATTGGATCGAAGCTATTTTCGGCTTAACCGGCGAAATTTTCAAAAACTTCTACCTCGGATGGTCTATACGGGGCAAATTCAACGTGGCACAAAAAGATTTTGACCTGCCCCCTGCTTATTTTAACCCGGGCTACGGAAAAGCCGAAAACAGCATGAACTTCGATTTCACCTACTCGATGTTCTATACGCTGCCCTTTGAATTCGGCAGAAACAAGAAGTAGCTAGCTATGAGCTGTTAGCTTTGAGTTGTAAGACGGAAAAACTGATAACGGGAACCGGAGACGGGAGACCGGAAGGGGTTGCAAGGTTACAAGGATTTTCTTACTAAAAGCTTCTTTGTCTTGATACTTGTGTCTTGTGTCTGACTAAAACAAAAGGCAGCACACCCTTTCGGATGCACTGCCTTTATTATTTGAAGGGTTATATATGAGATTACATCATCCCACCCATACCGCCCCCGCCCATTGGAGGCATTTGCGGAGCTTTTTCATCTTTTTCTTCTACCAAAACGCATTCGGTAGTCAGTAACATGCCGGCAATTGAAGCGGCATTTTCAAGCGCTACACGCGCAACCTTGGCCGGGTCGATTACGCCTGTTTCCTGCAGGTTTTGATAATCGTCGGTGCGGGCATTGTAGCCAAAGTCACCTTTTCCTTCACGAACCTTCTGAACAACAACAGCGCCTTCTCTTCCCGCATTGAATACGATCTGACGAAGCGGCTCTTCGATGGCACGTTTTACAATTTCGATACCCGTTGTTTCATCTTCATTTTCACCGGTCAATCCTTCCAGTACGGAAATGGCACGAATATAGGCAACACCACCGCCAGGAATGATTCCTTCTTCCACGGCAGCGCGGGTTGCGCTCAGTGCGTCGTCAACGCGGGCTTTCTTTTCTTTCATTTCGACTTCCGATGCAGCACCTACGTAAAGGACAGCAACACCACCGGCCAGTTTAGCCAGACGCTCCTGTAATTTTTCGCGGTCATAATCGGATGTGGTCGACTCAATCTGACGTTTAATCATAGCTACGCGTGCCTTGATAGCTTCAGGATCGCCCGAACCTGCAACAACAGTTGTATTTTCCTTGTCAACAGTGACTTTTTCACACTGTCCGAGCATTTCCATGGTAGCGTCTTCCAGCTTCATCCCTTTTTCTTCGGTAATAACGGTACCACCTGTAAGAACAGCCAGGTCTTCCAGCATCTCTTTGCGGCGGTCACCGAATCCGGGAGCTTTCACGGCACAAACTTTTAATGAACCACGCAAGCGGTTAACGACCAGGGTGGCCAGTGCTTCTCCGTCAACGTCTTCCGAAACGATCATCAACGGACGACCGCTTTGAGCAGCCTGTTCCAGAATCGGAAGCAAATCTTTCATGGTGCTGATCTTTTTGTCATAGATCAAAATGAAAGGATGATCCATTTCGGCAGCCATTTTTTCTGTGTTCGTCACAAAATAAGGAGAAATATATCCACGGTCGAACTGCATACCTTCTACTACGTCAACATAGGTTTCGGTACCTTTGGCTTCTTCAACGGTAATAACACCTTCCTTATTTACTTTTTCCATCGCTTCAGCAATCAGGCTTCCGATTTCTTCATCGCCATTGGCAGACACTTTGGCAACCTGTTTAATCTTATTGAAGTCATCGCCGATATTATGCGACTGGGATTTGATGCTTTCGACAACTTTGGCAACGGCTTTATCGATACCGCGTTTCAGATCCATCGGATTGGCACCTGCTGTTACATTCTTCAACCCAACGCTGATAATTGACTGGGCGAGAACCGTTGCCGTAGTAGTTCCGTCACCGGCGTCATCACCTGTCTTGCTGGCTACTTCCTTTACCATCTGAGCGCCAATATTTTCATAGGCATTTGCCAGTTCAATCTCTTTTGCAACTGTCACGCCGTCCTTGGTGATCAGGGGAGCGCCAAATTTCTTTTCAATAACCACGTTGCGCCCTTTGGGCCCCAGGGTTATTTTTACTGCGTCGGCCAGTTTATCAACTCCTTTTTTCAGAAGATCTCTCGCTTCGATATTAAATTTAATTTCTTTTGCCATTTTCTGTTTCTTTTAATTTTGTGTTTACGTTATGCGATATACAAAACATCGGTCTGAGACATCAACAGGAAATCAGCTCCGTCAATACTTAACTCTGTACCCGAATACTTGCCATAGAAAACAGTATCCCCAACGTTAACTTCCATTGGTTCATCTTTTTTACCTGCCCCAACGAGCACAACAGTACCTGCAAGGGGTTTTTCCTTTGCCGAGTCAGGAATAATAATTCCACTGGCTGTTTTCGTTTCTGCTTCCTTCGGTTGTACAAGAATTTTACCTGCAAGGATCTTACCTTTTAAATCTGCCATTTTTTCTACTTATTTAATGTTAGACATTTTTTAAAATTGACAACCTTCCCTATCGAAATGTATGCCAAAAGAGAACCTGAATAAAATAAGCAACAAGATGGACAAAATTGCACATCATGGCGGAGTATTTCAATGGACGGAAAACAATATCCTTTTGACCATCAGTCATTTGTCGGATATGTCATTTTTTATGACAGCCTGACAGTCTGTACCGGGCATTGAAGTCACTGAAAAGGAAAAGCCCGTCTTCCAGGGAAGGCGGGCTTTTTAGATTGTTTAAAATATGTCTTACTCCCTTACTTCGCGGGAGTCTCTTCTGTTGCAGGGGTCTGCCCGTTAGCAGGAGTTTCGTTGGTATCGGGTGATGGTGTAGGGAAATTAGGTACCGTGGTCGGATCGACTGCATTTTCAATCTGATCCTTCACCGACGATTGATTCACTTCTTCGGCAGACCGCGGAATAAATGCACTTCCTGCCACACACAAAAAAAGCAAAACCGCTGCCAGAACCCAGGTTGCTTTTTCAAGAAAATCCGTGGTTTTACGAACGCCCATGATCTGGTTTGACGACTGAAAATTGCTGGCCAAACCACCACCTTTTGAATTCTGAACCAATACAATCAGGATCAAAAGCACACAGGTGATGAATAAGAGAACGGTGATCAGCGTATACATGATTTCCTTTTATTAATTTGTTAATTTCTTTATTTCTTCAATTTGCGTCGCAAAGTAACTATTTTTTTCCGGATATTTCAAACTTAATTTTTCATAAGCCTGAATAGCATCCTTATAAAGACCCTGCCGGGTGTAGATCTTGGCCAGAGTTTCGGTTACAAAATCGCCCGATGCCGTTTCGCCGCGATCGGCTTTCTCCGGCTTCACAGCAGAGCTTTCTTCACCCTGCTGCTTTTTCCGGATCGACCGTGCCAGATCGGAGAGCGACTCTCCCCGTTCGGATGGGGTACTGAGATGATAAGTTCCCGGGCTAAGGTATTCCCGTGTCAGGATGTCGGCGCCCTCCCGGGTTTGGCTTCCCTGATTTTCGGTCTTTTCCATCAGGAAACGATACAATTTACGCCGGTCTGCCACCCGAAAAGCGCCAATCTGCAGGTAGTTCCTGAAATCGTTGCTATTTATCACGCGCAGGTTTTTCAACAACAACATCCATCCGGCCTGAAATGCCGGGTACCGTTCCACCACTTCCTGAAGAACCGGCAGCGTGTCTTTATCCAGCATATCCGGATGCTTAACAATGGTATGAAAATCCGACAATAACATTACCAGTTGGCGATTGATTGATTGAAAATGTCTTCGGTAAGCTGCTCAATAATCTCGACCATCAGTTCTTCTTCAACATCGCTCAGGATACGGGTACTTTCGTAATCGGCATAAGCAGAAAATGACTTGTCCCAGTCGTCTTCATGATTAGTATTGTTAATAAATTTCACCTTTACAGTTACCGTCAGCCTGGTCTGTGCAGCGAAGTCACCTTCCTGAATATTCATGGGACGGGTATCATAACCGGTAATCTGACCGCTGAATTCCAGGTCACCCCGTTCGGTAACCATGTCCATCGACGTTTGGCGGGTCAGTTTGTCCTGCAAAGCTTCTGTAAACTGCTGGCTCAGATTAGGGTTAACCAAACGGGCGCGGTTCGGAAAATAGTCGACAGAGAAGGTTTTAATGACGTTGGTGTCGATGGATGTCCCTGTAAACGAATACCACTTGCATCCCTGCACAAGCGGAAGGCTCAACAGCAACAACATGAACAGGGGCAGGTGCAGTGCCGAAGATTTAATCGATCTCATACTCTTTAATTTTCCGGTAAAGGGTTCGTTCTGAAATACCCAGTTCCTGTGCAGCATACTTCCGTTTTCCCTTGTGTTTTTCAAGGGCTTTTCTGATTAATTCAATTTCCTTGTCTTCCAGTGAAAGTGACTCTTCCACGAATTCCTCGGTGTCCATAATGTCGTCACGATTCACCCGTTCAAACTGGACCGGATTTTTCGGAACCGGTTCAGGAACAAAGTGTCCGGAATCCTTATTATACAAATTATGAATGAGCTGAGCATTTTCGGCTTTAAAATCGGCCGGATGATTTCCATCCCGCATCAGATCAAGAACCAGTTTCTTCAGATCGTTCATATCTTTTTTCATGTCAAACAGGACCTGGTAGAGAATCTCCCGTTCACTGGAGAACGTTTTTTCATCCACTCCTTTATACAAGGCAGGTAAACGTGAAGAAGCAGTCATGGGAAGATAGGACCGCATGGCTTCACCGGTAATCATCCTTTCCTGCTCAATCACAGATATCTGCTCGGTAATATTTTTTAGCTGCCTGACATTCCCGGGCCAGTGGAAATCCTCGAGTACCCTGCGCGCCTCGTCGTCAAGCCTGACAGGCGGCATGCGGTACCGTTCGGCAAAGTCCTGCGCGAACTTCCGGAACAAAAGAAAAATATCTTCCTTGCGGTCACGGAGTGGCAAGACCCTGATCGGCACCGTATTTAAACGGTAATAAAGATCTTCGCGGAATTTTCCCTCTTCAATGGCTGCCGGAAGTTCAACATTGGTTGCTGCAACCATCCTGACATTCGTTTTTAAAACCTTTGAAGATCCAACTTTAATAAACTCCCCTGCCTCCAGAACACGTAACAGGCGTACTTGTGTTGAAAGCGGCAACTCCCCGATTTCATCCAGAAAAATTGTTCCCCCGTCGGCTTCTTCGAAATAGCCTTTCCGGTCGGATAACGCTCCCGTGAAAGCACCCTTTTCATGTCCGAAAAGTTCCGAATCGATCGTTCCCTCCGGTATGGCGCCGCAGTTTACAGCAATGTATTTGCCGTGCTTGCGTGAAGAAAAACTATGAATGATCTGGGGAAAAACCTCTTTACCGCTACCGCTCTCCCCGCTGATCAAAACGGACAGGTCGGTTGGTGCAACCTGCACGGCAACCTCAATCGCCCTGTTAAGTCCCGGCGCATTTCCGATAATCCCGAACCGCTGTTTTATTTCCTGAACATCCATTTGTAATGCAACTTCTGTTTTATTCAATCAGCAAAGTTAAAAAAAGTATCAAGATGCAAGACAGAAGATAAAAGTAATTAGATATTCAGATGCTCGGACAATCAGGTATTCAGACAATCCGTGAATCTGTCTTACGATTTACGACTAAATTTGACTCGCTACTCACGACTCCCTACTTTTTTATACTTTTGCCTGACTAAACATTCAACAATGAACTACATCGCCATCATCCCGGCCCGTTACCAGTCAACCCGCTTTCCGGGAAAGCCCCTCGCCCTGCTTGGCACCAAACCCATCATTCAGCATGTCTGCGAAAACGCGCTGAGCGCACTGGAGCAGGTTTGGGTCGCAACCGACGATGAGCGGATCGCCGAAACCGTTATCAGCTTCGGGGGGAAAGTGGTCATGACCCGCCCCGACCACCAAAGCGGAACTGACCGATGTGCCGAAGCAGCCGAAAAAATAGGAAAGCAACTGGATTTTGACGTAGTCATCAATATCCAGGGCGACGAACCTTTTGTCCGCCGCGAGCAACTGGATGCTTTGAAAAACTGTTTCTCGGATCCGGATACGCAAATCGCCACGCTGATAAAAAAAGCGGACAGCGCTGAAATTTTCAATCCCAACCGTCCCAAAGTAGTTGTCGACAGCCGGCAGCATGCACTTCTTTTCAGCAGGTCAGCCATTCCGTATATCCGCGGAAAAGAAGCTGAGCAGTGGGTTGACGTCCATCCCTTTTATTGTCACCTTGGCATGTATGCCTATCGCCGGAACGTCCTGCAGGAAATCACAAAATTAAGTCCTTCATCGCTCGAACTGGCAGAGTCACTGGAGCAACTCCGCTGGCTGGAAAACGGATATCGGATAAAAACTGCGGTGACCTTGTTTGAAAGTATTGGGATTGATACCCCGGACGACCTGGAAGCTGCGAAAAAGCTGATCCGTAAATAGCGATGGGTTATAGCATCTGACAGTTTGACTGAATACATCATTTCAGGACAAAAATTCTGTTTAAAAAATCTTCCGGCCTGAAAAAAAATCCCGTCTTGATCTGAACAAATACTGACAACCAATGTCTTAACATTAACGTTAAATTTCTCACCTATGGCAGACAGACGATTATTCATCAAATCGATCGCGGCATTAACAGCCGGGCTCGGCATTCCGGGAGGGCTTGCTGCAACGGAGAAAAAATCCGGACGCGACAGACTGGGAAACATCCTGCCGCAAAGAAAACTTGGAAGGACCAATGAATTTGTAACCATGCTGGGCGTGGGGGGTTATCATATCGGGTGGACTACCGAACGTGATGCACAGGAGGTCGTTGAAGCGGCGCTTGAAGGAGGCGTGCGCTTTTTTGACACGGCCGAAAGCTACGACGCCGGGCGAAGTGAAGAACGTTACGGCAAGTACCTGACGCCAAAGTACCGCGACCTTGTTTTCCTGACCAGTAAATCGACCGGGAAGAATGCCAAAACAGTGCAGGAACACCTGGAAGGCACGCTCCGGAGGCTGAAAACCGATCATCTTGATCTTTATCAGGTCCATGCTGTTGAAACCCCAGCCGATGTTGACGGCCGTATTCGGGAAGGGGTGCTCGAGGTGATGATGAAGGCTAAGCAGGAAGGCAAAGCCCGCTATATCGGGTTTACGGGTCATCAAAATCCAAATGCCCATGCGCGGATGCTTGAACAAACCAAAGCGAACGACATTTTCGATGTGGTGCTGATGCCGGTAAACGTACTGGACCAGTCTTATTTCAGCTTTATTCAGAACGTAATGCCCGCGGCGCTCGAACGGAATATGGCCATCACTTCAATTAAGTCGCTGGCCGACGGCCGCTTTTTCAGGGAAAAGAAAGAAGCAGGCTGGAGGAGTGATGATCCGGTGGTGCCAAATTATATGAGTATCCGCGAAGCCATGTATTTCGTCTGGTCGCTGCCCGTCTCAGTGCTCATATCGGGCAATGAAAATGCTACCTTCATGCGCGAAAAAATCGAACTGGCCCGCAATTTCAGCGAACTGACACAGGAGCAACGAACCGCGCTGGCCGAAAAAGTGAAGGCCATTGCGATGACGGGAAGCGTTGAATATTTCAAAAAGGAAGAAGCCTGAATATAAAAAGATCCGGCCTGTTCAAAGGACCGGATCTTTTTTCGACCGGCTGCGCCAATGCAGTCAGACGCCTTAATCCGTTATTTCGTGGCCATCTTCAAGGCCTGAGTCGTCGTATAGTATTTGGTGATCATATTCGGAACTTCCCAATCGGGCAGCTTACCGTCGATCAGGCATTTCAGGTACTTTTCGGTTACCTGCCCGAAGTGAGCCTCGTGTCCTACTTTATATTGATCGGGGACTTCCACCGTCCACATACCGTCTTTTACCTTCTTTAGCTTCAATCCGGGATAATTGGGTTCCATGTCCTGTTCCACGGCTTTTCTTAAAACGGCTTCGAAAGTGACGGCATCGCCATCACCGGTAAATTGAACAAACACCGTGGGCTTGTAATTCTCTTCTTTCCCCTGCCTGATGATCAGATCACTGACGGTTCCCCGCATGATGCTGTAATGGGTATCGCCCGCTCCGGCCGGTGCCTGAAAATTCCAGATTACCGATGCCTTGGCGTACTTCCCTTTCAGCTTATAAATGATTTCCCCATTGGAATAAACCTGCAGCTTTCCGTCCGTCACATCTTTCTGCAGATAATCGGGATACGTCTCGGCCTGCGTGACTTTTTTAAACTGATCCGGAGTAATAACCGTCGGCCAACGCCGCGCCTGTACCATTTCCACATCCGGTTTCTGAAGAATCTGTTCAGGAAAAGCTTCCCACTGAATCAGGTCGACCAGATGAGTCGTCACATCAACTATGCCCTCGCCTTGTTGTTTGGTATCAAAGAACCACGACGGCCGCTTAATCGGTTTGCCGGCCACGTCCTTAAAAAAATGGTGAACACTCTCCTTGGTGATGGCCGGTTCTTCGGCCGTACCATCTTTCAGGGTGCCAAACACTTCCGCCATTTTTGACAGTTCACGCTGAACGACCGTGGTAATTTCATAGCGTTCTGTCATGATGTCGTAAAGCAATATCCCTTTTTCTTCGGCCACCCTGAATGCCTCTTCAAGCAGGACAAAGCCTGCGGTATCGATGACCATCGGTTTATCCGCAAAGATGTTAATCCCCGAATCGGCAGCAGCTTTGATATAGTCGATCTTCCGGGCATTGTTACCTGAAAGGATGAGTACATTCCCCGGTTTTTCAGCAAGCATTTTCTGAAAGAAATCATCACCGGTATAAACCTTGTTTACCCAGGAAGTGGGATGCTGTTCACGCGTATTAAAGCTTTCGATCTGGTTCAGGTGCCCCTGCACGTCGGGGCCTTCCGGAGCATACACATAGACGGTCGAATCGACCTGATCGTACATAGTCTTCTGCACCAGGGCAGCATGAAAGTGCCCGGGATCAGCAATCATTAGTTTGACTTCGCCTTTGGCTCCTGTGAATTCAGGAGATGGTTCTTCCTGCTGGTCAGCTTTCTTTTCACCTCCTGAACAACCAGCCATAATGACGACAGAGAGGATCAGTAAACGACGGGATTGATGTGTCATATTAACCGTTTTTTTGATAGATTTAGTTATTACCAATACAAAAGTAAATTTTTTTGATTACCAACTGCATCATTCTGCCAAAACTAGCAGGTCCTTTTACCGTCGATATCAGCAAAATCGATTTCATATTCCTTTCCGTCTTGTAAGGTGATAATCGCGCCCAAAGGAGAAATACCGTGCATGATTTCCATGATCCGGATATCCTTTACAGGCGACAGTTCTTCGTCCGTCCATTCCAGATCATCGGTCCGGTGCAGCATCACCGAAATCATGATTTCCATGGGAGGATTCTTTGCCATCCTCTTTTTACGGGAAAAAATTACCGTACTTACGTCAGCCTCGGCGTTGCGGTTTTGATGGACGAGATGATCCAGTTCATCCCAGCCGCGATAGCAGATCAATGCGACACGCCTTCCGGGAATGGAAGCGGTAATCACCTTTTTGTTGTCATCTTCGAACCGGTTAACAACGGCAGCACTGCCGTTCAAGTGAGGCAATCCAAAATGGCCAAGCGTCAGTTCATACTCGAAGGCCAGGCGCGAACGGTCAACGCGTACGACGCCGCCGGGAATCGTGATTTCGGCCAGATCGATGATATAACCCACGCCATTATTGGGAGGTCTGCGCATAATCGCCTGCCGGTATAGCACGTCTTTTCGGACACCGTTATATAGCATACTTTGGGAAATCGTGAAAAAACGGTTTTTTTCCGAATCGTTGGCCACTTTTTTCCCGGTGAGGTAAAAATTGACATCATCTCCGCGTGTGTCACGCGGGTCATGGCTGCGAAAGCTGTATTCCATGGCCGTCCCACCCGCCGGATCATGATCCTCCCAGGGAAAATGGGTGTTATAAACCAGCTTGGAATAGTTGGGATCGTCGTAATACACTTTCCCCGGTATGATCTCGGATGCTCCGGTTTTTCCGTGATTCACCAGAACCAGCCCCGGGTTCTCCAGGACAACCTTATGCGATTTATCGCCCAGGGTTTCCCACATCCCTTCATTTTCCTTAGCGGTCCAAAATGGTGAATCATCGGGCAGCGCCAGACAGATAAACGGCAGGAACATCAGGAACGGACTACCCGCACAACTGTAATCCTGTACCATATATTCCTTTTGTCCGTAAAAACCAAGGCTTGGGATCCCGTTACAATAGAATTCCTTCCGGCTCACAAACTGAAGCAGGGAACCCGAGCAAAGACGCCGCGCCCAGCCGGCATCGAGCAGGGACGGGTTCTTCAGCATAAACGAAACCGGGAAAGCCCCCGAAACCCAGGTACGGTAACAAATACTTCTTGACCACATATTGATATACCCGTCGCGGCCGAAAAAACTGGCGATCGATTCCATCAGTTTCTGGGCAGACCGTTCGATCAGCGCCGCTATTTCCGGATAATGTTCATCGCCGAACGTGCGGTTCCAGATCGTGGTATAGACAATAAAGAGGCTGATCGAATAATAATTGTAGGTCTGTTCCAAATACCAGCCGTTTCCGGAATGGTAAGAGGCAACCCACAGGAGGTGGCTTTTTAACAGTTCATCATCGATCTTATACCCGTATTTCTTCAGGAACGAAAGGGCGATGATGTTAAAGATCCGCCAGTTATTCTGCGTGGTGCGGTGGTGCGCCCATTTTGAAATGGTCACGACCATTTCGTTCCGTTGTTTTTCCGTAAAATGCGGCCAGATGGTATCCGGCAACAGGAGCAGGGTTTTAAACAGTCCTCCGAACTCACAGGTAAACTGGTAATTGGAGTCGGGCAGCTCTTCCGGCAACGGCAGCGAGTTGGAATGGCTGGGGGTAAAGGTGTTGTAAAGCTGTTTGCAGTAATAATCCCTCAGTCTGATCCCTTTTATCCGGATTTCCGGATCAACATGGATCAGCGGACCTGCCAGGGTGAAGGTCCGCTCCAGCGCTTCGAACTCTGCAGCCCGGTATCGCCAGTCCGGCGCATCGGGCTGTGGATAGGTTTTACCCGGAACGATGGGGAATGTCAGTGGCGCATCAATTGAATCGACATACTTAAAAGCTCGATTCAGCAAGTATTTTGCCAGTTCAATATAGTGCTTTTTAGACATCCCTGTGTAGGGACTGAGCGCAAGATCGGGATGCTCAACTTCAAATGCTTCTTTCATTTTGATTTAAATTGCTTACACCTGATAATTAATCCTCCTTATTGTCAGCCTCTTATGTTTTTCAAAACACCGTTCGTCCCGTAAGGGGCCCTTTGCGACCTGCTGAGGAAGCTATTGGCCTCGTCATCATTTTTAAACCGCTCGGTTTTCGGGTCCCAATGAAGTTTCCTCGAAAGTTTCATGGCGACATGGCTGATCAGGCAGACCGAGCAGGCCCGGTGTCCGATTTCGACCGGAGAGATCGGTTCTTTCCGGCTTTGAATGCAGTCGAGCCAGTTGCCATGCTGTTCATCGCTCTTGTACAGATGAATTTCATTCGAACCGATCTGTGATTCCAGGATTTTCGGATCGGAGGCATCGAGTGCTTTGGCACTTTTTGCCTTCGAAACCGGATCGCTGGCCGAAGCGACATAATCGCCGCGCGAAACGAAGATCCAGCCTTCGGTCCCTTCATAACGGATACCGTTGGGATAACCTCCGGTGGTGTACATGGTAATCCCGTTTTCATATTCGGCTTTCACCATGAAATCGCCGTGAACGTCCCACAATCCCCATTTGGGAAACTCGGCGACAGCCTCGACCGATATGGGACCTGTATATTCGGTATCCATTCCCCAGGCCGCCGAATCAAAGTGGTGCTGCCCCCAGCCGGTAATCATCCCGGCGCCAAACTGCTCCCGGCGAAGCCATCCGGGGCGGCCATAGCCTTTTTGCGGATGAACACCAATTTCGGTATAAGGCACCATTGGCGTGGAGCCGAGCCACATGTCATAATTCAGGCCTTCGGGAACCGGCATTTCCGGCGCCTCGGGACCTGCCGGATCACCAGGCAGACCAATCTTCACCGTATGCAGCTTTCCAATCCGCCCGTTCCGAACCAGTTCGGCAGCAACGCGAAACTGGGAGGATGAACGTTGCTGGGTCCCCACCTGTAGAATCACTTTCTTTTTCTGAACGATGTCGCTGAGCTGGCGTCCTTCCTCAATGGTCAGCGAAGTAGGCTTCTGCAGATAAATGTCCTTTCCTGCCAGCGCAGCTTCAATGGCAGGTTGTGAATGCCAGTGGTCTGGCGTACTGATGATTACGGCATCGATATCTTTGTTCAGCAGCATTTCGCGGTAATCTTCATACATTTTCACGTCCATGTATTTTTTGCCCAGCTTTTTTCCATAATAGTCCTCAACCAGCTTCTTTCCGTCGGCCATACGGTTTCTGTCCACGTCGCACACCGCGATCAGGCGGGCCACATCGTGCTGCATCGTGCCGGGCATATCGTGATCCCGCGCAATACGGCCGCAGCCGATCTGGGCAATGTTGATCTTATTGCCCGGAGCATTCTTCCCCATTACCGACGAAGGAATAATGGTCGGAACAACAACCAGTCCTGTCGCACCGGCTATTGTATTCTTCAAAAAATGACGTCTTTCCATATTATCAGATTTTCAGATTATTAGATTTTCAGATTTTCAGACACAAGAGAAAAGCTGTTAGCTATTAGCTATTAGCCGTTAGTGAAACATCAGACTATGCGCTGTGCGCTGTTCTCCACACCTTGCAACCCTGTCACCTTGCAACCCTGCAACCCTTCTCCGGTGTCCGGTCTCCGTTCTACTTTCCCGCTCCCAGGATCCAGAGCACCCCGCCGCGCAAATGTTTCCGGAAGGTCTCGTCTTTATAAAATTCAGGATTATGCCCCAATGCCGTGTACCACTGACGTCCGCCCTCAAACTCGTGGCACCAGCATAGCGGAAAATACTGACCGAAGGTTTCACCCGGATATTCAGCCTTTCCTTTGTCTTCAACCGTAGTCATATCGGCGGCAAGCAGGACGTGAATATCCGGATTTAGCTGGAAGGAATAATAGCATTCGTCTTCAATGGTCCACCGTTTAGGCAGAACTGAGGTAGACGGATGTTCCGGATCGATCACGACCACATCGAACGACTGGTAAGGCGCGTGGCGGATGAATTTCCCGCCCACCAGGGCCCAGTACCAGGGCCACTGCCGCTCGGTGGCATTTGCCGAATGGATCGCGGCGAATCCTTTTCCGCTGCGGATGTATGCCTGAAAAGCGTCCTTCTGCTCCTGGGTATCAAAGCCTTCATTGTTGCTGTTCGAAAAAATAAGCGCATCATATTTTGCCAGATTCTCCGGCGTAAACACAGCCGGATCGTCCGATACGTCGGTTTTTATCTTTTCGGCCGCGCAAATCTCCTGAAACGCCTGTACGCTCGACGCGATGTTCTCATGCACGTAGCCCTTGCCGTTCTTCGTGTAAATCAGAATCTGTTTGCCGGCCACTTTTTGTTTGGCAAAGCCCGGCACAACGATCAATAAAATTCCTAAGGTGTATAAAATTTTTCGCATGGTTATAATAGTTTATGTAAATAATGCATAGCGCACACCGGACACCGGAGACGGGAAGAGGGTGATAAGGTATAGGGTCTTCATTCTTACTAAAAGCTAACAGCTAATCGCTCACAACGACCCTCGGTGGCCTGGCAAAGGCCGTCCAGTATTGCTCAGCCTCAGTTTCACTCAGCTCTCCGTCAAAGACCACCAGCCGGTATCGCTGGGAATAATCTTTTCCCTGTTCAAGTTTCCAGTCCTGATGACGGGCAGGGCAAAACTCGAAATACAAGTCTCCCCTGCCATTGATATCTTCAGGCCAAACCCTCATCGGCTCGGGATAAGCCCGGTTCGATGGATGGCTCATAAACAGGATCCCACTCCTGCCCGACTTTGATTCGCCTTCCACCCGGCACCAACGGGCATTGGTCCCGTCAGCTTTTGTCCGGTTATTCCCTTCGGAAGTCAGCACACTGCTGTTATTTCGGTTCCATTTTTCCGTAGCTCTGAAACCGATGCCTCCTCCGTAGCGGTATGCATCCAGCATAATCCCCGAGTCGAGCGGACAATTCATGATGCTGGTGTAATCGATCAGCCACACTTTTTTTTCAGGATCCGGATTCCAGACGCAGACTGTAAGGATCTCGCTGATGGCTGTCTGGTCGGGTCCTTGGGCTCCAAAATCAACATGTTCCTGCAGCGCGCTAAACCCGCTGTAGACAGGGCCCTCAACCTGCGACAGAAAGCCTGAAAAACGGACGGTACCCTGCCCTTTTGCCAGATTCCAAAAGTCCACCTCACGCCCGTTGATATGGGTTTTTGTCCACGGTCCCCAAATCCCGTAATGATGATAATGGTCAGGCGCCTGTATACGGGTAAGCTCCTCCCCCGAAGGAGACCAGAGTGGATGGATAAAGCCCGAACGCTTATACAGCGGATCCACACCTTTGGGCGGAAAAACTTCACTAAACTGATAATTCAAAATAGGATGACCATTCCTGACCAGTTTCAGTCCGCCTTGCCCCTTCTCTATGGCAATCCCGTCAGCGGCATCGCCTTTCATGCTCTCCCGAAGCACATAGTTGCGGCTTCCTCCTCTTTTTAGTTCGCCGCTCATTATAAACCATAACCGTGGGTTTCTCCCTTCTTCCAACTGGGACGGGACGGGAACCTCATCTTTCCCTTCAAGCTGATAAAGCCGGTAGGCCTTATTGTTTAGCTCCAGGCCTGCAACAGAAAGATCAAGGCTCACCGGACAATTCCTCCGGGCATAATCGTCTGCAAAAACACTGAATTCCAGCATTTGCTGCGCCTGAATTAAAACCGGACGCAGCAGTCCTAATAAAATGATCAATAAAAGCTTCATAAGATTATCCTTCATTTTTTAAGATCTTCTATATCCAAAATTAGGGAAAAGGTCTTGCTAATACCAGTATTAATTTTGCACATGAATACACTATTATTGCAAGTCCCGGTCAAAAAGCAAATTCCGGTTACCGGCTGTTCGGGGCGGTAACCGGAATCATTATTCACACTGTCTGTTTTTTAGAAACAGGGTAGTTACTCTTTTTGTGCAGAAATTGCTTCCTCAATGTTATCGATCGGTGTTTCATTCAGATCATAACCATCATACCCGAAATTTTGGTTCAGCCGTCCCCGGGTATTGGAATCGATTGCTCCCTGGGGTATCGGCCACAAAACATGGTACGGGCTCATCGTGTAAAAATCGCCATGAACTGTTTTTGCGCCTTTATTGTAAAATTCCGTTTTCCCTATGATCCTGTTGTACCAGTAATTTTCGCCGGAAAAATTTTCAGCAGAATAGGTTTTCCCATTTTCGTCAGCCTTCCCGGTCATGGCCAGCAGACGGGCAATCCGGACCAGTTCAACGTGTCTGAATTCCTCCCAATAGAGTTCACGTGCCCTTTCGTCGAGAATGGTACCGATATTGATATCACCTGCGTCATAAGGTGCCGCGCCTGCACGGGTACGGACAGCATTCAGATCATTGGCGGCATTGCCCAAATCGCCTTTCCAGAACCAGGCTTCGGCGCGGATCAGGTAAGTTTCAGCCAAACGGTATACGTACATATCGCCTGCACCGCCGTTATAGCTTTCGCTGACATCTTTCTTCGGGTCTTCGAAATAAACCTTATAGTGCGGCCAGTCATACCAGTTCCTGATCGTATCGGTGGTCAGCACGGTACCGGCGCCATTGAATAACTGCAACGGCTTACCGTAATAGGGGTCGCCGGATGATTTCAGGTCAGGATGGTTGTAAACCAGATCCTCCATTCGCATCCAGTTTCCGGGAGCATGCCTGAGATCATTTTCGTCATCCCAAATCATATGGGTATGGTACCAGGTATTTCTGGCACGTCCTATTCCGCGCCCATACATTTTTCGCAGATCGATTTCTGCTGTGAGTTTATTTGACAAGCCGACTTTTCCCGAAGGTGTATAAATTTTGTTGGCATTGGTAGCAAGGAAAAAAGGAACGGCCTGTCGCATTAACTCAGACGACTGCCTGCTGTTTTCAAGCTCTTCCCGGCTGATCACATTGAATATCATCTCCCGGTTTGCTGCGATTGACTTATTTGCCGGACGGTGAAGGTCCCAGGTTACGTTCCGGCTGGCATCTCCTTTATCCACACCAAAACGTTCGGTCATCAACGAATATCTTCCTCCGTCAATCACATTGGAAGCCATGGCGATTGCTTTATCAAACTCGCCCGTAGCCAGATAATATTTGGCCAGCAAATGCTGACAGGTGCCTTTAGTCACATGACCGGCATCTTTTACTTCACCAACATGTTCAACGGCGAATTCCAGGTCCTTTATCATTTGTTCCAGGATCACTTCGTACTTCGTAGAGCGGAAGTCGAGTTTTGGCCTGGTGACCTCTTCACTGATATAGGGAACGTCGCCAAACTGAAAGCAGAGATGATAATATTTCCAGGCCCTGTGAAAATAAGCCTGCCCCAGCATATCATCCCGCAATTCCTCATCAAGTCCCGGGATGGTGCCAACGCGTGAAATCACGGTATTGGCATACTTAATCCCCTTGTACCCCTCATACCAGAACCAGCCAATCTTATTGGCATCAGCGCTGTTCAGATTGGCTGTAGGTGTGATCAGCTTATTCAGGTCCTGTGCAGGACCTGTCTTATCGGTGGTGCCTTCTACGGCCACTTCAGAAAAAAGGAGTTCGGTAATGACCGGGGCTCCGTCGCCATACCAGCAATAGCGCATATTCCGCTCACAGGTAGTTAGTGCGGCCTGTAATCCCTCAGGAGTAGTGAACGCATTTCCAGGTTCAAAAAAAGAAAGCGGATCGGGTTCCAGCCAGCTTTCCTTACATCCGGCGACAACAAGAATAACGGCTATAATCGCTGTATTAATTTTTTTACGCATAATTTTAATGTTTAGGGGTTACTCATCTTATAATGTCAGGTTCACACCAATGGTATATGTCCGGGGACTTGGACCGCTGGTCCACTCATTGTCATTATACATATCCTGATACTGCTCAACATCCCAATAGTCCCAATCCGGAGCCCATAAGGCGACATTCCTGACCGAGCCGTAGATGCGCAATCCTTCCATGTTGAATCGCTGAATCAGGTGCTTTGGCACAGTATAAGCAAAGGATATATTATCGAGCCGGATGAATGATTTTTCCCGGATAAACCTGGCTCCCAAATTCTTGTCGTCTGAATACAGGCGGGCATAGTTGTTTGTCGGGTTATCGGGCGTCCAGAACCCAATGACATAAGAGTTGGTACGGTCGATAAACCCGTTTTTGTTTAACGGCCGGTCGTAAGTAGCTTTATGTCCCCAGTAAGAGTACATCATAAAGGACAGGTCGAAGTTCTTAAAGATCGTGAACTCGTTGCGCAGTGTCCATCTGAATTTCGGGGAGCCCGATCCCAGAAAAACTTTGTCGTCGTTGTTGAACCTGTAGTCGCCATTAACATCAAGTATTTTGACATCGCCGGGTTTCACCCCGTATTTGGCCGCTTCTTCCTCCTCACCGAGCTGCCACACCCCGATCACCTTATACTCCCAGATCGAGGCGATATCGCGGTTTATAAACCACTTGTTGCCGGTATCGTCCAGTTCTCTGCCCGCATCGTCATAGTCACTGTATAAATGGATAATCTTATTCCTGTTTAACGAAAAATTCAAGGAAGTAGTCCACACAAAATTATCCCGTTCAATATTTCTTGTGTTCAGGGAGAATTCAAAGCCCTTGTTTTGGACCTCGCCCAGGTTAGTCGCCACAGAATTGAAGCCAAGAAAATCGGGCAGTTTCCGGTCAACCAGCAGGTCGGTAGTTTCCATCTTGTAAACGTCGATGTTCCCGTTGATCCGGTTGTTCAGAAAGCCGAAATCAAGTCCGGCATTATAGGAAGTGGTTGTTTCCCACCTCAAGTTGGGATTAGCCATGCGGTCAACATATAACTGTGACATTTCATATGCCTGACCGGAGCTGTCTACATACGGATATTTTCCCGATCCGGTGGTCATATTCGACAGGGCCTGATAGCGTTCGATATCGCGGTTGCCGTTTTTCCCCCACGACAGGCGTAGCTTGCCAAAGTTCATACCCGGAAATTTGAAAAAGCTTTCTTCTGAAAAAACCCAGCCTACGGCCACACTGGGAAATGTAGCCCGGGGATTGCTTCTGCCGAATGCAGAATAACCATCCCGGCGAACGGATGAGGTGAGCATATACTTATCGTCAAACGAATAGAAGAGCCTTGCCATCAGGGCATCACCGGTACTGCGGTAGTCGTTCGAACTGATTGAACTCATCAGCATGTTGGCTCCCTGCATATAATGGTATCCCAAAGCGTCAGTAGGGGAAAAGTCACGTCCGGTCATCGTTTCCTCCCATTGCCTTTTTTCTTCGGCATTCTGAAGCAGGGTTACCTCCAGTTTATGTTTGTCAGCAATCGTTTCCGACCATTTAATCAGATTATCAACCTGCCAGTCATAATTCTTGCGTGACTGGCGTTCTGCCAATCCGTTATGCGAGGTTTTCCAATAAGGGTTTTGCGAAGATTCATGCATCCGGTAGCTGTGAAAAACCCACCTTGGGGAGAAATTCACCTGATAGGTGATGTTAAAGGGCAATTTGATTTTGGCGTACAGGATCGTATTTAACGTGGTCCATCCGTTGTCTCTTTTGCGGTAACTGATGTCGTAAAGACTATTGATGGACCCACCCGTATTGGTACCCATGGGGTAAATCATCATATTCCCTTCTTCATCATACGGAAGCGCGAAAGGCGAATTATTGATGATCTGACCGCTCCAGTTAACTGCCTGTCCGTTTTCTTTCCGGTCCTGGAAATTAACATTCACCCCCACCGCCATCCAGTCGTTTATGTCAGCGTCCAGTTTAAGGTTGGAACGGTAAGCATTGTACTTATCCCCGGTAATAATTCCTTCATTTTCAACATACCCCAACGACCAGTAATAGCTGATCCCTTCGTTGCTTCCGGAGATACTGGCATTGTAATCCTGGCGTAACCCGTTTTGAAACGAAGCATCATACCAGTCGTAAGTGCGCCCCGCAAAATAATTTTCCACTTCCGTTTCAAATAAGCCAAGACGCCCAAGCCAGTCGCGTTCAGCATCGCCTGAACTGGGCCGGTATGCCAGCCACTGATCGAGCGTGATGCCGTAGTTAGCCAGGTTTTCTTCGGTAGGATTGGCGAATTCACCTGGTTTGGCGTTCGCGTTGATGCTTTCCTGGACTTTCTGCCGCCAGTTCAGGTAGCCTTCGGCATCGTACACATCCATGTTCACACCGACAGTCGCCACTCCGAGGCTGGCATCGAAGCGGATCGTGGGTTTACTTTCTCTGCCCTTTTTTGTGGTAATCAGGACAACACCGGCTGCCGATTTTGCACCATAGACGGCTGCGGCCGAAGCATCTTTTAAGACGTCAATCTGCTCAATGTCGTTCGGATTGATTTCCGATAATTCACCAAAAAAGATCACCCCATCCATGACGATCAGCGGAGAGTTACTTGCTTTTAATGAGCGTCTGCCTCTGATTTCCATCGACCCTCCGCCTTTGGCGTTGGTTGAGATCCCAACATTCAGACCGGGAATGTTGGCCCGCAAAACATCCTGAACCGATCCGGGGTTTTCTTTTTCCAGCTTATCCGCTTTCACCTGGGCAATCGCTCCGGTCAGGTCGCTTTTCTTCATGGTTCCGTAGCCGATTGCAACGACCTCTTCCAGGCCAATGGATTCTTCCTCCATGCGAATATCGATAACATTTCTGCCGGTCACATTTACTTCTACCGTCCGCATACCAATAAACGAATAGACAAGTTGTTCGACTCCCTCAGGCAATTCGATGGCATAATTTCCGTTTACATCAGTAATCGTTCCTGATGCTGTATTTTTTGCTACTACAGTTACACCAGGCAAAGGTCCTCCTCCCGGTTCGGTAACGCTTCCGGTAACTTTTCGTTTCTGCTGGCTTCCGGAAAAATTATAACTCCTGCTTTCGTTTGTCAGCACAATCTGGCGGTCACTAATCACATAGCGGACATCAGTTCCAGCAAAAACAACATTTAAAACTTCACTGATATTCTTCTCCTTAACCGAAATATTCACGATCCGGTTCAGGTCAATCTGCTGCTGATTAAACAGAAAGTAAAATTCCGACTGATTTTCAATTTCATCCAAAACATCCCCCAGTCGGGTGTTAGACATGGAAAGATTCAGCTTTGTTTGCTGAGAATACAGGTTTGTAGCAAAAATTTGCGAAAAACAAACCATCAAAAAAAATAGTGTGCAACGCATAATTCGTAATTTTTTCCAAAGACTTAGCGCGCAAGTCTTGCAGTTTGAGTTTTTTTTCATAAATTCAAATCGTTTAACTGGTTAGACATCAGTTTAAAATGTTAAGCATAACGGGACAGTGTACCAGCACTGTCTCGTTTTTTACTTTTTATACATGAGCATTACTTTTTGTTTCTCATAAGTTCCATCGTTATTGGTTTTTAATTCTGTTATTGAATAAGAAATGTTAGCAGACATGGACAGAAGAGAAAGCACACGTTCAAGTGATTCATTCCGGAATGTAGCCCGGTAAGGCATGTTCTTTAGAGTATCATCCGCTACGGTGATCTCCGAGTTATACCAGCGCGAAAGGCGCATCGCGACTTCCCCCAGCGGAACGTTCCTGAAGACCAGGTAACCATCCTTCCAGGAAGTGAAATAGTTATTGTCTCCGGAATGAACCGTCACCTTGTTCGCCGTTTTCGAAAAAACCAGACGCTGATCCGGAATTAGAATTTCATTCAGATCTGTTTCCGGCCTGGATACTTTCACCGAACCTTCTTCCAGCGACACTTCTATACGCGAACAGTCAGGATAGGCCATCACATTAAACTCAGTGCCAAGCGCCTCCACATTGATCCCCTCTGCCTTCACGGTAAACGGGCTGTGCTTGTTCTCCGCCACATCAAAAAATGCCTCTCCCGATAATTCCACCTGTCTGTTCCCGGTAAACCTGACCGGGTATTTCAGATGGGAATCGCTGTTCAGCCAGCCGGCAGAACCATCAGGCAGATTAAACCGGGAGCGCGTGCCCGGCGGGCAATAAATCTCGGCATAAACGTCCTGTTGCGAATCGATTTTTTGCCACTGGACATAGAAATAAAGTGTGGCAAGAAATAAGGGAAGAATCAAAATAGCAGCAACCCGGCCAATCAGTGGAGCAAACCGGCTGATGCCTCTTCTGTGGTAGCCCGACTCCTGCTTCAGGATCTGTTGCAGGACTTGCATCCTCAGAACCTGATACTTTTCTTCGGGAAGCGCCTGATCACTTACGGAATGCCACTCCTGTCCGATTAGATAACTCTTCAGTCCTCCGAAAGTCTCATCTTCTTCAAATTGACTGATTACCTGAAGATAATCATCTTTCGAGTACCGGTTGTCCAGAAAATTCCGTATTGCTGCAAATTCTTTGTTCACCATCTTTTTATAACCTTCTGTACCCAGTATCAAAAAAGTGGTTTACCCCCCTATCGAAGTTTTATTTTTTTTTATCAGTGAAAAAATTTACCGGCTCAGTTTAACCTCTTAGCGTGATTACACCCGCAAAACCGGACAAAGAAAAGATACAACCCCCTGATATTTCTCTCATTAAATGCCTCCCGGAGGGTCTTAAGGGCGGCAGTGAGCTGGTTCTCTACCGTTTTAGGCGACAAATCCAGATAACCTGCCACTTCGGGGACTGTAAGTCCCTCTTTTTTATGCATCAGGAATATCTCTTTTCTTCTTTCGGGAAGTTTCCGGATCAGCTCATCCAGTATTGAAAGGTAATGTGAAAAAATTTTTTCTTCCGGTTCCTCTGAGGCCGCCGAAACCAGTTCGTCATACAATTCAACTTTAAACCGGTTTTCTTTTGCTGTTTTTAAAAACCTGCCCCGGATGTTGTTTAAGGCAATGGTAAACAAGTAAGAACGAAATGACTTCAAGGGGTTGATCTGATCGCGTTTTTCCCAGATCCTCAAAAAAACCTCCTGAACGACTTCATCAGCATCCTGCTTCGATTTAAGTATTTTCAGAGAAAAATGATGGAGTTCTTTTGAATAATTTTCAAAAAAATAATCAAAAGCAGCAACATCTCCTGCTTTTAGCGACACAACGGTACGAATTTCTGCAATTCCGTTTTTCTGCTTCACAAAATTTCGTCATTGGTTTGGATGTTAAAAATAAGTCTATCTTCAGAACAACCAACATGTTTAAAAACAATATTTATTTTATCAGGATGAAGATCAATTGGATGTACCTTCGCTCAAACCGATTCCACCGACGTTCATATTTTTTTCGGGATTCGGTTTACCTGCTTCAACCAGAAATCGCCGGGAGATGACGCACCGGGACAGCTGTCGGTTACCCCTACCATTATACCTGATTTAATCGGGGATATTCCTGTTGAGGTTCGCAGGAAGCCCGTATGAAGTCCGGGCGAATCCCGTAGGTCGTCCGAACCATCGCTATATGAGATCAACTGATTATACTGCCAATATCGAAAGAAGAGGCTTCCGGATAGCGATGAAGATCAGAAGGCGCTAACAAGTGTAGTATACGATATTTTCCCGATTTCTTTTATCTTTACGGGTATGAAGATTATGCACGAGCAGTTGAATTTAAAGGGGAAAACATCCATTACTGTTAAATGGGATGAGTTTCCGCATTTCACCTTTCCCTGGCATTTTCATCCCGAATTCGAACTGGTCTATATTATTAAGAGTTTTGGAAAACGCTTTGTTGCCGATCATGTGGAAGATTTTAACGAAGGTGATCTGGTCCTGCTGGGCTCAAATCTGCCTCACTTCTGGAAAAATGATGAACGCTTTTATAATGAGGATCCGCGATACCTTGTCAATGCCATCGTGATCCACTTTCCGACCGATTTCTTCAGTCATCAGATTGAATTCTATCCCGAATTCTACCCGATCAGAAAGCTGTTGAACCTATCGG
This sequence comes from Prolixibacteraceae bacterium, assembly GCA_038562555.1. Classification (GTDB taxonomy): domain Bacteria; phylum Bacteroidota; class Bacteroidia; order Bacteroidales; family Prolixibacteraceae; genus JBCFBK01. The sequence continues at coordinate 31,988 of JBCFBK010000005.1, read as the reverse complement.
CCCGGGGGATCAGCTTTTCTCGTACTGTTGCCGATTCGCTGGGACCGGGACTAAAGAAATTGCTCAAACTGCAAGGTTTGGAAAGGACCCTGAAATTTGTCCGGATACTCAATAGCCTCGCTCTCACCGGTGAATATAAACTGCTGGCCAGCGAAACCTACCGTTCCGATTTTCAGGACTGGTCAAGCAATCGCCTCGATAAGGTGATGCACATCATCAATTCCTCATACCGGGAGCCGGTCAGGCTGGAAACGGTTGCAAGTCACATCGGCATGAACCCGTCAGCGTTCAGCCGTTATTTCAGGGAAAAGACCGGAAAAACATTCACCGAATTCGTTATGGAAATGAGGATCGGGTATGCCTGCAAACTACTCATTGAAGGTAAACACACAATCTCCCAGATCTGTTTTGAAAGCGGATTCAATAACATATCAAATTTTAACCGCTGCTTTAAAAAATTCACGCTGCTTACTCCTATCCTCTACCGGAACCAGTTTCACAAGGCAAACACACAGATTACGAGTCGTGCAACTCAGGGCTTCCATTTATACCGTTCTCCTGAAGGACAATTATAAACATAATTCAACCTGTTCCAAATGAAGCCTCTGCAAAACAATCGGGCGAACCCCTTGTTATAATGTGAGGTAAATATCGCCTCGACACAGCAAAAGAAACAGAATGAATGAAATTATCGTAAAAAGCAACCACACCATAAATCGTATTCCGGTTGTGCAGCCGGCTCAAAAGTTGGAATCAATCCAACAATTCCTTGAAAAGTTGAAAATCAAAATGACGCAGGTATACCACTTGCGTGGTGACATTAATCAGTATGCCCAGCAACGGGGACTTCCTCCGTTTGTTCTCCGGGAAATCATGGAATTGAATCCGCTTGCTATAGGCATTCCCAAAGAGTACGGGGGCCGGGGATCCCTGCCCGCTGAAAACCTGGCGCTGCTTGAAGTTGCGTCATACGAATCGCTGGCGCTGTCCCTTACCTTTGGCATTAATTCAGCCTTATTTCTGCAGCCCGTTGCCAAATATGCATCGGATGAAGCAAAAGCCACTGTTTTTAAACGATTTCTGGAAGACAGAAACATGGGCGGACTGATGATCACCGAGCCCGACTATGGAAGCGATGCACTTAGCATGCAAACCTCTTTTACAGAAGAAGGCGGCTATTTTCACCTGAAAGGAAAAAAACACTGGGCCGGACTGACGGGCTGGGCAGAATATTGGCTTTTGACTGCCCGTAAAAAATCGCCTGAAGGCGATTTGCTGCGGGATATTGATTTTTTTATCTGCGATGTCACCCAACCGAACCAGAGCATAAAGGTAGAAGAGTTTTATGACAACCTGGGGCTTTATCAAATCCCCTACGGAAGGAATCATATTGATGTTACGATCCCTGAAACACATAAATTGCAACCTCATTCAACGGGTGTAAAAATGATGCTGGACCTCCTTCACCGCAGCCGCATGCAATTCCCGGGCATGGGCATGGGATTTATCCACCGGATGCTTGATGAAGGACTGAATCATTGCAAACAGCGCCTTGTCGGAGGCAAAAGCCTGTTCAGTTATGATCAGGTGCAGGAACGCTTGTCAAAGCTGCAGGCCTCGTTCACCGTATGTTCGGCTATGTGTTCAAACAGCGCAAAAAAGGCAGGCATTGAAAATGACCTGACGGGCATTGGCATGGAAGCAAACTCAGTCAAGTCGGTTATCACCGACCTCATGCAACAGGCTGCCCAGTCGGTAACCCAATTGGTGGGAGCCAAAGCGTACCGGAACAGTCACATTGCCGGGCGCGGGATCACAGACAGCCGGCCGTTTCAGATCTTTGAAGGATCGAATGATATTCTTTATGCACAGATCTCCGAAAACGTGATCAAGCAGATGAAGCGGTTAAAGGAGACAAACCTGTTTAATTTTCTAAAAGTAAACGATCTCACAAACCGGTCGGCTGACCAGTTAAAAGAACTCTTCAATTTTAATCTTAACATGGAGCTTCCACAGCGGAAGCTCGTGGAACTGGGACAGGTCATCGGCCGGGTGGTTTCAATGGACATGGTACATCAACTGGGCGATGAAGGCTTCCGCAAAGACCTGATCCAGGGAGGGATCAACATGCTTCATCAGGAAATCAGGCAATTGATGAGCACGTTTAGGCTTAAGACTAACGACCTTGTTGTTGAAGATTACCGCGAAAACAGTTCCTGGCTTCAGCTTTCGGCAAAGTAATCAAGCGTCATACAAATAGCGAAAGACATCAGCCACGGTTGGTGTCTTTTTGTTTAGCCCTCCCTCGTTTGCAGTTAAAACGTCCGGTTTTTATTTGTTAACTTTGCTTAAAAGCGGTTCACGATGCACGTCCTGAAAAATGGCTTACCGTCAGTCTTTGCGCTTGCAGACCGTCCCTGGTACGAGCAGGCAAAAAGAGCCTTTTGGCAGCATCCCGACCGGATGATGGCGGCCAAGGCCACCATAGCCATTGCCGTTCTTTCTGTTCCGCTTATTCTGCTCGACCGTTCATTTTTTGCCGTCACCCTGGCTTTGGGCGTCCTTGCCGGCGCGCTTTCCGAAACCGACGACCATCCAAGAGGCCGGATCCGGTCGCTGGCTTTAAAAGTTATCAGTTTTGGAATTGCCAGTCTTTCAGTCGAACTGCTGCGCCCTTATCCGGTTTTGCTGGGCACCGGATTGTCGGTTTCAACGATTGTTTTTCTGCTGATCGGCGGACTGAGCGAACGTTACCGGGGAGTCACCTTCGGATCTATCCTGGTCGGCATTTATGCGATGATTGGTTCGGAGATCAGTCCGGCCTGGTACTGGCAACCGGTTTTGCTGCCTTCAGGAGCATTGTTCTACGGTCTGTTTTCCCTGGCACTGCTTTATTATCACCCGTGGCGCCTGCTTGAGGAACAACTGGCGCGCGGATTTTTTGCGCTTTCAAAATACCTTGACGAAAAAGCCATTCTTTTCCCCAGCGATGAAAAAGTTCAGGCCGAGGTTCGTAACCGACTGGCACTGCTGAACGTTGAGCTGGTAAATGCACTTGAGCGCTGCAAGGAAGTGCTAAACAGTTACGGCGACTCAGTCCGCGACCAAACACTTTTAAAACCGTACCTCCAGTATTTCATGCTGTTGCAAAGCCTTCATGAGCGGGCGGCTTCCAGCCACCAGCGTTATGATCTGCTCAGTCGTGATCCGGACAACCAGCCGCTCATGGAAGGCATCGGACAATTACTGCATCAGTTGGCCAGAGCTGCCCGACAGTTTTCGAAATGCCTCCTGACCGGCGTACCCTACCATCATCCGTCGGCGCTGGCGTGGACCGTGGATGCCCTGACCGGCCAACTCGAGAAATCAGGCGACAGTCACCCGCTGGCTATGTTGATCCATAATCTATCCCGGTCGAATGCTTCGCTCCGGGCCCTGCAGGAAGATCATCAGCGGAACCTGGCGCCGCGCCTGGCCAGAGATCCCCGCAGCCTGATGCAACGGTTCCGCGACCAGCTCCGGTGGGATCATCCCCGCCTGCGGCATGCCATCCGGCTGAGCCTGTGTTTTCTCATTGGTTTTTCAGTATCCGAAGGATTCGACATTGCCAAAGGAGAATGGATTATTCTGACCAGTCTGTTTGTCTGTCAGCCCAGCTACAGCGAAACCCGCCGCCGCCTGTTTCAGCGCATCCTGGGAACCTTTAGCGGTGTAATTGGCGGTGTGCTCATCGTTCAGCTGCTTCCTACCACAGCCGGACAGACCCTGCTGATGCTGACCTCGGCTTACCTGTTCTTTCTGTGGCTGCGCAGTAAATATGCCGTCTCGGTCATCTTCATCACCATTTTTGTCCTCTGCGCCTTCAACCTGATCTCCAGTCAGGGGATCGTTGTAATGTTCCCGCGCCTGGCCGATACCCTGATCGGTTCGGCACTGGCCATTCTGACCGTTCGC
>JBCFBK010000005.1:0-28024 GCA_038562555.1 Prolixibacteraceae bacterium | reverse complement strand
CTGGCCCGACTGGCAGCAAAAAAAATTACCCGGGCTGCTTTCGGAAGCGCTCGCCATGAACACCCGTTATTTTCAGGCTATCTTAAATGAGTACCGCCGGCAGAGCAGGGACGATGACTTTGACTACCGCGTAGCCCGCCGTCAGGCACACCAGGCCGACAATGCCCTGGTTCTCGCCTGGCAGGATATGCAGGTGGAACCGGGAAGCCAACGTCCCTTCCGCGAACAGGCGTTTACGCTCACCTACCTGAACCATGCCTTGCTTTCCTACCTCTCGGCCCTGGGTGCTCACCGGGAGGAGAACGGCAACCGGAACCCGGAAATGCTCCTGCTGGCCGATGCCATTCTGGAAGCACTTGGCAATGCAAGCCGGGCAACTGCCAGACTAAATCAGGAGATGAAGGCAGTCCTGAATAAAATCAGACTGCTGATGAATCAAAGCACCTCGGGAACAGGCCGGCAACAACTGGTGCTCCTGTATAATATTGCTGAAGTAACCCAGCAACTGACTGAACAGGCAAAAACATTCCACGCAGGGCAATCAGCACAACCTGCACCTTAAAAAATAAACGATGATCGAAACTTACATTAAAGAACACAAAGACCGCTTTCTGGAGGAACTCTTCGGCTTGCTCCGTATTCCTTCAATCAGTACGGTATCGGCCCACAAGCCTGATATGTACCGGGCAGCAGATTACTGGAAAAACCTGCTACTGGAGGCCGGAGCCGAACGGGCTGAAGTTTTTGAAACGGGAGGAAATCCGGTTACCTGGGGCGAAAAAATCATCGATCCGGCCAAACCAACCGTCCTGGTATACGGACACATGGACGTGATGCCTGCCGGGCCGGTTGAGCTGTGGCACTCAGACCCTTTTGAGCCGGAAGTACGCGACGGACATATATGGGCGCGTGGCGCCAACGATAACAAAGGGCAAAGTTTTATGCATGCCAAGGCTTTTGAGCTGATGATGCGTACGGGAACCATGCCCTGTAACGTTCGCTTTATGATCGAGGGGGAAGAAGAAATCGGTTCCCCAAATCTCGGACAGTGGTGCCGGAAGCACCGGGATATCCTCCGGGCCGACATTATCCTGATCTCCGACACCAACATGATCGGCCCCGAAATACCGGCCATCACCACCGGACTTCGCGGTCTCGCCTACTGGGAGGTCACCGTCACCGGTCCTGACCATGATCTTCACTCCGGCCTTTACGGCGGAGCAGTAGCAAATCCCGCCATCGTCCTCCCGAAAATGATAGCAGGCCTGATCGATGACAACGGTAAAATAACCATCCCCGGTTTTTACGATGATGTGACGGAGGTTTCCCGTGAGGAACGCGAGCTGTTGGCGCAGGCTCCTTTTGATGAGGAAGAGTTTAAAAAATCGATCGGTGTACAGGCGCTCAGCGGCGAGAAAGGTTATCCGGTGAATGAACAGACCGGCATCCGCCCGTCGTTCGATGTGTGCGGCATTTGGGGAGGGTATACCGGAGAAGGTTCAAAGACAGTTCTGCCCTCGCAGGTTTTCGCCAAATTGAGCGCGCGTCTGGTCCCCAACCAGGACTACAGGAAAATTTCCGCATTGTTTAAGGAATATTTTGAAAAAGCAGCTCCCCCGACGGTCAAAGTCGAGGTTAAACCGCATCACGGTGGTCAGGCCTACGTGTGCCCAATCGATCTTCCGGCATACCGGGCAGCGGAAAAGGCATTTACCGAATCCTATGGCCGCCGGCCACTGCCGGTGCGCAGCGGAGGGTCAATCCCCATTGTGGCAACTTTCGAAGAAATTCTGGGCATAAAATCGGTACTGATGGGCTTCGGACTGAAAACAGACGCCATTCATTCGCCCAATGAAAGCTTTTCACTCGATCGCTTTTATAAGGGCATCGCCACCATCGTCCGGTTTTATAACTATTTTGGCGGGTTGTAAGAAAAAAATCAGTCGTAAGCCGGGAATGCCCGTCTTACGACTGATGAATCACCGCTTATAACGACTAAAAATCCAGTCCGTCGTCCCAGCCCGGATTCTGTGAAAGGTTATGGTTCAGCAGACGTTCTTCTATGGGAATGGGGTAAAGATAATCCTTATTCTCATCAAATACCTTGGTTATCTGACTATTTACAAGAATCAACCCGCCCGACTCTCCATTTTCCAGTACAAGGTCTGAATTCAGCTTCATATACTGGGGACCTTTTGTCCCCGGCTTGGTGCCCGTATAGATCACCACATCAGTGACCCCGTCGTGGTCGAGGTCATAACTCCCGGTGCCGGGAAAGTACATGCCCTTAAACTGTTCAGCCACCAAATGGCCTTCCTTCCAGCGCATCAGGTCGTTCCACCGGAAACTCTCCATGATCAGTTCAACCGCTCGTTCGCGCCTGATTTCCAGGATAACCCCTTTATTCGCGCCGGTAACGTGAGTGTACATAGCAGCCATATAAGGACATGGGTTAGCGTTCGCTGCGGAAACCTCCAGACCAGGCATACCAACCCGCTCCCTGAGCGGTTTAATGGATTTATCCAGGTCGCCCTGAACAACAGTACCCCTTTCAGCTTTTGCTTCTGCAAAATTCAGGAGCACCTCCGCATAGCGGAATACGGGCAGGTCATTCACCGATTTCTCATACGAATCATAAATCGGTTCTGCCACGTACTTAATGAGATGATAGCCTGTTACGGTAGCTGCAAAATCGGGCACCAGTGTCTTTGTCTCACCAATCCGCGTATATCCGGGTCCCCTGACAGTCTGCGTGAGCCGAGGATCACGGTTTTGCATTTCTTCAAAGTACTGTTTGCTTTCATAATCCGGAGTATCGGTAAAGCGGCTGCCATCTTTCATCAGATAGCTGTTCACCGTCTTCTTTTCGACGCCCGGCTGCCCCTGGGTCGACGACAGCAAATAGAAGTTCACATTGTGATAGATCTGCTGATCGGCCAAAAATCTTCTGGTCAGGATCACCTCGCTTTCAATTGCATTTAGCGAAGAGAACAGTTGCAGATAAGCCTTGTCGGGTGTTGATTTGTATATGGAATAAACCTTACTGTTAATCAGTGCATCGGCTGCCTCAATGCATTCATCCAAAAACCGGTCAGCATTGGGAATGCTGAATTCTGAATGGTATTTCCGAAAGGTGCCTTCGAACAGACAAATTCTCGTCTTTAGAGCAAGAGCGGTCCACTTTGTTACCGATTCGGAGTTTTTGACAGCGGGCAAATTGGCGATGGCATAATCAATGTCGGCCAAAACAGAATCCATGACCAGGGTCCGCGGGTCACGGGCTTTCTGCAGGTTATCCTCGTCATTGGTCGGAATGGTTCCGGAATACCAGGGTACATCTCCAAAGCGTTGAACTTTTTGAAAGTAAAACCAGGCACGGAAAAAACGGGCAACCCCGTTATACTGTTTCCGGGCATTGTCGTCCCTGCACTTGTATGAATTTTCAAGAAAGAAATTGATGTTTCTAAGATCACCCCAGCCCCAGCCTCCGCCTGAAGAGGGCACAATCCGTGATCCTCTTACCTCCTCGCTTAAAGAAGAAGTAATGATGTTATCAACGCTTTCTCCATAAATATCTGAAGATGAAGGAATCATGCCATAGAATGAATTTGTGTACAGTTTCAGTTCGTCAGCCGTTCTAAAGAAATTTTCCGGCGCAATCTCAGCAAGGGGGTACCGTTCGAGGTAATCGTCGCATGACCAGCTAAAAACGACAAGGATCGAAATCAAAATATATTTAGTCATATCGCTTATATTTTTTAAAATTAGAAAGTAATATCCAGTCCTAATGAATACGTTTTGCTGAAAGGATAATCCCGTGTATCGGAATTGCGTTCTACCTGCTCCGGATCAACGTATTTGGTGTCCAGTTTCGAAAGGGTGAACAGGTTTTCTCCACTGAAATAGATCCTGCATCGTACAGCCTGAATCTTCTTCATAATTGACGCGGGAAGCGTGTATCCGATCGTGAGGTTTTTCAGCCGGACGTAGGCCGTATTTTGCAGATATCGGTCATTCCAGACTTTTAATGAGGAATTGGCATTATAAGCCGTATACCCCCTTAGGGTCGGGAAATAGGAATCAGGATTTTCGGCACTCCAGATTTTGTCCTGAAAATCCTTCGGTACGAACGTATAGTAAGGGCGGGCGTAAGGTCCCCAGAATTTATCGCTGTCGGAGCCAGGATACCAATGCTTCTCCCCGATTCCCTGAAAAAAGGCAGAGAGATCGAAGCCATTCCAGTCGGCCCCCATATTGATCCCAAAGGCATACCGGGGCTGGGAGTTCCCTATCTTCTTCAGGTCGCCGTGATCGTCAAGCGTATTCTGTCCGTTGTTGATTTCCCCGTCCGGTCTGAGATCCCTGAACCGCATGTCACCGGCCCTGAGTTTTCCCCATTCTCCGGGAGCCTGTCTGATCCGGGCATTCACACGCGACTGATTGACGGTATGGGCTGCCGCTTCTTCGTCGGAAGCAAAATACCCGTCGATGCTGTAGCCCCACATTTCGCCCAGTTCCTGACCCACATAATATTCGCTCAGAAGGTTAGCCGGGTTATCATAGCGGGTTATCTTAGCATGGTAATCCGAAAGAATAAAGGAAAAATCATAGGAAAACGGCCGGGATGCCAGACTGAACCTGTCTTTCCACATCAACGAGAATTCAAATCCCCTGGTTTCGAGGTCGGCAGCGTTTTCCTGGGGTTCTGTTGCACCAAATACTGCCGGCAGTGTTTTTCCCTTGGTTAACATCCGGACGGTCTTTCGGACATAGGTATCGAACGATACTGCCAGCCGGCTGTCCAGCAGCTCAGCATCGATTCCTACATTCGTGGATGCGGTTTTTTCCCAGGTCAGCGATGCTGAAACCGGAGCAGGGACCGATGTATATTGCAGCTTAGCTCCGTTCATGAGGTAATTCATCGAGTTTGTTCCCATACTTGAAATATAGGCATAGGTGGTCACCTGCTGATTCCCCAGCGATCCATATGATCCCCTTACTTTGAGGCTGTTGACCAGTTCCCGCACGGGAGAGAAGAAATTCTCCTCGCTGATGCGCCACCCGGCGGAAAAAGAAGGAAAAAAGCCGAAATGGTCGCCTTTGGGGAAACGTGAAGTCCCATCATAACGGCCGTTCATCTCAATGAGGTATTTGCCCTTATAATCATAGTTAATCCGGGAGAAAACGCCAATCAGCGCCCATTCGCTGGCACCTCCGGTAACGGTCATATCGCCGGTTGCCAAATCAAAATCGTTCAGGTCATCAGAAATCAGGTTACTCTTCGTCTCCGTATTGGTTTTATAGGTTTTCTTCTCCTGATTAAAACCGGCCATCAGCTTGATGTTATGGTTGCCAAAGGACTGGGTATAGTTTCCGTAAACATTGGCGACAAAATACTGATCATGTTTGGCCTGTTCCTTCAACTGGTTAATCGAAATAGCAGCTGCCGTTTCAATGACACCCGGATAAAGGGAGTATTTACTGGGGGCACTCCTGTAGAAATCCTGCGTCAGATACATATTATAAGAATAATTCCCGATAATATTAATCGACTTGGAGAGCTTAACCGTAGCTTCGAGCGTACTGGTCAGTTCGTAGTTCCTGTCTGCACCCCTGGTTTTTCCTTCATGCAGGGTTCCGACAATTCCTCCCCCCATCATCCAGTAACTGTTTAATCCGCCACGCCCGCTGTAGGTTCCGTCGGGATTAACCGGCACGTAGGTCGGCGACCCATGAAAAGCAAACTGATTAAAATTCGCCTTTTCCCCGCCTTCGAAGCCGTAGTAAGCGTACTTTTTGGCATTAAACTGCGTGTTGCTGCTTACCGACAGCCATTTGTTCAGTTCTGCGTTGATCTTTGTCCTGAAACTGTAAAAATCGAAACGGTCGCGGTTGATCTTCATGATCCCGCCTTTCTCATAATATCGCCCGCTGATCAGAAAATTAAGCTCCTCATTCCCACCCGATAAACTGACGTTATGTTCCTGCGAAGGCTGCCATTGATGGAACATATAATTGTACCAATCCGTATTTCCGTAATAAACATATTGGTCTTTACCCTTCCGGTTGTCGATAACGACCCAGGGTCGCTCCGGATTTTCAGTTTTATCATACCGACGTTTTTCGAGTTCGGCATAATCTTCTTCGGTATAGCGCGAGTAAGTATTTCCCGTAGCACGTTTAAAAGATTCATCATTCAGCATGGTCCAGTCATAGCCACTTGTAATAAAGTCGGTACTGACGGTGGGTGTCGCCCATCCGAAATTATTCCCGTAACTGATCTGCATCCCTCCTTTTTTGTTCGATTTGGTTGTAACCAGAATTACCCCAAAGGCGCCACGGGCTCCGTAAATTGCCGATGCGGCGGCATCCTTCAGAACCGTGACCGATTCCACGTCACGCGGATTAACCCTGTTGATCGATCCGGGAATGCCGTCAATCAGTACAAGTGGGTCACCACCGTTTATGGATGTATTTCCGCGGATGTTGATGGAAGCATCCTTCCCCGGGCGACCGTTATTGAAGTCAACATTCAGATTGGGAATGGTTCCCTGGATGATCTGCGTCATATTCGGGAGCGGCCTGTCCTGAAGAGCCTCCGCACCAATCTGGTTAACTGCCCCTGTCAGGTTGACCTTTTTGATCGTTCCATAACCCACGGCAACTACCTCTTCAATACCAACCAATTCTTCTTCCATGACGACATTGATCGCTGACTTTCCTGCCACTGGTATCTTCTGCGTTCGCATTCCGACAAATGAAAAGACAAGAACCGCATTATCCGGAATATCTCTAAGCGAAAACCGGCCGTCAGGACCGGTAACACTGCCGTTAGCGGTACCATCAACAACAATTGAGACACCCGGAACCGGAAAACCTGACAAATCGGTTACCTGTCCGTTAACCGGCTTCGCTGTCTGCAGCGCCGGCTTCGGATTTGTGGCAGGGTTCAGCAAAATATGCCGGTCACGGATCATGACGCTGACAGTTCCATCGCTGAACAGCCGGGAAAGAATATTTTCGATCCTCTCATCTTTCGCAACAACGTCAACTTTCCGCTGCACATCGATCCACTCACTGTTGTACAAAAAGTAGAACTCACTCTGGTCCTCAATCTCAGAAAGAACTTCTTTTACTGTGGAATTGTGCATATCCAGGGATAAGCGGACTGACTGGGAATAACCAGTCGCCGCAACCACCTGCAACGTGCTGATAAGAATGGCAATTAGGGTAATTCGCATAATCATAAAAGTTTTCCTGCACCCGCGTATAACGGCGTGCAGACATTTCATCTTTTTTTTCATAAATTTGAACTGCTTTAAATGGATAAATTAAAGTATGACCCGCTGAACACGGGTGGTAATCGGGAAGGGAGTGTTGGAGCACTTCCTTCCCTTTTTTTACGATCGGTTAATGGTTCATAGGCAAGTATTCTTTAGTCATTTTTTTGAAATGGATAAGACTGCCCGTTTTCCTTCGCGGGCCGGAGCATAACTGATTTTTATCGGTGTGGACAAACTCAACAGTTCGACTACATGCGCCAAGGTTTCGTTTTCAAAAGTGGTAGTGTACCGGTAACCTCGGATTTCGTGGTCAAGAATAAGCACATCGAGATCATACCACCGCTCCAGTTGACTTGCCACTTCGTCGAGAGTACTGTTTTCGAACATGAGCCGGTTTTGATGCCACGCGACGTATTTGTCGATGTCCTCCTCTGCAACTTTCGTCTCCCCTGTTTCCCTGCGGATAACGGCATGCTCATTGGGCTTCATAATAAAATTGCGGGCGTTGCCATCATTTTTGTCTGCCTGCAAATTTATTTTTCCTTCAACAAGAACAATATCGATTAATTCGTCGTCAGCGTAGGCTTTACAATTAAATCTGGTACCTAAAACCTCGATCTTTGCCATTCCCGCATCTACAAAAAACGGAGCCTTTTCATTTTTGATGACGTCAAAATACGCTTCACCCGAAAGTTCTACCTGACGTTCGTCGACAAAGGGAACCCGAAAGCGAATGGTCGATTCCCCGTTAAGCCAAACCGTAGTACCATCGGGAAGGCATACCTTCGAACGGATACCAGCCGGACTACTCAACTCCTGCATGGCAAAATGGCCATTAGCCGGATCAGGCGAATTCAGGAATGTACTCCAGACGGAATAAAGCAGCAGGGGGATGAAAAGAATGGCCGCAACGCGCGTCAGGAGACGGATCAGCCTGACCGGTTTTGATTTTCCTTTCACGGCAACTTCTATTTTCTGCCAGGCACCTGAGGTATCGACCCGTTGCAGATTTCCGATAACTGCACCCGCCTCCGATATTTTTTCATCCTCATCCATAGCCTTCCGGCTGTCGATAAGATTCCTTATCTGGTTATTCAATTGCTCATTGGTAATCATAAAACAGCATTCTTCCGTGAATCTGTTTTATTTACACCTCAGCCGGGATGTACACGTACGCGATCCGAAAAAAATTTCAAAAAAGAGAAGATAAAAAAGACGGTGCCGGAAATGCTTCTCCCGGTTAGTAACGGTACCTGTTAAAAATTGCCTAACGACAAAAAGAAAAGTAAACCGACGTAGTCTTTCAACTCCGTGCGAAGAATTTTGAGCGCCTTGGAGATTTGTGTCTCGACAGTCCGTTTGGAAATGCCTAACCGGAGTGCTATTTCTTCATTATTCATCCCCTTCATCCTGCTCATGATAAACACTTCCCTACACCGGTCCGGTAATTTCCCCACGGCGTGCGTAATTTTCTCCTGAAGCTCCGACACGACATAAAGATCCGTATTATATAACAAGTGTTCCTGTGAAAGTTCTTCCAGTTCCCGGATATACCCCGACATCACTTTCTGATGCCTCAGGTAATTCAGGCAACCATTGCGAACGGAAGTAAACAGGTAACTTTTAAAAGAATCTGCCGGCTTCAGGGCATCATGCTTTTCCCAAAGGCGAACGAAGAACCCCTGCACAATTTCTTCAGATTGACTGTGGCTTGCCGTGAACTGGTTGGCATACAACACCAGGCCCGGATAATAGTAATTAAACAAACTTTTAAAAGCCGACTGATCGCCCAATTTGACCGATTCAACCAGCTGAAGTTCATCTGTCCCGTCTATTTCACGCATAAAACAAAAATAGAAAAATAAATGGCTTATGCAGGATTAAGGCGATTCGCGTTTTCCTCGGGTTTAAACCCCGGCATCGGCAATTAATAATACAAAAAGCGTTTGATTTTCATGGTTGGGGTTTTTTCAAAAGGAACCGGCTGCAGAACAACCACTTGTACTTTTGAAAAATTATTGACCTGTTCGTTCACCTTCTTCTGAATTTCAGTCAGGATTTCATCCACCCGGATATTGATTTTCTGAATGGCCTCATCGCGCATCTGAGCGGCCTCTTCCTTCAACTGTGTAAACCGCTTCTCAATTTCCTCCATATTCAGATGGACCATCGCCACCAGCCGGCCTTTTTGCTGTACCACCAGTGATTCGAGCACATATTCCATCCGGTTGATCACCGATTCGATCTCTTCAGGATAAATATTTTCACCGCTGGAGCCAACAATCATGTTTTTGATCCGGCCCTTAATATAGAGAAAGCCCGACTGGTCGAACTTACCCAGATCTCCGGTCCTGAACCATCCGTCAGCGGTAAATGCCTCAGCCGTGAGGCCGGGTTCCTTATAATAGCCTTTCATTACATTTTCACCGAGGGCCTGAATCTCGCCTTCTCCTGTTACCGGATCTGCATTGGCGATCCGCAGTTTTACGCCTTCGAGCGGAATGCCCGTAGACAAATACCTGACGTTTTTGCCAACCGCACCCGCCAGTAACGGCGAGGTTTCGGTTAGTCCGTAGCCAATGGCCATCGGCATTTTCGTATCCATTAAAAAGCGCTCAACCTCATTGTCGAGCTTGGCCCCGCCAATTCCAAAGAACCGCAGTTCACCACCAAAAGTCTCGTATAATTTTTTTCCGGCAGCCTTATTGATCAGTCGCTGAAAAAACCGGTGTTTATATAAACTGCGGGTAATCGCTTTTCCATTAATCTGTGGCAGGATCTTTCCTTTATAGATCTTTTCGATAATCAGCGGCACGATCAGCATAATGGTCGGCTTCACGATTTGCAGGACCGGAAGCAAAACGGCAGGTGTTGGTGGTTTACGCAAATAATGGACAGAAGCGCCGTGCATGACCGGCAGCATCAGGCCCAGTGTGTTCTCAAAGGTATGCGACAATGGCAGCACTGACAAAAAACGGTCGTCAGCACAAATGTCCTGAAGATGTTCACATTGCCGGGTTGTCCAGACGATGTTTCGGTGAGTCAGCATGACCCCTTTCGATTTTCCCGTAGTTCCTGACGTGTAAATGATCGCGAGCAGGTCGTCTTCGGCTACGTCCTCATATTCAAAAGCCGATAGTCCCTCATCTTCCACAGAAACAGGATAATCCAGCGCATTCACTTCCTGAAAATCCTCAATCCGCAGAATCCTCAGCAACGGATATTCATCCGGTTCCAGTTTGCTGACCAGATTTTCAGAAACAAAAATGGCTTCTGCTCCCGAATGCTGAAGGATATTTCTGATTTCATTCGGATGAAAATCGGGCAAAACAGGAACCACGACAGCTCCAACGACAGAAATGGCAAAATAAGCGATACCCCAGTTGGGCATGTTGGCGCTCAGTATCGCAACTTTCGTTCCTTTTCCGATCCCCGATTGTTTCAACCGTGCAGCAAGCTTGTCTACTTCAAACCTGAGTTCCTGATAAGTTCGACTTTCTTCTCCCGCAAAAACCAGCGACTCCCGATCCCCGAACCGATCAAAGCTTGCCTTTAACATAACAGGCAGCGTCAGTTTTTCCATTTTTGCCATAACACAAGTTCTGATTCACCCAATGGAATAGAACAGGCAAAATTAATTAATTCCTCCACATCCCATCATTTTTTAACAGGTTTTAGTTATATCGAAACATTTTGGGTAAATTAGTAGGGAGAAAAAATTATGCTGTATGAGGATAACGCACATCGCTGTTTGGGTGAATAATCTGGAAGGAATGAGGAATTTTTACATCCATTACTTTGATGCCAGTTCCAGTGAAGGATATTACAACCATACCAAAGATTTCCGATCGTACTTTCTGAGTTTTGACGGCGATTGTTCGATCGAACTGATGCAAATGCCTTCGGTTTCACCCTCTAAAAATGACCCTAAAAAACAATACCTGGGGATCACGCATTTCGCTATTCAGGTTGGAACAAAACAAAGGGTGGATGAACTGACTGAAAAACTGAGGGTGGATGGATTTAAAGTAGTCGGCGAACCCCGGACCACGGGGGACGGCTTTTATGAATCGGTTGTGCTTGACCCGGAGGGTAACAGGATAGAACTGGTAGCTGGTTGATATCCGGAAACATTGTCATAACTTATTTTCCCGGACCTGAGCATAGCAAAAGGCTAATGCGGGCCCGGGAAAATTTTATTGTTCCTGTTTAGTTGGTTTTCAAGGCCGACTTTTCGGCAGTCACATTCAGAACGCCTTCCGAGTAGGCTGCTTTGCCGGTCAGTTTGTTGCCACTGATTTTGCCGGTCACTTTGACCTGCTCGTAATCAATCATAACAGTAAAGGAGATGCTGTCGTTTTCGACCTTGACATCCCGTGCTTTAAGTTCTGCGCCGTTGCGGGCTTTCACCGTTACAACAGGCTTCCCGTCCACTTCATCAAACACAAACTTCCCTGCGTTGTATTCATAAGGAGCCTCAGGAGCTTTGTATTCCCAGGTTCCCTTCAGATTTTCCTTTGCCGGAACAACCGGATTGCTGAGCCCCGATACAACCGTTCCTGTAAGGAGCATCAACGACATGATCAATCGTTTCATTCGTCTTTGTTTTTAAGTTAATGGTAATTTTCTGTTTTCTGAACACCCGGAACCATCCGGCTGATCAACACAACAAAGCTAGGCCTTAGTTCCTGATAAACAAAATCAAAGGGACGAAAGCGATGTGTGTGGGGTGAATGACACCGCCCGATAAACAAAAACGAAAGTCAGACCGGAATTGTCCGGCTCAGATAAGGTTTAAATCCGGAAAAAAATTTACGGGAAACGGGAATCGGGCGGTCAACCTCCGATATCCTGATCAGGCCCGCCGACTTTCCGTGCTCTGCAAATTCGATTTTCTGAACGTTAACCATGAATGATCGGTGGCATCGTTTTACCGGGAAACCGGAGAAAAGCATCTCCATGTTTTTCATCGAACTGCGTAACAACTGTTTTGCAGGTCTGTTATCGATCAGGTAATAAACGATCACATAGTTATCGGCCGCCTCCAGGTAAAGAATATGATCGCCCGCCACCGAAAAACGAACGATTCCCTTTTCATCCGGAAAATCGATCATTCCCTGGCCGGAAAACACTTCTGAACGATCCTTCCTCAACTCATTCAACCGGTTCCTGTTATAGATCAGAGAAATGAGTAAAAGCGCAAGCGAATAGGGTATCAGGATACCCGGAAGGGTGTATTTTATGCTATCCAGTAATTCGCGGGGAAACCGGCTGGCCACAAACGAAGGTGACTGATAAAACAAAAAGCACGCCGCCATCATGATCAATTCACATAAAAACCACAGCATAAAGCTGCCAATCTGGAAGTGTTTTTTTTGCACCACACGGCGTATCAGCATCTGAGAGATCAGCAAAACAATACCTGCAATAAGGCCGAAACCCGAAAGATGCAGAAATTCGGTCAGGCCCGAGTCATTGCTCCAGCGGTTAATGTTGAACGGTACAAAAACATTGATAAAAACGATCCCAAAAGCAGTGCAAAAGATGATCAGGATCCAGCGGTGGCGGATCTCATCGAGAAAAGGAAAAGGTTGAGTCAAAAATTTGAAACTGCTCATGGATAACGGCTGACACCTTGTTCAAGGTATAAAAATACAAAATCCGGTGAAACGAGCATGTTCGCTAAACACAAACCCGGATAAATCAAGCGTGCGAATTGAAGCGCAGCGAAAATCCCCGAAGGGAATCGAGTTTTGCGAGACCCCGAAGGGAATCGAGTTTTGCGAGATCCCGAAGGGAATCGAGTTTTGCGAGATCCCGAAGGGAATCGAAATCAGGTTTTATTTTTGTTTCCAGGGTTTTTGCCCGGCGGCATACTCCAGTTGGGCGTACCACTCCGCGCCATACTTCCGGGTCAAAGGTTCCTTCAAAAACCGGTAGAGCGGCAGCTTTTCGCCGGCGCCGCATTGCCGTCCGGGTTTGCAGATGCCTAACTGCTGATAATTCACAGCATCAAAACGTTTGTATTCAGTAATACGGATTGGAAATAAGTGGCACGACAGGGGTTTGCGAAATTTAACCTTCCCGTCGAGAAAAGCTTTCTCGATGGCGCATTTGGTAATCCCGCGCTCATCCTTAAAGGTGAAGGCACATTCCCGGTCGTTAACCAGCGGGGTAACCAAATCACCATCCGAATCGATCATGGAAGTACCCTGCAGTTCAACTTTCGTTTTTCCCTGGGGGGTCATGTAAGGCTCCACCAAAGGATAGATGTCATCTATGATCACCGCTTCCTCACGGGTAAGCGGAGCCCCCGAATCACCTTCCACGCAACAGGCGCCTTTGCATTTCATCAAATCACAAAGGAAATGCTCCTCCAGCACATCAAAACTAACTATGGTCTTTCCGATTTCAAGCATAAGCAATAACTGCGTCCCTGGGAGCACATGACTCTTTAATGCAATAAAAAGATTCCGGCTTTCGCAGGACAAATATCATATGATGATCTTTTATCGCTGAATTAAAATTTTGCCGGTCATTTCCGAAGGAATGTCCAGTCCCATTTCCGACAGCAAGGTAGGCGCAACATCAGCCAGGATGCCGTCCTGAACCTTCAGGTTCTTGTTGTCGCTTACATAAATGCAGGGAACAGGATTCAGCGAATGCGCCGTATTGGGTGAGCCATCCGGATTAACGGCGTTGTCGGCATTCCCGTGATCGGCTATGATCAGCACATTATAACCATTGCTTCTTGCGGCTTCAACCACTTCCTTCACACATTGGTCAACGGCCGTCACTGCTTTCGAAATGGCTTCATATACCCCGGTATGACCAACCATATCGCCGTTTGCAAAGTTCAGGCAGATAAAAGCGGCTTCCTGTTTCTGAAGTTCCGGAATGATGGCATCTTTGATTTTCGGCGCCGACATTTCGGGCTGAAAATCGTAGGTAGGAACTTTAGGCGAAGGGATCAGAATCCGCTTTTCACCATCAAATTCCTGTTCACGGCCACCGCTGAAAAAGAACGTTACGTGAGCATACTTCTCCGTTTCGGCAATACGGATTTGCGCTAATCCGGCTTTCGAAACAATCTCGCCCATGGTGTTGGTCGGGTTGTCCTTGCTAAAAATTACGTGCACATTTTTGAAGTCGGCCTTGTAACTGGTCATGGTATACCATTGCAGGTCCATGGTTTTCATTCCGAACTGAGGAAGATCTTCCTGGGTGAAGGCAATGGTGGTCTGACGCAGGCGGTCGGTGCGGAAATTAAAGCAGATCACCACATCTCCCTCACTGATCGTCGCTACGGGAGTGCCGTCGTCATTCACCATCACAATGGGGCGGATGAATTCGTCGGTAATCCCTGCCGCGTACGAAGCTTCAACTGAGGCAAGCAAATCGTTCGATTTCGTGCCTTCTCCTTTTGTGTACAGGTCGTAAGCGAGCTTCAGCCGGTCATAATTTTTATCCCGGTCCATCCCGTAGTAGCGGCCTATAAGCGAAGCAAACCTGGCGTTGGTCGGCTTCAGCGCTTCGAGGTCGGTTTTCAGGAAATCGTAACCCGAGCGGGGATCGGTGTCCCGGCCATCGGTTAATCCGTGAATAAAAACGTCTTTCAACCCGATATCGGTAGCCATCTGGCACAATGCTACCATATGGGCACTTAATGCGTGAACCCCGCCGGGACCGATCAGTCCGATCAGATGCACTTTTTTATTGTTGTCTTTCGCGTAATGATATGCTTTCAATAACTGCGGATTCTGCCACAGTGTCTTCTCACGGATAGCTTTGGTGATCTTGACCATATCCTGATACAAAACCCGGCCGGCCCCGATATTCAGGTGGCCGACTTCGGAGTTACCCATTTGTCCGTCGGGTAAACCCACATTCTCACCCGAGGTCAGCAACTGTGAATGAGGGTATTCCTGCATCAGCGCATCCATAAAAGGCGTTGAAGCGCTGGCAATCACGTCACGTTCCGTACCGTCGCCGATACCCCATCCGTCCAGGATCATCAAAAGTGTCTTCTGTAAAGCCATATCTGTGTTTAATTTTTCAATTGCTGTTGGCCGGCAAAATTATGCTTTTTTTTAAATGGTGCTAATCCGAACCGGAAACAGCTTCATAAATTAACAATTTAATATAACGTCTGCCCGCCCAATAATGACGCCGGCCGGAATTGATCGGGCAGTATGGGAATATCCCCATAAATAGGGATTGACGAAGCCTGATCAAAGGTTTACTTTCGCACAAACATGACCGGAGTTGATCCGGGAACAGCGTGAGGGGGGTAACGAGATGTTTTTACAAAATACAGCGACCGAAGTCAGAAGTAAACGCCTGACTGAACTGCCTGGCGGAACTCAGGGTGTTATTACACACGTCCTGGGACAAGGTGCGTTCAGAAAGAGGATATCGGAGATGGGTTTTGTAAAAGGGCAGCGGGTGAGAGTGATAAAAAATGCCCCGATGAGGGATCCCATCGAATATGAGATCATGGGATACAAAGTCTCCCTGCGCAGAAGCGAAGCAGAGATGATCGAAGTCGTTCCGCCCGGAGCAGCCGGAGAATTGATATTCGGCGCTTTTGAAGGTACCATCGACGAACACCGGCTAAAGATCACCGGCATACAAAAAGGAAAAACTATTTCGGTGGCCCTTGTCGGAAATCCCAACTGCGGAAAAACTACCCTCTTTAACTATGCCTCCGGATCGACCGAGCGGGTAGGCAATTATGCCGGTGTGACCATCGATGCCAAACAGGCTAAATTCAGGCAGGACCTGTATACCTTTGTCATTTCCGATCTGCCCGGAACCTATTCCATCACGGAATACTCACCCGAGGAACTTTTCGTGCGGAATCATATTATCGAAAACCGGCCCGATGTGGTGGTAAACGTCGTTGACGCCTCCAACCTCGAACGAAACCTGTATCTCACCACACAACTGATCGACATGAACATCAAGGTGGTGATTGCTCTGAACATGTATGACGAGCTTGAACAGAAGGCTGATCAGTTCGACTACAGGCATCTGGGCGAAATGATAGGCATTCCGATTGTGCCAACCGTGGCGTCGAAAGGCAGGGGATTAAAGGAACTGTTTAACAGGATCATTGAAGTTTACGAGGAACGCGATCCGGTTGTGAGGCATATTCACATCAACTACGGGGCAGAAATCGAAAAATCGATAAGGGCTATACAGCATGAACTTAAAAAAGGTGAGCATCGGAGTAAAAACTATTCCACCCGCTACCTGGCCATAAAGCTGTTGGAAAACGACAAACCGACTTTGCTCATGCTCGGCGAAAGCCCTCATTTTGAAACCATACGGAATACCGCAGAAAAAGAAGCCCGGCGTCTCGAGCTCATGATGAACGATCAGTCGGAGACTCTTGTTGCCGATGCCAAATACGGCTTTATTGCCGGAGCCCTGAAACAGACCTACCGCCCCGGCATTTTGGTACGTCGGGACCAAAGCCGGGAGATCGACCGGGTGCTGACTCATAAGATATGGGGATTCCCCGTTTTCATCTTTTTTATCTGGCTGACATTTCAGGCCACCTTTACGGTGGGCCAGTACCCGATGGACTGGCTGGAAGCGGGCATTGGCTGGCTGGGTAACACAACAGGAAATCTGATGGGTGATGGCCCGCTGAAAGATCTGACTGTTGATGGCATTATCGGCGGCGTTGGCGGGGTAATCGTCTTTCTGCCAAACATCCTGATCCTGTTCTTTTTTATTTCGCTGATGGAAGATTCCGGATATATGTCGCGCGCCGCCTTCATCATGGACAAGCTGATGCATAAAATGGGGCTGCACGGAAAATCGTTTATTCCCCTGATCATGGGATTCGGATGCAACGTACCTGCCGTTATGGCTACGCGCACACTCGATAACCGAAGCGACCGGCTGCTTACCATGCTCATCATTCCGTTTATGTCGTGCAGCGCGCGGTTGCCGGTTTATGTGCTGTTGATCTCTGCCTTTTTCGTACAGTACCAGGGAGCGTTGCTTTTTCTGATGTACCTGATTGGCATTGCGCTGGCGGTTATGCTGGGCATGTTTTTCAAGAACACCCTGTTTGCAAAAAAAGAAGTGCCTTTTGTGATGGAACTCCCCCCTTACCGGATGCCCACGCTGCGGAATACAACCATTCACATGTGGCATAAAGGATCACAGTATCTCAAAAAAATGGGAACGGTAATCCTGTTTGCATCGATCCTCATCTGGGCAATGGGCTATTACCCGCGGAATGTTGAATTCTCGCGTGATTATGATACCTTGCTTAGCCAGGTTGAAGCAAATCCGATCCTGAGCGAAACCCGGAAAGCAGAACAGTCGGAACAACTGACCCTGATGCAGGAGGAGGAACGTCAGGAACAATCGTATATCGGCCGGATCGGCCGCTTTATTGAACCGGTCATCGCCCCGTTGGGCTTTGACTGGAAAATCGGCATGAGCATCATTACCGGGATGGCTGCCAAGGAAATCGTGGTCAGCTCCATGGGTGTACTTTATCAGGCCGATCTCCATGCCGATGAGAACTCGCAGTCGCTGAAAGAAAAGCTGCAGGAACAAACCTATACGAGCGGTCCAAAAGCCGGGCAAAAAGTATTTTCACCGCTGGTTGCCTTCGGACTGATGGTCTTTGTGCTGATCTATTTTCCCTGCGTGGCGGTGGTTGCAGCCATAAAAAAGGAAGCCAGCTGGAAATGGGCTGCATTCACTTCGGTTTATACTACGGCTATTGCGTGGGTCGCTGCCTTTGCCGTTTACCAGATCGGAAGTTTATTCATTTAAATCAGACAGTCATGGTCCAGGAAATTCTGGTATATATTATCGTCGGAGCCGTTATCCTGAAAGTTTTATATTCGCTTTATAAATCAGTTACGGTAAAAGACAAAAGTCTTTGCGGAAACTGCGGAAGCTGTGACCTGAAGAGCGAGCTGAAAAAGAAAGGGAAACTGGTTCCCTACTATGAACAGCGTTCAACCGGCAAGTTCCGGTTTGGAGCGGATGAGATGCAATATTCACCCGAACGGTAAAAGAAGAAGAGGCCTTATCAAACATAAATTTGCAAGACCCCTTCTTTTTAACAGAACAGCTATTTACTTATAGGCTTCATTTTGTTCCAGGTTTGGATTGACATCCAGCTCTGTTTGCGGAATCGGAAATACATAGTGCTTTTCAGTTGCTGTAATTCCCAGCGGAGCCAGCCGCTTAATGAGCCCGTTCATACGTTTCAGGTCGAAATAAGCCTGGCCTTCCTCACAAAACTCCCAGATACGCTCCTGCAAGATCGCATCCCTCAGGGTCTCTTTTGTGAAATTGGCAGGATTTAAGGCCGGCAGCCCCGCTCTTGCCCGTACCATGTTGATCCCCTCTACAGCAGCCGTACCTGGTCCGTTTGCTTCGTTTTCAGCCTCCGATTGCGTCAGCAACACGTCAGAATACCTGATAACCGGCATGTTCATAGCATAATCGGATGTACCGGTGGCGTTGATATCGGCATAATCAATAAACTTATTGAAATGCGGCAGACTGATATTTCCAGGATAGGTATAGACATTCTGCGGGTTGGCATACCCCCTGTACGACAACACAAAGGTTCTTGCCCGGCGCTTGTCGGCTTCGGCCATGGAATTAAAAAAGTGAACAGTCGCAGCCACCGACGACCAGCCGCCCAGTTTGGTCTGGTCGCCGTTGCGGATCCCCGTAAAAGTAGGGTAATCGCGACCGCTGCTCATCTGGCTTTCGCATTCCAGACTAAAAACATACTCCGGCCCGTGTTCATTCGCCAGCAGGAATACCTGATCGTAGTCGTCCCAAAGACCATACCCGAAAGCAGCATTAGTCATGATCGCCTTTGCCTCCTGTGCGGCTTTAGCCCAGTTTTCGGTCTTATTCCATGGTTTACCGCCCAGGGTAAGATAGGCCTTGGCCAACAAAGCCTGTGCTGCTCCCGAAGTTGCCCGTCCCACATCACCTCCTGTTTGCTTTGGCTTAAGCACAGATTTGGCATACATTAAATCCTCGATGATCAAAGCCCATACGGCATCATCAGTTCCCACGTTGCTTGGGTTGATCTCGTCCAGGTTCTCTTCAGTCATCAGGGGAATATGGTCGAAAAAGCGGATCAGGTAAAGATAAGCCAATGCCCGCAGGAATTTGGTCTCGCCGACAATCCGCTCCTTGACGCCCGTCGTGGTGAACGTTACCTGTTCCATTCGCTGTAAAACCGTATTTGCCCTGTTGACCATCCGGTACAACTGCCCCCAGATTTGCGGGAAGCCGGTTGAACTGGTTGTCCAGGTTAACTGATCCATCTCGGTACGCCAGGCCTCTCCCGAATTGTTCGGCCAGGCAGCTTCTCCCGGATATTCGGCAGCAAGCCATACCTGACGGCCCCAGCCTTCATGGGCAAGCATCGCGTTATAAACAGACGTGAGCGCGGCTTCAGCATCAGCTTCCGTTTTATAAAAATTCAGGGGAGTCATGCTGCTGTACACTTTCTCTTCCAGAAATGATTCGCAACCCGTCAGGCTAATTATGCTGAGGAAAATCAGGAATTGTTTTTTTATATTCATAACGATTTCGTTTTTGCAGTTAAAAAGAAGCACTTACACCAAACATAAACGCTTTTGCAGAAGGATATGCGTTATAGTCGACACCCATCTGCAGGTTGCTGTTCCCCTGTGAATTCACTTCCGGATCGAAGCCCGAATAGTCGGTAATGGTGAACAGGTTCTGACCGGTCACATATATCCGCAGAGAACTCATCATTTTCAGCTTCGTGAAGGTATAACCCAGGGTCATGGTTTTTACCCGCAGGTAGGATCCGTCTTCGATCAGCCAGGACGACTGAAGCAACAAGGGGTCGACCGTAACGCGGGCCCTCGATACATTGGTATTTGTATTGGTGGGCGTCCAGCGGTTCAGGATCTCCCTGCGCTGGTTACCCCAGGGTCCGGACACGTTTGTTTCCGCACGCTGCACGTTGATGATATCGTTCCCATATGAGCCCTGCATGTAAACCGAAAGATCAAATCCTTTATACGAGAAATTATTGGACCATCCGAAGATAAAATCAGGGTTCGGATCGCCCACGATCATACGGTCGTCGGTAAAATTAATCTTACCGTCTTTACTTTTGTCGACAAAGCGGGCAGCGCCCAGCTTATCGTTTGTCGAAGACCTCGGCCCGTCTTCGAGTTGCGCCTGATCCTGAAATACACCGTCATACTTCAGCAAGTTCCAGACTCCAATAGGCAGTCCTGTCTCCAGCCAGCTCCCGTTTACCTTTAAATGGCCGGAAAGCGACCCCTGCTCTGAAGGCGTGTAGCCCGGGATCTCCAGTACCTTGTTCCGGTTGCGCGACCAATTCAATTGGGTATTCCAGTTGAATTTCCCGGCAAAAATATCACCGCCTGCGCTGATTTCAATCCCTTTATTCTCCAGGCTGCCAACATTTTTAAAGATCGACGGGAAACCGATTGTTCGGGGCGTACTGATGTTCCACAGCAAATCGGTCGTCTTCTTATAATAATAATCGACTACGAGTGTCAGGCGGTTATCAAATGCGCCCAGGTCGAAGCCAAAGTCGGTAGTTGAAGTGGTTTCCCATTTCAGATCGGGATTGGGAATGTTGTTTGGTCCCACACCGGCGTTCAGTACCCCGCCAAAGGGGTAGTTCATGGTCCCCAAACGTGCCAGGGAGCTATAACTGGCGATATCCTGGTTACCCGTTATCCCGTAACTGGCTCTTAGCTTTAAATTATTGACGAAGCCGCCCGATTTCATAAAATTCTCTTCCGAAATTCTCCAGGCGGCAGCCACTGACGGAAAATACGCCCACTTATTATTGGCCCCGAATTTGGAACTCCCGTCGGCACGCCCCGTAAGGGTAAGCAGGTAACGGTCTTTATAAATATAGTTGATACGCCCCAGGTAGGACGCCAACTGGCTTTGGCTCCTGTCGGAACCGGGCCTTGAATAAGAAGTCCCCGCTCCAAGGTTATTGGCCTCGTAAATATCGGTCGGAAAATTAGTTGATCCTGCGTTAAAGTCGCGGTTATGGAAGGTCTGCCAGGTAAAACCGCCCAATACGCTAAAGGAATGATCGCCAAACGAACGGTCGTAGCTCAGGATGTTTTCGTTCAGGTAAGACGCCATTTTCCGGTTCGCCTGGGAAGCAGATCCGTTTGAGTTAAATCCGTTTACAGTTTCTTTTGGCCAGTATACCTCCCGGTTGGCACTGGACATATCAGTACCGAAAGTAATTTTAAGCTTCAGATTGTCGATAATTTCCCAGCTTGCTTCCACGCTTCCCAAAATACGTTCAATTTCCTGGTAGTTGGTCGCCAGTTTGGCAATGGGAACCGGGTTTTGAATGGTGGAGCCGCCCGGGGTGGGATTCATCTGTGTATAGGTGCCGTCGGCCTGCATCACGGGCACAGTAGGAGGCATCAGAATAGCCGAGTTCACAACTCCCGCATTATTTCCGCCGTCACCCTCCGACATACCAATATCACCCCACACATGGCTTGCTGTAAAATTAGTCGATACGGTTAAACGTTCACTCAGTTTCGAATCGACATTTGCCCGGAAGGAAGCCCTGTTAAAATCACTTCCTTCAACAATACCCGTTTGTCCGAAGAAACTTCCGCCAAGGGCATAACGCACATCATCATTTCCTCCGGAAATACCCAGATTATAGCTGTGAATGGGTGCTGACCTAAAAATCTCATCCTGGTAATCCACCCCTTCTCCCAACGACGAGGGTTCGGGGAAATTATACAAGTCGCTGGCCTTTGGAAACGCCGGTGTCTGGCCGTCGTTTGCACGGGCTTCATTCACCAGTTCCGCGAATTCGCGGGCATTCATCATATCCAGCTTATTGGCCACCTGCTGCACACCCGAGTAACCATCGAAAGTCACCTGTGTTTTTCCAATCTTTCCGCGTTTAGTGGTAATCAGCACAACGCCATTGGCGCCCCTTGCCCCATAGATGGCCGTTGCCGACGCATCTTTTAAGATTTCAATGGAAGCAATATCGGAGGTGTTAAGGGTTGCCAGCGGGTTCTGCCCGGCGCCGCTACCTCCCGCTGAACTTCCTGCAGAAATCGGGTAGCCATCTACAACATACAAAGGTTCATTGCTGCTACTCAGTGAATTTCCTCCACGAACCCTAATCTGAACTCTTCCTCCGGGAGCAGAGGAAGCCTGTGTCACCAAAACTCCGGACGCCCGGCCCTGAATGGCCTGATCAAAAGATGTAACCGGTACTTTTTTCAGATCTTCTGTTTTTATGGATGACACCGATCCGGTCAAATCACTCTTTTTTACCGTACCATAACCAATGGCGACGACTTCTTCCAGCCCGATGGTTTCTTCCTCCAACTGAACCCGAATCAGTGTTTTATCGCCAACAATAATTTCCTGTGGCTTCATCCCGACAAAGGTAAACTGCAGGACAGCATTTTCAGGAACGTCAGCCAGGGCATAATTTCCCTCAGCGTCTGTAATAACCCCCGTCGTGGACCCTTTTATAATAATCGATACTCCCGGCAATGGCATACCTGCAGTATCTGTTACCTTTCCGCTTACATTCTTTGATTGCTGCGCAGCAAAGCCAGTTAAACCTTGTCCGTTCTTGTCGGTGATGATAATATAGCGGTCAACAATCTGGTACCTGTAGTCGGATGGACCCAGGATCTCCTCCAGAATGGCATCTATGGTCTTCTTTTCCGCAGAAATAGTTATTCTTCTGGAAATATCCAACCGGGTACTGTTGTAGGCAAACTTAAATTCGGAAAGCTCTTCAATTTGCTTAAAAACGCTTTCGATCGTAACATCCCGCAACTCAAAAGTCAGCCGCGTTGACTGGGAATAACTGACGGAAGCAAAGGCCATCAGTCCGCAAAACATCAAAATGAAAGTTAGTTTCATAATTCGTAAATACTTTCGTGCAGGAATAAATAATTCCCTGTACAGACCAGATCTGTTTTTTTTCATAAATTTGTTGTGTTAAGTGTTAAAACGACGTTTGACATTCAAAAGAGCGGTAATTCTTCGACCAATTATCGCTCTTGTTTTTTTTACATGGCTCCGGTTTTTTTAGGTGTTAAAATAATCTTTCCGTTTTCATACTGATAGTCGACCGACAAGGTCAGCGAAATCACCTGCATCAGGCGATCAAGCCGTTCTCCTTCATATAATTCGACGGTCAGCTGCCGGTCATCAAATTCTTTTTCATCATAAATAATTTCCACATCATACCAACGTTCCACCTTCCGGACCAGCTTACTGAAGGTGTCATCCTTGAATATCAGTTGATTTTTTTTCCATCCGTCGATCTCCTCATTCGAAAACCGGCCGGGCGCCAACTGATGCGTTGATTTATCAAAGACAAATGATTGGCGGGGCTCCATCTCTTTTTCCACAGGTCCAGATGATGCCGCATCATGCCACACCAGGCTTACCTTTCCCTCAAACAGTGAAGTTGCTATTTCCTTTTCGTCCGGGTAGGCTTTTATGTTAAATTTTGTACCCAGTACTTTTATCTTCAAGTCAGGCGTATGCACAACAAATGGCCTGAGCTTATTCCTGCTGACTTCAAAAAAAGCTTCCCCGGTCAGATAAACATCCCGTTGCCCTTTGTCGAAACTGCCCGGATACCTGATTTTGGTCTCCGAGTTCAGCCAAACCTTAGTGCCGTCCGATAAAATAATTTGTGATTTCTGTCCGCGTGGTGCAAATGTTTCCGTGTATTGCCCGGAATCGCTGAGAAATGGGCTAAGCCAGTACAGAATTCCCGCAATTATCAGCGGAATCAACATAAATGCTGCAACCTTTTGATAAATTCGCGCAAACCTGGTAACCGAAAACCGGAACTTCGGATGATCCTTTTCATGGAGGCTCTCAATCTGATGAATAAGCTTTTCGAGCAGAAGATGTGAGTCAACCTCGTCCGAATGCGCCCAATGACCGGCCAGCCAGGTTTCGACTTCATGCTGAGCGAACGGATCGGAGAGCCATCTTTTAAAAAGCGCCAGCTCCTCCCTGCTGCAATGTCCTCCGTTCAGAAATTTGTTGGCTATCTCTTCAATGTGTCCTGTCATGATGAAACAATTTGAAGGTATACGACGGTCGTCGCTGTTTCCGTGAAGGCATTCTGAAAAAATGAACAGGAGAGTAATTCTTATTGTGTTTATCAAAACCAGTAAAAAAGAACCAGGATCATTTTGTGGTAATGATCCCGCAGAAATGCCAGTGCATTCCGGATTTGACTGTCGACGGTATTCTCTGAAATATTCAGTCGTTCTGAAATCTGCTTATAGCTCAGCCCCTCGAACCGGCTAAGGCAAAATATTTCCCGTCTCCGCTCCGGGATTTGCTCAATCAGCTGGTAGAGCCGGGCTTCGGCAAGTTCACGTACCTGCTGGTCTGCAGCATCATCCATCATGAAGTCCTGTTGGAAAAATTCACCCGTAAAATAAAGCCTCTTGTTCACAGCCGACTTCAGATGATCCAGGATCAGGTTCTTTGCAACGGAAAAAAGGAACGACTGAAAATCTTTTTCAGGATTAACCATATCTCTTTTGAGCCACAGTTTCACAAATACCTCCTGAACAATTTCTTCCGGATCGAGCTGGGTCGGTACCATTTTCAGTGCGAACCCTTTCACCTTGTTGCGGTATTTGTAAAAGAGCACCTCAAACGCAAACGGATCGCCTTCTTGCAGTTTCTTTATTAATTCTTTCTCGGTATGCAGGAATTTCTCCACAAAGACACTTGATTATTTTATTATTCCTTACAAAAGTAAAGGTAATAAAATAACCTTCCTGAAAATCTGCGCTTAGTGCCTGATCATAATTTTTATGGCAGGATTTCAAGTATGGAATGAATTTCAAGTTCAGGGATCGCAATTGTTGCTGTCCCTTTTGAAAATTTGAAATTAAGAGACTTTCCACCCGGCTGAAGAATGATTTCTTCTGGTTTTTTGTCCAGATGAATGTCTATTTTTAGATCCCGGAGCGGCGGAATCTCATCATAGCCCAAAGCCATGGGGTTTGTGTGTTCTCCGGCGATATTGATCAGATTCACGTAAATCTTTTTATTTAACTCGTTCACTGCAAGATGCACCAGATGCGATCCCTTCACTTCGGCTAAGGGGCGGGAAAATAATTCCAAAATCCGGTCATTTACAAAATCACGGAGCACCGGCGACCTGTATTCCGCATATGCCGAAGCCGCATCAAGATAGACTCCTGTAATTTTCCCCTTACCATAGCGATTCATTGATGCAGAGGGGTTTTTACTCTGTTGCCTGAAATCATCCGTCTCATAAAAGTAAGTCAGCGGCTCCGCCTCAGGTGATAAGGCCAAGGATGCCGAAGCTGAGCGGACCGAGCCAATCTGCTTGCCTGTGGCTACAAAAACCTGATTAACACTGCCATGAACAAGCTCTTTAATGCCCAACTCCGTTTTGAAAATCTTTGCAGTCTCCGTGCCGATAACCATCAGATTACCCCCCTGGCTCACATAATTCTTCAGTTCTTCCAAAAAGTCTGCTGCCAGGTAATCGCATTCCGGGATGATGATTAACGGGTATTGTTCCATTTTGCCCTGAAGATGATGTTCCATTAAAATTTCAACAGCGTTTTGTCCGTCGAGGACTAAATTGAGGGCGCCCTGTAACATAGTCCGTGGATCCGAATAAGGTCTGTATGCATTTTTAAGATAGGAAACTGACGGATAGAGCAAGGCAATCTGGGGAATAGGTTTGGCCTTATGACAAAAGGGTTGCCGCTCTCGGCAGAATTCACCAACGCCCGACACAGCAGACTCAATCCAGGGCTTGATCGACAAATCCCTGTTTTGTGTATAATAGATTTGAAATCCGCCACCCATAGCGATACATTGGGCGGCCTCCTGCTTCAACTGAATGGCAGACTTCATGCTTCTTGGCATCTTTCCCTCATTCAAATGACTCCACGAAAAGCCCCAGGCCATTAAATCCCAGGGCTTTCCTTGAGGAGCGAGGCAACGGGCCTCGAAAGCCGCCTGATAAACGGCATTTTGTGCGGTCAGGTCGCCCGATAAAAAGTCAAGGTCAATCGTTACCTTTTCAGGCATCATGGACGAATAAGCCCAATTGCTGGTAATTTGAAAATCAGGATTGTAACGATGAATAGCATCCACATACTTATTTAAATATTCCCGGAACAGGCTTCGTGTATATGCTGTAAATTCAGAAAAATGTTTATCGGCAGGGGATCTGGGTATATCTGTTATTCCCGTTTCTTTTGCAAACCGTTTCAGTGAGGCTTCGCAATAGTCTCGCTCCACAGCCCAGTTATCACCGTCAATCCATACCCCGTCCACACCATAATCACTGAGCTCTTTCAGTTGAGGGATCAGGTAGGTATCCAGGTAAGGACTGAAAAATGAAACTTTCTGCCGGCTCCGTTCTCCGTTGGCGTTGATCACCGCCCAACCCGGATGCTCTTTCACCATTTTATTGTCCCATACACCTGAATAATGCATGTAAAGACCTACTTTATTCTTCTTGGTCACTTCCCGCCAAAGCTTTAGCGGATCTTTCTCAAAGCTTTTGACGGGGTATCCGATTTTTGTGGGGTAGCTGGAAATACCGGGATGACCTTTACAATCGATCTGAATAAAATCTGGTTTAACTTTGGTCAGGAAGCTATCAACCATCTCAGGAGTGAGCGTTTTACCTGCATCGGTAATGTCTTCACTGGCGTGCAGATCGAAATGAACCCCAAAAAAACAATCTTCCCGTCTGAGCCGTCGGGTCTGATCCTGTGCCTGCAAAAGATTGGTGACCGATATAAAAAATAAGTAGATAAAAACTGCTTTTGTTTTCATTTGTATATCATTTGTTTTCTAAAGCCAAATGGAATTGACATATTCAACCTAGATTCATCCCGATTGATGTTTGTAGAATCATGTCAATTTCATGTGTGTACTATTAAACACTGCTCTGAACCGGTCGTGAATGACCCGTTCAATGCAGTGTTTCATCAAATGGCTAGAGGTTAGTTGATTCCAGCACCCTCACCGGCCACAATCGGCCAGCCCGGGTTCTGATAAATCGGCGAAGTCGACACGGTTTGGCCGTCGGACGCCGAGATCAGGAAATGCCTCACGGCGATGGGGCTCAGATAATGGGCATCATTAAAGAATAACCCGTCGTAAAAGTTATTGTTTGTCCGGGTTACCTGATACGGCCTGAAGTAAGCGCTCAGGCTCGGCGACGACACGGTATTTTGCTTTTCATCAGGCTGATCGGCCAGCAGGGCACCTTCGGGATAACGATCTTTCAGCGGTCCCCAGATCTTTGCCCCTTCAATCTGGAATCCGTTAAGCTGATCCATGGCTCTCCACCGGATCAGATCGTTGTAACGAAGGCCTTCACCAATGAACTCGCTGCGACGCTCGCGACGGATGTTATAAAGTGTGGCATCGACCAAAACGCCTTTGGAATAGGCTCCCCAGTCGTTTTGTCCTTCCTTTGCCATGTCAGTGGCCAGAATGGTCTTCTGATAATCCTCATCCACCCCTGCCCTGGCCCGGATGGCCCGCCAGTAGCCGGCGGCTTTTGAATCAAGCGATCCGTTCTTTTCGTAGCATGCCTCCATGTAAGTAAGATAAGCTTCGGCTGCCCTGAAAATAACAGGGGCTGTGATGTCTTCATTCAGGACCTGCATTTT
>JBCFBK010000080.1:0-15873 GCA_038562555.1 Prolixibacteraceae bacterium | reverse complement strand
GTGAAAATCGGGGAAGCGGATATAGCCGGGAGTATGCAGCCTGAGCAGATGGAGCAGCTAAAAGCAGCTTTAAAAAAAGCCGGGTTGATCCTGATGGAGGATCGAAAAAGTATTCTTGTTGAAAAAATAAAAGCTGTAATCATTGAATTAGTCCATTATTCCGAGGATCAGATCAAAGTGAACCTGTCTGATTACCTGAGCGAAAAACTCAATTATGATTACACCTACCTGGCCAATCTTTTTTCAGAGGTAAAAGGCACTACCATCGAGAAATTTTATTTGACCCACAAAATTGAAAAAGTAAAGGAGCTGATCGTTTATGATGAGCTAAACCTTTCGGAAATCGCCTGGAAAATGCATTACAGCAGTGTTGCTCATCTTTCCCATCAGTTCAAAAAATACACCGGACTAACCCCCAGCCATTTTAAGATGCTCCGGAATAAACGCCGCGATACACTCGAAAATGTGTGAATGATACAAATATTACGCAAAGTTGTGTAACAATACCGCGCAACAATTTCACGAATTTTATTTTGCTGATCGGCTGTCTCATAAGCAAAGAATTTAAAATAAAAAGACACGAAGGTGCAAATGCGAATTAATTAAAAATGAATACGTTGAGTCCTGGAATCTTCGTGTTTATGCTCTATGCTGGAATAGTATAATTGTTGCAAAAATGAACGTATTATTGGTTTATCCGAAATGTCCGGATTCCTTTTGGAGTTTCAGCCATGCCCTGAAATTTATTTCTAAAAAGGCAGCCGTGCCGCCGCTCGGACTCATTACCGTTTCGGCCATGCTTCCGTCGACCTGGCATAAAAAACTGGTCGATATGAATATCAGTGCACTTCGGACAAGCGATATTCAATGGGCTGATGCTGTTTTTCTTAGCGCGATGTATATTCAAAAGGAGTCGGTGAACACGGTAATTGCTGAATGTAAAAAATGGAACAAAAGAATTGTCGCCGGTGGTCCGCTTTTTACCCAGGAATACGTGAATTATCCTGAAATAGATCATTTCGTTTTGAATGAAGCCGAGCTTACATTACCTCTTTTCCTGGCTGATTTAAAAGCCGGGCAGGCAGGGCGGGTGTACACGACGACTGAATATGCCGATCTGACGGAAACGCCGGTGCCCGACTTCCATTTGTTGTCAGTAAGGGATTATGCTTTTATGAACATCCAGGTGACGCGTGGCTGCCCGTTTGCCTGCAATTTTTGCGAAATTACCTCACTTTTAGGTCATAAGGTCAGGATGAAGAGAACCTCCCAAATTATTCAGGAACTGGATGTGCTGTACCATATAATCAAATGGAGAGGGCCAGTGTCCGTTGTCGATGACAACTTTATCGGGAATAAAAGCGAAATAAAAAACGAGTTGCTGCCTGCCATTGAAAAATGGATGCGGTTGCACAAATTCCCGTTTTCGTTCAATATAGAATCATCGATTAATCTGGCCGACGATGAAGAACTGATGTCAATGCTTGTAAATGCCGGGTTTAGTTCTACTTTTATTGGTATTGAAACTCCTGAGGAAAAATCATTACACTATTGCAACAAAGTACAGAACAGAAACCGCGACCTGCTGGAAAGTGTAAGGAAAATACAAAAGGCAGGAATACAGGTCTCCGGAGGATTTATAGTTGGCTTTGACAGCGATACGCCCACCGTTTTTCAGCGTCAGATCGATTTTATTCAGCAGAGTGGTATCGTTTCCGCGATGGTTGGTTTATTAAATGCACCTAAGAACACCAAACTATACCGTCAGCTTGAAGCAGAAAAAAGGTTAACAACCGATGCTACCGGCAACAATACCGACTCGTCGATGAATTTTATCCCAAAAATGGATTACAATGAACTTGTGGAGGGGTATAAAAGGATTATTCACCAGATTTATTCAACCAGGCCTTATTATAAAAGAGTCAGGCGGCTGTTATTAAATTACAACCGTTTATGTAAGAGTCAGACAAAAATCAACTTCTCATTACTGAAGGGTTTTCTGAAGTCCGTTTTTATTATTGGCTTTCTCAATAAAGGAAGAAGTGAATACTGGAAATTAATGATCTGGACCCTGTGTAACCGGCCCAAATCGCTGGTTGATGCCGTCACTTACACGGTGTATGGTTATCATTTCAGAACGGTGTACGGGCTGCGAAATTAAAATCCTGCAAGCTGCCCTGATGTGTGAATGATGTAAAATAAAGCCCCAATTGTATAACAGCATTGAAAAAAGCCAGGGTAACTTTATAAGGCTTACTTTATACGGAGAGACATGCACACAAATGAACTGGAGAAAGCGAAAATACATATTCTCATTGAGATTATTGAATATGCGCCCAATACGGTGGTCAGCAGGAACATTATCAGGAAAACCACCGGGAATATCAGCATTGTAGCAATCGACACCGGCGAAGCGCTGGTCGCGAAGATTTTCCCTTTCGATACCTTTATTCAGGTCATAGAGGGAGTTGCTGAAGTTGTCATTGATGAGCTGTCAAATGTGCTTCATACAGGGCAAGGCATCATTATACCGGCACATACCGCGCATGTGATTAAAGCCAACGAACGATTCAAAATGATTTCGACTGTCATAAAAAGCGGTTATGAAGTCATCTGATTTTCAGGAATAACAATCTCAATAAAAACGATGAAAATAGCCTATATTGCTACCTATCCGCCTCGAGAATGCGGGATTGGAACGTTTACCAATAACCTGTTTAAATCCATGCTCGGCGGATACAAAGCCCCGGGAGATAAGCATGAAGGCTTTGTAATTGCGTTAAACGACAATAACCTGACCTATAAGTATCCGGAAGAAGTTAAACTCACCATCAGGCAAGATCATCAGGAAGATTATTTAAAGGCGGTAAAGTATATCAATCTAAGCGGAGCTGACCTTTGTATCCTGGAACATGAGTTTGGTATATTCGGTGGACAAAGCGGGGTTTATATCCTTCCTTTGCTTCACCGGCTTGAAATTCCGTTCATTGTAACCTTGCATACGATCCTGAAGAATCCTTCGTATAACGAACGGGCGGTTTTAAAGGAGATATGCAAGATGGCGCATAGAATTGTGGTGATGAGTCATAAGGCAATCGACTTTCTGATCAGTATTTACGAGGTTTCGGAAGATAAAATCGTCCTGATCGAGCATGGTGTTCCCGATATTCATTTTAATTCTGAAAAGTCGAAAAAAGAATTTAAGCTCGAAAATAAGACCGTGTTGCTTACCTTTGGTTTTATTGGCCGCAACAAGGGCATTGAAACGGTCATCAAAGCTTTGCCCAAAGTGGTCGAAAAAAATCCTGCGGTCATTTATATTGTTTTGGGGAAAACACACCCGAATGTATTGCGTCACTCAGGAGAAGAATACCGGATCTTCCTGATGCGTCTGGTCAAGAGCCTCCAACTCGAAAAGCATGTTTTGTTTCTGAATGAGTTTATTGACGAGCAGGATTTATTCAAATACTTATATGCTTGTGATATTTACATCACGCCTTATTTAAATGAAGCCCAGATTACCAGCGGAACCCTTTCGTATGCAGTGGGGGTGGGTGCGGCCGTTCTTTCAACTCCGTACTGGCATGCTGAGGAGTTGCTAGGCGAGGGGAGGGGAAGGCTTTTTAACTTTAATGATCCGGACGACCTGGCGAAAACGCTGACCGAGCTTCTGGACAACCCGGAGGAGATGAACAGGCTTAGAAAGAATGCATCGGGCTACGGACAGAAAATCACCTGGCCAAAAACCGGCGAAAGATATGTGACATTGACCGAAAAAATTCTAAAGGAAAAACGCCAGGTAATCGTCGAAAATGAAACGGTACTTGATCTGCTTATTCTTCCCCCGTTTTCATTAGCCCATATCAATCGTTTAACCGATGATACCGGCATCATTCAACATGCTAAATTTGGTATCCCGAATTTAAAGGAAGGATATTGCCTTGACGACAATTCCCGGGCTTTGCTGATGGTGTTAATGGCCTACCGGCAAACGAAAGACCTGCGGGCGCTTGAATTGTCGCCGGTCTATTTAAGCTATATCCATTATATGCAGAATCCCGACGGGACATTCAGGAATTTTCTGAGTTTCAGCCGGAATTTTCTGGATGAGATAGGCTCTGAAGATTCGTTCGGACGGACGATCTGGGCGTTAGGCTACTTATTGGGAAACGCTCCAAACGATGCCTATTACCAGACAGGCAGGTTGGTATTCTTTAACGCAGCACCCAATTTTGAAAAATTAAAGTCGATCAGGGGTATTGCCAATACCATGATTGGAATCAGCTATTATCTGAAATGTAATCCGTCTGATGATTCCATGACCGAACGGTTAAGAAATCTGGCCAACCTGTTAATCAAGCATTATCACGAGAACAGTACCTCAGACTGGAAGTGGTTTGAAGCCCTGCTTGCATACGACAATGGTATTTTACCCCTGGCGCTTTTGCATTCAGCCGAGATTCTGAATGATGACCGGATAACGGAAAAAGCGATCGAATCGATGGAATTCCTGACACAGCATACCCTTAAAGATAATTATCTGTCCATAATCGGAAATGAAAAATGGTATAAAAAAGAGGGAGAGCGTTCTGTCTTTGCCCAACAGCCCATTGACGCCATGGCCATGGTTCTCATGTACCACCAGGCTTTTCATGTAACAAAAGATAAAGAATACCTCAGTAAGCTGTACACCTCATTCCTGTGGTTCCTGGGT
The DNA here is from genome assembly GCA_038562555.1 of Prolixibacteraceae bacterium. Classification (GTDB taxonomy): domain Bacteria; phylum Bacteroidota; class Bacteroidia; order Bacteroidales; family Prolixibacteraceae; genus JBCFBK01. Next base: position 11,159 of record JBCFBK010000080.1, on the reverse strand, counting down.
GAAAACGATCTGCGAATGAGTTTATATGATTTTGAAACCCAGGGGTGTTGCGATGGTTTTGAGCGTTATGGCGTAAACCGAAACCAGGGAGCTGAAAGTTCCCTGGCATATCTGATTTCGCATTTAACAGTATTACAGGCCTATGAGGAATTCCATAAGTCGGATTGAACCTGATCAAAAATAGCTTGCTGCCCGATATCATTCTCCGGCATCATTTCTCATCTCACAGAAAAAAGGCGTACGCTTTTCTTCCACGCATTTTGCGGCATAGAGATAAAGCGCGGCGCTCCAGGTTTGCCAGTCCTGCCCCTTCGGTTTTCCGTCCTGCGCTTTGATCCATTCATTAAATCCGAATTCCAGGTTTTCTGAACGGGTTAATTTTAAACAGCGGGTAAGAGCAACCAGCTTCTCTTCAGCCAGCTTATACCGTTTGGCAGCGACCAGAGCGGCCACATAAAACCCGCATATAAAAGGCCATATGCCTCCGTTGTGATATTCCCCGGGATTATTATAGGTGGCATATCGTTCGTGCCAGTCCGGATCGCCGGGTTTAATAAATGGAAAGAAATTCGGTGGCAGATCCAAAACCAGTTCTCCTCTTTTTTTCATCCGTTCACATTCATCTTCAATCCACGCAACGATATCATCAGCCCGTGAGGGGGTTGCTATTCCCGCCAGAATGGCCAGGCTGTTTCCGAGAAGGTCAAACCGTTCGCTGCTGTGTATTTTATAGGACCAAAAAGCATAGTAGGGCTTGTGTTTTACCACATGCCCTTCGTGCTTATGGTAGTTTATAGTGCCCGACGCAATCGTGAAGCGACTCATTGTTTGGCGCAGGTCGTCCGCTTTCTCATGTCTTCCCAGCAGTTTCAGGTAGCTGTAAACAAGCGTGTTGACAAACAGACCATAACCGATCACCCATTGTTCGTCGCGCCAGTCGCTGGTGGGTTGCTGTGCAACCAGGCACCGGTCTGAAGGACTTTGATAACTCATCCAGACCAGCGCTTTTTCAACGGCCTCATCCAGAAATTCAGGTTCTCCCGAGACTTTTCTGAAAATGCCCGCAGCCAGCAGAAACAGTGGTGTTGTGTCGCTGGCCCCGCGGTCTTCCGCGTCATGTACAAGCGAAGGGATGTGACCATGTCCGGTCTGATTTTTCGCCAGTGTTTCCAATACTTTCCGAATGCTATCCAATAACTTTTGATTACCCGAAACAGCGATTCCAAGAATGGAAATCATCAAATCGCGTGTGTAGGGCTCCGGATAGCCCCAGCCTGCCGTACGGGGAAGTCCATGGTATGGCCCGTGTGCGTTATGAAGAAGTACCTCCAAAGCCGCTTTCTTTGCTTGCTCAATCTCCATCCGGTTAGAATCATGCATATGATTAATTTTTCGAATTAACTGATCCCTAATTTGTCTGTTATAATCCGGACAAACTGTTTTGCGACGACCCGGTAATCGAAATTTTCAACGACCCGCTCCCGGCCTGCATCGCCCATTTTCTTTCGTAAATCAGCGTCGTTCATCAGTTCCAGGAGGTATTGGGCAATATCCTGCACGTTAGCCCGGTAGTCTACTGTCCGTGGCGATTTGAAAATCACTTTATGCTGATCCGCGTATCCCGATTCTTCTCCCAGCAGCACTTCGTTCACGGCAATTTTCCTTGCTATTTTTGCCAGGAATGCCGTTTCTCCGTGAACAAGGGTATCCAGCATCCCCATTGCTTTAATACTGACAACCGGCTTTGCGCATGCGCCCGCTTCCACCTGGGGCATACCAAAACCTTCTAACCTGGAAGGTGCGGCGTAGATATCGCAGGCTCCGATCAGGTAGGGCATAAAATTCCGCGAGATCGTGTTGGTAGCGTAAGTGACATTTTTTTCAATCCCAAGTTGTGTCGCCATTTCCAGATCGGCCAGGTTTTGTTTTTTTGTTCGCGGCTGTGGCCAAACTTTACACACGTATTTCCAATCGGGTGCTTTGGCATCGATGATGGCAAGCGCCTGCATTACCTCCTGAGCCCCTTTTGATGCGGCATCACCCCCAACGGTGAGAATCATGATCTGGTCGGGTGAAACACCCAGCGCTTCGCGCACGGCTAAAATCTTAGGATCGTTTTTGTCGTATGGAATAAACGTATCCGTATTGCAGCCTACCGGCAACACTTCGATCAGATCAGCGTTTATCCCGTCGCGGACATACATTTCCTTCACCCAATTTGATGTCACCAAGATTAAAGGTAACGCATTCAAAACCTCCTGGTAATTTGCAATATAACCGTCGGCGACTAACCACGGTACCGGCTGAGCGCCGTATCGCTGCGGATGCAATACCAGTTGAGGCGTGTGCCCCCAATAACCTACACCGGTCACAACATCGGGCTCAAACCAGCGATAGTACCACTCTTTTTCCTGTGCCGATTCGAAATGTACCGCGTGCGCATCCACACCCATTTCAAGAAGTCCCTTGTATAACAGATCGCCCTGTGTTGCAAGTCCTCCGGGTGAAGGAGGATAATCGTATAATACTAAAACCTTCATTTGTAAGTTCCTCCGTGATTTAGCCATCTTAAAGCGCCCGGCGCATCCGCAAATTTCCGGAAGGCTTCGCTTCGGGGAGTCGTTTTTGCTTCCCAGCTGTCCTTATCAAAGCCATACGTATCTGTTATAATGCTGAATTTCTTCAGCCACACGGCTTTCGTCAGTGTCATGTAAACAGCGGCATCCTTTACAGCCATCGGAAGATACTTTTTATGGCCATCTTCATAGGCAAAAGTCCTGAGTTCCTGCGTGAATATCTTATTGGATGCCCAAAGTCTGATTACCGCTTTACCCACCTCTTCATGCCTGATGTGCCGGGTATATTCCCCCCACGGACTATGTGAAATAATCAGGTCGAAACGGGTGCCGGGTAATAAGTCAAGAATAACCCGTTCAACTTCTTCGTCATCCAAAGGTGCTTGACCCGGCCCGTCGTCCAGATCGCCCATGCTGCCTTTCGATTGCAGGACTTTTAGGGCGTTGAAAAACCTGGGAGCGCGTTCCGGATCATTTCCCCTGCACAGCGAAACAATAAAGCAATTCCACGACGGGCGACTCAGTATGGTCCCGCCGGCCCACAGGGTTTCATCATCAGGGTGGGCAACAATTACTGCAACAGATTTCGATTTTCCCCCTGTCATGATAGAGAAGGGCTATAATTTTTCAATTTCCGAAATAATTTCGTTTTTTGTTCTCCCCAGTTTTCCTGCGATCATCCGAAACAACTCGTCTTTAGTTTCATGTCTCCAGATCAGATCTGCGTCGGTAAGCTGAGGATACTTTTTTTTGATAATCATTTTGATGCGATGCCAATGATACAGATCAAATTTTTCGTTCATGGTCATAATTTGATTGTTATCCCGAATTTTCCTCCTGAAAACGCATTTCCGCCGCCGAACTCAAGATTAACGCCGATTTTATCATTAAAATAGTATCGCCCGCCAACCTGGGCACCCAGACCAAGGCCTGATGTGTGAGAACCGTCATAATCGTCCGGAGAACTCCAGTTATAGAAACCCAGGTTTAACCCTGCATAGAAATCCCAGTTTGAAGGAATGTTCAGTACCCTGTTAAAATGATAATTTGCATTTCCTAAAAAACCGGTTACGGAATGGTTGTAACGATTTCCCGACCAGTTATCGTGATAGGACCGGTATGACAACTCTGCCCCCAGGGTAATATCATTGTGCACCCCGTAGTCGAACCCCAAATAGACCGGAATACCCCGGGAAGAAAGCCCGACACCCGCATTCAACTGTGCCTCGCCTTTTGCAAGCGGGCTTTGAGCAAAAACGCTGCCTGTGATAACAAGCAGAAACAGAATCAAAAATTGCTTTTTCATACGTGTATTTTTTCAAATTAATCAACTACAATTTGCGTATTGTCGTCATCTCTTCAAGACGCACTATTAACGGTATGTAACTCGCATTTAACATCAACGAGGGCGTAAACCGTGGTTTCCATAGCTCGTTTCATACGTAAATTATTTATTCTTTAATGGCAGCGCGGAATGCTATGTTGCTGAAACGTATTGTCATACCTTTAACTGACAAAGCAACATAGTCCTTTTATTTTATTCTTAATTGATTGATTAAAAATACCTTAAGAAAAACTAGTAAGGCTTACACAATTTATCAGAAAAGTTGTATGATTCACACCTTTATTAAAAATACATTATTTTGCGGGCTGTGTTTCAGGAACGCTATTTTGAATTTTTCAGTTCATTTAACAGTTCGCGTAAATTGACGGTTGCATAGGTCGATGCATAGTCTGACATGGCATAGGGTATGATTAAATCGTCGTTGTGGATCATTGATCCGCAGGAGTAAACTACATTGGGCACATATCCTTCTCTTTCCTGGATATTGGGTACCAGCAGCGGCGATTTTAATCTGCCTGTTTCTTTCTCCGGATTCTGAAGATCAAAAAGCGATGCTCCTAAAACATATTCACGCATCGGACCAACCCCATGGGTGATCACCAGCCAACCCTCCGGAGTTTCTATGGGCGAGCCACAATTTCCAATCTGAATAAATTCCCAGGGGAATGCAGGTTGCTGCAATAATTTGGCTTCGCGCCAAACCGTTATGTTATTGGAAAAGGAAATATAATTATTGAAGCCATCCAAACGGCACAACATGGCATATTTCCCGTTCACTTTGCGGGGAAACAATGCCATTCCTTTGTTTTGTGCAATTTCTCCGTGGAGGGGTAGTATATGGAAGTGGTAAAAATCCCGGGTATCAAGCAGTTTTGGCATAACAGCGGCACCATCATAAGCCGTGTAAGTGGCGTAGTAAACCGTTTCATTATTATCGTCCGTAAACTTTACAAAACGGGCATCTTCGATCCCATTCCTTTCGTTTACCGATACGGGGAATATAACCCGTTCAGAAATGTTGGTATCCATCGAAAAGTCAAGTTCGTAATGCGATGAAGCCAGCCAGATGATTTGATTAAAAAGGATTTCTTTATCAGCAACCAGGTGCAGCGTTTTGCGGGCTTCTTTAATTCGGTCACGGAGCTCTCCGTAAGTAAACGGATCCTTTAGCTGATCAAGGATTAAGCCTGATGGGATAATCGCATGAATATCTTTCATTTCATCCAGCTTCTTCTTGAAAGATGCTTTATCATAAACGTTTCGCCGGATATGCTCAGCCTCTTCAAGCATCCTGCCTACCGGTTCAATAGAGAGATTGTTCTTTTTGTCAAGTATCCCGGTCCTGAAAACGATCGATGAAAGATGCCCTTCACCGGTTGCCCTGAAACTCAGTATGACTCTTGTTTCATTCGTTCCGGTTTCTGACTGATCGGGATGTTCAATAATGGAGGGGTTAAAAAAGGCTGCCGATTCGATCGAATACTCCATGGTGAAGTATGACCCGATGAGGATTTTTTTTGAAATATCGATCGAATCGGGATCGGTACCTGATTGTTTAACGAGGTATGCGATTTTGTTAAAATGGTTTTCAAAAATTTTCGACAGATGTCTGTGACGAAGTGAATAATCCCGCAGTACCGGGCTTAACGCAAGCGATGCTTCACTGCTTGTCATATTCAATACAGCCCGTATGGCATTGAGGCTCCTTTCATCGCCGGTATAATGGAAGCGGGCGATAACCCGGGAGGCATCAGGAATAAATTTGATATTTTTTCTGTTTACAGCAATTTGCATCGATTCTTATTTTCGCTAAAGGTAGCAGCTAAAGTTTAATAAGTCCCACTATTCTGAATTAGTTTAGATTCTTTCATTATTACGCATGAGTTTTCATTGACCTGATTTCTTCTGCCTGATGCGTTCAATTAATTTTAAATTTTTTTAAGATCGGCTTGATTTTTAATAAGGGCGGCATGGTGTCGCCCAACAAAAAGCCCCATGGTTTTAACGATTCAATATTGTCGAAAATGAGCTTTACAATGGCAAGAAGCGGTATGGAAAGGAACATGCCGGGAATACCCCATAACGCATTTCCTGCAATAACTACAATAATGGAAAAAAGAGCGTTGATCTTTACCTTCGATGCGACTATTTTGGGAACAATGTAGTTATTGTCAACGAACTGAATAACGGAATAGGCTATCACCACGTAAAGCAAATATATCGGTGATTTGGTTACCAGAGCGACAATCATGAATAACGCCATACTGATAATGCCTCCCAGATAAGGGATAATATTAAGCAGGGCACCAATAATCCCGAGCAGGATCGCATATTCAATCCCCAAAATCAAAAGAGCAATCGTATTGAGTGTCGCAACAATAAGAAATTCGAATACCAATCCGATCAGGTACTGTTGGATAACCACTTTGGTCTGGGTAACCATTTTACTTATCTGGCTTTGTTTATTTTCGCTGAATAGCCTGAAAATAAAATCATGTAAAAGCGGTTGGTAAAACAACAGCATAAAAACATACACAGGAATTAAAAATAAGACGATTAAGCCACTGCCAAGGATGACAAGCGTCTGGCCTATCGCGGCGCTTCCCATATTAATAAGTTCCTGTTCTGCTCTTGAAATCCATGCATGTATTTTTTGCGGATCGATATCGTAAAAAGCAGAGGCATCGGCAATGGTTTGATTGATTAGAACTGTAATTTTACTGGCTAATATCGGCCACGATTCAAGAAAGCGGCTTCCCTGTTTAAACAACAGGGCGCCGAAAGCGGCAATAATTAAAAAGGTTATTAAAAGAACAACGATAATGGCTACCACCCGATGTGTCTTTATCCGGACCAGCAGGTTTACAGCAGGATGAAGTACAATAGCAATAATTGTCGCAAAAACCAGCGGAACGATGATGCTTTGAGCGATATATAAGATGGTGAAAAAGACAAATAAACCGATGAGAATCAATATTGTCTTTACGTAAAGTGGTATCTGTATTTCATTATCAGTCACGTCGTGGTATAATTATTTTCTTAATGGATGAGTTAAAAGAATCCTGCCAAATAAAGTCTGTCAAGCTTAACAAATGTATTTCGCTTCCTCCGGGGAACTGTTATATTACTTTGCGAATAAATTACATAATTCACACATTCGCTGACGGTGTTGAGAAACAAAAAACAGAGGCTGCATCGCAGACCTCTGTTTTTGTTATCAGGAATTGCAAACGGATCCCTACTGAGCTGGCAAAATATCGATGACCACAGTCCGGTTATAAAAACGTTCTTCCGGGAATTTGTTGTTGAACGGTGCTAACTGTTGATCTTCACCAAATCCGTGTACTTCAAATGTCACATCCTTTCGTCCGATCCTTGTGAGTCCGGTTTCAAGAATATTTCTGACATCGTTAGCCCGGGCCTGTGATAATTTCAGGTTGATATCTTCACCGCCGATGATATCCGTATGGCCGTGGATGATCGCTTTTCCTCCCACAGGGATTTTAGGAATAACGACTTCATTCAGGTATTTTTCATACATCATGATGGCCTTTGAGTCATTGAATTCATAAAGTACGCTGAACCGCATCATCTCTTCGGTTGCCGGGGGAGTCCAGCGTACCAGGTGCGCGGAAGTCTCCTTCTTCATTGTTCTGCCATTCTTTAACTGCCCGGTCATGATAATTGTATAATCACCATCAGAACGTTCGCCCAAAATAGCTTGTCCGGGTATACTTACGGTTTCCTGGGTATAGGGTCCGAAGTTTTTTATTTCGCCGTCATTATCTATCGTTTCCAGTGACCAGGAGTTGAAGGCTTCATCTGCTCCTTCTGCATGGAAGGTAACGTAACTGTCGACCGGTGCTTCCTGGATGACCAGGATTTCGACCGGTTTAAGCGGTGCATCCGGGCCGCTTTGGAATTCCATGAGCAATTCTGGAGAGCTGCTCGTGACAGAAACCCTCCGGTCTCCTTCGCGAAGGAGTACCAATTCGAGCTGGCCACCTGGCTGTTCCGATGGGATTCCTGGCTTAATCCGTCCTTCTGTTGTGATCCGGGAAGCATTGATTCCAAATATCTCCGTCAGGTATTGTTTGACCGATTCGGCCATCGCTGTTCCGTCTTTTGGTCCTTCCATCGACGATCCGGTCAGGGTAACAGCCGCTCCGGAGTTTTTCATCATCCGGTCTCCAAGGATGTTCAGCACATTGTAATAGACCGTCATTTGGCGTTCGGAACGTCCGGACAGTTCTTTTGGTGCAAATGTTTCCAGTTGATCTTCCCTGAAATCCTTCACCTGATTTTTCTGAAGCAGGACATAACGGTTCGGGATCTCTGCCGATCTTTCGTTGAAGAATACATAGTTACGGAGCGGAAATGTTTCCCGTACCCTGCGTTCGGCGGGGATGTTTTTAGGCGAATTTACAGAAAACCTGACATCCGGATCAACGATCAGCACTTCTTTTCTTACAACCGGAACTTCATCTATTTTATGACCTCGTCCAAATTTTAATGCAAGGCCGGCTCGGATAGTTGTCAGATTCCATGATTCGGTTGATCGGGGATTCTGCCCAAAATAGGGGTGAAAAGCAACAAAGGGTGAAAGCATAACCTTTGCTTTTTTGTGAGATCCCGAAAGAGGAATATCATAGCCTGCACCGACCTGCATCGAAATAAGTGATTTTTCTGCACTGCTGAAATCGTCCTTTACTTCCGGGTTAGCCGGCTGGTCCGGGTAGGCAGGATTGATCCCCTGCTGGTAGGTAAATTCTTTATTGAGATTGAAAGCCAGACGGGGGCCGGCATACAAATAGAAGTTTGATTTAAAAGGGGCGAAGCGCAAACTGGGTTCAATGGTGATATACGCCAGATCAGTTTTTAAGTCTTCAGGACAATTACATGGTGTATTCTTCTCCTCCCACTTGCCTTTCCGTCCATCGAATCCGGCCTGTAATATGAAGCCAAACAATGTTTCAGGTTTATGAAACTCAATGAGAGGAAGCGCAAAAAATCCGAGACCTTTCCCGTCATGAAAAGCTGTCGGAACCATAAAGTCAGACGTCAGTTGCTGTGTGGTCCCTTCGTAAAAGTTAAAATTGACGCCACCTGCTGCACCAAACCGCCATGACGGTTGCGTGAACTTTGCCTCCGGGACTTCCTGCGCCTGAAGAGGTGACAGAAAGCCGGTCAGGATCAGCATACCGGCAACAGCACTTATTGCTGTCAGATTGTAAAGGAACCGCGCCATGCACGGTCCCTTGTTTATATTAATACCAGAATTCATATCGTTAAAATTTAAGGTTTGTTAATTATATTCGTGTCGGTCAATACGACTGCTGCGTTTTGCGCAAGCATTCTTCCCACGGCAACTGCATGTGAATTCATCGTTATCGATTGCAAAGCAAGTATATTCCCATAGAATGAGGTATAGTCGCCGATAACCGCCGAACTGCCGGTCTGCCAGAAGATGTTATCGGCATCGGCACCGCCGGTAAGAATAACACTGCCTCCTGCTCCGCCTACGGTTGTAAAGCCGGATGCTACCTGGAAAATCCACACCGCATTGGGGTCACCCTGTGCGTCAAGTGTCAGATCGCCTGATTGTATTAATAGGGTCGATGTTGATTTGTAAATTCCGGGAGTGAGGGTTAAACCGCCCAAATCACCTGATACGGAAGCCGGTGCAGGTGAAGATGCACCTTCTGCAAAAAGGTAGGCAGCGGTCAGGTCCAGTTTGGCCTGTGTCAGCATTGCAGCTACCGCTCCGCCATCGTCGGCCGCATAGATCGCTCCGCCAACAACGATTGCAGGAGGAAATCCGGTGACAGAAGAACGGGCACCAGGGCTTATTCCAACATCCATATTATTGATCACGCTGAAGCCGGCATTATTGCTGATCCCTACTCCGGATAAAATTCCAAACCGGGCGGCTGTTTTCAGGTCAACAAAAGGCACAACAGGACCAGATGCAGTAAAGTTTGCCGTGATATTTTTATCCGCATTCATGATAACTGTTAAGGGATTAACAGAACCTGTGGCGTCTCCATTCCATGAGGTAAAGGTATAACCTGCGTCCGGCGTGGCCGTAAGTTGTACCGTAGCGCCGCTATTGTATGCGACCTGGTTAGGATCTTTCAGGACAGTGCCGTTAACGGCGGTAACATTTAATGTATAAGTGACGGGTACAATTGCAGTAAAGTTGGCCGTTACATTTTTGTTGGCATTCATGGTCACTGTTAACGGATTTGCAGAACCCGTAGCGTCACCGCTCCATGAGGTAAAAGTATAACCCGGACTGGGCGTTGCCGTGAGTTGTACGGTGGCTCCGCTGTTATAGGCGGTCAGGTTCGGATTTTTCACGACCGTACCGTTGACCGCTGTCACATTTAAGGTATAGGTATTAACGGCAAAGTTGGCCACTAAAGTCGTACTTGCGTTTAGAGGGAAGATGTAACTTGACGCCGCAGAGACGATTGTTCCGTTATCTGTCCAGTTCATAAAGTTGTATTCGGCATTCGGAGATGCCGTGACTGTAACTTCAGTTCCCGCACTGTAACTGCCTGAACCGGCTGTTGTTCCTCCTGATTCCGGGTTTGACGACAAGCTTACCACATATAGAAGCGTAAAGTTTGCCACTAAGTTTCTGTTTCCGGCCATCGGAAATTCGTAAATTGAATTCACAGAGATGACTGTCCCGTCCTGAGTCCAATTACTAAATGAATAACCTGGATTAGGCGTCGCTGTTACTTTAATCGCAGATCCTTCGGCAAACGTCCCTGCTCCGGCAGCTGTTCCTCCTGCGATGGGTAAAGATGATAATACGACCTGGGGAATGGTTGTAAAGGTCCAGACATAGTCCGTTTGTAAGGCATTTCCCATCAAATCCCTGGCCAGTGTTTTCATCGTGCCTGTATAGAGCGTAAAGGGAGAAAGAGGAATGGATGGTACCAGTGATGCTGTTGATGCATTGTACGAAACTGTTCCGGTAATTGGTGTTGTTCCTTTAGTTGATGTTGTCCCTTCCTCTAATGTAAAAGATGTTTCAGTGATCGTTTCAGGATTCATCCTTTCATTGAACGTTGCTGTGATAACTTGGTCCGGAGGCACATCGACAGCATTATGAATGGGGACGGTCGATACCACCAGCGGGCATACTCCAACCGTTTCTTCGTACTCATCTTTATCACATCCGGCAAAGACGAGAGTCAGCGCGATAGAGAGAATTAGTAGATTTTTTT
>JBCFBK010000079.1:0-16365 GCA_038562555.1 Prolixibacteraceae bacterium | reverse complement strand
CGCATTAAATTTATCCGCTTCAAATTTAAGAACAGAAATGCAAACGGGAGTAAAAACCGACCGGTTTTTACTCCCGTTCAGGCTCAAAAAGGCTGCTTTTATTCTTCCAGTCCGATGATTGCTGTGGTTTCGTGAGTCTCTTCCGGAGCCAGTGAGACGGCATTATTGAAAGCATTCACCGTCTCCACACATAGAAAGGCATGATAAGCATCGTCGGGCAAATCCGGAATTTTGGCACATGATTCTTCGCCCGGGTTCCACACGGTCGTCACTTTGCTGCCCGATTTGGCCACTTTAATTCTCCTCCTGAAAAAAGGATCGTCGATCACTACGGGGACTTCGGTGTCGTAATAATGCCTGGTTTCGGCCTTGAGGATAACCAGTTGGGGAGTCTCCTGAGTAAAGTCATCTGCCTGCAACTGATCGTAATACCTGGTATGCTGCAAACCTTCAACAGCAATATTTTCCACCGACGATACCGTAAAGTACGAGTGAAACGCGCAGCTGTATTCCAGTGGCCGGGAGGAAGTGTTCGTCACTTTTAACGTGACCGTCAGATTTCTGCCAACGATAACCGCCATCTCGGCACAAAAATCGTGGGGCCAGAAGGCTTTGGTTTCTTCATTGGAGTGAAGCTGCAAACGAATCATGGTTTCACCGCCTGGCAGCGAGCTCGTCTGCAGAACATCCCAGTACATCAGCCGGCCAAAGCCGTGCTGCGGTTTTTCCGGATCGCTTTTATGCATTCCGAACCAGGGGAAGCAAACCGGAATTCCGCCCCGGATGGGGCTTCCTTCCTGAAAATTGCTAAGCGGACTGACCCAGAGCATTTCCATGGTGTTATGGGGCCTGAAACTTGTGACATGAGCGCCGTACAGGCAAATGTCCGCATCGGCATACTTGTTTGAAATAGTCGCAAAAACCAGTTCATTTTCCAATTGGGCAAATCCCAGTTCGCCTTCTATACTATACTTGTCGTCCAGTTCATCAATATCGATCATGATCTCCATTTTTTAGGTTAATAAATTAACTTCACCGGATGTTAGCTTCCTCCTTCAACTTCCTCAAGCTCATCCGAGAGGTCATCAGTCAGGTCAGTGTCAAGAAACCCCCCTTCGTCCGGTAAAATCAATTTGAAATTACTGATCTGATCCAGCCATAAGGTTCCGCTCTCAATTTCCAGCTCCAGCACATGACCTCCGAATGTCCGGTCGTCCGACAGGAAATGAAGGTGATATCCCGGGACGTTAATACCGGTCACGAAGGGTGGACAGTAAAATCCGGTGAGCGTGCCGGTAACAGCCTGCTTCTCGAATTCCGGCTGACTTGCCGTTGCTGCTGTCAGTGTAGAATATGGTTTTTGCTGGGCGGCGACGCTGCGGGTTTTAACCCGGTTGAAAGTACCGTGCAACTTAACTGCATAAAACAGGTTGGCACTTACCATCATTCCATCAATCGCTGTCTTTAATCCGGTATAGTTCATGGCAGAAACACCGCCCGATTGCTCCGGATTGAACCAGGTCACGGTAGCAAAGGGTGTCGAGCCTGTCTTTTCAGGTTTGTAAATTTTTCCGTCTGCTTTTACCTGGTAAAATAATCCGTCCAGGAGGATCATCTCTCCGTCAAGCGCATGAAAGGTACCGATGCCAAAATCGCCCCAGCCGGCAAGTTTAGACAAGGACGTATTTCCGTCAAAAATGCCCTGCATCAGCGCGTCGATCGTTGAAACCTGTACAACCAGTTGGGGTTCTTCTTTTTCTTTGGAACACGAAAAAAGAAACAGACCCCACAAGAGAATATGATAACGATAAAAGCGGAAAATCATTTTTTTTTCTTTGCCCTGATTGGCTCAGGCTTGTACAGCAGCTTCCTTGTCCGGATAAATCGTAAAGATTGAACTGAATCCGGAAATGTCAAATATTTCCTGGATTGCCGGTTGCATGGCAAACAGCTTGAATTTACCGCCAATCCCCATGGTTTTTTTCTGAATCGTCAGAAACACCCGCAGCCCGGAACTGCTGATATAGCTCAGTCCGCTGCAGTCGAGGTACAATTGTCTGATCGGGTCTTTAAAAACGTCGTTTATTGCGTTTTCAAATTCCGTATAATTTGTGGTATCGATGCGCCCTTCTACCTGAATAAGAATCTGGTCGCCATTGCTCTGCGTTGTGATTTTCATGTGTATTATGGTTTTTTAAATGGTTAAATAAAGTTGACGCGGCTCCGGAATTATTTATTCCGGTATCAGTCAGCCTTATGTTTTGGTTTTTCGGTTTCAAATTTAAATTTTTTGTTGGCATGATGGGTTACAGTTCCCACCTTTTTACCAGAGTCAGCTGGTTTGTGTTGCTCACCCGGCTGTATCTGACTTCGTTCATAATTTTCCTGATCAGAAAAATTCCGAGACCGCCGATCGGTCTTTCCCCGGCAGGCAGACCAATATCGGGATCCTCTTTTTGCGTGGGGTCGTATGGCTTACCCTCGTCAAGGATGACGACAGACATTTCGTTGCCCTTCAGTTCAAAATGAAGCGTTATTTGATTTTCCGATCCTTTTTCGAAGGCGTAAAATATAATATTTGAAAGTGCTTCTTCCAGAGCCAGATTTAACGGAGGAATAACAGCCGGCGGCAAATCCCATTCTGCTTCCAGTTTCTCCAGAAACTGGACAAGCCGGTTCAGTTCACTGACGTCATTCCGGATGACCAGGGTGTCGTTTTTCTGAGTTTCTTGCATGGCAGAGTTTTATACTGCTTATTTGACGGGAATTTTGTGTTTATTTCTTCATCGGAACTTAAAGCGAAGATAAGCTATTGTTTAACGTGACAGATCAATAAACAGATGTTATACATCAAATGTTTCTGATTTTACCTCCCTTTTCGGAAAACAGGGAATCTGATCTTTTCTGATCCTGTCAGAATTTTCCTGATCAGGTCGAAGTAGAGCAATAGGTATAGGATCAGGTTCATCGTCCAGATAATAAGTACATTGAACCAGAGGGTATCCATAACAATGCCCCCCGTGATTTTTTCAGACGACAGGAAATGAGCCCGCCCATTGACAAAATCAGGTTTTTTATAAACAGGAGCTACCTTCTGCATGATCCCGTTTCGCGTTTCCCGGTAGTATTCTTTCGATCCCGCATTCATCATGAGGTCTTCCAGCGATTTATTGTGATATTTCATTTTTTGGTCGAAAAGGAAATTTTTTCCTTCTGAATTACTTATTTGTCTGATTTGCTTGTCTTTATTTTTTCTGATCCGCTCGTAATTTTCCGAGAAATGTGTCTTTAGTGTTTCCAGGTACCTTTTTGCCGAATCAGCAATAACGGGAGTAAAATGTTGAGGTGACAAGCCGCCGGTCGCCGCGAAAGCCGGCAGCACATTCATCCGGTTTAATTTTCCGATTTCTTTCCTGATCAGGTTCAGTTTTTTGCTGACCTCAGTCTCAGGTTTTTGCAGCTTCTGAATTCCGGCCACATGATCAAGACGCCCGGTAAGTTCGGTAATGAGCAGGTCAGCCTGATACTTTGAGCGTGCCATCTGTTTTTCCTGTTCAAAAAATGCCGACATGTATTTATTTGCTGCGAACTGCTCAACAGCAAGAGCTTCAAAGGCCCAGCGTGAAACCATCAGCTCACCGACAAAAGGAACAGCGTCTTTATCGGCCATCTTGTCCTGAAGATCATCGAATTTTACTATGACCCCGCAAAGCAGGATCTGTGGGATGAGCAGCAGGGGGATCAGGATATAAATGGTTACTACTGAATCGAATGCCGAGGAGATATTCAGCCCCAGCATATTTGAAAACACAGAAACTGAGAATAAGACCAGCCAATAGGCGAGATTCATCCCATGGATTTCCAGTACCAGGTTCCCCACCAGTACAAAACAAAGTGTCTGGAAGGCGGACAGGACGACCAGAAAGAGGGTTTTTGAGCAGAGATAACTGAAACGGCTTAGATTAAGGAATGATTCACGCTGCAAAATCTTGCGATCCTTGACAATTTCCTCGGCACTTACGCTCATGCCCATGAAAAGCACCACCACAATGGCCATGAACAGGTAAGAGATCAGGTTTTTATTTTCAAAAAAGATATAGTGATTGTCTTCGGCAAAGCGGGTGAAATAGCCGACGATGAGCGCCAGCAGGGGAGCCTCAATCAGGTTAATAAGCATATACTGCCTGTCGGTTACTTTAGTCCGGAGGTTACGGCTCATGAAGATCAGAAATTGTTTCAGCCTGCCCGGTTTTTTAAATGCTGATGTTGGATTTTCCGTTCCTGTGCCGATGGCTTCGGGGTGTTTCGGCTCAAGTTCTTTTCTGAACCGCTGATACCAGTCCTCGGGCGACAGCAGCCGTTCGCTCATCAGATTGCCCGATTCATCAATTTTTTTTGTTTCAACGATCTCCAGTACCTGTTCGGGGTTGACATTTCCGCATTGCTGGCATTCGCATTCATCAGAATTCACGTGATCGACCGCTGTTTTAAAGTAGATGATGGCATCCAGGGGGTTTCCCGTGTAAATAGGCCTTCCTCCTTTGTCCATGATCCAAAGTTTGTCGAACAGCTTGAAGATCGCTGATGAAGGCTGATGAATGTTGACCATGATGATTCTACCTTTACGCGCCTGTTCCCTGAGCAAAAGCATAACTTTTTCTGAATCCATTGATGATAAGCCGGAAGTTGGTTCATCGACATATAAAACGGAAGGCTCACGGATCAGTTCGAGCGCCACATTCAGTCTCTTACGCTGCCCTCCGCTGATATATTTTTTTAGGGGGCTTCCTACCTTGAGATCTTTGAAATCGTAAAGTTCCAGTTCGTGAAGAACTTTTGACACCTTTTCATTGATATGTTCTTCACTGAATCCTTCCAGACAAAGGCAGGCACTGTAATACAGGTTCTCCCGGACCGTTAGTTCCTCAAACAGAAGGTCATCCTGCGGAACGAAACCAATCAGTCTCCTGGTTTCTTTTTTGTTCTGGTGAATATCCAGGTTATTGATTAAGATGCGCCCGTGGTCGACGGGAATATTTCCGTTCAGGATATTCAGCAAGGTTGACTTGCCAACGCCGCTTCCACCCATAATGGCAATCAGTTGTCCTGAGCGCTCTGAAAACGAAAACCGGTGCAGCCCATTGTCGCTGTTTTTAAATTTGAATTCGATCTCTTCACCCCGTAATACAAAAGAAGAGGCTTGTGTCCGGTCAAAAAAGCAGGCCGTAACGTCCGAATAATAAACCGGCTGGATGCGGGGTCCGCGAAGGATTCCTCCTTCTTTAAAGGCATAAAAGCGGTTGGGAAGGATCGGATTGCCTTCGAGCGAGACGGTTTCCCTCCCTCTGAAATTAAACAGGTAATTGCCGGTTTGCTGAAGGTACATGAACAGCAGTTCTCCGTCCATATTTTTCAGGGATATATGCCTGATGCGTGGATTTGACAATTTTTCTTCGGCATTAATCAGCAGAAAGTCTGGCCCCTCCAGTAACCGGGGGGAATCGGTGAAAATAAAATCACTGTATTTTTTCTGATCTTGTTTTGATATGGAAAATACTTCACCGAGTATCCGGAACAGTTCTTGGGCGTTTCTGCTTTCACCTGTCCTCGATAGCTCCATGAATCGCAGGAAAACCATAATTTGTTCCTGTCTTTGCAGCCGGCTTTTAATGTGCATGGCAATCTTTCCGGCCTGTTGGTTCATATCGGCGGGGAAAGCAGATTCTCCCTCTATGCCATACAAGTCAAGGAGTTCGTCGAACAAGCGCAGGTATTCGCCGGAGGAGGAGATGCCCAGGTGCAGCTTCAGGTAAGATGAAAAAATATGATGGGCATTTTCCCGTCCCGAACGGCTTTTTACCGAAAAAATGGCAAAAAGGTTGATCAGCGCGTTTAAGGTAGTTTCATTCATGGTTAGTCAGAATACATAGAAAGGAGACTCCGGCAGAAAATGAACGAGGGTGTCCGAAAGTGATTTTTTGGACGCCCTCATCAACTCCGGGGATCGCACACCTGGTGCAACCGTACCGGCAGCTTTTATTCGAAAATCTCGTTTCTTAAATTTTCGATCATCGGACTGACCTCTGCCAGTTCTTTTTCAGTGAATTTTTGGTGCTCCTCAAAATAAACGGCAATCGTCTTCATTTTCTCATAGTACGGCTTTACATTTTCATCGCCCGACATCATTTCAAGCAGTGTAAAGATACTTTTTGCACGCTCCCCCTGTTTGCCGATGAAATCGATCATAGGCTCGTTGTTTTGCGCAAAAAGGCTCAATTGTGTTAAAATATAGAGGGCCTCGATATTTGCACCGATAAATGCGAGTGCATAGGTATCAGGTTGATTGCTGTTGCTGAATTTTTCATGAGCAAGATTCATGATTTCATTCACGATGCTGTTAATAGAATCCTGATTGTCGGTATTATCCTGCAAACGTTTCGAGTAAAGCGAAGAGGCAGGAAATTCGTTTTGTAGTCCAAGTCTTTCCAGCAGTTGTTGCTCCAGCTCGCTGGTCTTCAAAACCATATCAGTCCGATTGAAAACCTTGGCATAATTTAAATCGAAGGCATACATGCCAAGGCCGAGTCCCATTTGTGTTTTTGTCATGAATTTTTCGACATCATCAATGGGGACCGTCAGGTCAAGAATATAGGAAGCACCCACCCGGTTGATAAAATCAGAAATTTCTGTTGCTTTCGGTGAATTATTGATGACTTCGACGATCTGATCTTTGATCGCCATGGCATCAAAAACTTCAACTTCAACGCTGGCTTCTTTGCCATCGGCAGTCGTTCCTTTTTTTTCCTGAACTTTCGAAGATTGGCCGCATCCAGATATAAACAAAGCTAAAATGCTGATTATGAGCACATCTTTGAGAAACATGAATTTCATAAAAAGGTATTTAAATTAATTAATGGTTTCACTCTCCAAGAAGCTTTAAAGATAGCATAATTTGATTAGTTCCTTTTGTACCGTCTTCAATTTTTTTAGCATATCCAAATGACCAGGTAGTTTTCAAATAAGACAATAAAACGAGTTGCACGTCCACCTGCCCTCCCAGGTTGAAAATATGGGACAAATCAGATGACCGGTCGAAATCTGTCAACAAGTGCATACCGAATAAGGCCGACTTGACGAATGTCGGGTAGAGCCAGGTTGTTCCCATGTTACGCAGGCGTATGGGGCGCAGGTTCACTTCAGCCATGGTCTTTACAAAATTATAGGCCCGGATTTCATCGATATCAGCTCCCGGGAAAGCAAGTGTTTTACGATATTGCTCCGATGGCTGCCAGTCAACATAGTTGTTTCTGAATCCGCCGAAATAAAAATGAGAGAGACCCGAACCCCGGTCTCCGGCCGATTGCCCAATGCTGTTCCGGATCCAGAAGCTGGAATTTCTGGACCAGGGAAGCAGGAATCCAACGTCTTGGTTTGAAACCAGCGAAGGGTGGAAATTACCTTTGGCCAGGTAGCTGGTGGCAGAAATATCCCAGGAATATCCTTTTTCATCCATAACCCCGCCAAGCGTTTTTCGGAGTTTTGAAATACCGTAACCGGCAGTGACAGCCTGAAAATTGCGGAGAGGTGACGATATATTTTGATATTGCGGCAGTACCTCCAGTTTTCCGTAGGTGTACAGTCCGAATTCGTAAAACGACTGAAAGGGCTTTTTTTGCGTTTTCTCCCGTTTATAGGCGATCCCAAGCGAATAGCCGGAACGGCTTCTTTTCGTGGGCCCGAACAGATCGTAAAAATGCGTCTTGTTATAGTTTGCGGTAAAGCTCCAGTTCCAGTATTTCCATTCGAGCATGGCATGGATCTTTTGCTGGTTTTCATAGCTGCTCCAGGGGGAGCCCGCCAGAAACAAGTCTATGTTACTGATGCCGACCGGATCGCGCCAATTCAGCCGGTATCCAAGGGCTACAGTCTGTTTAAAACCGCCGATATCGGGAAAGGCGTTGGCCAGCTTCAACTCTCTGAGGGGAGAGTAGGTGCCTTCCTGAACAGATTCCGGTTTTTTCGATGCCGAAGCAGGGGGCAGTGACCAGTCTTCAACCTGCGGGTATTTCTGATGGACCATATTACCCAGGTATTCGATGGCGTTGGCATCTTCAAGGACCCTTACCGGTATAATTCCCGGGATCATTCCGTCGCGATGAAATTTCAGCACAAGCAGGGAATCTTCTTCCAGTTGCAGTGGCATAAAAAATCCTGTCTCGGTATTCGTCAGCAGTTCAAACTTCTTTTCGCCAGGTTTTATCCGCCAGATATTCGATACGCCGTTGTAATAGGAAGTACCGATCAGATCCGAATTGTTGCCGGAAAACTTAAACTGCGTCAACGTATTGTCGTCCAATGACCAGAGGGTGGTGAAGGCTGCAAAGCCTTGTTCCAGCTTTTGAATATCAAACAGAATCAGCGATTGTTCTCCTTTAACGCCCGACAGGGAAGCGCTTAGTTTTTGGCCGTCGGGCGAAATGTCGAGGTCGAAAACTGCCTTGCCAAAAGGCGCCGTAAACATGGGAATTACCCGGTCGTACGGCTCCGGTATTTTTACCAGAATGGAATAGCCGTTATCGTTTTTTATCCCCCAGAGGCTTTGATCGGCAGGATTGAATACCAGATCACCCGTCCTGGTGAAGCGGTTTACTGTTGTTTTTTTGCCGGTAACCACATCGATTTCGACCAGACTGCGGTATTTGCTGTTTTGCTCGGTGATGTAGATCTTTTCTTTGACGGGATTATATGCCAGGTGTGTTGAATAATAAAGTTCGGGCGAATCGAGGGTTGCAACTTTCCTGGTCAGGCCTGTACGGATATCGATTTCGGCGATCTGTGAAATGATGCCCGGATGATTGATGGCGGCATAAATTTTTCCGGTCGTCGGATTGTAAGTCATTTTTGAAACATTTCCGAGCGGTTGACTGGTAACGGGCTTAAACGCTGTAAGCGGGTATGTTTTTATTTGTCCGATATTTTTCTGTTGAAAGCGGTATTCCCAACGGGTCCATTCATTCCAGACCTCTCCCACCGGCTTGTCGTAGACCTGTTTAAACTGAGCTCCGTAAAAGGCTTTACTACTGTCGGTGCGCGCATAAAATGCTTTCAGCTTATCGATGCCGTACTCGTAGGCCAGCCAGGTTACAAACCGGGTGCCGTAAAGGTAGGAGTTGGCTCCCAACTGGAAATCGATTGTTGTTCCTTCCGTTTCGAGTCCTACCAGTGAATAAATGGGCAGATTTTCATTGACGATACTCCTGAAATACATTTCATCGTAAGTGCCCATAGAGCGCCCCAGTCCGCCCGACAGCCAGGTTTCCATAAAACAGGCGATGCCTTCATGAAACCAGCGCGGGGAGTACCATCGTGGCGTAGTTAAGAAGCTCCAGACAGCCGAGACCGGTTTTTCCTCGTTCCGCCTGACTTTTCCAAACAGCAGCCTGCGGTAAAGCGAATCGCGCCGGTTAGCTTTATCGGCCATAACGATATGCGTAAGCTCATGATTAAAAAGCCATTGGAAACGTTCGTTCGAAGGAATAATACTAAAAGCAAAGCTATAAGGCTCAATGCCAAGCTGCACCTGATTGAAGGGCATGGCAATTGCTCCGCCGTGCCCCAAGTCCTGAAAATCGTTTAAAATGACATACGTGGTGGTATCCCGGTAATTCCAGTACTTTTTTTGGAAGGTCATGGCGTTGCCGTATGTCTGTGAAACGTGGGGCAACAAATAGGAATACCGGTTTCCGAAATAAATCAGATCAAGACTGCCTGCCTTCAGATGGCTGATCTGCTGAGCGCGGACGTAACCGTTGCTTATAACAATCAGCCCGGTCAGCAGAAGTAATTTTAGCTCACGCATGTTGGAGTAATTATCCGGTTACTCAAAGTATCCGGGTATACCCAGACTTTCTTTATCCATGAACGTACCGAGTTTTTCCGAGTCCGTGAAGCCCGTGCCCAGCTTTTCAGCATCCCATAAGCTGCCCAGCTTTTCAGCATCGAAAAAACCAATGCCGAGTTTTTCAGCGTCGGCAACCATGCCCAGGTTCTCTCCATCCTTTAATCCCAGGTTTTCGGCATCCATGATTCTGCCCAGTTGTTCTGCATCAAGAAGCTCGATTCCCCCCAATTTCTCCGAATCTGAAATGACTAACCCGGCCAGTTGTTCGGAATCCAGGGCACCTATACCTCCAAGATTATCAACGTCCAGAAGGCCCAGTTTTTCCTGATCCCACATTCCTAATTGTTCAGCATCAAGAAAACCCAGGGTCTCTATGTCGGCCACAGCTAAGCTTTCCATGTCGCGCATGACAATTTCTTTTGTGTCAGTCCCAGGCGACTTTAGATCTTTGCTGTATAATCTCTTTTTATCAAAGTATTTCAGCACAACTTTGTCGTTTGTCAGCAGGGAAGCTCCCACCTGATTTATGGACAGCAGGTCATGTGCCTTATTCAGCTCCGGATGGGCGGCGGTGCCTTTTTCCTGAATGAATGCATCCAGGGCATCAATGAAACTGATTACCTTTTTGCTGCCGTAGTTTACCTGAGCAATCGAGTTATTCGCCTGAATGATTGATCGACGAAGTAATGCTGGGCTGGCTTCGTCGGCCGACCGGCAGATCATGACCGTCATAAGCAAATTTTGCCGGGCAGCAGCCAGAAGTTTCCCGTAATTATCAAGTGCCGAAATCTGGCTCGCATTTTGATTCTTGAATGCCTCGTTGGCAAGAGCTTCCCTTAGAGCAAAATCGATGTTCTCGCCCCATTTAACAAGCTTCACATAATGGAAGGTCATGTAATTCCTGATTGCGCTTAACATGGCTGTATCGGCGACCAGGTCATTTTTTAACTCAATATCAGCTTCTGTCGCTTTAGTATTCCGGTAATTCTTTACTTTTCCAATGGTTCCTGAAACACCCCTCCCATCGATCCGGGGATACTCGACCGAAAGGCCGATCACGAACCCGACGATCAGCGCCAACACAATAGCAGATACGATTAGCAGATTGGTTCTTTTTTTCATGATTATGAGTTTTTAAAGGTTTTTCGTATTTGAATTATTCACCAATCATCAGAAAGTTGGTGAAAACGTTGATGTTTTTTTCGGATTTAATTCATAAAAAATTTCATTATTTCGGGAAAAGCTGATATTCATCGATTTAATCAATCTCTCGTCGGTTATTTGGAAAATATGCTTACCACTGCACCGATAGCCCAGGCTTTTGTCATTGCCGGCCATGAACTGAAATATCCCTTCCGAAAAGAGCAGTAACACTTGTTCTTTATCCAGCTTATCTCCCTCGCCGTTAATCGTAACATGAATGGTGTCGTCCGTAGCGAGTGCAAAAGTAAGCAATCTGAAATTCCCATGTTCTGTTTTCTGAATTTTAATCTCAGTGCCGTTTTTAGCATAATACCCTTCCATCCCTTCATTTTTAGCCATTGTTCCGCTCAGGGTATTGCGGGCAGGTCGTTGACCTGTTTTTGTCATATATGTCGCTACACTGCCAATCAACAGTCCAGTTAATAAGATAGCGGCGTATGCCAGGAGCGTGCGGGGACTGGCGGGTCGGAACAGCCTCATTTTTTTCCCGGGTGATCGAACCGGAACATGCTGATTTTCTTCCAACCGCTGCAAGACTACTGTTGAAACGTCAATGTCCGGGATATTTTCGGAATCATTTTTAATCGTATGATGCAGGTTTAGAAGGCTTTGATAAAAGCTCCGGGCTTCGGCGGAGCTCCTCATAAGGTCATTAAATTGTTCTTCTTCATGCGCAGAGAGATTCCCATCCAATTTGCGCTGAATCATCCATTCCTCTTTTGTTCCCGGTATTTTCATCTTCATTTCTAATTATACTGGGTAAACGGGAAAAAATCTGTCTTCAATAGCCGGTCCCGAAGTATCTTCCGGGCGTCAAATAGTCTTGATTTCACAGTTTTTTCAGGTAAATCCAATGTTGCAGCAATTTCCGCATAAGACAAATTGGCATAATATTTCAGGAGAACCACCGACTTGTGATGCTCATGAAGCCTGCCGATCATCAGGTTCAACAGCCGGTCGCGGCTTTCGTAGTCGGGTTCCGTTTCTGACCGCATTAAAAGCTGGTCAGGTATCCTGTCAAGTTCCAAAAAGGTCTTCTTACGTTTCATAAACAATAATGCACTGTTAATCGCAATCCGGTAAATCCAGCTAAAAAATTTATATCCCGGTTTGTACTGCCCAAGCGATTCGTATGCCTTTACGAAAACATCCTGTGTCAACTCTCCGGCATCTTCGGGACTGCCGGTAATGCGCAGGATCACCCTGAAAACAGGATTCTGATACTTTTCCACCAGCAGCTTATACCGGTCAACATTTCCCGCCAGGATGCCGGCTATGATCTGTTGTTCGTCCATCTTTCCACTTTAAAACCAGTCGGCGGGCATGTTGATCTAATTATCACGATGAACCTGAAAAGTTGGTACAGCGGATACATTATTTTTCCGGGAAAATTATGGCTGGTATTGTTCATCGATGATTCATTTTAATGAATTCAGTTTCCACAGATCCCGGTAATTCATTCTGATGAGGGGTGAGAGGGTAAATTCTCCCAC
The DNA here is from genome assembly GCA_038562555.1 of Prolixibacteraceae bacterium. Lineage (GTDB taxonomy): Bacteria > Bacteroidota > Bacteroidia > Bacteroidales > Prolixibacteraceae > JBCFBK01. Next base: position 3,768 of record JBCFBK010000079.1, on the reverse strand, counting down.
TTTTCCGATTTGCCTGCGAAGCTGGATAAGTTCCTTTAATTTAGCTTCCAGATCATTTTCAATGATCACCGGAAACCCGCTTTCCTTTAGCATGATGTTTCGCTTTGCCTTGATTGATAATTCCAGGTAAATCCGGATCAGGCAGTACATGTCAACAATTGTTTCGGCAGGAAAGCGTGATTTTAGCGACGCGATGTATTCTCCGGAACGCGTTGCCAGAAACCGGCCATTGTTGATCATATTCAATAATTCGATTTCACTGTTAAATTCAATTTCCAGCCAGGTTTGAAGTTGTTTTTCATTATACCTGAAAATAAGGATAAAAATGACAGGCAAAAGTATGATAATGCCGAATGTCTGTGCCACCGGGTCGACGTAGAAATGATTGAAAGCGGCATGGATGCCATATGCGGCCAGCAGGGCGGTCAGTATAATGCCCGGATTGAACCTGCTGCGGCTTTTACCGGCGATCAGAATTACCGCGGTCAGGGAGGTGCATCCGCCGTGCATGAAAGCTGTTCCGAAGCCACGGATGATCCAGATCCACAGGTTGGGATCGCCGGTCGACCGGAGATAGAAAACATTTTCAACCAAAGCGAAACCGGCGCCAACGGCAAAACCATAAATCGCGGCATCAATCATGAAGCCGATGCGTTTTCGCCCGAGCATCAGAAAAATAAAGGCCGATTTGAGGATTTCTTCTATGCCGGGCGCAAAGTATCGCGAGAGGGTAAGGAACTGAATTTTTGTAAGTTCCAGGATAAATGTATTCAGATAATAGGCCAGAAGAGCACTGAGCATGCCCCACAAGATCGCACCAAAAAGATATTTCCTGATCACAAGCTTAAAGCTGTCAAGCAGGAACAGAAAGACCAAAAAGAGTGTAACAGGAAAAAGGCTTAACACAGCTTCCATATTACAAATATATTTCCCATTTAGACGTCAGTGACCTCAAAGGCCGGTTTCGTTCCCTCCCGTTGGCTGAGTTGCAGTTTACCCCTGAAAGATCTTAACAGCATATTCAGATTAGCATCCCTCCTTGAACATAACAAATAAACTAAAAAAAATCATGCGTTTCGGGGCTGGCAGAAAAAGAATGGTTATAAATTAGTGAAATCCGTGACGGGATGTGATCCCGTGGTTTGGATACGCGAACGTCAGAGACGAGCCTGAATAATCAAATATGCCTCTAAAACATATTTTTGAGGTGTGAAAGGGCTTGTTTTTGCTCATTTTTTATTTTTTATTGCATTTATTTAGATGTGGTTTAAATAAAAATAACAATACCGGCTTATCCGGCCGGAAAATCGCTGATGCCCATGAATGACAGCAGGAAACAATACTGGAAAAAGAACCTGAAATATTTGGCCGCTCTTTTGTCGGTTTGGTTTATTATTTCTTATGGTGCCGGCATCTTGTTTGCTGAATTTTTAAACCACTTTCATCTGGCGGGATTTCCGTTGGGATTCTGGTTTGCGCAACAGGGGTCAATTTACGTATTCGTGGTGCTGATTTTTATCTATGTCTTTTTGATGAACCGGCTCGACAGGGCTTTTGATGTTGACGAAAAATAACCTTATGGATACGCAACTTTGGACTTATGTGTTGGTAGGGGCAACCTTCCTGATTTATATTCTTGTGGCCATCTGGTCTCGTGCCGGCTCCACGCAGGAGTTTTATGTGGCGGGGGGCGGCGTGCATCCTGTTGTTAACGGAATGGCGACTGCTGCCGACTGGATGTCGGCTGCTTCGTTTTTATCGATGGCCGGGCTGATCTCCTTTATGGGATTTCGCGGCGCCCAGTACCTGATGGGCTGGACGGGGGGGTATGTTCTGCTTGCCCTGCTTCTTGCTCCTTATCTGCGGAAGTTTGGGAAGTATACGGTTCCTGATTTCATCGGTGAACGATATTATTCGCGTAACGCCCGGCTGGTAGCGCTTATTTGTGCGCTTTTTGTTTCGTTTACCTATGTAGTCGGGCAAATGAAAGGAGTAGGGGTAGCATTTGCCCGTTTCCTGAATGTTTCTTTTGAAAACGGCGTGCTCATTGGTATCGGGATCGTCTTTTTTTATGCCGTGCTGGGCGGTATGAAAGGGATTACCTATACGCAGGTGGCACAATACTGCGTTTTGATTTTTGCCTTTACGGTCCCGGCCATTTTTATTTCACTTCATATGACCGGAAACCCGGTTCCACAAGTGGGTTTCGGCAGTAAGGGCAGGGACGGGGTTTATCTGCTGGAAAAATTGAATCAGCTTTCAGCAGATCTTGGATTTGCCGAATATACGGCCCTGGGTAAGAACAGTCTGGTCAATATGTTTTGCATCACCGCAGCTTTAATGTTTGGCACGGCCGGATTGCCGCATGTCATCGTTCGTTTTTTTACAGTGCCCAGGGTGAGGGATGCGCGTACTTCGGCAGGCTGGGCTTTGTTATTCATTGCCTTGCTCTATACAACCGCCCCCGCCGTGGCTGCTTTCGGGCGCACCAATCTGATCAATACGGTTGCAGAAAAGCCCTATGCCGGAGTTCCCGACTGGTTTACGAATTGGGAAAATACCGGCTTGCTGGCCTTTACCGACAAGAACGGTGACGGGAAGATTCAGTATCTGGCCGATGCCAGGCGCAATGAACTGACCATCGACCAGGATATTATGGTGCTTGCCAATCCTGAAATAGCGGGATTACCGGGTTGGGTGGTGGCGCTGGTTGTTGCCGGAGGACTTGCTGCGGCCCTTTCTACCGCTGCCGGCCTGTTGCTGGTAATCTCAACCTCCATTTCTCATGATTTACTGAAAAAGTATCTGAAGCCCGATATTTCCGAAAGAGGCGAGCTTTGGGCTGCCCGGATCAGTATCGCGGTTGCGGTTTTTGCAGCAGGGCTGGCGGGCCTTCATCCGCCGGGATTTGTTGCCCAGGTGGTGGCGCTTGCCTTTGGGCTGGCTGCTTCATCGTTCTTTCCGGCAATTGTTCTTGGCATCTTTGATAAACGGATGAACCGGGAAGGAGCTATGGCCGGAATGATTGCCGGGATTCTTTTTACGGCCGCTTATATTCTGTATTTCACGTCTCAGTTGGGAGGACCGGGAACCAGCGAGGGATTTTGGTTCGGGATCTCGCCCGAAGGGATCGGTGCCCTGGGCATGGCATTGAACTTCATGGTTTCGATCGTGGTTTCCAGGTATACACCTCCGGTCCCTGCGGAGATACAGGAATTGACCGAAAGCATTCGTTTGCCCAGGGGAGCCGGTGAGGCGCACGATATTACGATCCATTAAGGATATTTTATTAAAAAACCATCCACAGCCCTTTTATATGGGTTGTGGATGGTCGATCCTTTGAGTTTGCCGGAGTTATTTTTCCAGCATTTTAATAAAATACCCTCCTACGACTGAACGGGCCTGAAAGCCGACCTGTGTGGCATCAGTGGTTTCGTACCAGTCGGACATGGGGACGCGGTCGGGCGTTTCGGTAACAAAAGTGTAAAGCGGATCGATAAATTGCTGAAAGGTTGCTGTATTGTTTGCCAGTGTGGCGGTCCAGACAATCCAGTCAGCCTTCGTATACGTTTTCCTGTTGTCGAGCGGCAGGCCGTATTTATTCTGTTTGGTCAGATAATACGCCACTTCTTTTTGTGCCACTTCGTCCGGGAAAATGCCGAGCTTTAACAGTTTGTCCCATACCAGGTTGTATTTCTGGCTCCAGGTGCCGGGCTGGTCGAAAGTCAGGCGGAAGTGATCGCCGTCGTCTGCCATTTTTATCCACTC
>JBCFBK010000078.1:0-16737 GCA_038562555.1 Prolixibacteraceae bacterium | reverse complement strand
TTTTACCGGACGTTTAGCCCTGCCGTTTTCATCTTCTGCACCAATAACAATGTATCCCCCTCCGATATTATTGATATCGTTCGCAAAAGCTGCAATTGTCCGGTAGATGGCGTCCGGATTCCATCCGGCTTTAAACTCTACCCGTTCCGATTCAACTGTTCTGCACGATAACAGATCGTCCAGGTTTATTGGTAGTTCCATAAATAGGTGTTCTATAGTCATTCAAAGTTAATTAATAATCAATCAGCAGCAAAGCCTAAGGCAGGTCAGTGAAACCTGCTACGTCTTTTTCCCAATATTTCAAAGAACGTTTCGGAAAGGTAGACCGGAGACCGGAAAAAGGAGACCGGAGGAAGAACGGGATAGCCGGTGCGGGATGAAACCCGTAAAAATTCCCGTACTCATACCTTTTGTGATCAGGTCCGGGCAAACATCCCTACTCCTTTTGGTAATGCGGATACCGGTATAACTTCAGGCGGAGGATTTTAAAGCTGTTCCGGAGGATGACCAGCCGTTCGTCGCCGTTCAGCCGCCGACCCGGAGCCCACTGCCCGTCCACGAACTCCCCCTCTTCCATCCATGCCGTGGAGACAACGTCGTTCGACTCCTTTGCGGCCGGGTAAAAGTCCAGCCGGATGCGGGCACCGGTGATCAGGAATTCGTCCCCACTCAAGGCAATGATCATGGCATTGGCCGGCACCGAACCCGGACTCCCGCTTTCCAGCGATGTCGCCTTCACCCGGTATCCCATAAACGCCGTTTCCTCCGTTGCCCCGCGGTTCAGCAGGATACCGGTCATGTTGGGCGTTCCGCGGTATTTGATCAGGTAAGGCATCAGGTTGGCTAACGCCTTATAGGCCTGGCTTAGGGGCATGTCATCGGTTACCTGGTAAATGCCGAAGGGGCCATAGCCGATCGCGGCATGTTTGGATAGCGCATACACAGCATGGGCGCCGCTTTGATGGTTATTTTTGTTTTCGGGAATGAACAAGGGGTTGCCCAGCCGGTTGTACTCGGCGCAGATCTCCCTGTAATGACTCAGGTAAATATCCGGCGCATACAGATCGATCAGCGGAGCGCCTGCCCGCCAGATGTTGATCATCCCGGCCACCGGCCCTCCCTGCGGGTACCCGCCTTCCTTCAGCGTTTTCTTCGAAGTATCGTTTTGCACAATCCAGGCATTCACATACATGGGCAGCGGGTATTCCTTCTTCCCTGCTTCGATCACCTGGTTGATGTACCGGGCATAAGCCCAGGCCATGAAGATCTCCGGCGCATCTTCCGGGAACACTTCCGGCCAGATACCTGACGGCTTATACTCCGATAACGACCACACCTTGTCCAGTTCGGGAGTCAGCCGGTCTTTGTTTTTCTTCAGGTAAGTCATCAGTTCCTGCGGCACCGGCGATTCGTACAACCGGTTGGCCTGCCGGCTGTAATCGCGCGTATGGTGGATGCCCACCTCGTTCTCCACCTGTACCATGATCACGGTCCTTTCCTTTTCATCCAGTTCCCGTATTTTCCGCATCAGCATTGCGAATGCCCTGGCATCGGCTTTTAAGGACCCGGTTCCGAACGGCGAAAGCAGCTCCATGTTGACGCCGGGCTTTTCCTGCGCCCTGGGGAAGCGGCGCGTATCCTTTTTGACCCATTCCGGCACATAGGTCGACAGGGAATTTTTCCAGGAGCCGAACCATAAGAACACCAGCTTCAGATCATGTTCCCTGGCCTTATTGATCAGCCCTTCCACCAGGGTAAAGTCAAACCGGCCCTCTTCAGGTTCCAGCAATTCCCAGCTTACCGGCACCAGCGCCGTGTTGCAGTTCATCCTGACCAGCTTGTCCCATTGCGACTCCATATACGCCAGGCTGGAAGAACTGGAATTATTCACTTCGGCCGCCAGCATAATGAACGGTTTGTTGCCGACCATGAGCGTTCCGGGAAATTCTTTGTTGAACACGGGTATTCCGGCATCGCCCGTGTTCTGCCCCGCCAGGAACCCGGCTGAAAAAACTAATAGCAATATCAGTAAGTATATTTTCTTTTTCATGCAATTCTTTTTTTACGGGAAACAGCCGGGCAGCGGGCGCTGCCCGGCGCTCTTCCCAGGTTTAGTCGGTTAGTATAAAAACTTCTTTGCCGGCCGTGTAAAAGGTGTCGACAGCCAGAGGTTCCGGCAGGAACAGCGTCCGGTACGAAACCGTCTTTTCCGCGTCGACCTGAAGCAGCTTCACCGCGGCAGTCAGATCCTTGTTTGCCTTCATCACCGTCAGTGCGCCGCCGCTCAGATCGGTATAAGAGATCTCCACGCCGATCTCCCTGTCGCTGGTCTGCCCGGCAAAGGTGAGCGACAGCGATGCATCCGCGGCTTTGTATGTCACTGTTTTCAGTACCCGGTCGGTCAGTACCGAGCGGAACCGGTCGCCATACACGTTCATGATCTTTTCGAACGGAACCGAAAAATGGTTGTTGCCGTCGCGCGTAATCACCCTCAGGGTGTAATTCCCTTCCTGAATAGTTTTGGCGCCGGCGGCTCCCCCGATGTACACCTCGAACGAATCGGCCGCCGAGGTATGGCTGATCTCCGTGATCATCGAATCATTGCCGGGATACCAGTAAAAGCCCACTGCTTTGGCCCGGGGATCGGAAGCCCAGAAACGCAGCTTCACCCGGTTATCACCGGCAAATGCTTTCAGCGAGTCGACCTTCCCGATGTAGATGCGTTCTCCGTCTTTCAGGTAGACATCGTGTATATCGTTCATATCGGAACAGGCAGCCAGGAAGACCGCCAATCCTGCGATAAAAATCAATTTCCTCATATCGTCTGTTTTACAAGTTTATTTTTCAATTTCTCCCCAAAACCTCAGTTCGTTGATGTGCAGCCCGGACGAACCGCTCCAGGTGCTGATCTCTTTAATCCTCAGGTAACGAACGGCCGGGGCATCCAGCGGAAATTCATATTCTTCGCCGGCGCGGGCGTATGCCTCGTCCTCCGCGGTCAGGGCAGATCCCGCCGGTAAACCGGAAGGGCGTTTGGATTCACAATCCATCAGCTTTATCCACTCCGGATTATTTTCCCACCCAAGCGTTTCGGCATCAGCCGCAACCGCAGGGTTATTGGTCCCGTACCATGCAAACAGTCTTGGGTTGTGCAGACTAAAGAAGTAATACTTCCGCTGCCACAAGCGGAACCGCGAAAGTTTGGCCTTCACGCCCATGTCGAAGGTGAAATAAGGCATGATCTCGTTGCCCGTGGCGATGTAGAAATAGTCGTACTGGTCGCCGTCATTGAGAATGCCGTTCCACATTTTGTCCATTGCCCCGCTGGTACCGTGCAGTTTAAACCGGGAAGACAATTTGAGCGCGCTGAAGCCCGATTTCGGGATCTCCTGTTCAAAGTAGGGTTTCAGGCTCATCAGCAGCGTATCGGTATAGTTTTCGTACGCGTCGCGCACAAACATGCCGAACGTGGCCCGGGTTGAATCCAGTCCGCGCACCGCTTTCAGCGCCAGCGCCTCGGAGGTGTAAAAACTTTCCAGGTGTTTGAATTCGCCGGTCGTATCGTTCCGTTGCAGAACCCCCAGCAAGATGTCTTCTTTCGGCTCGTTTTCCCAGCTCAGCTTAAACCCGCCGAACGATTCCTGCACCAGCAGGTTTTCCAGGATCCCGTAAATAGGCGAATCGAGCGGTTCGATCTCCACGTTCACCGGCTGCGACTCGTTCCGGCTCCGGTCGACCGATACCAGCCGGATCGTTTGTTTCTGCGACCGGCCAAATCCTTTTATCAGCATCGAATTGGTAAACGCCGACGTTTTGGTGACCCCGCTTTTCCCGCCGGGCAGATCATAGAAAGCCTCCACGTAAAGCAGGTCTTCCTCGTCGGGTAACCGATACGAAAGTTTCGCCCCTCCGGCAAGATTGTCGACTGCCACGTCGCTGACGGGCTGAGGGGCAACCCCGTCGGTTGGATACTGGCCTATCATTTCCTCCTTGCAGTTGTTCAGCAGCAACCCGGCCCCGAACAACAACCCGGCCAATAATATGTAAATCAAGTATTTCTTCATTCGTATAAATTTTTCATTTGTTTATTTTTTCATTTCAACCAAGTATAATTCCCGTACTATGCTTGTTCTCCTCTAGTTAGAACATCAACGCATGGAACTCGCCAGGATAATCATGCTCCTGTGTGAGAGCTATGGTTCTCATGGTTCGTTTCATTTGTGAATAATTTGCTTTTAACGGTCAAATGGAATAGCGATGATTGAAATTCTATGCTCATTCCGGTTGGCGTTTGCCAAATCATCGCTATTTTAATTCTCCCAGAACGGATTCTGGACCAGGTTTGGATTTACCCGCAGTGTTTGCTGTTTCAGCGGCCAGAGGTATTCCCGGGTCCTGAACTCCAGCGACTCAAAGCTCACCACGCTGTAATAGTCGGTCGTGCCGGTACCTTCCACGTTCCAGCCTTTCACCACCTGGTTCATCACCTGGTCGGCAGTTTTCCAGCGGCGCAGGTCCCAGAACCGTTTGCCCTCAAAAGCCAGTTCGCAGGTGCGTTCCTGGTGAATAATCTCCCGAAGCCCTTCCTTGCTCAGCGGCTTGTCGGGGTAGCGGGAATACTGCGCCCAGCTATCCACCACGCCCTGCAGCCCTGCACGCTCGCGTACCAGGTCAAGGTATTGGTACACTTCGGCATCCGGACCCGAATACTCGTTCCGCGCTTCGGCGTACAAGAGGTACAGGTCGGCCAGCCGCATAACGGGGAATGCCATGCGCACATAGGTAATGGCCGTTGCCGAGGTAGCCGTTTCAAAATGCGGGTATTTCTTCAGGAAATAGCCCGTGGCCGAATAGCGGATCGACGAGGTTTTGCCCGACATTTCCCCTGCCTTTGCCCGGACAATCCACGGGGTTTCGGTCGAAGTGCCCTGCCCCACGTCCTTGTACCTCCCGTTGCCGTACCAGATGGCGCCGTCAAAGCCCAGGCAGGCGTAAAAGCGGGGTTCACGGCGCTGGTTCAGATTGGCCGTCACAAAGCCGTCGCTGATGTAATACCCCTGTCCCGAAGCTGCCGAGGTGGCATAGCGGTTTGCATAGTCATAGCCCGTGTCTTCGTTTATCGGCACCCCGTTTTCCGTGTAGAACATCTCCGCGGCTGTCATGGTGGGCGACAATACAGGCGACGTGTGGGTGAGTTGCTGATCGGTCAGCGCAAAATACGGGAGTGTATATTGCTGCAACTGCTGTGTGGTGTTTTCCGTGAACCCCCAGATCACCTCCTCATTCCATTTCTCGGCAAAAGCATTCCTGAGCGACATGACCCGGGCGGTCGTTTCACTTAAGGTATAACGCGGGTCGTTAAATACATACAGCCGGTTATTGGCCAGAAGAGCCGTGTCGATAGCGCTTTTGCAGGCATCCATGGCCAGTTTCCATTTATTTTCATCATAATCCGGGTTGAACAACTGCACTCCCCCCGAATCGGCAAAGCCGGAATAAGCGGAATTGCCATTGAACAGCGGACTGGCAGCCGTCACGAGGATTTCGGCCTTGATGGCCAGCGCGACAGGCTGGGTAATGTGTCCCAGGTCGGCGGCCACGGCGCCCACTTCCAGCGGAAGACCGGGCACCGCCTCATCGATCAGTTGCACGATGTAACTGAAACACGCATCAACCGGTTCACGGAATACCCTCACCTCATCGATCCCGGCCGATATGGGCAGGTTTTCGCGGATAAGCGGGACCGGCCCGTACATGCGCACCAGGTAATAATGGTAATAAGCTTTCAGGAATTTCACCTCGGCAATCCAGCGGGCTCGCTCCGAATCTTCCAGATCCTTCCCTACCTTGTGAATGTTTTCGAGGAAGATATTGCAGTCGCGTATCCCTATAAAAAGGCCTGTCCCGTTATAGCCGCCATCCCAGTAATTCAGGAGCGGATCGGTCACGTTTTGCCGCCCCCGCTTAATGTTATAGGCATAATAGCTGCCAAAGGCCGACGAATAATTGGAAGCCTCGGTGTGGATCCAGGTCTCATCGCTTCCCGTGATACCCGGGTCTGAAGCCAGTCGCCCGTGTTTGGGCATATAAGAATAGCAGGTGGCCAGGAATTTCTCGGCCGACATCCGGTCAACAAAAGCGTGATCGAGCGTAGCCACGTTGTCGGGCACCACGTCCAGGTAATCATTGCACGACGCGAACACAGCCCACACGAACAAAAACGGATAGTATATTTTCTTCATAGTCGTCATGGTTTAGAATGAAAGTTGAACACCCAGGTTGAACACACGCTGGATGGGATAACCCAACCCGTTGCCGCTCATCTCCGGGTCCCAAAGTTTGAATTTACTGAACGTGAGCAGGTTGGTGCCGCTCGCGTAAAACCGCAGGTTGGTCACCTTAAGCGGCCTGGCCAGTCTGTCAGGAATGGTGTAGCCCAGCTCGACCGATTTCAGGCGAAGGAAAGAGCCGTCGCGCATAAACCAGGTATTCCGCTGGGTGTTGTTGGCAATCACGCGGTCGGCCAGGCGCGGCCACAGGGCGTACAGGTTCCGGTTGCTTTGCGACCAGTAGTCGTCGGCATAGACCTGCAACAGGGCGTTTTTGGAGATCACGGCGCTTTCCCCGTCGGTATCGATAAAGGGCGACGTTTCTTTGGCGTCGATCCAGAACGACTCGCGGGCCAGCCCCTGGAAGAAACACGAAAGGTCGAAGCCCTTGTAACCGGCCGAAAACCCGAAGCCATAAATAATCTCCGGCTCGGTCGGGTAACCGATGGGCACCTGGTCCAGCCCCGAAATAACCCCGTCGTTGTTGATGTCGCGGTACTTGATGTCGCCGCCCATATACTCGCCAAAGGTCTGCGCCGGGCTGTTTGCCACTTCGTAATCATCCACGAACAGACGCTCGGCCACATAACCCCACTGCTGCGTAACCGGCTGCCCCACCCGGTTCAGCCAGGGCGTTGCCGAATTGTCCACATCCTCATAGACCTTATATTCGGCCGTTGCATAAGTGAAGTTGGCCCGGGCAGTGACCCACATACCGTTCCTGAACGCCTGGTTATAATCGACCGACAAATCGATGCCTTTCCCGCTTGCTTCGCCCACGTTCGCCTCCGGAACCGCCTGCAAACCCATCGTCGAAGGAATATTGGCCCTCGACATCAGAACGTTATCCCGGCGTTCGCGGTAAACATCGATCATCATTTCAATCTTGTCAAACAAGCCGATCTCCGCCCCGATATTCAGCTTACGGGCTGTTTCCCAGGTGATCAGGTCGTTGGCATATCGCGAAATGGATATCCCGTTTATGGTATAGCCAAATTCCTCCCCGAAGGTGTAAGACCTGCCCGAAGCATTCATGTTGACTTCCGAGAGGTAGAAAAAGCGGTCGTCCGCATCGCCAATGGCATCGTTGCCCACCAGCCCGTAGGTTCCCTTCAGCTTCAGCTTTGAAAAAACACGCTTCAACCCGTCGTCCCAGAAATGCTCGTTCGAAGCAAACCAGGCCGCACCCACCGAGGGGAAAAAGCCGAAGCGTTCTTTCCGGGCAAAGCGCTCCGAGCCGTTATAGCCGAAATTGAATTCAGTGAAATAGCGGGTGTCGTACGAATAGGTAAAGCGCCCCGATACGCCCATGTTCCGCGAAGGAAGCGACAGCGAAAGGCTGCCGGCGTTCGCTTTCAGGTGATTGCGCCGGGTAAAGACCATGAGTCCGCTTATGCCATGTTTGCCAAACGTCCGGTCGTAACCGGCAGCCAGTTCGCCGTAGGTGGTTGTCGTGATCTCCTTGGCCCCTTCGCTGTAAGTCAGGTAATCGGTCCCGGTGTCCGGGTTCAGGTTGTAAAGCTGATAGGTATTCTTGTATTTGTCGTACCCGATGGCCGTGTAATAAAACGGGTTATAAAACCGCGACACGTCGAAATAAGAATACCGGTTGGTGCTGAACAGGCCGCGCAGGCTCAGTCCTTTCGTAATAAAATCGAGCTGTTGTTTCAACTCAAACTGGGCCAGGATGAGCGACTTGGTGTAATCCTTGTACCCTTTCACCATATCGGCATACGGGTTAATGTATTGCCCCTGGTCGTAGTTCCCGAAAAGAACATGCCTGATGTGAGCCGTTTCTTCGGTATGGGGGAAATAAGGCGGGAACAAAACAGGGTCGGTCCGCATCACTTTCTTATACAAGGCCGAACCGCCGTCGATGGGGCCGGTATAATCGTCAAACGTACCGTGTAAACGGACAACCGCCTCGGTCGACGGCGTTACATTAATGTTTACATTCGAACGTAACAGGTATTTCTTCAGGTCGATGTTGTTGTTGAAGTTGCTTTGTTTGTCCACGTTCAGGATCCCGTAATCCTGGTTATACGTCGCTGCAATATAGTACCGGGCCACCTTTCCCCCGCCGCTCACGTTGAAGTTAGCCCGGTGGTTCACCGTATGGTTTTTGAACAGCGTATTGTACCAGTCGGTAGCCGGGTATACCAGCGGATTGGTACCCCGTTGGGTGTTTTCAATTTTCTCCATCGAATAAGGAACCGAAAGCATCGGGTTGCGGGTCAGTACCGCCTCGTTGTTCATTTTCATATAGGTGATCGGATCGGCCAGGTCCACTTCACGGGTGGGCATCGAAAACGATGTTTCGTAGCGGAACGAGATCTGCGCCTTTCCTTCCCGACCCTCTTTGGTGGTGACCATGATCACGCCGTTGGCCCCGCGGGCTCCGTAAAGGGCGGTAGCCGCCGCGTCTTTCATGATCGAAAAGCTGGCGATATCGTCCGGCTGCATACGTGCCAGGTCCGACGAAGCCATCTCCACCCCGTCGATCAGGATCAGCGGACCGCGGGCGTAGGTAAACGAAGTTACCCCGCGCACAAAAAAGCTGGCGTCGTCCTCACCAGGTTCGCCGCTGCGCTGGTACGAGATCAGTCCCGACACCCGGCCCGCGAAAGCCGTGGTGAGGTTACTGCTGGGCACCTTCAGCTCGGCAGGCGTGATGGTGGTAATCGAAGCCAGCACGCTTTCTTTCTTTTGTTTGCCGAAAGCCACCACGGTTACTTCTTCCAGTTCATCGGTCTTGGATTTCAGGCTCACGTTGATCACCCGGCGGTCGCCCACGGTAATCGTCTGGCTCTCCATACCAATAAAAGAGAATACCAGTTGATCGGTCGATTTAGCCTCGATCGAATAGGTCCCGTCGGTGTCGGTGATCACCCCGCGGGTGGTTCCCGAAATCACGATGGTCACTCCCGGCAAGGGAGACAAGGTACCGTCGTCAGCTTCCCCGCTCACGGTACCGGTAATTTTAACCTGCGCCCAGGCAGAGGCGGCGGTAAATAACAGCAGGCTGACACCCGCGTAAACACGCAATCGTGTTCTTCGTAGTTTTTTCATAGATTAAGGTTTAAAGGTTTGCAACTTGTGGGTTGTAGCTTGCAGATTGCAGCTTACAAATCAGCACATTGGCTGTTTGCGTCAGGCAGATGATTTGGGATCGAAAAGAGCATAGCAAGCCCAGTAAGCAGAAATTCGGTTTCATACTTTCATCGTTTTTAGGTTTAGAAAATCATTTAATTAGTGAATGCATATCCGGTCATGTGGGGTAGCAATTCAAATTGATCAGTGCAAAGAAATTAACGAAGTGCTCAACCAGAAAAAAATCGACTTCTAAAACAGGAAGTCTTGCTTCCATATTGGAAGTTTTACTATATTTGGATAAAAATTAAACCAAAATGAAAATAGGAAGGAACATTTCTGAGATACGTGAGGCTAAAGGATATAGCCTAGAGTATGTAGCCGATGAATTAGGATTAAAGCTTAGCGATTACCAGTTCATCGAAAATGATCAATCTGATGTTACTCTGTCTCAACTTAATGAAATCGCTAAAGTTCTATCATGTAGTCCCATTTATATACTTCAGTATAGGGAATCAAGTGGCAGTATCTATAATCATTTTGACAATAATGGGAACAAAGGAGTAAACATTCGGATTCAGGGAGTCGATCAGTCCGAGGTAAGAAAAGCTTATAAAGAGTTATACAAAGGTGAGCTGGAAAGAATACCCAAACTTGAGAAGCTACTTCGGGATAATAATATTGATTTTGACTTTTAGCTTGACTCATGAGGGTTGGAGATAATATAAAGGAGATCCGTGAAATTGAAAAAAATTACAAAAGAAGCTATGTAGCTGAAAAATTGAACATTTCAACCAGGGCATATTCTAATATAGAAAACAATGTCACTGATATTACTCTTCAGCGCCTTGAAGAAATTGCAAATATCTTAGAATGCACTCCTCTTTATATTTTAGCGTACAAGCAAAGCAAAAAGGAGTTCTACAACCATTTTCATAATTATAGCGGAAATCAAGGTGTGAATATTATGCATCAGTGTATTCAGTCTCCATATCCATACATTATTCAGAAACTGCAGGAAGAGTTATTGGAAAGTGAAAGAAACCGAATCGCCTTGCTTGAGGCTTTATTACGGACTAATAATATTGATTTCTAATTATTAATTTTTGGCTATGAAAATTGGAGATAACATCCGGGAAATCCGGGAAAAGGAAAAAGGTTTAAAAAAGGAAGAAGTGGCAAAGGCTTTGGGCATAACGACCAAGGCATATAGTAATATTGAAAACAATGTTTCTGATATTACGCTAACTCGTCTGTTTGAAATTTCTGAAGTTTTGGGATGTACACCTGAGTATATACTGAATTATCAGGAAAAAGCTACTTATACCAATCATTTTAACAATTACGAGGGTAGCCAATCGGTGAATATCATGTATCAGGGATGCACAGCAGATCAAGTTAAAAATCTGGAGGAACAGTTACAAAATAGCCACGAAAAGCTGAAGAACCTCCAGCAGGTTGTTAGAAAGAGTAGGAATAATTAAATGTAAATGATGTCTTAATTATGGGCAAGTATTATCTGGAATATGGCTATGAGTGCTTTCGGAAGATATTATCTTTTCACGTTCGATGAGGATACTCAGCAAAGGGGTCAACATCTCGGTTCTTCGTCACTTTTGGTGAAGAACCAAATTTATTTACCGATTACACAGTTGCTATAATAGCCTGTCAAGGACAGCAATATACGTAAAATATGCCCCGTAAATAATCAATTATTCTGATTTTTAGGTTACACGATAATAAAAATTTCTTATTAAATTTGAATACAAAAACAGCGACGATGATCGCAAATAATAAACCATTTGAGATCGTTTGCCTATGTTTTCTTGACTGCTTTTTTCGAAACTGATCGGAGAAAACGACGCCTCGCACCTGGCATATATCTCGGCATGCGAATATTTAGGGGATGGATGTTTACAAAAAAACAAATTTGATTCTTAATATAAATTAACAGAATAAGAACCTAAAATATGAATAACTTACATGCAAAGATTGTCGATATACCTTACTTTAATGATACTATGCCTAAGCTTCCCTCCGATTTAGTTATTAGAGATGCATTTATCAATTCGATTGAAAAAAAACTGGAAATTTATGATGTATTGTTTGTTCATGGGGACAATGGAGTGGGTAAAACAACCCTTCTAGCTTATTTTGCGAAAACCAATTCTTCCAACACAATTTCACATTTTATTACAGCAAATGACAGATACACTTATTCCTCTTTTTGTATAAAAAATAATTTAGCACGGCAAATTTGGTTTTTTTCGACCAATGAATCTCCTGATAGCGATCTAGAAACCGACGATACTTTTTCGAATTTGCAAATAGGATTGAGAAGAAAAATCCGATCTATAGATAAACATGTTTATTTTATTTTTGATGGTTTTGAGGAAGTGCCTAAACAAGATCTTGAAGCGATAAAGCCAATTATAGAAAACTTACCTAAACAAGCAAAATATATATTTACTGGAGATAGGCAGGAATTGGGTATTTTGATATCAAAAAATTCAAAATCTTCAGATATTGATATTCCTTCGTTTAGTATAATTGAGACTGAATTTTTTTTAAAGGAATTTTCTTCAAACAAAGAAAGTTTACAAGAAATACATAAAATAGCTCATAATGGCTTTCCGGCAAGATTAACTCAATTGAAAAGACTTTGTATTGATACAGGTAGTATAGAGAAATTTTTATCTGAAGATAATATAAGTAGTAGCACAGATTTATTTGAACTAGAATGGAAGCAGGTAAAAGAGGATGATAATATTTTTCTAGCATTTATTGCTTTCTCTGATGAACATACTGACAATGACAGAATGTGCGAAATATTACAAATTGACGTCATTAGTTTAAAGAACAACTTAGCACATATAAATTTTTTAACTTTTCCTGATAACACAGTTAATTATATTTCAGCGACTCATAAGCTTTTTGCGCAAAAGAAACTGAAGGGATACGAAGAAAAAATACGATCATTAATTATTGATTATTATGAAAAGAACAAAAGTAATAGGGATAGTATTTTCAATCTACCAAATCTCTATCAAAAATCAAAAAAGTGGAATGAGTTGACAAAATTATTATCAATTGACGCATTTGTTAAATACGTCGAGGAATACCAAACAATCGGAAGCGTTAAAAGACAGCTCGACTACGGGCTCAATGCTTCAAAACAAATTAGAAAGGAAGAAGATTATTTGGGAGATTATATGCGCTTTGCCTTGCATAAGTCATCATTTCTAGAATTGGAGAAATATGAAATGTGGGAAAGTGAAGTTGAAGCCAGAATTGTTTTGGACGAATATGGAGAAGCTTTGGTCTTGGCAAATAGCGTACTTCTAAAAGAAGATAAATTAAAGTTATTGGCAATTATCGCTAAACAAAGAAGAATACAGGGCCTAGATGATGATGTGCTTTTATTGGAACAAATAAAAGAACTTTATGCTCAAATTGATTTTGCAGAGATAAAGGAAAAAGGTTATGAAATTGCAACATTGTTAATTTATTGTGATTTTGAAATTGCAATTGAGTTAATGGAAAAAATAGTTGACAATTCTACCGGAAGTAATTCCGTGGATTATGCGCTTGCATATTTAAGGTTTTATGCTGACGATGCAAACAAAAGATCAAAAACGAAATTGATCGATATTGACCTCATTAATTCGAGGATAAAGGACAAAGAAGTTAAAAACCTAACAGCAGCATTTGATTTTCTATCAGATGAATATGGCTCAGATAAAATTATAGAAAGTGCAAAGAAGCTGGATAATACTCCCAGAAAAATTTTTCTTTTGAGATATTGGATTTCACAAAATAAAGAAAAAGATAATATAGCAGATGTTATTGAATATGCATTAAACGAGGTCATTTATAACTCAAATGAAAATGTTCCAAATGCTGCTGCTTTGGCGGAATTTGCCTTGCCCCTGCCTTACATTAAGGACTTTGATGTTGTTAAAAATATAATAAAATTATTTGATAGTCAAAGGAATACGATTAACACCCCGACAAGAGATTATATTCGTCTTCAATTAACGATAGCGGAAGCTCTTCATAACTTTTGTATAAAAGCGACAAATGATAGATTTTACGAAATATGGTATTTAATAGAAGAGGAAGTCAGTGACCTGTCGACAAAAACTGATTGTTTGACACTGGTTTGGAAAAAATTATTGAAAATTGACGGGGATAATTCTATTCAAAAAAACATTTATAAAACTGATAAGATTGAAAATCAAATTAAAAATAATCTCAAGAAATTATTGGAAGCAACGGCAAATCATTATCAAATGGTTGAGTTTATAATAAAAACTATTACTCCTGAAAGACCATACTTTGTCCTTGAAATAATTGAGAAGTTGAATACCCAAGAGAGAAGAGACGCTGCCTTGAGGATTTCAACTATTCATTACATAGAAGAAAATGAAATGGATATAGCTTATTTTGACATTGTTCAGAAGTTTTACCTTAAAATACAAACACCTAATTTTAAAGATGATATTATAATAAGTCTGATAGATAAATTTGTGTCCTTAAAAGAGAAAGCGATAAAGTTTATCCCCAAACTTCTTATATACAAAAATGCGATACAAAACATCTATAATACTATTGATAAATGTTATGCACTAATTCATATTCTGAAAATACTAGATCTTGATAATCCAAATTGTACGAAATTAATGGATGAGCTTTATGAAAGGCTCATAAATACTTGGGAGGTGATTGATGTCCAATGGAGGAAAATTGAGATAGGATTTTTGATAACAAAAGATTTAGTTGCTCTTTCGAAGGATAAAGCAAAAGACTTTTTGGAAAAAACTACAAGATTAAAAGAAAGTGAGCCTCTTTCCTCAAATTCTGTTGTAAACACATACATCCTAAGCGTAAAGTTATGCATCCGAGCTTTTGCTGGGATCCTACAAAAAAATAGGAGTATCAACAAAGAATATGGACAGTTAACTGATATTATTGAACAAGTACAGTCGTATGGAGAAAAAGCCAAGTTATGGCACTTAGTAGCTTTGACCTTAAAGGCGAGACAGCGAGAGGATGATTTTAATATGATAATGAAAGAAAAAATAGAACCTTTGATCAATAATCTAAATTCGGAAGATAAGGCATATAGATATTCCGTTATATCAAAAATTGCACCATCCTTATTTTACTACAGTCAAAGTAGTTTCTTTAATATTATTGAAGACTGCCCAGAGGATATCAAAGATAAAGCAGTAAATAATATATGCAATTATATTTTCACTAAACTTCCAGCAAACGAACCTATCGAAGACAAAAAGCAAGGACACAAGATCTCTAATTCAGAATACATTGAAATATGTAGGCTTCTGCCTTACTTAACGGATGATTTTTTAATTTACCATATTATTAAAAAAATTTCTTTTAGTTTAAAGGAGAACAACGGGAGACTAATAACTGGAGAGCAACGAAACAATATATTGCTCAAACTGGATGAAGTAATAGATGACAAGTTGCCTAATACTCGAAAAGGAATTATTCATAACGGATATTGGATTGTTTCAAAGGCAGCTCTACTAACAGTAGAAAGTTATGACAATAAAAAAAGTGAATGGAACAGGTTAATTGAGTCAGCTAGGTTAATACCGAATATTTCAGATAAGGCATTGGTATTAAATATAATAGCAGAAATGATTCCCGCAAAAAAGATGATTAAAACAGGGTTATTAGAAGAAGCTTTTGAGTTAATCCAATCTGTACCTTCGAGTTATGACAAAATTACTAGATATGATGTAATGTGGGAAAATTGGCTAGATATAGATAAAGGACAATTTTGCAAGCATCTAAAAATTGCTTACAACGAACTGCTTAAGAATCATGATGGCACTTTGAATAATTTAAAGAATATAATTGATATCGCCAATCAATATGATAAGTCTTTGGCTGAAGATCTTATCACGCTATTAGATCAAGATCCAGCCAGAAAAAAACTTAAGGAATCATTGCAAAAAAGAATAAGTAGTAAAGAAATCGTTAATACTGCAAGTAAAGATTTAAAGGGACTATCTGAATTAACGGCTCATCAGTATGAAAAAGTTTTCGATACTAATCTGTCCCAATTAAATTCGGGTCGGTTAGCCAGCAAAAGAATTGATGAGACATATGAAATTATTGATGCGACATCCAATACCCCTTTATCTATCGCATACAAATCAATAGCTTATTTTATTCAAAATGCTATTATCCGAAATTTTGAGATTAATCAAAGTCTTTTATCATCAATTTTTGAGGCTACCTATCAAAATGCAAAATTGATAGCTACGTTCTCCGCTGATAATATTAACAAAATGAAAAATCTCCTCCGTTATACAAATGCGCCACGTTCAGATATAAATCAAGTATTTAGGCACGGGGAGAGAGAAAAATTTCTAAAATTTATTAGAAATTGGATCGATAAAAATGTAAACAATGAAGTAACTATAATTGACCCATATTTCTGTGAAAGAGATTTAGACTTTTTGAAGATTATGGCCGAAGTCAAGCCAAGTTGTTTTATAACTATCCTTAGTAGCAAAGATCGAAATGATGTTGAAAATGAAATAGAACTTACGGAGAAGTATAATAACGAATGGAGAAAAATTTCTGTTGACAATCCGCCCGATAACAGGATAATAATTGTTTGGGATGAAAAAACGAGTAAATGCCCTTTTCATGACAGATGGTTGTTAAGTGATAATACTAATAACGGATTAATTCTAAATTCAATAAATTCATTAGGCGAAAAGCGAGATACACAAATAATAGAAATGAACAAGGACGCATTAGCAAACGTTGAATCAACTGTGGTGAACGATTATATTTATAAAAGAAAGTCTAGAGTCAAATGTTTTAACTTAAAATATATTGAATTCAAATTGATCTTATTGTGAATTAATGAATTAACTTCGATTGATTTGGTAACCAGACGCTCCAATATCTCAAAGGATTAAGGTTATTATCGTAATCAAAAGTAAGCATTCGGTAAAATCCGTCTTGTTTTTAAAGGAAAAGCATCCTACTGTAACAGTTTCTCCAAAATATTCATAGAACTTTGATAGGTTTAAGAGACGGTACTGTTACAATTCTGGTTTCGCAGCTTGAAGTTATGAGGAAGCAGTTCGGCCAGATCTTTGCTGTAATCGTCATCGTATTTATGGATATTGTTCAGGAAAAAGACCAGCCATTCCCGGTAATTGACTCATTCTAATCGAAGCATTTTGAAAAATATTTCGTTTAAGGTAAGCCTACTATAATCCCCGTCTTGATTTGACCAATCAAAGTTAATAGCTTCGGCACAATAAAA
>JBCFBK010000077.1:0-17953 GCA_038562555.1 Prolixibacteraceae bacterium | reverse complement strand
AGAAGGCAGGCAGGCATCAACGCGTTGATACCTGCCTGATCTTCTGCAAAACAGGTATTTCACTAAACAATATGCACAAGATGGGAAAAAAAATAATCGTCTTTCTGGTCCTTTTTTATTCACTCACCATAGCCTTTGCCGGACTAAACAAGCCGCTTACACCCGAAACGGCGCTTCAATCCTACCTGAATAATGGTGATCAATCTTTTCAGTGGGAAGTTCAGGAAAAGTTTGATGCCGGAGACGTCACGCTGTACCGTTTGATCTTTACTTCGCAGACCTGGCGTACGATCAAATGGAAGCATGAACTGACGGTCATCGTTCCCAAAGATTTGAAATATCAGGATGCGCTTCTTTTCATCACGGGCGGAAGCGTGAAAGGAGGCGAGCCCAATATGCATAAATGGGACAAGGGCGAGATTGTTTCATTTAGTGAAGTGGCAAAGAAGAACAAAGCCATCGTGGCAATTGTCTGGCAGGTTCCGAACCAGCCACTTTATGGTGACCTGACCGAGGATGCCCTGATATCCTACACCCTCCATAATTACCAGAAAGACCACGACCTGACCTGGCCCTTGTTGTTCCCGATGACAAAGAGTGCGGTCAGGGCTATGGATGCGATCCAGGAATTTGCCGAAGAAGAACTAAAAACCAGGGTAAATGAATTCGTGGTTTCGGGAGCCTCCAAACGGGGCTGGACGACCTGGCTCACGGGAGCAAGCGACAAGCGGGTGAAAGCCATTGGTCCCATGGTCATCGATGTGTTGAACATGCCGGTAAACGTCGATTATCAAAAGAAGGCCTGGGGCGATTACAGCATTCAGATCCAGGATTATGTGGACCTGGGGATCGCCCAGCAAATGGACACACCCGGAGGCAAAGACCTGGCACAGATGGTCGATCCCTATTCGTACCGGAAAAGCCTGACCATGCCTAAAATGATCTTCATCGGAACCAACGACGAATACTGGCCGGTTGATGCCATCAAACATTATATTGACAGTATTCCGGGCGATAATCACATCTGCTATGTGCCCAATGCCGGACATGATCTGGGCGATAAGAAAAAGGCATTTGCCACCCTCAGCGCCTTTTTCGGAATGGCAATTACGGATGAAGATTATGCCGACTGCAACTATTCCATCACCGAAAAAGATGGAAAAATTACATTGGATGTACGGGCAAGCGCCGAAGACCTGGAGGGTGTTGTTTTATGGAGTGCCGACTCTGACGACCGTGATTTCAGGGATGAAAAATGGTCTGGCAAGAACCTGAATCCAAAAAATAAAAGTGGGTTTAGCGTGGAAGTCGACTTTCCGGAATCCGGTTTTATAGCCTTTTATGTTGACCTGAAGTACAAAGCTCCGTTTGGAGGCGATTATACCCAAAGTACGCGTATGTATGTGGCTGATAGCCGCCGGTTGCTTTTGCAGGAGGATTAATTTGCACTATGAAGGCATTTTTTTCTTTATTCATCATCTGGTTGGTATTTTCTTTTGTATCAATCCATGCACAGACCTTCAAAGCAGGAGCTGCCATGCGGGTAATCACGCCCGAAAAACTGATCCCGATATCCGGAGGAATGGGAACGCCGGTCATGCCCGGTGGCAAACAGGGGGATCTGACCGTCAGGACGTTGGTTTTGGAGAAAGGAGAAACCCGTGTTGCCATTGTCAGTATTGATAACCTGGGATGGCCCGCCTATCTGGGCGATCGTTCCAGAAAACTGATCAGGGGAATTTCCCCGGAATGCATTTTAATCGGAGCGACTCATACACATAGCGCACCCGATGCTTATGCTTTTTCTGATGAAAATGGCAATATCGGTGCAGATCTGGAATACCTGGATTGGTGCGTGGTGCAAATTGCGGATGCAGTCAATGAAGCCATCTCAAAACTTGAACCTGTTTCCCTGAAAACAGCGGTCGGCGAAGCAAAAGGAAAAATTGCCTATAATTACTATGCACCCGAATTATACGATCCGCGCTGTGGGGTTATTCAAGCCATCGCCGTATCAGGGAAAAATAAGGGAAAAGTCCTGACAACCCTGGTAAATTATGCCACTCATCCCGAAATATTAGGTACCAAACGAAAATTGCTAAGTCCCGATTTATGTGGTCCGTTATACGATCGTATCGAGTCGAAAGCAGGCGGTATGGCCCTCTTTATGAACAGCGCCCAGGGCGGCATGGTTACAGCAGACAACCGAAGAGCGGGAGAAACGACTAATGAAGCGAACAACTGGGACGAATGCATCCGGATTGGTAACCTGTTGGCCGACGAAGCGCTGCGCATCATTGAACCGGCTCCCCTTCAGGAAAACCCGGACCTGTTTTGTGTTGCAAAAGATATTGAACTTCCGGTTGAATCACCCGAAATGCAGTACGTTTTAAAGAATTCACCGCTGGTCGATAAATCGAAATCCATCGATTTTAGCGTTGTTTCAACCCAAATTAACCTGTTGAATATTGGAAGAGTTCAGGCGCTGACCATTCCCGGTGAAGCGTTACCGAATATTGGCTATTATCTGAAACGGCACATGAAAACCGGCCAACCTTTTCTGTTCGGCTTAACCAACGATGCTTTCGGATATATACTGACCAAAGAAGATTACAACAGTTTTGACCGGTACAAATACATAACCCGCACATCACTGGGCGAAATGACCGGAGAGCTTTATGAAAAGGAAGCGTTAAAAATGATTGAGGAGAATCCGGGGCCGGCGCAATAGAAGATCATTAATCCGGCTGAAAAGATTTCCGCCGGGCAGCTTACCTGTCCCGGCGGAAACAGCATTTATCAATGTTTTTTGTTTCCGGCAGCATGTGCCCGGGAATTAAACTTTGTCATAATTTCTTTCCAGTTGGTCAGTACGATGCCGTTGTCTTTGAAGTAGTTGATCACAACAGGGTCTGAAAACAGCCGGGCTTCCCATACCCGCTGCTGCCATGATCCGGTGATCGACCGCAGTTGATCCGATTCAACTGAAGGGTGAAAAATGATTTCAGTAAGTCCCTCATGGAGCGAATTGACCAGTGCCAGGAAGTTGGCTCTTTTGAGTTCATAGGTTTTTCCGTCAGGGACACTGGTAAAATTGTCCAGCCTGGGAAGTTTATAGGAATTCAGAATTTCTATCACGTTTTCAGTGACCGGATAACCGGCATCCCGGTATTTCCCGGCAACTTCGGGATTAGACAAATCAATGGCATTGGCGGGAATCCCATAGTCTTCGGCTACTTTAAGAAATACAGAAACAAATTCGGGCGATCCGTACAAGGTTCCCATGTGTGTATCGATGTGAGAGGGAGTCAGACCTAAGGCCAGCATCTTGTCGATCTGTGCACGGATTTCGGTTTCCACCTCCGCCGGAGTGGCGTTCATCACCACCTCCCGCACTCCCCGGTAGAGCTTGCGCTCCGGATCCAGTAATCCCGGCACTTTAGTCGGATCGGCGATCGGTCCCCAGCGGTATGTTTTCCATTCGCTGGTCAGCGTGAGGTGTACGCCGACGTCATTCCCCGGGTTCTTTTTTGCCCAGTCGATAAATTCCTTCGCCGCCGGGCAGGGCATCATGACTGCTCCTGAGCTGACAAAGCCATTTTTCATATAAAATCTGCCGGCCTCATTGGCTTCCGGGCACATACCCAGATCATCCATATGAAGGAGCAGGATTTTTTTGCCTGCAGGAAATCCGATTTTTTCCGCATTTGTCATTTTAGCCGGGTTTTCTTTGATCCATGCCGGTGAGAAAACAGCATGTGTGATTGTTTTTTCATTCTTCACGCTCCAGGAATAGGATACGTGAATCAGTCCGTCTTTTGTTTCAATAACGGTAGGATAGGAGAAGCTTCCCTCTTTGTTGTTTTCCAGGTACCTGGTCCATTTCCAGCTTTCTCCTTCATCATCCGAAAGGCTTACCGCTAACCGGTGCCGTCCGTCTTCGAGATCATTGTAAACCATCAGCAGATTTCCGTCTTTCAGCGTAATGGCATCCACACTTGATCCGGGATTTGGCAGACCGGTTTTTTGCGCTGCAGTCCAGTTTAGTCCGTCATCGGTTGATTCACTTTTCATGATGCGGCCCGGAGCGTCGCCATTATCGCGCATAAAAGCCACCAGCGTACCATCTTTTTTCCTGACAATGGCAGGCTGGATGTTTCCGCGTCCCACGATGGGCATGGAAGCTTTCCAATGATCACCCTGATCGTCCGAAACAGCGATCAGGGAAAGATTAAACCCATCGGAATATAAGGGCAGCAAGATCCGGCCAGAAGGAAGTGTGAGCGGTTTTATCCGCGGCATCCAGCCTGTTTCCCTTTTTAAAGGATCATGGGCCGCTTCGATGATTTGCTTTTCATATTGAGGCGCGTAAGCCGCCCACGCCAGTTCCGGAGCTTTCAACTCGTTAAATTTGTCCGCCAGAGCCTTTGCAAGCTCTTCGCCCGGTTTGAGCAAAATCAGATCCTGCCAGTCCCACTTCGGTGGGCCATCATTCAGGTAATCGGACGAGATGCGGGTCTTCAGGATTGAATTCTCCCATTGGTTGGCCACAACGACAATCCAGATCAGGTGCAGGCGACCCTTTTGATCGATAAACAGGGTCGGATTACAATCGGGATTGTCGGGCGTATCGGCCAGCACAAAGGGTTCACTCCATTTCGACTGACCCTTTTTTAGCCGGGCTCCCCGAATCATGACATCGTTTGCGGTCCGCTCACCCGATCCTTCGAACCAGCATGCAAGCAGATCTCCGTTGGGTAGCTCCACAATCGCGCTGCTGTGCACATGCTTATCCTGCGCCGGGAAAACCGGGTCGGACCGGAACAAGGGTTTGGCTGATTTTGCGGGGCTGGCCGCCATTATTCCAGTGCCGATCATCCAGAGCAGTCCGATCATGCAGACCCTTGAAAGAAGTCTGAACGGTATGACGTGATGTGTGACGTTCTCCATTTGAAGAGTTTATTGGTTTTGCGTGTTTAAAGTTAGCACATAGAAATCAAAGAACACTTCTGTTTTCTTAATCAGATCACATGGTATTTTAACCTGCTGCGGGATCGGTTATGGTTCTGTGAAGGGTCATTGTTTTCACGCGGGAGTTAAAAATTCATGCAAACCGAATAAAATAAGATAAGCGGATGCTTCTTGTTTTTCGTTACTTTAATCAGGAATTCTTTCAGCATTTCAATATGGAAAAAAGTTGGGTAAGTTTGCTTATCGTTGGCATGACACTGGGCACGGCCTGGGCCATCCGGGGTCAGTTTGGACATGAGCAGGGAGCGGCATGGGCCGGGGGAATCGGTGCCCTTGCGTTGGTGCTGATTGCAGGACGCAAAGACTGGAATGCCAGGGCGCTGACTATTTCACTGGCATCGGTAATCGGCTGGGGTGCCGGCGGAATGATCAGTTACGGACAAATTGTGGGTTATGGCCGCAGTGATGACTTTTTGAATGCTTCCTATGGTCTTTTGATGCTTTTTATAATAGGAGGCTTGTATGGATTACTGGGTGGCGGACTTGTGGGACTGAGTTTAAGTTCAACAAAGCAGAAAAGAGTGGCGTGGGGATTGCTAATGGCTGAAATGACTGCAGGCGGCATCATCGCCTATTATTTTATAATTGAACAACTTGGATTACGAATGACTCCTCCCAGGTCGGAAGCCTGGGCGGTCTGTCTAGGTGCAGGCGTTGCCATGACCTGGTTTATGGCGCGTAATCACTATACTCCTGCTTTGCGGGTTGCGTTAATTTCGGCACTGGGTGCCGGCTTCGGCTTTGCGTTTGGTAATTTCCTTCAGATTCTGGGCAATGTCCTGGAAATTCAGTTCAATATGTGGAATGTAATGGAATACTCCATTGGTTTTTTCGGAGGTACGTCAATGGCCTATGGGGTATTTAGCACCAAATGGCCGGAAGAAAGAGAGACTGCACTAATCAAACCCTGGGAAAACAGATTGGCATTTTATATCATCTTTGTTTTAATCCCCCTTCTGGTTTTTGAACAATCTTCGTCCTTGATAAACCCCTTATTGAATGGATTTTCGCAGATTCAGCAGGAAGGAAATGCGACGCTTCCCGGAAGCCTGGTTGCGTTGATCGTATTGACTGTCATGATCTGCCTGGGCCGGAACAAAACGGTAAACGCCAGCTCCTTTCCGGGAGCAAGACAAAACGTCCGGTTTTTGTTTATACTGTACTTTGCGGTTTATGTGATATTCAGTTATATTGTTTCCGGGGCATTCAAGGGCATCTTTAAGCTAAATCATCACTTGTATATCATCAATTTGATGGTAATCCTTTTTCTGGTTGGAAAGCATTTTCCTGCCTTTTCCGAAAAGCTGTATGCCGGAATAAGGATTTACGAATGGTCAAAATGGCTCGTGATTCTTGTTCTGTCCATACTCGTTTTAAGCTTTATATCCATATCGATTCATGGTGAAATGGCCGGTTCCAATATCAGGTTTTGATTTTTAATAACCGGTGAACAGGAGCTCTGTATTTGATAAACCCTGCCCAATCTGTAATCTATTCTTATTAAGATTGATTATATTGTGATTGAATATTAACAAAATGCTAAACACTTAATCGATTTAGTGTGACTATCATGGGTTAAGATATGATGCAAAGTGAATAATATTCCACAAGACTTGCTTTGTGAAAATTTTAATCTTTGTAGCGATAAAAAACCATCCGGACTTTCCTTGTTGTCTTTTAAAAAGTGCTTAGTCCCAAACTTTGTTTGGTCTGTACGTTCAAAAATTATTATTAACCAACTCTAATCAGGTATGAAACGGAAAGTTTTTCAATTGCTTCTCCTGGGAATATTCGTTTTTCTGTCAGGCGCGGCATTCGCTCAGTTAAATGTGCGTGGTGTTGTAAAGAGTTCTGACGGAGAAGTCCTTCCCGGGGTTACGATTGTACTCAAGGGTACATCCAATGGAGTACTCAGTGATGTTGACGGTAATTATAACATTACTTTGCCCAATGCACAGGCTGTGTTGGTTTTCTCCTTTGTAGGGATGCAAACGCAGGAAATTCAGGTAAATGGCCGCTCCCAGATCAATGTTACGCTGGAACCGGCGACTATCGGCGTTGATGAAGTGGTGGTAACCGCATTAGGTATTTCGAGGCAGAAAAAATCGTTGGGATACTCGGTGGCTGAGGTAAAAGGTGAATCAATCCAAAAGGTTGCCCAGGAAAATGTGTTGAATTCACTGGCCGGAAAGGTGGCTGGCGTCAATATCAGTTCGACCGGTATCCCGGGTTCTTCTGTCAGTATGGTCATCAGGGGAGCATCATCCCTGACAAGTGACAACCAGCCGCTGTTTGTGGTTGACGGTATTCCGATGAACAACTCGCTGAA
Source organism: Prolixibacteraceae bacterium (assembly GCA_038562555.1). Classification (GTDB taxonomy): domain Bacteria; phylum Bacteroidota; class Bacteroidia; order Bacteroidales; family Prolixibacteraceae; genus JBCFBK01. The sequence goes on along the minus strand of JBCFBK010000077.1, from coordinate 10,593 downwards.
TAATATTTCACAGATGGGGAGCGACAACAAAGTCGATTACGGAAACGCTATTTCAGACCTTAGTTCTGAAAATATTGAAAGCGTGTCTGTACTGAAAGGACCAAGTGCGGCCGCACTTTATGGTTCCAGGGCCGGAAACGGAGTGGTACTGATCACCACCAAAACAGGCAAACAAAAAAAGGGATTGGGCATTACGGTCAGTTCGAACACCGTTATGGAAAATCCGTACAAATATCTTCCAAAGCATAACATGTTCGCCAACGGCAATCGTCCGTACACCCAGGATAACAGACCTCCCGGCGACCTGCCTTACATGGTCATTGATCCTTCAACAAGCGGCTGGGTGGGACCTGAACTGGATAAGGGTATTATGGCCTATCAATGGCCCTATTTTGATGCCAACGGAGAGCTTACGGCAAGCCCGTTAGTATCTCATTCCGATAACTATAAGAATTTCTTTGAAACAGGGTATACGACCGATAATACAATTTCCATCACCGATTCTAATGAAAAACTGGATTACCGGCTGTCTTACAATAACATGCAAAACAAAGGGGTTATTCCAAACAGTGACTTACACCGGCATTCAATTTCTCTGAACTCGACCGTCAGGTTGAATGATAAAATCAGTGTAAGCTCCAGTATTAACTTTACGACATCGGGTGCTGATAATCGTCCTGCCGGCAACCGCGGAGCCAATCCCATGCAGGCAGTCTATGAGCTGAATCCGCATATTGATGTTCTGAAGCTAAAAGACTACTGGGTGAAAGGGAAAGAAGGACTTATGCAATACTCGCCTTATGAACTGGTCATCAATTCTGACGGAAGTTATTCCAGCGGGGAGTATATAAACAATCCCTATTTTCTTGCCCATGAAGTAAACAACGGATTTAAAAGGGACCGCGTTTACGGGAATGTGATGGTCGACTGGAAATTAACGCAGGAACTGGCTTTGCAGCTCCGTTATACGCACGATCAGTTCCATGAATTCCGCGATACAAAAATTGCAGCGAGCTATACCAATGAACCGAATGGATTTTATGGTCTGAGCAATCTTTACAGCAGGGAACAAAATGCGGATTTCCTCCTTTCTTACGATACTGACTTTGGTGATTTCAACCTTTCTGCGTCTGCCGGCGGAAACTATATGTTTCAGTATGCTTCGAATAGTACAACGAAAGCCAAGGACGGTGGTTCGGGCCTGATAATTCCGGGTATTTACTCGATCAGTAATATTGCCAACACCAATATCCAGTACAATTCGTCGTGGAGCAGAAAAGCCATCTACAGCGCCTATGCCCTGGCATCGTTAGGCTATAAGGATTTTGCATATCTTGATCTGACGGCCAGGAACGACTGGTCCAGTACACTTCCCGAAGAAAACCGGTCCTACTTCTATCCTTCGGCTTCTGTGAGCTTATTGCTCAATAACATGTTCGCGATGGATAACCGGGTTTCTTTGGCTAAGTTGCGTGGAGGCGTGGCCATGGTGGGTAACGACACCGATCCTTACCAGTTGCTGGCTGTTATGAGCGATGCGGGCGCCTGGGGAAGTCAGCCGCGCCTCACCAGTTCGGGAACATTGCTGCTCCCCAACCTCAAACCGGAAATCCAGACCTCCTGGGAAATCGGCGCTGATTTGGCACTTTATGATAACCGGATACGATTCGAGGGAACCTACTATTCTTCGGAAAATGAAAACCAGATCCTGAAAATTGGTCTCCCGCCGTCTTCCGGATATGGGGAGAAGCAAATCAATGCGGGATTAATTTCAAGCAAGGGACTTGAACTTTCCCTGGGAATGACACCTGTCAAAACCAACGATCTGAGCTGGGACCTCAATTTCGTTTATTCCAGAAACAGAACCCGGGTCGAAGAATTAACCACCGGCTTTAACTATATTACCTTGTGGACGGATGCAAAGGGCGGCGCTGTAACCTGGGTTGGTGAAGAAATTGGTAATATCATCGACAAGAAGATGTTACGGGTTGAAGATAAAAACTCGGAATATTACGGGTGGCCGATTATTGACGATGAAGGATGGGACAGCTCAGACGGAACGTGGGAAAAAGACGGTAAACGGGTTGCACCGGTAATCGGCAATTTCAATCCCGATTTTACCATGGGAATTCAGACCACGCTAAACTATAAGAAGTGGACCTTTAGTGCCAGTCTTGACTGGAGAAAGGGCGGCCAGTTTGTTTCGCAGACGTTGCGTTACGGTGAATCGGATCTGCATACGCAAAGGTGGATTGACAGAACAGTCAAAATCAACAATATCAGTGATGTGCCTGCCTATCTGAAACAACATGCAGATCAATACTTGTCACCCGAAGGCATGTTCTTTGTCGTTGTTGGCGGACCAACACAGGAAACCGGGGGCTTTGAGCACGAAGAGAGTGGTATTACCCTTCACGACGGGGTATTTATGCCGGGCGTTGTGGGCGATTACGATGATAACGGAAATTTTATCGCCCAATATGAAAATTTAGGCGGTCCGGAAACGCAGTATATCCGTTATCAGGATTTCTATGGATGGGATTACACCCGTACGGCGACTTTCGACGCCGACTTTGTTAAACTCCGGGAAATTTCAATTTCCTATCAGTTACCTCCCCTGAAATCGCTTGGAATACAAAATGCTTCTGTTTCGCTCTACAGCCGGAACATAATCCTGTGGACCAAGGCTGGCATAAACATTGACCCGGAAATGGCTTTCCAGCCCGAAAGCAGCGTGCAGGGAAATGGCGGAATCATGTTTAAACAGGGAATTGAACGGTTTAATGTTTCTCCCTGGACGATTCCTGTCGGTATTAAGCTCAATGTCAGTTTCTAATTTAAAAATCCATTGTTATGAAACGAAATAACATACAATTACTGCTGGTCCTGATACTGGTTACGTTTATATCCTGCCGGGACCTGACCGAACTGAATGAGAATCCCAATGGGGTGGATCCGTTAACGGTAAATCCCAATCTGGTTGTGCCTACCGTTATCACAGCAACGGCGATGCCTTATCTGGAGATGGGATATAACGGTGATGTTGCCGGTGTCATGCAGTATGTTCAAAAAAGTGGCTGGGGTTCCGGATTAAACAATTTCGACTGGATTTCGGAGCGTTCATGGGACGGATATTATAATAATCTGCGAAATATCAAGCTTCTTCTTGACCGGGCGACAACCGAAGGTTTTGAATTTCATCAGGGAGTTGCCCTGACTTTAAAGGCTTTTACCTTTGGCTATATTGCAGACGGATGGGGTGACGCTCCGTATACTTCTTCGCTGAACGCTCCCGCAGGCGGACAGGCCGACCTGTTTCCGGTGTTTGATACCCAGGAGATGATCTACAAAGGGATCATAGAAGACCTGAAATCGGCCAACACGCTGCTTTCAAAACCGGTTGAAGCTTATACCGGCATTATCCCGGAGGCGGATGTCATCTATAACGGCGATCCGGTCAAGTGGCGAAAACTGGCCAATTCTTTAATGCTACGGTATTATCTGAGGATTTCATCCAAACTTCCTGAACTGGCCAGGTCCGGTGTGGAAGGAATTATTGCTGATCCTTCAACTTATCCGGTTTTCAGTTCCAATGACGACGATGCAACAATGAGTTATGTTGGTACCGCCAACAATGATTCATGGCCCGCCAATACGACTTATGATGCCAGTGAAAGCAATTACAGCAGGATCCAGCTCGGCGCAGGCCTGAGAGACGTACTGGTTGATCTGAATGATCCCCGAATCGGCATCTGGTTCAATCCGGTTAAAGTGCCGATAAAGGTGACAAAACAGTATGCTCCTGAAACTGATGTTAAGGTAAATGGAGTCAGATATATTGACCCGGATTACATGGCAGCCAACAATATGGTGATCTACAACAAGACTACCTGGCCGGCTGATGTTTCGGCCGGGAAGATTTTGGTCGATACCATGCAGTATGTGGGGATCCCCACGGCTTACCTGGCTGCAGAACCCTATACTTATAACCTGAATCCCAGTCCGAAACAAGGGGGTTATAATGACCATGTTTCATCACTTTCAGAGATGTATAAAGCAGCAGAAGGAGACCTGCTAAAAGCCCGGTTAATGTCTTATGCTGAGCTTTGTTTCATCCTTGCTGAGTCTGCAAAGAAAGGATGGGCGGTCGGCTCACAGCAAAACTGGTATGAAGAAGGTATTCAGGCCTCACTCAATACCTGGGAAATTGGAGGAAGTTATACTTCTTACATAGCAAATCCCGGAGTGGCGTATAATGGTTCGCTCGGGCAGATCATGACACAAAAGTGGATTGCCAACTGGACGGTTGCTTTTGAATCGTGGTGTGACTGGCGGCGGACAGGTCTCCCGCAGCTTATATTTGGTCCCCGGGGACGACGTAACGCCATGCCGCTGCGTTTCCGCTACGACGCCAACGAAAAAAACAGAAACCCGGAAAACTACAGTGCGGCCATCAGTAACCTCGTGGAAACACCCTTTACCGGACAGGATGGCAAAGACAGCTCCTGGTCTGAATTTTGGTTGCTGCAGTAAAAGATCGCGTTGCCTGATAAGAAAGGGAGCTGCCACCCGGTCGCGGCAGTTCTCTTTTTACCATAAAATGATGATGAAAGCCTGATTTTGTCTTAATTTCAATGAATAATTTACGATAAAAATAAACGTTCGTCAATGAAAGGAACATGTTGCGAGACAACGCAAACACCCATGAAAATAATTTTTAGCAACATGTGAGTTCCATCAAACAATTAAAAAACAAATTATTCACACATGAAAAAGCTGATTCCGTTTTTTTGCTTCCTGTTTCTGATCAATATGGTATGGGAGAGCCTGAGTGCCCAAAAACCGGTGTATCAGGATGTGCCTTTTGTTCAGGATTACAGCATCAAATATGATCTCAACGGCGAAGGCCAAAAACTGCTGAAAGTAGCCTCCGACCGCAACGGGAATATTCAGGTTTTGTCGGACAAGGGCCTGCTAAAACCTCATGACGGACAATTTTTATACCCGGGAGCTCTTGTTCCTGATCTTTCCTACCGTCCGATGGTTGTTAAGAAAATCAGAAGCATCGGTTCTTATCAGGACCAGTTTGTCTATCTTGATGATGCTGCCGTATTGAGCAATGCCTGGGCGGGCAAGTTATTCTCAAAACATGGCATGTCCCATGCAAAGCTTTTTGCAGGTGGAACGGATTTTTCATTTCTGATTTCAGACGGAACGGTTTTGAAATATGTCAAAGACTCGAAAATAAACTGGCAGGGAACGTTATCCGAACCCATCAGGGAAATCAAATACTCCGGTCAGAAGGATCTGTTCTGGATCCTTTCGGATCGGTCGCTGACCAGCTTTTCGCCACGCGAAAAAAAATTAAAAGAACTGTTTCGCGGGAGTGGCTTTACTTCGTTCGATCTGCCCGCGGATGGCAATAAAATCATCATTGGTACAAAAAACGGCTATTTGGAACTGTATGGAACGGGTAAAAACAGCAGCATTTTCAGCGAACTTCCAAGCCCTGAAATCACCTGCGTAAAGGAAATAAACGGGTCAATCTGGTTTGGTTCTCCTGAAGGAGCCTTCATGCTCCGTAAAGACGGGAAATTCAATTATTACAATGGCGAACGTTGGCTGCCGGGAAACCAGGTCATTGATATTGCCCCGGGACCTGATGGATCTGTTTTAGTATTGACAGACAAAGGACTTGGACAGATTTGCTTTAAAAACATGACCCTGGCCGATAAAGCTGACTATTATGAAAAACAGGTCCGAAAACGACATATTCGTAACGGATTTAACGCTTCGCTTGAAGGGATGAAGCATGGGGATCTGGCGACCGGCTATTTAAGTGATTCGGACAATGACGGCTTGTGGACCTCCATGTACCTGGGCGCTGAGATTTTCAGGTACGCCGTTACCCGTTCGGAGGAAGCGCTGCAAAACTGCCTGGAATCGCTCGATGCTATGGAGCGTTTGTATACCATCAACTCCAATGACGTTGGTTTTCCGGCGCGTTCGTTTGAGCGCAGCGGGAATAAGAAAGCCTTGTCAGACCCCGAGCGCTGGCGTTCTGCAGAAGACCCGGAGTGGGACTGGAAAGCCACCACAAGCAGTGATGAAGCCATTGGCCATATTTTTGCCCTGGGCGCCATGGCTGAGTTAATTGATCACAAAGACATGAAACAACGGGCCGTTCATCTGATCGATATTTTAATGCAGCATATTGTTAATCACGATATGTACCTGATCGATTACGACGGGAAGCCTACGATGTGGGGAAAATGGAACCCGGAATACGTCAATGCCCGGCCCGTAATGGTTGGCGACCGGAAAATCAACGCCTCCAACATTACAGCAATGCTGCAAACGGCTTACCATTTTACCAAAAAGGACGTGTACAAAGATAAAGCCTTTGAGCTCATGCATAAACACGGCTATTTCGAAAACCTGATGCGCCCGATGAAGGAAATAGGCCAGGCTCCCGCTGATGCCGATGAACTGAGCAGAAATTTATCGGAAGGATGGAACCATTCGGATGATGAAATGTACTTCCTGGGTTACTGGGGACTTTACCGGTATGCCTTTAATGACACGCTGAAAGTTGCCTATCGGAAAGCCATTATTGACCATTGGGAAATTGAGCGTCCCGAAAAGGAAGGAGCCTGGAACATTTTTACTGCCCTGGTGAGCGATCAGTTTGACCTGGATGAAGCGGTCTGGTATCTTCAGGAGCACCCCATGGATCTGATCGACTGGGATATTAAAAACAGTCATCGCCAGGATATTGAACCTATTGAAGAAAATTTCAGAGGCCAGACGATCACGGAAGTGCTTCCTCCCGATGAACGCCCCGTTCAGCGCCACAATGCCAATATGTTCCGGCTCGACCGCACAGGCGGTAACGGAACCGGCGAGCACAGTGCCGGAGATATCTGGCTGTTGCCCTACTGGATGGGCCGGTATCTGGGTGTGATCAGTGAACCGGTTAAAAACGAATAGCCATGCAAGCAAACCGGTATATCCGTTTTATTTTTATTTACCTGGTCTTGCTTTCCTGCTCTGCACCTGAGGGAAAGACAGTGCAGGAGGTTATGGATAAAACCATTGGCCATTTGTACAGGACTTTGGATGCAAAAGAACTGACTGCACTGGACGATGAGCAGGCGATGGCGTTGTTTTCGGATGAAGAAAAACAGGTCTTGTCGACCCGTCACTGGAGTTTCAAGGTAAATGTTCCGGTCGTCGTTTCGGTTATGCGGAGTGTGGACCAGAAAAAGCTACCGTTTTGGCTGCCCCGAAACGGGTTCATCAAAACGGGAATGACCATGAAAAATGAACAGACCACCTATGAAGTATGGCAAAAACCATTTCGTGCCGGTCCGGTTGGTCTGGGGATTAATGGCTTTGAGAATTACAGCCTGCATTATTTTGTCTCGGTTGCCCCGCAAAATTCAACTGATCAGTTGGAACTGAGCAGTTTTTTTCCTGAAAACCAGTACGTAGGTACATTGGGAGACGGGGCTTTCACCTATCACGATTGGGATGAACTGGTTTTAACGGATGTCCCGGAACAGATGAAGGGGCAGAAACTGCTGACAACCATCCGGGGTCGGGGAGTGGAGACGCATTTGATCGGGGCATTCCGGACCAGTTCATACCCGTCTTCCAAAACAGCCGATCAGCTTATGCTGACCTGGAGTGCCGATCCTTCAACCAGCTTGGATATCCAGTGGCGCACCGATACAACGGTAAGTTCGGGAACAGTAAACTACCGGGAAGCAGGAAGTGATCAGGTTGCGGCGGTTGAGGCTGAAAAATACCGGATGGAAGACCGAGTGCTGATGAACGACCGTTATATCAACCGGTTTACGGCTCAGTTGAGGAATTTAAAGCCCGGGACCCGGTATGAATATCAGATAGCGCCTGCAACTGACTGGCCCGGCAATTATACCTTTACTACTCCGGCCGATGACGATAAATTTTCTTTCATTTGGTTTGGCGATACGCATTATTCGCCAAAATTCGGAGAATTGATCCGTTTGGCAGACAAAACATATCCGGACGCTGCCTTTTATTCGATTGCAGGCGACCTGGTCAGCGATGGCCTGCACCGGGATCAGTGGGACGATCTTTTTGAATATTCCAAAGATGTTATTTGCCGGAAACCGCTGATGTCGGTACCTGGCAACCACGACAACCGGAGTGGTTTGGGAGCCTTGATGTACCGGGAGTTTTTCAGCTATCCGAAAAATGCGCCGGAAGGTATTGAAAAAGAGCAAACGTATTCATTTGAGTATAAGAACGCACTGTTCCTGATGATTGATGCCACATCGCCCATCGAAAAGCAGACGGCATGGATTGAAGAGCAGCTTTCAAAATCGAATGCGGCCTGGAAACTGGCCATGTTCCATTTTCCTCCATACAACGGGGAAGAGCCTTATGTTAACATTCAAAAAGAATGGGTTCCTCTCTTTGATAAATATCAGGTGGACCTGGTAATGGGAGGCCATATTCACTATTATATGCGGTCCGGTCCGATGAAAGGCGGAAAGCTTGTGTCCTCTCATCAGGAAGGGACGGTTTATGTGATTTCCATTGCAATTCCAACAAAAACACATGAAATTGCAGATGAACCTTACGCCGTGACACGGAATACAGAGGGGCATCTTTATCAATATGTAGAGATTAAGGGCGATCGTTTGTCGTTTACGACCTTGAACGCAGACAATAAAGTCATCGATTCATTTAATATTGAAACGAGCATGAATGTGCCAGGCGCAATCAGGAATGAATTGAAACGAAGTGGAAATCCGCAAAGCGAAAATCCTGGCTATGCGAATTGGAGCGAAGCGGAAATCCCCGAAGGGAATTCCATTCGACCATTAAGAAGCAAATTATTTACGGATGAAAAATAGTATATGAAGAAAACAGCGTGGATGGTGCTGGTACTTTTAACAAGCTCACTAACGGCACAAAACCTATTTAAAAACCAGCACCGGTTATGGGAACCACAGCCGGACCAGGTTTATCTGCAAGAAGTCTCTGAGAAAATTTACCTGGACTACCCCGTACGGTCGGTTGCGATTCACCAAAAACAATGTTTTGCACTGGCTGATCAAAAGATCTTCCTGGTAGACAACGGAAAATTGAATGCATTAAAAAATCCGCCTGATGGAGTGACCCGGCTTATCTCCGGCGGCGGTGACTTATGGGCGCCTGGCCCAAACGGTATGTTTCGATACACGGACACCGGGTGGGAGAAAACAGACGACCGTGTCTATGTGGATATTTGCATGCATCAGGGAAGTCTGTATGCAGCCACTGCAGATGAGATTTTTAAGCTTGAAAACGGCAAATTTGTTTCCGTTAAACCTCAGGGCGGGTATTATTCCAGCAACGCGACCATGCTGATGGAAGACGGTACGCAGATCCACGCCGATCCGGTAGCATTAGGACCGGTTACACAACTTGAATCTTACAGCGGAACACTCCATATTCTCCGGCCGGGTCAGCTGGTATTGTTCGACGGACAGATGGTGAATCAGGATTTTATTGACTGGGGAAGGCTCCCGTCTTCGGTCACAACCGACATGCTCAGTTGGGGCAGCCGTCTGTTCATTTCGACCGAAAAAGGACTGGCTGTTTTGCGTGGCGCAGCTTTGTCAACGATTAAAGGTTCAGATGGCCTGCCGGTCGAAAACACCACCTGTCTTGAAAAAGGATTTGACGATGATCTTTGGATCGGCACCCAAAGGGGGGCCGTCCGCATGCTCCGGGACGACTGGCATTATTTTGGGGCTGATCACTGGTTGCCCGGTAATCAGGTCAATGATATAGCGGTAGGGGACAAGATCGTTTACGTGGCGACCGACAAGGGAATTGGCATCATCAGGTACGAGCCATACACGCTTCTTAAGAAGGCAGCTTTTTATGAACGTCATTTGGAAGAATGGGGACATAAACGGTTGGGATTTATTCATTCAATTTATAAAAAAGATGGCGAGTGGATACGGGAGATCAGCGACAATGATGGCGGACATACAGCTCCCTGGCTGGCTGCCATGTGTTACAAATATGCCGTTAGCGGAGACCCGGAAGCCAGGAACGAAGCCGTCGAATCGTTCAAGGCGATGCTTTGGCTGGAGCGCATTACCCCGATTGACGGGTTCTTCGCACGTGCCATTTGGTCAACAACAGGCGACAAGGACGAAAAGAGCAGTCAGGGATCGGGCGGTCTTCCTGCGAGATGGTACCCGACAAAAGACGGTAAATGGTTTTGGAAAGGGGATACTTCAAGCGATGAAGTGACAGCTCATTTTTATGCGGTTTCATTGTTTTATGACCTGGTGGCCGAAGGGAAGGAAAAGAAAATGGCCAAAGAGCATCTCAACAGGCTTGCTTCCTATATTTTGAAAAGCGGTTTTGTTTTGCCGGATCTGGATGGTAAGCCTACCCGCTGGGGACGGTGGAACCCGGAGTATCTGCTTCGTCCTTACGGCTATGTTGACCGTGGTTTGAACGGACTGGAGGCTTTGATGTTTATGCAGACGGCCTTATCGCTTACGGGCGACCAAAAATATAAAAAAGGTTATCAGCAGCTGG
>JBCFBK010000076.1:0-18526 GCA_038562555.1 Prolixibacteraceae bacterium | reverse complement strand
CTAATTACTGACGACCGGGCAAATCAATTTAGCAATTTCACAATTTTCCGACTCTCCCTGAACCTAAAACTTTATTAACTTTGCACTCTCTATTTAAAAAACTATGGCAAAGAAGTCCGGCAACAGAAGACCGTCGAAGAAGCCCGGAATATTTTCGCGGCTGAAATCTTTTTTTACAGGAGATAAACTCCGTTATACAATTGGGCTATTTCTGTTCCTTTTCGGGCTGTATCTAATAGTCGCGTTTATCTCTTTTCTGGTATACGGACATGCGGATCACAGTAAACTTGATCTTCGATGGAGTGACCTGATCCGGAATTCAACGATTCAGGTGGAAAACAAGGCGGGCAAAACGGGTGCTTTTCTGAGTGAATTTTTTATCAACAGGGGATTTGGTCTTGCCTCTTTTTTGCTGGTTTACATGATCATCATAACTGCGTTTCAGTTATGGGGGAGACCGTTGGTCCGGTTTGGCAAAGCGATCCTTTTCTCGCTCATTCTGCTTTTTTTGATTTCCGTGAGCATGGGACTCGCTTTATCGTTTATTGATAACGGAGACTACCTTTACCTGGCAGGGGAGAACGGTCTTTTTATGGCTGCCTGGCTTAGCTCCATGTTTGGAAGCATCGGCACATTTTTTATCCTGGGCAGCAGCCTCTTTTTGATCCTTTTGGTCCGGATCGAAAGTTTTGTGCCCTGGCTGAAAAAAGTGTCCGGCAAAAAGGAAAATGTAATTGCCGCGATGCCGGAATCTGATTTTAAGGCTGATACCAATGAACCTGTGTTGATCAGGCCGGACGAAACGATTGTGAAAAAGATCAATGAGCATGATCTGGTGGAGACAATTTTTGATCCGGACACTGATGATCCGGAAATTGATGACCGACTCAATATTACGGAAGCAGGCAGACATGTTGAGGAACAATTGGCAAAAAAGAAAACAGATCATGACGGACTTGAGTTGACGGTGGAAAAAAGGGAGGAAGAGCAGGATGAAGAGTTCATTACGGAAAGTGATCTCGAAGCCTATGACCCGACACTTGATTTGTCTAATTACAAGTTCCCGGTCATTGACCTGCTCGACGATCATCCTTCGGGCAATGCTGAAGTGACCAACGAAGAACTGATCTCCAACAAAAACAAGATCGTCGAAACGCTCCGTCATTATAAAATTGAAATAATAAAAATCAGAGCAACCATTGGTCCGACCATTACGCTTTACGAAATCGTACCTGCCCCGGGGATCCGTATCGCAAAGATCAAGAACCTGGAAGATGATATTGCGCTGAGCCTTTCAGCGCTGGGAATTCGCATTATCGCACCTATACCGGGCAGGGGAACGATCGGAATTGAAGTTCCGAACCAGCAGCCTGAGGTCGTCTCGATGCGCTCGATTATTGCATCCAAAAAATTTCAGGAAAGTACGGCCGATTTACCGGTGGTTTTAGGAAAGACGATTTCGAACGAAACTTTTCTGATCGATCTGACTAAAATGCCCCATATTTTGGTTGCCGGCGCTACCGGTCAGGGCAAATCGGTTGGTCTGAACGCCATCATCACTTCGTTGCTCTATAAAAAACATCCTGCACAGTTAAAGCTGGTCATGATCGATCCCAAAAAGGTTGAACTGAGCTTGTATTCAACCATTGAGAAGCATTTCCTGGCTAAACTTCCTGAAGATGAAGAACCCATCATCACGGATATTCAAAAAGTAAAATATACCTTAAGTTCCCTGAATATCGAGATGGATAACCGGTACGATCTGCTCAAGAAGGCGCATGCCCGGAACATTAAGGAGTATAATGCAAAATTCACGGCCCGCAGGCTTAATCCCGAAAAAGGGCATCATTACCTGCCTTATATTGTAGTGATCATTGATGAATTTGCCGACCTGATCATGACTGCAGGAAAGGAGATTGAACTGCCGATAGCCCGCATTGCCCAGCTTGCCCGGGCAGTGGGTATTCATATGATCATTGCTACTCAGCGGCCGTCGATCAATATTATCACGGGTGTTATAAAGGCCAATTTCCCCACCCGTATAGCCTTCAAAGTAGCTTCGATGATCGATTCCCGAACGATCCTGGATACCCCCGGGGCGAACCAGCTGATCGGAAAGGGGGATATGCTGATTTCAATGGGAAGCACCATGACCAGGCTGCAGTGCGCTTTCGTTGATACACCGGAAATTGAGCGCATCTGTGAATTTATTTCAGAACAGCAGGGATATCCTTCGGCGTTCATGCTGCCCGAATATGGAGGTGAATCGGAAGGAGGCCCGCAGGAAGCCGATCTGAGCAACCGCGATGAGTTGTTTGACGAAGCCGCCATGATTGTGGTTCGGAATCAAATGGGTTCAACCTCCATGATCCAGCGAAAATTTTCGATTGGCTATAACCGCGCGGGCCGGATCATGGATCAACTGGAGGCAGCCGGAATTGTAGGGCCGAGCGAAGGAAGCAAGGCCCGTCAGGTCATGATTCAGGATGAATACAGTTTGGAACAATTATTGAAGAATATGTAGAATAAGAAGCCATGTCTGAATACATGGTACTACTAAAAAAACAGAGAATGAAGAAGTTGTTATTATCCGCTGTTCTTATATTTGCAGTTCTGATGGGTTTTTCTCAGCAGGATCAGAGAGCCAAGTCCATCCTTGAAGAAGTAACCAAAACCACCCGGTCCTGGCAGACGATTCAGGCTACCTTCGATTACATCATGGACAACAAAGAGGAGGGGATCCATGAGGAGAATAAAGGAGAAATTTTAATGAAGGGAAGCAAGTATGTACTGAAACTGTCAGAACTGGGTCTGGAGATTTACTGCGACGGTAAGGCCGTCTGGTCATTCATGAAAGATGCCAACGAGGTTAATATCACGTCGATCGATGATGAATCGTCGGAACTAATGAATCCGTCAAAACTATTCACGATATACGAACAGGGGTTTAACTATGAGTTCGTGGAAGAAACGGTTTCCGGAGGGAAGTCCATTTACGTGATTGACCTTTTCCCGGAAACGAAGGGTACCGACTATAAAAAAATAAGACTGCACGTCGATAAAAAGCAGATGATGGTTATCCGGGCAGAAATGTCAGGCGCCGAAGGCAACGACTATATTGTGCGGGTAAACAATTTAAAAACTAATGTGCCGGCAGATGACCGTCTGTTTATTTTCGATGTTTCGAAGCATCCCGGAGTTGAAAAAATTGATTTACGGTAAATAAAAAAAGGAGCGATAAAACTCCTTTTTTTATTTTTGTCAGTTTACTTTCTGGGTCAGACGATCTACCGTCGAAATTTCCATAAATGTTGATCCGCCGCCAATGCCAAAGCTTCCTCCGACGTAGACAACCATATCTTCCCCTTTCAGCTTATTATCATCCAGTAACGACTTCAATGAAGAACGAACCATCTTGAACCGATCCTTTTTCGGAACAATCAGACTGGCGCGTACACCGTAGGAGAGCGAAAGCTGCCGGACAACCCGCATGTTGTAACATTGTGCATAAACAGGGTTATCGCCCCTGAAGGCGGCCAGGTACAGCGCCGTCCGGCCGGTCAGCGTGTTGGTGACAATAGCCGTGGTTTTGAGTTCCCTCGATGCCTGAATGGCTGCTTCCGCCAGGTAAGCAACTTCATTTTCGACCGAAGGAATGGTGATGTCATTCCGTTTATCCTTGACCGACTCAATTTCACGGGCAATGCGGTGCATGTATTGTACCGCTTCGACAGGGTACTGACCATAGGCGGTTTCTCCGCTAAGCATGACGGCATCGACCCGCGAATAAATGGCATTGGCAACATCGCTCACTTCAGCCCTTGTCGGACGGGGATTGTCGATCATGCTGTGAAGCATTTGCGTGGCAATGATGACGGGCTTCTTCCGCTGCACTGCCTTTTTGATCAGCATGCGCTGGATACCGGGGATTTTTTCGGCTGCGATCTCAATTCCCAGGTCGCCTCGGGCAACCATAATGCCATAGGCGTGGTCAAGAATTTCATCAATATTGTTAACACCATCGAGATTTTCTATTTTGGCAATGATCTTGATCGGACTGTCGAACTTATCGAGCAGTTCCTGCACTTTTATAACGTCTTCCTTATTTCGGACAAAAGAATGGGCAATAAAATCAACGTTGTTTTTTGCGGCAAACTCAATAAACGCTTCATCTTTTTGCGATACCGAGGGCAGATTAACACTAAAGCCGGGCGTATTGACGCTTTTTTTATTTTTAATCGTTCCCGGATTTTCAACTTCGCACAACACGTAATCGTTTTCTTTTTTGACGACATCCAGTTCAATCTCTCCGTCGTCGATCATGATCTTGCTGTTTTCGGGTATTTCTGTATGGAAGTGAGGATAGGAAACAGTCAGGCTTATCCTGTTTTCGTTGCTTTTTCTGCAGAGACCGGACACTTCAACCAGTTGTTTCCTTTTCACTTCTATGGGGCCTTCAATATCAGCTGTCCGGATTTCGGGACCTTTGGTATCAACCAAAATACCGATTGAATCTGATACAGAACGAATGTTTTCGATCATCTTCAACGCGCTGTCGGGGGTGATGTGTGCTGTGTTTAAACGCGCCACATTCAGCCCCTCATGATACAGAGCCGCTATAAATTCGGTGTCACACCTGAGATCGGAGATGGTGGCTACAATTTTTGTATGCTTCATTTCACAAATAATTTTGGACGCCTAAAGATAGACTTTTGGCAGCTGTTAATTGGAAACCGAAGGTTATGATTGCTTTAAATTAGCTGCAAACAAGAAGCGGTTCGCCATGAGCTTTTAGCTGTTAGTAAGAAAACCGCGAACTGATATAATAACCCGGAACCTGAAACCCTTTCTCTTCGCTATGTCTTCTTGCTCAAAAAGCTCTCGATGCCCAGCCTGTATGAATCAAGCCCAAATCCCATGATACTCCCTTTGCAAACGGGTCCGATTATCGAGTTATGCCGAAAATTCTCCCGCGTCAGGATATTGGAAATATGTACTTCTACAACGGGGCTCTTTACAGCTGCTATCGCATCGCGAATAGCGACCGACGTGTGGGTATAGGCTCCGGCGTTGATAATAATGCCCTCATATGTAAATCCAACTTCATGGATTTTATTGATAATCTCTCCTTCGACGTTCGACTGGTAATACTCCAGCGCGATGCCCGGGTATTGGTGGCAGAGTATAGTGAAATATGTTTCAAAAGATAAATCACCATAGATATTTTTTTCTCGTTTTCCTAATAGATTTAAATTAGGCCCATTGATTAACAATATTTTCATTTTTTTTGCGTATTATGAAAAAAACTAGTAACTTTCGCTTAATTTCTACGTATTGATTATTATGTAATCTTGGGGAAGAAACTACTTTTCAATACGTTTTTAAAATTTCAAAATTTTATATGATCAAAAGTATTTAAATTGTTTTTAGAAAAAAACTAATTGAATTAATTATGAAATGGGAAGATTGTAAAAAAGGTTTTGAAGTGTTTTTGAGACTGGAGAAGTCTTTGTCTCAAAACTCGATTGCAGCCTACATTAATGACATCAACAAACTGATGGCATTTCTGGATGAGAACTTTAAGAAGCTTACACCTGAGAAAGTCAGAATTGCACATTTGCGGGGTTTTATTGAATATATTAATGAACGGGGGGTTTCTCCCCGCACCCAGGCCCGCACGATTTCCGGGATCAAATCATTCTTCAAGTACCTGCTGATGGAAGGTAAAATCCACAATGATCCGACCTCCCTCCTGGAATCCCCAAAGATAGGGCGTAAGCTGCCGGATGTGTTGACTATGGAAGAAATTGACCTGATTATTGACGGGGTAGATCTCGCAAAGCCTGAAGGCCAGCGTAACAAAGCTATGTTGGAAACACTGTATAGTTGCGGGTTGCGTGTATCAGAACTGGTTAATCTGAAGGTAACCAATCTTTTTTTTGATCAAGGTTTTATTAAAGTGGAAGGCAAAGCTGAAAAGGAACGGCTGGTGCCCGTCAGTTCTAAGGCCATTGAAGAAATTACCAATTATCTTCACGGTTACCGCAGATCGCTGAAAATTGGTCCGGAGAGTGAAAATGTTCTTTTCCTGAACAGACGCGGAAAGAAGTTGAGTCGGGTGATGATCTTCACCATTATTAAAAATCTCGCTGAAAAAGTGGGTTTGAGTAAGAAAATAAGCCCGCATACATTCAGACATTCATTTGCCACCCATCTGATTTCGGGAGGCGCTGACCTGAGAGCTGTGCAGGAAATGCTGGGTCATGAATCGATCCTTACGACAGAAATCTATACGCATCTGGACCGTGATTACCTGAAGAATACGCTTACGCATTTCCATCCGCGCGCTTAAGAGACATTTATCGTACGATTAATGATTTCTTAACATCGTTAGAAAAACAATATTTCATTTACATTATTAAGAGACAGGGTGTTAATTAACACCCTGTCTGCGTTTTACCCTGCCTGTCAATAAATAACGGTAAATTAAATCCGGCTTTCCGGCCCGATCGGGAAAAAAAATTAATTTTGTCAGTCGAGTAAAAGGTTTTGTGGAAATATTAAATCATTAAAAGTTCAGTATGAAAAATTTAGATTTATCCAGGTACGGAATAAATGACGTCAAAGAAATTGTTTATAACCCATCTTACGATCTGTTGTATGAAGAAGAGACCAAACCCGGTCTTGAAGGCTTTGAAAAAGGTCAGGTGACCGAACTAGGAGCAATAAACGTGATGACAGGCGTTTTTACGGGCCGTTCTCCCAAAGATAAATTCATCGTTAAAGATGATGTTACAAAAGACACCATCTGGTGGACTTCTCCCGGATCACCCAACGACAACAAACCTACCACACCTGAAGTCTGGAAGGATCTGAAATCAACCGTTGTCAATCAGCTTTCGGGTAAAAGACTTTTCGTTGTCGACACTTTTTGCGGGGCCAATGCCGACACCCGTTTGAAAGTTCGCTTTATCATGGAAGTTGCCTGGCAGGCTCATTTCGTAAAAAACATGTTCATCCGTCCGACCGAAGAAGAACTTGAAAATTATGGCGAACCTGATTTTGTTGTTCTGAACGGTTCAAAAACCACTAACCCGAACTGGAAGGAACATGGTTTGAATTCCGAAGTATTCACCGTGTTCAACCTGACTGAGAAAATGCAGGTAATCGGTGGCAGCTGGTATGGCGGTGAAATGAAGAAAGGTATGTTCGCTATGATGAACTATTACCTTCCTTTACGCGGTATAGCTTCCATGCATTGCTCTGCCAATGTTGGTAAAGACGGTGACACCGCCATCTTCTTTGGACTTTCAGGGACTGGTAAAACCACACTTTCGACCGACCCGAAACGCCAGTTGATCGGCGATGACGAGCATGGCTGGGATGATGACGGCGTGTTTAACTTCGAAGGAGGCTGCTATGCCAAAACAATCAACCTGGACAAAGAGGCAGAACCCGATATTTACAATGCTATTAAACGTGACGCGCTGTTGGAAAATGTAACGGTTGATGCAAACGGAAAGATTGATTTCACCGATAAATCGGTGACTGAAAATACCCGTGTATCTTACCCTATCTATCATATCGACAACATCGTTAAGCCTGTATCCAAAGCGGGACCCGCCAGGAAGGTAATTTTCCTCAGTGCAGATGCCTTTGGTGTACTGCCTCCCGTTTCAAAGCTGACGAAAGAACAGACCGAATACCACTTCCTTTCAGGTTTTACAGCTAAATTAGCTGGTACTGAACGTGGAGTCACTGCTCCTCAGCCTACTTTCTCAGCTTGTTTCGGCAAAGCGTTCCTTGCACTGCATCCGACCAAATACGGTGAAGAACTGGTAAAGAAAATGGAAGCCAACGGTGCGGAAGCCTATCTGGTAAACACCGGCTGGAACGGTACCGGAAAACGGATCTCCATTAAAGACACCCGTGGTATCATCGATGCAATTCTGAATGGTGAAATTGAAAAATCAGAAACAAAGCAAATTCCAATTTTTAATCTGGCTGTTCCTACATCGCTTCCGGGTGTTGATCCTAACATCCTTGATCCCCGTGACACTTATGCAAATAAGGCTGAGTGGGAAGAAAAGGCAAAGGATCTGGCATCACGCTTCATCAAGAACTTTGCGCAGTACACCGATAACGAAGAGGGAAAAGCCCTTGTTGCTGCCGGTCCTCAGTTGTAAGGTTAAGATTAAACTGATATAAGAGTAGCCCTTCCATTCGTTTGGCAGGGCTACTTTTTTATAAAAATTGCCAAACTGCAAAAACCTCAGCAGGAAAAAGGAGAACGGTCTTGCGTCTCACTACTAACAGCTATTAGCTTTTCTTCAGAATCTCATCAAGCGCGGCTGAAAGGGTCGGGTAACGGAACCGAAAAGCAGCATCGGCCAGCCGTCGGGGGATTACTTCAGGATTTTTAAGCAACATTACAGCAGCATCGCCGTAGATGATTTTCAGGACGAAGGACGGGATGCTGAAGAAGGCTGGTTTGTTAAGCTTACCGGCAAGCATCAGTGTAAATTGTTCGTTATTTACCTGATCGGGCGCCACCAGATTATAGATGCCGCTGTATGTTTCATTGACGATACCTTCGTAAAAAGCTTGTTCCAGATCGTCGGTATGGATGAACGGAAAAGGCTGTTTACCGTCGCCGATTTTGCCGCCCAGACCCATTTTAAACAAAGGCAATAAGTTTTTGATAACTTCTGATTCTTTCCCTAAAACAATACCCGTACGAAAGATTATCCTGCGGATACGCTTATCCAGGTCGACCGAGGCGTTTTCCCAATCGGTTACAACCCTTCCGAGGAAATGCGGATCCAGATTGATGCTTTGTTCGTCGTGACTTCTTCCGGATCTGTATATTCCAACGGCTGAAATTGAAATAAAAACCCGGGGCTTTTTATCCGCATCCATCTGATTCATTGCCCTGGTAAGGTTCCAGGTGGTAATAATCCGGCTGTTGTAAATGATTCGTCTGTTCTTTTTTGTCCATCGCTGCATGACCGGAGCGCCGGCCAGGTGTATAACGGCATCACTTTCTGCCAGCGATGATGCCAGCTCCTGAAGGTTTCCGCAAATTAAAAATCTGCTGATCCCTGTTACCTGATGTCCTTTTTTTTCAAAAAATAGTCTGAGCTTCTTACCAATGAATCCATTGGAACCGGTCATTGCAATTTTCACACGTATCTGTTTTGTATGATTTATTTACTACTACAATTATATTATTGAAAAGTTTTGCCAGACAAAGAAAATCAAGATAGGGAGTTTTTTAATTTATTCGTAGTTTTGAAACGAAAATCAGGAGTATGCCACAGAAGAAGATACAGAAAAAGCAAGATAACGCAACCCGGAGAAAATCAAGAACTAAAAAGAAATCGCAGCGATCTGTCCCCCAGCGGATTCTATTGTTTTTTATAAAATTTCTCGTACTGGGTGCGATCGTTTTTGCTATTTTATTTACCGCCGTTTATTTTGGCTTTTTAGGATATGTTCCAAGTACAGCGCAGTTGCTCGAAGTAAAAAATCCCCAGGCCTCAGAGGTTTTCTCAGAGGATGGCAGGCTATTGGGACGATATTACGTTGAAAACAGAAGTAACGTCAACTATGAGGAAATTTCGGCTAATGTGATACATGCGTTGGTTGCGACAGAAGATTCACGGTTTTACGAACACCGTGGTATCGATGAGGTAGCCTTGTTTCGTGTGCTGATTAAGACGATCCTTCTGCAGGACCGTAGCGCCGGCGGAGGAAGCACACTAAGTCAGCAAATTGCCAAAAACCTGTTTCCGCGAAACGACCTGTGGCTTTTTGCAATGCCTGTCAATAAATTGCGTGAAGCAATAATAGCCTATCGTCTTGAACGGATTTATACCAAAGAGGAAATACTGACCTTGTATTTGAATACCGTTCCCTTTGGTGAATTTATTTTTGGAATTGAAGTTGCTGCTGAGCGTTTTTTCAGTAAAAGTCCCAAAGACCTGACGGTCGATGAGGCGGCTGTCCTGGTTGGAATGCTGAAGGCAAACAACAGGTATAATCCGCGTCTCCACCCTGAGTTGTCGCGGGAACGCCGCGATGTTGTTATCAATCAGATGGTCAAACATAATTATTTATCGCAGGCTGAAGGAGAAAAATTTAAGTCGAAACCCCTTGTCGTGAAATACAGGCGGATATCGTATAATGAGGGGCCGGCACCTTATTTTCTGGAACTGATGAAGCCGGAATTACTGAAATGGTGTATGAATAACAAAAAAGAAAACGGTGATTCTTACAATTTATATACAGACGGTCTTCGGATTGCAACAACAGTCAATTATGACTATCAGACCTTTGCAGAAGAATCGGTGAGAGAGCAGATGAAAAGTCTGCAGGAAGTTTTTGATAACCATTGGAAAAATTCGGCACCCTGGGACAGAAACCCCGGGATTTTGAAACGTGCCATGAAGCAGACGGAGCGGTACAAAAAAATGGCTGCTGCCGGAAAAAGTGAACAGCAGATACAGGAAGCGTTTCGGAAAAAAATTGAAACAACTCTGTTTTCATGGAATGGTGACCAGCATATGCAAACGACGCCTCTCGATTCGTTAAAGCATTATCTGCGTATGCTTAATGCCGGTTTTCTTGCTCTGGAGCCATCGACCGGCGAAATCAAGGCATGGGTTGGGGGCATCGATTTCCGGTTCTTTAAATACGACCACGTGAATGCCGCACGTCAGGCAGGATCAACCTTTAAACCTTTTATCTACCTGGCAGCCCTGGAAAACGGGATTAGCCCGTATGAATATTTTCCCAACGAAAAGAAGGTTTATCCGGATTATCAGAACTGGTCACCCCGCAATTCACACGATCATTACGAAGGCTATTATTCAATGGAAGGCGCCCTTGCGCAGTCGATTAACACGATCGCCGTAGACGTGCTGATGCAAACGGGCATTGAGCCCGCAATCCAGGTTGCGCATGAACTTGGAATTGAACGGGATCTTCCTGTGTTCCCGTCTCTGGCGTTGGGTGTTGCTTCAGTAAGTCTCAGGGAGATGGTTGTTGCCTATAGCACAATTTTAAACGGAGGAGCAAGGCCTCAGCCTCATTACCTTGTTTCGGTGAGTGACAGTAAAGGGCAGGTGCTGGCAAAATTTCAAAGGCCCCCGTTGCAAAGAACATCGATCGATGAAGAGAATTGCCGGATCCTGGTGCATATGCTGGAATCGGTGGTAGACAGTGGTACGGGAGGGGCGATCCGTTCCCGCTATAATATCACGGGCGATTTTGCCGGAAAGACCGGTACCACGCAGGACCAGTCGGATGGTTGGTTTATCGGCATGAGTCCTGATCTGGTCACCGGGTGCTGGGTTGGGGGAGAAGTTCCAGGCATCCATTTCCGGAGTATAACATACGGACAAGGCGCTTATACGGCCTTACCCGTCGTGGGGGGCTTTTTTAACCGACTTTATCGGGAGCCGCGGTACAAGGACATGCGATATGCCTATTTCCCCGAGCCGCCTGGCGATGTGCTTGCAGAGCTGGATATTCCTCCATACAGGGAAATGCTGGAAAGGCAACAGATCGGAGATATCATCAAGGGTATTTTTGGGAACAGGGAAACTCGTCGCGGAGATGATGAGGATTTGAAGGAAAGACGGGTGCCGGAGGAAAAAAAAGAGAAGAAAAAAGTATGGGACGTATTTAAGGATATCTTTGGAAAAAAAGACTAATCTGCAGAGACGGGCCTGTATTTTGTTTGAAGGTTATTATTTTGCTGCCAAATTAAAAAGCAGTATCTTTTATCCTGTGTTAAAGACAGGACAAAACCTGTTGGATTGCTGATTGAGATATGTCGGAATTTAAAAAGAAGATAGATCCGCTGGTCAGGCAACTGATTATCGAAAAAAAAATTTACTGGCTTAGCCTGGTAGTCGGACTGGTGAGCGGTACAGCGGCGATGATTCTTAAAAATCTCATCCACTTTATCGGTGAGAATCTGGTAGGAAACCTGAATATTTCGAGGGAGAGCTGGTTATTTTTTGCTTTTCCGGTTGTCGGCATTGTGATCACCGTTTTTCTTGTTAAACTGGTTATTAAAGATGATCTTGGACACGGGGTGACAAAGGCGCTGGAGGCGATCAGCCTCAAAAAGGGCATACTGAAGGCTCATCACATGATCTCGAGCATGATCACCAGTAGTTTTACCATCGGTTTTGGAGGATCGGTGGGTGCTGAAGCACCGGTGGTCCTAACCGGTTCTGCGATCGGATCAAACCTGGCCCGCTTTTTCAGTCTGAGTTACGGCGAAACGATGCTGCTGCTCGGATGCGGGGCTACCGGCGCCATTGCAGGGATCTTCAATGCGCCCATTGCCGGTGTGGTTTTCACGCTTGAAGTGCTGATGCTCGACATGACCATGGCATCGATGATTCCGCTAATGATTTCGGCCATATCTTCGGCAGTATTAGCCTATTTTTTTATGGGTGAAGTCGAACTTTTTAAGTTTCATCTCATTAGCACGTTCGACGGATCAAACATTCCTTTTTATCTGATTCTGGGGATCTTTTTGGGATTTGTCTCCCTTTATTTTATTCGGATGAGTCTCTATTTGGAGCTTAAATTCCGGCGGATCAGAAAACAGTACGTGCGAATTGCGACAGGGGGACTTGTGCTGGGACTTTTAATTTTCATTTTTCCTCCGCTGTGGGGTGAAGGGTACACTTCTGTTAATAAGGTGTTTAACGATCTGGGGCCAACGCTTTTGAATAACTCCTTGTTTTTCGATATGCGCGAAAATCCATGGTTTATTATTGTATTCCTGTTGCTGCTGATTATTTTTAAGGTAGTTGCTATGACCGCCACCACGGCTTCGGGCGGTGTGGGAGGCGTGTTTGCACCTTCCCTGTTTGTTGGCGCCATAGGCGGATATTTTGTCGCTTTTTTTTCCAATCATGTGTTCGGGGTAAATCTTCCGCTTGAAAACTTTTCCCTGGCCGGTATGGCTGCCATGCTTGCCGGTGTGATGCATGCCCCGCTGCTGGGTATCTTCCTGACAGCGGAGATTACCGGAGGGTATGAGCTGTTTTTTCCGCTTATCATATCCGCGCTTGTTTCCTACCTGACTATTGTCCAGTTTGAGCCGCACTCGATATATGCCCGACGCCTCGCCATGAAAGGCGAACTGGTAACCCATCACAAGGATAAAGCTGTCCTTCATTTTATGGAAGTAAACCATTTAATAGAGAAAGATTTTGCAATCATTTCGCCCGATGCCACCCTGGGTGACCTGACAAAAGTCATTGCGAAATCAAAAAGAAATCTGTTCCCGGTCGTGGCGGACGACGGTACCTTGTGTGGAATGATCAAAATGGATGATATCCGCGAAATAATATTCGATCACGATCTTTATGACAAGGTTTATGTGAAGGACTTGATGTACATGCCCGAATACTATATTTCTCCACGCGACAGCATGCATACGGTTGCGGCCAAGTTCGAAAGCAGCGGCCGTTTTAACCTGGCCGTGATCGACAATGGAAAATATATCGGCTTCATTTCGCGCGCACGCGTATTTTCAACCTACAGGAATACGATGCGAACGCTGAGTAACGAGTAATAAGTATCATGTACCAAGACACAAGACTAAAAACACCAGGGAAGAAGCTGTTAGCGGAAAGGAGAAACTTTCTGCCTTGCAACCTTTTTACCCTCTTCCGGTCTCCGCTGTGCTCTATTCCGTCTGCCCTATGCCTGCAGCCTCTTCCGGTGTATTCCGTAGATCGTTATAAAAAGCAGGGTGAAAATGGTGTTTGTCGATGAAAAGGCTTGTGTTCCGATCCATGCCAGCGGAAGGATCAGCAGGCTTATCTGTGCGAAGGCATACAGGGAAAGACCTGATCTCTGCATTTTGTGCATCTTGATGACACCAAGCAATGACAGACCGTAAAGAACGCCGAAGACGGCCATATAAACGGCTGATAAGTTTTGCGGTGCCTGTATATTCGTCAGTTTTTCGACCAGTTCTTTAGTCTGACCGAAAAAAACTGCTGCAGAAAAATAAACCAGCGTTGCCACGCTGCTTCCGATTAAACTCAAAAAAATGGCGGCTGATAGGAGAAGTGGCCTGTCTTGTTTGTTCATTCCGTTTTACGTTCAAAATTCCCGATTCAAAGTTAACGATTTGATATGGGTTTGGTTGAAAAAAAGGCGATATTGTTCATTTCTATTATTTCGGTGCCCAAACAAAAGTCTTACCTTTGCGGTCATAAAACAGCTTCGTTTTCAGAAACAAAAATCAGACACATGAACAGAGACCAACAGGTATTTGATATTATTAAAAGGGAACGTCAACGTCAGATAAACGGCATTGAACTGATCGCTTCCGAAAACTTTGTGAGCGATCAGGTACTGGAGGCTATGGGGTCGGTAATGACCAATAAATATGCGGAGGGTTATCCTGGCAAGAGGTATTACGGAGGTTGTCAGTATGTTGATATGACCGAACAACTGGCTATTGACCGGCTGAAGCAACTTTTTGATGCTGAATATGCAAACGTTCAGCCTCATTCGGGCGCACAGGCCAATGCTGCTGTACTGAGCGTGGTTTTGAATCCAGGTGATAAATTTCTCGGACTTGATTTGTCGCACGGCGGTCATTTGTCGCATGGATCGCCGGTGAATTCGTCCGGTATTTTATATCAGCCAATAGCTTATCACGTGAAGGAAGAGACCGGCCTTGTCGATTATGACGAAATGGAAGCCCTGGCGCGCGAACACCGGCCTAAACTCATCATCGGCGGAGCATCAGCATATTCCAGAGAATGGGACTACCGGCGGATGCGGCGGATTGCTGATGAAACCGGCGCTATCCTGATGATCGATATGGCTCATCCTGCCGGACTGATTGCTGCCGGACTGCTTGAAAATCCTGTAAAATTTGCCCATATTGTTACCTCCACAACCCATAAAACGCTGCGTGGTCCACGTGGAGGCATTATCCTGATTGGCAAGGATTTTGAGAATCCGTTCGGTTTTAAAACCCCGAAAGGAGAAATTAAAATGATGTCGGCTGTTCTTGATTCATCCATTTTTCCCGGACAGCAGGGCGGACCCCTGGAACATGTGATTGCTGCAAAGGCTGTTGCCTTTGGCGAAGCCCTCGATCATTCCTATAAAGATTACCAGGCACAGGTAAAAAAGAATGCTGCTGTCATGGCACAGGTTTTTGTAGACCGGGGTTACAAAGTGATTTCGGGCGGAACCGACAATCACAGCATGCTGATCGACCTTCGTACCAAGTTCCCGGCGTTGACCGGTAAAGCTGCGGAAAATGCGCTGGTGGCGGCCGACATTACCATCAATAAGAACATGGTCCCGTTCGACAGCCGCTCTCCGTTTACCACATCGGGACTACGGGTAGGCACTCCTGCAATAACCACCCGTGGTCTAAAGGAAGGACAGATGGAAGTTATTGTTGATCTCATCGACGAGGTACTGAGCGATCCGGAAAACCAGCAAGTCGTTGCTTCTGTAAAACTAAAAGTAAATGAAATGATGAAAGACCTGCCTCTATTTGCGTGGTAAATCTTGGAAAGAATAAAAAAGGCGAAGGTCACTTCGCCTTTTTTTATTCTTTCTTTAAATCACTTTCGCGGGGGTCGATCTTTTTGAGAAAGATTTCAGCAATTTCCTGCGCGGGTAACTTTGAAGAATCATCCGAAAGATTGGAACAAACACTGACGACCAGTCTTTGATCGGGAAAAACAAGGAGCATTGAACTGCCACCGATCGTCGAACCTATTTGTCCGTACAGCGAACGGTCCTGACTATCTTTAATTGACCACCAGCCAAAGCCCATATTCATTTCGTAGCCTCCTTCCAGTTTATGCCGTGTAAAGAACAAATCGAGCGATTCCCGGCTGAAGAAAGCTGTATCCAAAACAGCCTGCCCGGCTTTATTTAAATCGTCGGCAGTCGAAAGAAAACCCTGAGCGGGTGCGCAAAAGCCCGGATCAATTTCGGGGGCATTCATTAATTGGGCAATATAATTCTGATAGTACGTCTGCGAGCGATTTTCGATCAGGTAAAGGGGCTGGTCAAGGATTGTTTCATCCAGGCCCAGTGTATCCAGGATCATCTCTTTCATCAGGACCGGGAATTTCTTTTGGGTAATTTCTTCGGCAAGGATGCCCAGAAGGCTCGGACCATAATCAGAGATCATAAAATAAGTATCCGGTTTGTAAACGAGCGTGTCGTTTGATAAACTTTTAACGTATTCTTTCAGCGTCCGGTATAATTCGCTTTTTTTCAGCAGGTCTGCTTCCTTGTCCTCCGGAAATCCGGCGGTATGCAATCCCAGTTGGTAAAGCGTAAAATCCCATTGTTTTTTTGGATACTCAGGCACGTACCGGTAAAAAGATTCATATGTTTTCAGCTTCCCTTCTTCCTGGAGTCTGGCGATCAGAAAGGTTGTGAACATGCGTGATGTTCCGCCGATGCGAAATTTGGTTTCCGGAGTTGCCGGGGCAAGGAGTTCTTTGCTGGCATATCCCATGCCCTCCGACCATATGGTTTCCCCGTTGAGCGAAACCGAAACAGACATTCCCGGGACAGATGAAGTGAGGAAATAAAGTCTGGCTGCTTCGCGTCCCGCTATTATTTCGTTTTTATAAGCCTTGTTTAAGACCACCCGCGGGTTTGTTTTTTTTGCTGTACACGAAGAGATCGCAAAAATAACGGCCATGGCGAAACATGCTTTTGCAAACATGTCAGTGAGTGACGGTGTTTTTAAGTTCATTTGTAAAAGAGTTAATTAACGGTTAAAACGCGGACCTTGATCCGCGGCACCGAAATTAGTAAAATCCTTTTAGAAAGACATGCCAGTCCGGGCCGATCCCGTAAAGAAATCCGCGCCGGGCAGGAAGAGGCCTGGCGGCGCTTTTCAGATAACCTGTTGTTTATAGCGGAATATTACCATGTTTGCGGGGAAGATTTAGTTTTCGCTTATCGTGTGTCATTTCCAGTGCGTTGATGATTTTTCTTCTGGTTTCACGGGGGAATATAATTTCATCGATATAACCCAGAGCAGCAGCGCGGTACGGATTGGCGAAGGCATCGCGGTATTCTTCTACGGCTTTTGCCTTTTCCTCCTCTGTGAATTTATTACGGTATAAAATGTTGATCGCTCCCTCCGGGCCCATCACTGCGATCTCTGCTGTCGGATAGGCATAATTAATGTCGCCGCCGATGTGTTTGCTCGACATCACATCGTAGGCGCCCCCATACGCTTTTCTGGTAATGAGGGTAACCTTTGGAACCGTCGCTTCGGCAAAGGCGTATAGCAGTTTTGCGCCATGTTTGATAATCCCGCCAAATTCCTGTTGTGTGCCGGGCAGGAACCCCGGAACGTCAACCAGCGTGACCAACGGGATGTTGAAAGCATCACAAAAACGGACAAACCGCGCTGCCTTTGCCGATGAATTGATATCGAGCACACCGGCGAGAAAGGCCGGCTGATTGGCTACCAGGCCTACAGCACGGCCGGCGAACCGGGCAAATCCAATAATGATATTTTGGGCGTACAGAGGCTGAACTTCCATAAAATGTTCATCATCGACAATGCGATAGATGATTTCCTTCATGTCGTAAGGTTTATTTGGATCGGCGGGTACGGTTTTATCCAAAGCGGGATCTGTCCGATCGGCCGGGTCTGTTGTTTCTCGTGCGCCCGGATCGGCCATGTTGTTAGCGGGAAGAAAGCTGACGAGCTCGCGTACCATCATCAGCGTCTGTTCCTCATCATCGCCTGTGAAATGCGCGACGCCGCTTTTTGTGCTGTGTGTGACAGCACCTCCCAGTTCCTCCTTGCTTACCTCCTCGTGGGTAACGGTCCGGATAACATCGGGTCCCGTCACGAACATGTGGCTGGTTTCGTTTACCATGAAAATAAAATCAGTCAAAGCCGGAGAATAAACGGCTCCGCCGGCACAGGGACCAAGAATAACGCTGATCTGCGGGATTACTCCTGACGAAATAACATTATTGTAAAAAATGTCGGCATAGCCGGCAAGGCTTTGCACACCTTCCTGAATGCGTGCACCGCCCGAGTCATTCAATCCGATCAGCGGTTTTCCCATTTTTATGGCCATCTCCTGGATTTTCACGATCTTATCGGCATTTGCCCGGCTCATCGTTCCGCCAAAGACGGTGAAGTCCTGCGCAAAAACATAAACCAGACTGCCATTAATCGTTCCATACCCGGTCACAACGCCGTCACCGGGAATTTTATTTTTATCAATGCCAAAATCGCTGGCACGGTGGGTAACCAGTTTGTCAATTTCATTGAATGAGTTGTAGTCCAATAATTCCAGAATACGTTCACGTGCAGTTTTTTTTCCTGAAGCATGTTGCTTATCCACACGTTCTGTTCCGCCGCCAGCCTCGGCTTCTTTGTTAATCTTTTCAAAATTTTCAAATTTTGCCTTTAAATCCATAATTGCTTTTTTAGTGAAGGTGTGAGGGCGATCAGGTCGCAGTGTGG
>JBCFBK010000075.1:0-19197 GCA_038562555.1 Prolixibacteraceae bacterium | reverse complement strand
TGAGTTAACATGAACCAACTACGATTCACCTGGCTATACGGATGATTACAGCCGAACCATTTTAAAGGCAATCAAAAGTCAACCCCGTCGAAACTGAATTGTTGATCGCTTCCCGATTTATATTGATTGATATAGGGGGAGTATGTCGTAACTGAAATCCGTTTTTTTGACCGATCGATGGTGAGTATGCGCAGGAAACCGTTTCCTCCCTTTTCTGATCCGTCAACTCCTCCCTGGTAGTTTGCCAGCATCTGGTAAACCTTGTTTCCGTATACACCTTCGCTGACAAGCGTCCCGGTGCCGTCATGCAAAACATGTCCGCTGAACACAAAGAACATGTTCGGATGGCGGCTGATCAGTTTTTCCCAGATCTGATCCCCGTTATTCACGGCGTCCCCGCCCGTGGCGTGCTTTGCCAGCCCGTAAACCTGTGGGATCCAGTCGTCGCCTTCGCCCATGCGGGTATCATCGGAATACATGTAAGCATGCGTGTTGACGATGACTTTATGGCGCGGATGACCTTCAACCACCTTGTTTGCCCAATCCAGCACCCTGTTGCGGGGACCGAACTCAAGCGAAAGGATCAGCCATTTTTCACCTCCTGCCTTAAAGGTGTGCCAGACATTCTCCATCTTTCCTGCTTCGAATGCCCCGCCAAAGCCATTCATTTTGCTGTATTTCTCATAGGGGAAGTATTGATTGAACAGGCTGGTATTCCGGGTATCGGCAATTTTCTCACCCATGTCGTGATTGCCGGGAACAACGGTATACGGCACTTTACCATCGAGCATGGTCAGCGCCGTTTGTGCCACCTGCCACTGTCGATCCACATTGTCGTCGGTGATATCTCCCTGGTGCAAAACGAAGGCCACACTGTCGGCATTTCCGGCAATCCATTCGGTTTGTGCATAAAATATTTCAGGATGCAGCCTGGAATAGGTTTGAGTATCGGGCAGCAGGATCAGTTTAAACGGTTTTACGGAGCAGGCCGAAAAAGCCAGCAACAGCAAAACGCAGGCCGCCAGTTTTTTCACATTTAATTTTAAAAAGTGGGATGGTTTCATTCGTATAAATTTTATTTCTACTATTAAACTTTGTTACGTACTCATGGAACAGCCATTTATTCGCTTCGCGGATTTCCCTTTGGTCAATTCATTTTCGGTTTGTGCGGGCTTTGCACACATGGCTATTTCATTATGTTTTTCATTTTAATGGTTTATCTTTTCAATTCCCAACACCTTTGCTTCATATTGATTGGGAATGGTGATTGTTATTCCTTTTTCCAAAAGTTCCCGGCCTGTATATCTTCCAAATATTTTACCGTCTTCGGGGTCATACAAACGATAAGTCGATCCGGCATTGACCAGCGGCATTTGGAAGGTGCGGGTCGGCTCGGGCGATCCGTTCCGGTAAAAGAACAGCACACCGCCCTCGCTCTCTTTATTGAACTTGTAGCAGCCGTCCCAGTTGATGAGGTTTGGCCGGGGAAACACCTCAAATCCCTGACTGAAGCGGGTAAACTGGTACTTCCGGTCCATCTCTTTAAACCAGTTGTTCCATTTGGCGTACCAGGCTTTGGCCTCTTC
This sequence comes from Prolixibacteraceae bacterium, assembly GCA_038562555.1. Lineage (GTDB taxonomy): Bacteria > Bacteroidota > Bacteroidia > Bacteroidales > Prolixibacteraceae > JBCFBK01. The sequence goes on along the minus strand of JBCFBK010000075.1, from coordinate 17,611 downwards.
GGGGAACGACCGGGGGTCGCCTACCAGGATGGGTTTACTCGATGCCAGTGACAAATAGGTGTACTTGTAGTGTTTGGTAATGGCGGTATTCGCACCGGTGGTATACATTTGCTGGTTACCGATCAGGTTGGTGGCCGCCGGGATGACCCTTGCCCGGTCGTATGCCATCTGGCGGATGCTGACGGGACCCTCGGGCGGGTCGGCCTCGTAGTTGGTCAGCCAGTCGTAGTCGGCATGTTCGAGCAAGGCAAAATCGTTGATGTAATATTCCCCCCACACCTCATAGGTACAGTCAATCAGCAGGTCGGGGAAGGTCTGGTGCAACTCATCGAAAAACTGCATGGTTTTTTCATAGATCCCGTAATAGGAGCTGGCCCGGTCGCGGTACGTTTTGTGCTCAAAGCCGCCGTAATCGCCTTTGCGTTCATAGTCGAGCACATAGGCCGAGTTGGCGATGGCAAAGTCAAGTTTGAGGTAGGCCAGGCTGTTTTCCTTTACCAGATTTTTTATTTTCTGAAGGATATAGTCGTAATAACCCGATCCCATCGACATGGTGTATTTCCCTTTCCCGTTGGTATGCAGGTAAGCGGGTTTGCCGTCTTTGCCCAGCACGGCACATTCGGGATGCTCCCGGAATACCCGGCTGTTTTCGCTTACCGTGGCCAAAGAGAGCCACAGACCGGGTCGCATGCCTTTTTTAACGATATCGTCGCAAACCGGTTTTAGTCCGTCGGGAAATTTTTTCGGATCGGCTTCCCAGTCGCCGAAGTTGGCCTGCCAGCCGTCGTCGATGATGAGCAAGTCGACGCCGGTGCCTGCCAGTCCGTCGGCTACCTTATACAGCAGGGTGTCGCTCAGGTTGGTGCGGAACGGGAACCAGGTATTGTAAAAGGCAAAGGGTATTTCCTCCCGTTCAAAAAGTTTAACGCCCAGCCGGGTCCGGACAAAATCGGCAAACGGGCCTTCAAAAGCCGCATCCCCGGTAGGTGCTTTCACCAGGCAAATGAAGGCTTTGGGACTGAAAAAGGTTTCACCCGGGGCAATCCACCGTTTGAACGGATAATGATCGTCCGTTTTTGTTGTTCCGACCGAAATGCGGTCGTTGAACGTGTACAGCTCGGTGCGTTTCAGCACGCTGGGCGCTTCATTTCCCAGAATAAAGCCTTCCTTGTCAAACACATGACACACATAGACGGCCGCGTCGTGGTGGTTGCCGACAAACGGGCGCCAGGTGAGACGGGTGCCGTATTCGCTGTAAATATCCGTTTGCTGCGTATTTACCGGCACCAGGTTCAGCCGTTCAACTTCCAGGTTTTCGATTGCAACGGCTTCAGATCCCCGGTTGGTGATCCTGAGTTGCTTGCGCACCACGGGGAATTCATCATATAACCAGTAAATCAGTTCTACCTCCAGCATTTGGGCCGGACTGCCGTTGCGGCCTTTGAGCCTGACCGAGAGCTGCTGAACGCCGGGTTCTTTTTTCTGAAGCGAATGGCCGGCATAGCCGAACGATGCCGCCTGCCCTGCTCCGGCAACAGCCTGTCCGCCAAGCGTAAGATAAAATTCCTCCGAACCCTCGCGGCTGTAATCCTTACCGGTGAGCAGGTTCCGAAAGCTGCTGGTAAAAAACGCTCCGTTTTTCACCGAAAACTGCCGTTCCAGGAAAGCATTCTTCAGAAGGATGAACTCATCCTTTTGGGCTTGTGCCGTAACAGCCAAAACAACGAAAGAAAGCAGGAATGTTTTTTTCAGTATCATCTTTAAATTCTTTTAATTTATATGTTCCCACGAAACAAACCGGTACTTCTTCTCCCTGAATGAGCCTTCACGCTTTACTGTTTCGCGCTTACCGTCCCGTTTCAGGCTGATGCGGTTATATTGTCCGTCTTCAAAGCCGAAGGTAAAGCCGTCGTCTTCAAAAAGTTCCGCCTCCCGCAGGTTGTTCCCGTAGGTCCGGCAGGTGATGTCAAAAACTGTTTCGGGCGTGACAAACTCAACCGGGCGGGCAAGCGGGAGCACAGCCCCTTCTTTGACAAACAGGGGGATTTCATCCAGGCTCATGCGGATGGTGTGCCTTTTCCGGCCCTCGTATTTCTTGTTGGTGTTAAAATCGTACCAGTTGCCCTCCGGCAGGTAGATCTCCCGTTCAGAAGCGCCGTCAATGAAAGGAGCGCACAGGATATCGGGGCCCATCATGTACTGCGTGCTGAGTTCCCAGGTCCCGGGATCGCCGGGATAATCGAGCACCAGCGCCCGGAAGGGGGGAGTTCCTTCAAAATGATACCGGGCAAAGGCCGCATAAAGATAGGGGATCAGGCTCATACGGAGTTCTGCCAGTTTTTTTACCTGTTGTTCCAGTTCTTTGTAATCGGGTAAAAATTCGCCCCGGTTGTTTTTGTCCTTGTCGAACTGAAACCAGGGCAGATTTTCCAGAAACCAGCAATCGACCACCATATGCGCCGACATCAGCGTGGTTTGCATGCGGCGGATCAGATCGGCTTCCGACCGGGTTTCGCGCACTTCGGGCGACCAGTTGAGCCCGCAAAAGCCTGAATTGGCAATCATGTTCACATATTGTCCGTGGTCGTACAGGTCGGAATAAATGGCGGCCCCAAAAGGTGCTGCAAACAGGTAAGATGCCCGTGCCTCCAGCATGGTCCGCTTACCGGCCTTGCGAAACTCGTCCCAAAGCACTTTTTGGTAGAGCAAGCCAAACAACTGGCGCATCTGTACGCCATCGAGACCCGAAGGAAACTCAGCGATATCGGGAAAGCTCCATTCCCCGCCGGCCACGTCGTAATAGGCAGCATCGCATTCATCGAGTTTGAAGGCTGAAATGCCCTTGTCCAAAAAGTTTTTCCGGTGATAATCACCGAAAATCTGCCGGGCCCGGGGAGTCAGAAAATCAGGGACGGCTCCCTGCCATACCGCGTAGTTCCCGGAAAACGGTATGAGCGGGTCGAACAAGGGGGAAGAAGGATGCACATAGGCATGTTCCCAGAGGTTAAGCTTGTAGCCGGCTCCATGGAGAAGCTGAAGCAGGCTGTCGGGCTTCGGGAAGTTTTTTTGATTCCAGACATACGAACACGAATAGGCTGAGGAGTGCCAGCCGGGTTCCAGTCCGATCATATCGCAGGGGATCCTGTTTTCGCGAAAATAGCGGGCAAAATTGAGTACTTTCTCATCGGTGAAATCACTTTTACCCCGGTATTTGAAACCCAGTCCCCAAAGCGGGGGGATGGCACCGCCACCCGAAAACAGGTTATACCGCCTGATGACATCCATCATGGCCGGCCCTTCAAACAGGATCACTTCCACGCCTTCGGTTCCTTCGGTCAGGATGGACAGATCGGCCGACCTGGTGTATTTGCGCTGATAGAGTTCTTTCGCCGAAGCTGCGCTGTTGAGTTCTTCCTCCTTCAAGGTGTTTTTGATCATGACCGACTGGCCGATCTTATGCTGCGATCCCACATAGAAGGTCACATAGCGGGAGGTATTGATCAGCAGACCGTATCCTTTGGAGGAAATATAGAATGGCATCGGGGCATGCCCCATGCCAATGTCGCCGAGCGGGACCGGGTGGGGGTAAGAGCTGTCGTTTCCCCGGGCGCCGCTGCTGGTGCGGATCTCCCTGCGCAGTCCCCGCTGACCAAAGGTGTTGAACTGCAGACCGAAGCCATAGATCCGCTCCGAATCGTCCATTTCCAGTTCGGCAAGCACCCCCTGGGGCACCTTTTTGAACGTTATTTTTTCCAGGAGCGCCGGAATGGTTTGGCCTGCAGGCAAAATTTCGAGCGCTTCCACTGCTGCCGGATATTTTACATCGGCAGGCCGGTTTGCTTCGGGCGTGCCGAAGGTCAGTTTCCAGATCCCGGGCGCCAGCTTTTCCGGCTGTTGGGCGGATGCTGCAAAGCTTTGCAGCAGGATCAGAAAAATCAGCGAGTACGTGCTGAAAACAGTGCGGTTCATAGGGTAAAAATTTTATTTTTTAAATGGTCGTTTAAAAGTCTCAGTGTTCAGTCTCAGTGTTCAGTAAAGACTGGTAACGGTAACTGTGACTGCGACTGTTAACTTTGTCAACATGGCTCGTTTTATCTTGGTTAGCTTTATTGTTAAAGATTTATTTTGTATCACTTTATTTTACAGTTTGTTTTTGGCCGCTTTAAAGGTCGGTTTTCGTTGTCGGGGCTTGAATTTACTTCTTTTCCGGGTAGAAAACCAAATTTATTTTCTCAAACGGAATGGGGTAGGCTGAAATCCAGACCTCCGGTTTCAGGTTCGTTTCTTTTCCTTCACTTAGTACAAACGCTTCGATCGTTTTTCCCGTCATTTCGCTGGTGAGCGGTAAATAATACGTGTAAGCACGATCGGCAGCGGCCACCGGATATTCCCATACATTGCTCTGAAAAGAAGGGCTCCGGTCGGGGCACCCAAACAACTGCCCGTCAATTTTTACAGAAGCGAATGCCTGTTCGGCACCGTGGGGTCCATTAATGGCGATACACAGGTAACTCCCTTTGGGGATTTCATTCAGTGTAAAGCGGCAGGACCAGGCATTTTCAGCAGTAAATCCATTCCAGCCGTAGTCCTGAAAAAGGTTTGAAACCCGCCACCGGCCTCGGTCTGTTTTCAAATTATCTCTATAACCAATCATTTCTGAAATATGGCTGGGCGATCGGGGAATGCAAAGATACCGTACCGAATCCGGCTGCTGAAACGGGATGGTCATCTCTTTCCCGGCAAGGAATGTAATCGGCTCCCACGTTTTAAAATCGTTGGAAACAAGAACGGTGACACCCTCCTCTGATTTCAAAGGTGAAAGGGCATATTCATCGGGAACCCGGATAACCAGGCTGTCCAGGCTGATGGTTTTTCCCAGATCGATGCGCAGTGCGCCGCCTTTAATCATGTCCGGATACCGGGTGCAAACAGAGAAGAACGTTTTTGGATCATCATCGAAAAGATACTTGTCCCATAAATCCCGTTCAATAAAAATTTTTTGGTTAAAAAAGGCATCACGTGCTGCCTGTACCCGGGGAATCCCGGTTGGTCCCGAGCGATAAAGGCTCCGCACCTCCAGGGCATTATTGTCGGCAGCAAAACAGGTCGCTTCGTAAAGACCACGTGCATCGCCGGGTACAGGACATGCCGTCAGATCGCCGAGCTTCCGGTGGTAAGGCTCCGCCAGCGGCTGTCCGGGAAAACGCACGTTCATCGTTTTTCCTTTCAACAAAGCCTGCGCTTTCGTGTTTCCCAGTGAAGCGGAACTGTACGCGCTGAAATTGCCCCGCAGGCTTATTTTGCAGCTTTCGCCCGGGAATCCGAGTAACTGAATTTCCATTGGTTTTCCTGCCACCTCTTTCACGACCTCATAATTGCAGCCTGCCACCGATCGCTCCTCATCCGGGGCTGTTGTCAGTTTAAGCAGGCAGGAACGAAAAGGCAGCACCTCTATTTTCACCTGCGATCCGAAGGCATAAGAGCCCTGCACCTGCTCAAAGGGGTGCTCCAGTTTTACCAGTACCTGTCCTTTTTGCGTTAATCCCGTCGACTGATCCAACGCAATCGTATAAGTAACCGGGTCCCAACCCAGATTTCGAAGGGTAATGAACCGGGTAGCCGAATCACCTCTGGAAACCGCTTTTGGTCCGTAGTTTTCTTCCGGGAGAACGATTCCGTCAGGCAGGATATCCCGGTATTTCCGGTGAAGGTTGAACAGGCGTGCCAGGCGCGGAAATTCATCATCACGAAGCAGCCACGGGTTCCCGTAAATTTGCGGTGAAACCACCAGGTTCCGGTTGAAAGCCTGCAGGATCAGGTCATCTTCCCAATAGTCGAGACAGGATGAAAGGCAAACGCCATGGTCTTCCGTCAGGCGCGTCAGCTTAGGCGTGAGCTCCCGGGAAATGGCTCCAGCCCGGTGATGCGGTGCTGTAATCCCGTTGGACATGTGAACATCAATGTAGGTTTCTGCGCTTCCCAGTAAGAATGTGGTGCTGTGCGCCATACCTTTACCCAGGTTTAGCCTGTGATTGAGCAGAATAAGATCCGGCCGGTACTTCCGGCATTCATTCATCATCCGGTAAAAGGTCTCCTGCTTTTCGGTGCGCAACTGACCGCATACGCCATCCATCTTAAACAAGGAGAAATTGTAATCCCGGACCAGACTGACCATCATACTGGTCCGTTTTTGTTCTTCCTGCGGCGTATTGCCAAAACCATCCGGTCCGCCCCAAAGTCCCAGCGACAGGTTGAGCGGTTTTGCCGTTTCGGCAATCGGATCGAAGCCATGCGGAAACTGCCGGTTGAAACGTTCCGAGTCTATGGAACCATAAAAGCCGGAGCCGTCAATGGCGCCGGCATCGAACGCATAGATATCCAGTTGCATGCCGTATTCCTCCTGCAGCCATTTAAAGAATTGCAGGTTGATAAGCGTTTGATTTTCAGTGGCACCTTCATTGGTGTTGTTAATCCAGGTAAAATACTCGGATCGTGAAGGCGTCTGTTCATCCGCACCGGGAAAAACGGAGACTGTATCCTGGGCATTTGCGTCAAAGAAACCCGCAATTATCCATACCGCTGTTATCGGAATCAGAATCTTTTTCATGGGTGAAGCCTAAACTTGTCAAACATTCTAAAATTATCAAATTAATGAATCAATCCGTCACTGCGGGACGAGAAGTAATCTTCATACCTGGATTGATCAGATCGTCTCAGCAATGACGGATTGGTATTTCGTGCCGTGAATGAATCAGGGCACGGTAACCTGAAATACCTTACTGTAATTGTACTTTCCCAGCGGATTGGACGTGAGCGCGCCTACCCGTACATAATAGGATCCCGACGGCAAGTTTTCCAGTACGTCGGTGAATTCGGTCCCGGTAATCTGCGTGTAAGTCATGCCGGAAAGACTTCGATCTGCCCGGTAGTTATTTACCGCGTTACTCACACCGGGTACGGTGGCCGCGAGGACAGAGCTTTTCACGATGTTATAGGAAACCTGATCGGGCTTTGAAAGGGTATATTTCACGGAGATATTTTTACCGCTTACTGTGGGCTCTGAAGCGTGAACGGTCATAAACGGCGTAACCGTGAAGTTGACTTCCGTCACGCCGCTGATATTTACGCTTTGAGTTGCCGGAGTAAGAAACGGCCCTTCAATGGGGCCTGCTTCATAGGTATTCGCGAAAAGCTGTGAATTGAAGAAGCTGCCGTCGGGCTTTCCCCAAAAATCGAGGGGCACCACGTTGTCATATCCGCTTTCAATCAGGCGGATTCTGAATCCGTTGGGTTGTTCGGTCTGGATTCCTTCATTGGTGGTATTATCAATGACGACACCGGTGATCGTTGAGTCCGGCGCATCGTAATTATCAATGTCATCCATGCAGGAGAAAAATGCCGGTACAATAAATAACGGGATGATTAATTTTCGTGTCATATTTCAAAACGTTAAGGTTTAATTCTAATAAAGCGGGTTTTGAATGAGTCTGGGATTCCGTTGTATTTCAGAGGGACTGATTTTTTCATAATACAACTGGGGCCAGAAGGTCAGTTGGTTTCCCACCTGAGTTTTGGCAAAGACATAGGCATTGGCCTGCAGATCGTAATAGGGCAAAAGCGCTGTGAACCGTTTATTCACGATCAACTGATCGGCAATGTGCCACCTCCTGATGTCCCAGTACTTTTGATTTTCGAATGCCAGTTCCACCATGCGTTCGTTACGGATCCGGTCGCGGGTTACCTGGGCATCGTTCAGCAAGGCAATCCCGGCCCGTTCCCTGATCTCATTAACGGCGGCTTTTGCTTCCGGAATTTTTCCCAGTTCAATGGCTGCTTCAGCATAATTCAGCAATACCTCGGCATAGCGCATTTCAATCCAGCTTTGGGTGGATTTCCATCCGGCAGCCTCACTCATGTCCATGTTGTAATCCAGGTATTTCCGGATATAGAATCCGGTCATGGTCCGTTCGCTTCCGCCGATGCCGTTGACGCTGATTATCTTCATGTTTCCGGTGGGACTGACGGTATGACTGGCGGCGTCGTACTTCTGCGTATAATCACCCACACTGACCATTTTCCGTCCATAAACCGTTCCGGTGTTTGCGCTGGCCTGATCATCAATAATGCCGGCCTGTACGTCGATCACGGTTCCCCTGAAGGAAGCAAACGGGATGATAACAGTAGCCATGCACCTGGGGTCCTTGTCTTTGAATAAGTCGACCGGACTGGCGTATTTAACCGGCGTCCCTGTTCCATCAGTCAGCTTCAAGGTGCCCGGCGAGCCATCCACATATTCAAACTGCTCGACCATTTCCAGGGTCGGATTCATCCTCGAGCTGTATCCCCACGGACCGCGAACGCCGTATGGAAGGTACCAGCAGTCGTACGAATGGACAAATTCCGGATAATGATATTCCTGAACCATAATCATCTCCGGGTTATCGATGGTTTCAATAAACAGGCTGGTGAAATTAGCGACCTTGTCGCCGGGGTTGGCATTATACAGGCTGTAATTTTGGGATTCCATTACCTCCTCTGCCGCGTCGAATGAAGCCTGGAAATAACCACCTGCTGCGGAAGATGGTATGCCAACCAGTCCGTCCAGCAAAACGTTTCCGTATTTGGCTTCGGTAGCTGCGTACAACATTGCACGCGATTTTAAGGTCAGGGCCGTATATTTATTGACCCTTCCTCTTTCATTCTCATCGGGGAGCAGGAGAATGGCACTGTCCAGTTGTGTGGCAATGAAATCGTAGACTTCTTTTTCTGTATTCCGCTCCACCTGAAGTTCATCGAGATTATCGCCGGTAAAGGCCTGGGCGCTGCGGATTATCGGAACTCCGCCATAACGTTTTGCAAGCCCGAAATAATTGAAGGCCCGGATAAAATAAGCCTCACCCAGATAAACCTGTTTCTTCTCTTCATTTAAATCCGAATCAGTGATATTTTTAACGAAGGTGTTCACATTCCGGATGGTCTTATAACCGTTTGTCCACCAGTTGTACCAGGTTCCGTTTCCGATCTGATCGAGGTTGTCACAACTCAATCCTTCGCCTGAAGTGTGCGCCGGGACCCAGCCTGAGGACCAGGTGTTAAATCCGTTTTTAGCACTGAAGTTAAAGCTTTCAACAGGCAGGGAAATGTACAGGCTGGCCAGATAAGAGCGGATTGCTGATTCATTGGCAAAAACCTGATCGTTGGTAAGAATATTTTTGGGTGCAATTTCCAGTTGATCGTCACAGGAGGCGATCAGGAAAGTAAGCACGATAAGCAGGTATTTTAAATTTGCTTTCATAAATTTCCGTTGTTTAAAATGATACGCTTAAGCCGAGGTTATAATTTCTGGTGATCGGATACATATACCCGTAATAGGCCTGCGGATGCTCGGGATCCATATAATGAAGCTTCGACCAGGTCACTAAGTTGAATCCGTTTGCAAAAACCCGGCAACTCTGAATGCCGGCTTTCTTAACAAGGCGGCCTGGTAAGGTGTACCCGATCTCCACGTTTTTAAGCCGAAGATAGGTGGCATCTTTAATGTAATAGGGCGACAGCAAATTGTTCGGGTTCGTTCCCGACAGGCGCGCAGGCGTATATTTCCCGGGGATCCATTCGCTGGTTGGATCATTAAAATCAGCCTGGTGCCAGGTGTCATAAAAATGAGACAAGCCATTTCTTCCCCAGGGGAAAGGAGCTGCCAGATGCTCGATTAAGCGTACCGAAAAATTGGTTGCCCCCTGGAACAGCGCATTCAGGTCAAAATTTTTCCAGCTCATCCCGATTTTCAGGCCATAGGTAATTTCCGGGATAGATTGTTCCTGCATACCGGCATTTCCTTTGGCAATCGGAACCACGTCCCAGTCGTCGATAATACCGTCGCCGTTCACATCGGTGTACTTCAGGTCACCGGGTTTCACAAACCGGTTTCCCTGTCCGTCTTCTATGGCTGAGCGGTTTATTTCTTCCTGCGACTGAAACTGGCCGTCCAACTCATAACCCCAGATAATATTGGTGTTCCGGTTGCTGTTGCTGTTTCTCCAGTTCAGATATGAATTTCCGGCTTTGGCTTCCTCTTTGTCCAGCCATTTGGTGTGCGTATAGGAAAACTGACCGGAGACATTGTAGGTGAAATCATTGATTTTTTGTGTTGTACCAATCGAAATTTCAAACCCACGGCTTAAGTCGCTGTTGAGGTTTTCCTCGGGCAGGGCGGCTCCGACGGTCTCGGGCACGCTTAACAGACGGGTGGCCAGCAAACCCGTGCGTTTTCTTCTGAATACATCGAACTGAAGGTCCAGCCTGCCTTTCCATAACGATGCATCCAATCCCAGGTTAATTGGCGTGGCGGTGTACCAGGTGATATTCGGATTGACGATTCCTTTAAAACCGAGACCGGTTGTAACTTCTCCGCCAAACATGTATCCCAGCGGATACTGTACCGGCCAACTGTTCAGTTTTAGTGTAGTTGGATAGACGTATCCCGGGACAAACTGGAAGGAAGATGCGGCATCGTCTCCCATTTTTCCCCAGGTTGCCCGGATTTTCAGATTATCAACAAAAGCATACTTGTTTTTGAGGAATGCTTCTTCCGACAATCGCCATCCCAGCGAAACAGCAGGGAAGAATCCCCATCTTTTTCCTTTTGGGAATTTCGACGATCCATCGTAACGGAAGCTAAACTCGAACAGGTATTTCGAGGAATAGTCGTAGTTAACCCTCCCGATAATTCCCTGGTTGTTGAATTCATAAATATTGCCGGGGTCTGAACTGAGTTCCTGTTCCGAGTTCCCCGCATAAAACTGATCGACGGCATCAACCGTAAAGTTCCTGCTGCCGTTCAGGTTATCATTGGCAAGCTGGAGGTTTTCATAGAGTAACAAGGCCTTGATACCATGCTTTTTATTGATCGTTGTTTCGTAATTCAGCGATGCCTGCAAGGTCGAGTTTGTTTCTTCCGACGTACTGATACTCATACGCGAAGGCGAGTTTATGACATAAGGGATGTACGTGTCTGTCTCCGCGTCGTATTCGTACTGGTTGTAGCTTTTACTGAATTCCCGGAATGAGTATTGGTTGATATCATAGCCGTACATAAACCGGGCTTTCAGTCCGTCGATACACGGAACATCATAATTCAACGCAAAATTTCCCTGAAATGACTTATTGGACGTATGCCGGTAGCCGATAATGGAGGCGTGCGAGATGGCGTACGGGTGATTTCCGTCGAAATACTGGAGATAATCGGGATTGTTATTGGCGTACACCGTATAGGTTGGCTTGATGGTCCAGGCATTCCGGAAGATATCTTCAACATCGTCGGCAGGAGCCTTTTTTTTATCGAGGATGCCGCCAATCCCGAGCTCAAATTCCAGCCGTTTGGTGAGCTGAGCGGTGACATTCATGCGCAGGTTGTAGCGGTTGTAGTCCAGATCTTTGCTCCTTAACAACCCTTCTTCATAGAAATAGCCTAAGGAACCGAAGTATTTAACTTTATCTGTTCCGCCGCTGACCGACAAATTATGTTGCTGCTGGGGAGCACTGTTTCTCACGGTCACATTCCACCAGTCGGTACCGGTAAGTTTACCGCTCTTATAATCATCGATCTGCTGCTGACTGTATGTCGGGATCTGGCCTGAGTTTTGCTGGGCCCAGTTGTACGCCTCTGCGAATTCGGCCGCATTCATCGGCCGGGGATAGTCGGTGATCTGCTGCCATCCGAAATTGGTGGTATAGGTAATCTCCGATTCTCCTTCCTTTCCCTTTTTTGTGGTGACCAGGATGACCCCATTGGCGGCTTTCACCCCGTAAATGGCCGCCGAGGCGTCTTTCAGAATGGTAATGCTTTCAACTTCATTCGGGTCGATCCGTGAAAAATTTTCCCGCTGAACCCCGTCAACAATAATTAACGGTGTGCCCCATCCCCGGATATCGAAATTTGAAGAATACTCTCCGGGTTCGCTGGTCCGCTGCATCACCCTGAACCCTGATAATTTTCCGGCCAGGTTATCGATCATGTTCATGGTTTTGGTCGTTTTGATATCTTCCGAACTCACCGAAGCCACCGACCCGGTCAGATTGACTTTCTTTTGCGTACCATATCCGACAGCCACGACTTCATTTAATCCAATAGCCTCTTCATCCATGCTAACCTGGATATTCGTCTTTCCGGAAACGGGGATTTCCTGGGTGCGCATCCCGACAAACGAGAACACCAGCGTTGCATCGGCCGGCACATTCGTAAGCGAGAAATTCCCGTCGGAACCGGTAATTGTTCCCTGGGTTGTGCCCTTAAGGCGTACAGTTACACCCGGTAGGGCTGACCCGGCAACATCGGTGACCTTTCCGGAGACCGTTTTTTGCTGCTGTGCAACTTCGGGAGCTGAACCGGTCAGAATGATCTGATTGTCAATCATCTGGTAATTGACACCCTGGTTTACAAACAACTCTTTTAGTACTTCTTTTACGGTTACGCCGTCAAAGTCGATCTTCACCTTCTTATCCAGATCAATCCGGCTTTTGTCGTAAATAAACCGGTACTCCGATTGATCTTCAATTTTGCTGAGTACATCCACAAGCTTCAACGCTTCACTTTTCAGCGTAATTTTTGCGCTCTGCGAATAGCCGGCAGAAGCAATGGTCTGACAGACGCTCAATAACAAAATAAATAGGACTAAACGCATAATTCTCAGTGTTTTTTTTAGGGTACCGTACAACCATACCCCATTACCATCTTTTTTTTTCATACATTTGAACTTGTTTAGTAATAGTTAAAAAACTTGCCTATATGCTAAATGTCCGAGGAAGTGTCTCCAGCACTTCCTCTTCCATTTTCTTCCGTTATTCTTTCGATATAATCAGTTTACGCCGAACGATTTTTCCGTCGGCGGATTTTCTTGCGTCTGTTAATTCATATTTTATGGGCAATGCCAACGACATGTATTTCAGCAATTCCTCCAGACTGCCGATCTTTACATTGGCTCTCAATACATTGTTCTCCAGTCCTTCTTTATTCAGTTCTGCATCTACATCATAAAACCGCTCGATTTTCCGGCATACCGACTCCAGATTTTCATTGTCAAATTCCAGCCGACCTTCAGTCCATGCCGTATAACTTTTGGCATTGACATCCGATAAGTCGATTTTATTTCCTGCTTTTCGAAGCTGTAGTTTCTGGTTTGCATTAAGCTGCCTGGCGAAACTACCGGTATTTCCTTCCACCTTTACCTGGCCCGTTAAGACGACCACCTCCGAAACCGGGTCATTGGCGTAGTTCAGGACGTTGAACTGCGTACCTAACACAGTTACGCTAAGCTCGCCAAGCCCGACCCTAAACGGGCGTTTCTCATCAGGCCTTACCTGGAAGAACGCTTCGCCTTTGACGGATACATTCCTGTCGTTCCCGAAATCTGAAGCATAAGTCATGACGGAACCGCCGGCCAGCCAGCCATTTGATCCGTCGGGCAAGCTAAACCTGATACGTGCTCCTTCGGGGCAATGCAATTCGACCAAAGAAGGCTGGTTGCCGGCGTCGGGGGCCGTATGATTCTGCCTGAAGAGAAAAAAAAGCGCCAAAGGTAAAGCCAGTATGGCTGCGAGCTGGGATAACCGGAGCATCAGAATCTTTTGCCGCTGCATTTTCTCCAGCAGGATCTGGTACTTAAGCTTGTATAAAACATGGCTCAACTCCGCCTTTGGTATCTGATCGTCTGCAAGAACAGCACGCCATTCCGCTTTTTGGAGGTTTTCTACCTCCGGTTCCGGCTTCGGCTGACTAAAATATTCCAGAACAGCCCGGATAACCGAAAAGGATCGGTTCCCTTTGTATAATTCTTCAACTGTTTTCTTGTTCGGTGACATTCGTAGTCGTTTCTAATGGATTCCAAACCCAAAGACAAGCTCACACAAAAAGGTACTATGTTTTGGTAAAAAATTATTCTGACGATAAGAACAGGAAGAGATACAGTAAGCCGGAAAGCCCTTTTTTCTTTGCTTCAGCTTTTAGAAAGCCAATGGCCGAAGAAATCTGATTTTTCACGGTCGATTCGGAAATTCCGAGATACGTTGCAATTTCTGACGTATCAAGTCCTTCCTTACGGCTCAGCAGGAAGATTTCCCTCCGTTTTTCCGGCAGCAGACTGATGAGGCGGTCCACCTGTTTTATGACCGCCTCATAGTCAGGCTCGTCCTTGTCTGAATCAATCAGGTATTCCTGAGCGATCAGTTGCTTATGTTTTTCGCGGACTTGTTTTTTGACGAAGTAATTCCGGATATTGTTCAAGGCAATCTTATAGAGATAAGATTTAAAGGCCTCCTCCGACCGGATCTCTTTTCGGTGTTTCCAGAGATTCAGAAAGACATCCTGAACAATTTCTTCCGACTCTTCTTTCAGATTCAGGTATTTGTTGACGAAACAGAAGAGTTTGCTGCTGTACCCGACAAATAACAAATCAAAAGCCGAAGAATCACCATCCTTTAATTTGCGGACCAATTCCGGTTCGTTATTTGATTTTAACGTTGTCAAGCACAGGTTGATTTAAAATCTCGTTCAAATTTAATGATTAAATGAAGTCCCGCAAATGAAAAACAGAAGACCTTTAATTTTTTACGGATCGCTTTTAATCAGTTTGTTAGTTCTCATGTTACGGATTTATTTTTGATTGGAGTTGTTTCAGGAATTGTTCCTGGTCGCTTTCAAATTCCACAGCCAGTTTCCAGTCGCCCCGGCCCTGCATCACCTTGATCAGAATGTGGTTCCAGCCCTGTTCCAGCGGCAGGGCCTCTATCCGTTGCTCACGGCGTTTCAATCCACCTTCATTCAAATCCTGCTGAATGAGTTTTCCGTTCAGCACGACCTGGTACGCATCGTCGGCGCCGATAAACAGATCCAGCCGCGGCATGTCGGGTGCAACAAGCAGGTCGGCCAGCGACCGCGGCGAATACAGCCAAAAGCTCACATAGGCTGCAGCGTTTTCGTTTGGTCCGGACAGGTTCATCTTCTTAAAGTCAAAAATTCCGTCATCCGCCTTTGCCGCTTCCCAGAACCTGCCGTTTAGGCGGTTTCCTGAGAAATAAGCTTCAGCGTCCGGCTCGCTGAGAAAATCGAACAGCGCGGTTTGTTCCAGCGATCTGCCTTCTGAAGAGAACGAGCCGATTACCAGGGCGTTTTCAAGCACGCCTTCGGCATTAACGGCTTCAGCATTTTTCAGGAGCCGGTTTTGTGGTTTGAGTCCGAGGTTCAGGAAAAGAAGCCTTAACAGCGACGGGGAAATCCTGGCAATTTCTCCGGCATCGGGTGCAGACAGATAGATTTTGCCATTTCCGGAATTCCGGACAACCAGTGCACTGCCCGCTTCTTTGGCTTCGCGTTCACTTCTCAGCACAGCGGCTGTTTTGTACGATTCAGGCTGATGGTTCCAGGTGTTCCAATCGGTGTTGCAGGCTTCCAGCAGCACGCGACTACCTTTCACGAAGGGACCGCTCAGTCCGTGTAACATGACCGGTGTTTTTGCCATTTCCGAAAAATAAAAGTCGGCATTGCCCAAGCCGTTCAGCAGCGAATCGGCCGCTTTTACAATGAAGGAGGTCGATTTCCGTGAAGTTGCCGTTACCGGTTCGGGCAGAAAGTCATTCAGGGTCTTTACCGTTCGCGGATCGATCCCAACGATCCAGACAATTCCCCCCTGATGCAGAACTGCATCTTTGAACTTGCGGGATTGCGGGTCGGGCGGGGGAAACTTCCCGTCAATCAGGAGGATATTCCTGAAATCCCTTACCGGTTCAGGTTTTGTCGACATTTCTATTCCCAGATCATCAAGCATTTTATAGAGCACGGAATCCTGATCGGCCGAGAGCAGCACGGCCCTTGATTCCGGCGGCAGAAATTCATGCCTGCTTCCGGTGGTTTCAGGCTTATTTTTCTGTTGAAAACGAACTATGCCTGTATCCGAAAAGGAATCCTGCACGACATCAAACAGCGGCCAGGTTTTATAGAGGGGCAAAGCGGGATCATAGCCGGGGTTGAGGGTGGTGCAATACGGGCCCAGGCGTTCGGGTTGCACGCCGGCTTGTCCTTCGCGATATACAGGAAAGAAAATACCGTCCGAACTTTCCGGGGCCCGGGAAGTGTCTGCCAATCCCAGTTCGAGTGGTTTCAAGCCGTACCAGACGACGTTGAAAACGGAAAGGAAGGAAGCCTTGTATTTTTTCTGAAGGTTAAGCAGTTCTGCCGCTTCGGCGGCTACGCCTTCCATACGGCCCAACTGCGATTCGTAGGCCCGGTCGCCGGCAAAATTAGCGGCTTCGCGCGGGGTTCCCGCATAGGCCATCCCGCCTTCGCCAATTCCCCACAGCTTGCCCTGCGACGACCATTGCTGGTATTCTTTTTCCCGTCCGTAGTGCCCGATGACCACGGGCAGATCGGTAGGGCGGTTGGTTTCGCCATCGCCAGAGATCCAGCTTCGGGTAGGATCGAGCTTTTCCGCCAGACGCACCCATTTGTTAATTTCGTCAATCTGCCGCTGAATAACAGGTTCCGGCGCCCGTTGCACATTGATCACCACCGGCAGGTTTTCATTGCAGACGCTCCAGCCAAATACCGAAGGATGGTTCCGGTCGCGCATAATGAGGCGTTGCAGATGGTCTTCACAGCTCTTCCAATAGGTGTCCGAATCTGATTTCGGACCGGCGTCGCTGGCCCATATGCCGGTTTCATCCAGGACAAGAATGCCCATTTCATCGGCCATATCCAGATAAAATTCCGGATAAGGCTGGGCATGAAGCCTCACGGCGTTGGCTCCGCAATCCTTTAACATGCGGTACCAGGCCCAGGCATACCTTCGGGTCATCTGCGGAATTCCCATAAAGTGCCAGGAGTCGCCCTTCAGCACGATCTTTTCGCCATTCAGGAGAAACTGGTCGTCCACCAGCGAGAACTGACGCCAGCCAAACCGCTCGTATTTCTTGTCAGCCTCCCTGTTTTTTTCATTTAAACTGACGACCAGTCCATACAGGTTGGGGTTTTCGGCCGACCAGTTTTTTAATTTACCCGACACCTTTACGTTTAGCGTCAGCGTTAAGGTATCGCGCGGCTCAACGATTGCTTGTTTCGGGGCAAGCTTCAGCACCTCCGGCCCCAGTTCCCATTGAGACACCGGGGCATCTTTCGGCTCACCCGAGGCAAGATTGATCCAGGGCGTAACCGATCCCGAGACTTCCAGTTTCTTTCGCGCGGATGATTGGTTGCTGACAATTACTTCCACTTCCAGTTCGTCTTTACCGAAGAGGGGTTTAACAAACAGGTTTTGGATATTCACTTCCGGTTTTATGAGCAAAAAGACATCCTGCCAGATGCCGATGGCATGCTGGCCCCAGAAAGAACCGGCCACATGGGTTCTGCTCCCGTATTTGCCCGGCTCGTCAAATAAGGCAGCATCGGCTACCCAGATCCGGATTTCGTTTTCGCCCCGCTTCAATTTGTCGGTTACATCCCATCCAACCGGGAGGAAAAGGTCGAAATTTTCACCGGCTTCCTGTCCGTTCACGAACACTTTGGCATACCCGGCAATGGCCTCAAAACGAAGCACAAGTCTTTTGTTCTTCCATCGCGGATCGT
>JBCFBK010000004.1:73109-198551 GCA_038562555.1 Prolixibacteraceae bacterium | reverse complement strand
ACAGAAATATTTAACCGTTCGGCGATTTCCCAATACCTCAATTCTTCAAAACGGCACAACAGAAAAATCTCTTTGCATTTGGGCGGTAACTCGTGGATCGCTGAATTGATCTTATCGTTGAGTTCAGCTTCTTCCATTAAATCCTGAATTGAAAAGGGCTCTTCCTTTTTCTTCTGTTCTTCAATAAATTTTGATTCCACCTTGCGGTGCTTGAGTACGTTCAGCGCTTTATTTCTTACCGACTGGAACAAAAAAGACTTCAGGGAAAAATGTATATCCAGCTTTTCACGGTTTAGCCAGATATCTACGAATACATCCTGGACAATGGATCGGCTCAAATCAAAATCATGAACAAGATGATCCGCAAAAAAACATAACCGGGAATAATAAAGGTTAAATAACCGGTTGAAAACATCCTTATCCCCTTGCTTAATGTTTAGATATAAAAATTGATTTTGATCTTCTACCATAACAGTAGCTCTTAAATTTAGGTCTTCTTCATTAGATGCGTACCTAAGCTGAATAATTGAACAAATTTAAATGAAAACCTGTCTGCAAGTTTGCTATATACTTTTTCATCAGCAAGCTTTTGCCAGTAGTTTTTAGGCAACTTTACGAAATTTTTTCAACTACTGTTTTTAGGAAAGGGTGATTTGATATGCTGAAGAAAAGCAGATTCGCATGACACTAACGCTTAAGAACAGAATATTTTAACGGTTGCTAATGCTATGTCTTTCCCAGAAATAGAAATATGTCGCAATTTTTCATCTCTGATTTACATTTAGGTTGATTATAATTATTCATCCGTCTCAAAACGGATCTCTTTTAAATCCTCAGCACACCTAAAACCGATATTAAACAGTGATGTTTCGCTGGTGTTTGAGGCTCTCCCTGTTGCCGCATAGCTGTTTTCTCCATTCTGATCGAAAAAAAACGATCCCCCGCGAATAACCTTTAGTTCAGGATCTGACTGATCAGTCGAAGTATTTCCGGGGTAAAGTTTATAACTGTCAGCGCACCAGTTCCACACATTTCCGCCCATATCAGTCATACCGCACGGGGTTTCCCCATAAAAACCAACCGGCGAGGTCAGTTCAAAACCATCGGCACCCTGTTTAGCCAGCAAATCATTTCCTTGCCAGACATTTGCCATATATTTCCCATTGCTGATCAACTCGCTGCCCCAACTAAACCTGGATTGATCTTTTCCTCCGCATCGGGCGGCAAACTCCCACTCCGCTTCTGTCGGGAGCCTTTTCCCAAGCCAGTTGCAGTAGGCTATTGCATCATTCCAGCTAACCTGAGTTACCGGATGGTCGTCAGCAGCACGTGCCGCTTCTTTTCCTAACGGATACTCCCAGTTGGCGCCAGACATCAGCGTCCAGTTTTGCACTTTGAAATCGAAAACACCTGAATTCCCAAATTTGTCTGCATCAGTCCGGTAACCTGTTGCCTTCACAAACCCCCGGAATTCCGAAACAGTCACCGGGTACTTCCCGATGCTGAAAGGTTTTACGGCTACTTCGTGTACCGGACGTTCATTAAACATTCCCGACTCGCTGCCCATCAGGAAAGTACCGCCTTCAAAACTAATCATATTCCCGGGAACAGATTTTTCTATGGATACAGCAGATTCTTTTTCTTGTACATTCCCTCCTGTGTTAGCCTGCTTAACATTTTTCCCGGTGCAGGAAAAAAACAGCATACCTGATACAATGATCACGATAGTCTTTAACCCGATCTTCATTCCTAATATTTTATCTATTTCTTTAAAAAATCGTCAACGGCATTATAAACTCCACCGGTACGTTGTTTTTCGTACTGATTGGCCTGTTGTTCCTTCCATTGTCCGGCCATCTGTTTTAACGGGATATCAGCCTGCACTCCTTCATCACGGTACATTCGGGGCATCCAACCCAAGATAAAACCTACCGGTCCGGATTGCAATCCGGACCGGTAGGTTTTATCAAAAAAATTAAAGGATGATGTCTGCCGCATACATTCATTCCCCAAATATATAAAAAGGATAACTAACAATCAGTCTCCGGATGACCTAACTCATTTCAAATATTCAATTAACAGAAGGAGCTTATCCGCCATTTGACTGAAAACATTTTTAGTACACGGCTTATTTATCAAGATGGTTATTCTTATATTGGCTCAGCTCATAAGCTGTATTGCTTGTCTCATAAGGGGGAAGCATCACTCTTGAACCATTTTGGCTGGAAAAATAAACCTCGCCGGTGACCGGTGATACCGCCAAACCACCGATAGCTGCATTTGGAAACCCGTCGCTGATATTTTCCCAGGTATTTCCTCCGTCCTGTGTCCGAAACAGCTTATTGCCCGTATTTACACGCCTGTTTATAAGGTACATCACAGCTGGGTAACGAGGGTCAATGGCAAAATGGATACCGAAAAAATCCTTTTCAAGCGTTCCTCCATGGGTCACGTCAAAATCAGCCCTTGTATTGTTGTCCAAATCCCATTTGCTGATCTGCCCGTCAGCGCTATTGGTAAAAACAATATTTGAGTTTTTAGGGTGTACAAGAAATGTAAACTGCCTATCCGGCCCTATCCAGGTCAGATTCCACCCGGCTGTAATGACAAGGTCCCAATTATCACCCCGGTCGGCAGAACGCCATATCTTTGTTTCAGTTCCATCAACGTCCATAGCATAAAGTACCCGGCCGTCGGAAGGAGCCATACCGCAAATAACAGTGTTGGCTGGCATATTCGGCAATTCGCGCCATGTTGCACCGTGATCTGCCGACCGCTCACGCCACTGGTAACAGTAGTTGGACGAATCCGGGTCGTATGCTACTACCCAACGCGGGCGATTCCCCGTAGTACTTACCTTTGTCCATGTCCGCCCATTGTCTGTTGAGCGTATAATTTGTCCCGATACACCAGTTCCTGCACTGGCTAAAATTATTGAATCAGGGAGCAAAGCCCCTCCTTTTATTGTTTTATGAATCAGTCCATCTTTTTTAGGAACAATCGTATTCGGATAAAACCACCGGCCCCGGGTATCGGTATAATAGACCCCTTTATCAACCATAAAATAACAAAACCGGTCAGGATTTATCAGGTCAAACATCTGCTGCGAATTTAAACCTATGTGCTGGGAACCGTTATAACCATTATCTGATGGGTACCAGTTAAAGCCGCCGTCATCCGTTTGGGAGTGCCATGAATTGCTGTGTGCAAAAACACGTTCAGGATTTCTAATGTCCGGAATCATGCATGTAAAATCTCCATTGATCCCGGTCCACCAATTCGTGCGCGGGTATCCGGGACGCGGCCTGACATTTACATTGGTGTTCCATGTTTTTCCACCATCAGTGCTAAACCTGAGCTGTAACTCACTTTTTAACAGCGGGACAGCGTAAATATATTCCGGATACCCTTCGTTGACAAAACAGTAGCGGACCTGGTTCCAATCATACAATTCCTTCCAGCTTAAACCGCCATCCATTGATTGATAAATGCCGTCTTTACACACAGAAACAATCAAGGTTTGCCCGTCTTTCGAAATATAAAGCCTGCCATATATATCGCCTTCCGGAAGCCCGTTCTTCCCGCTTAACCTTTCATAAAGCCCATTAGGACAGATGGCCTCATTAAATCGAAACAAACCTTTGGTTCCATAAATATACACGCGATTCTCATCTGCAGGATCGACCCGGACACCTCTGATCATTTCACCGAATGTTTCTGCAGGTAACTTTCTCACTTCCGTCCAGCTTTCACCCCCATCATCTGAGTAAACTAATCCGTCATCCGCGGCGTCAGATCTTCCACTCAGCAATGCTTTGTACTCACTGAATGCAGCATACCAACGGGTCGCATAACCAAGCCTGGTATTTTTACTGGAAGGGGCGTAAGCAAGTAACTTGGTGCTGCTCCTTACTTCACCTAACTCCTTGCGGATCTCTTTCCTCTCCCAGGTAATACCACCATCTTTTGAAAGATAAATCCCCTGGTAATCGTGATTCGTTGCATCGTAATGCCGACATTGTCCCGCGGCTAAAACCCTGTTTTTGTCCAAAGGGTCCACCTCGACAGAAATAATGAATGGAGTATATAATCCATAATTACTTAGCGTGTACCAGTTTCTGCCCGCATCTTTGGAAACCCAGACACTTCCTACATCCTGTGCCATGTAAATACGGTCAGGGTCAGATTCACAGTAACTAAAATCCAGCATGTGCTGTGTATTGTCCCCCGGAACAGCGCCTGCTTCAAACTCTTCTTTTGTAACCGTAGGCAAAAGCTTAACCTTGCTTTGGGATTGGGAAAAATGGGGTATTACACAAAAAAACAATAATAAAGCGAATAACTTTTCCATATTCTATCAGGTTTTGACTTTTTAATCCGTTACAAGAGTGGGTTCAAAAAGCTGGAACGTTATTCCTTTATCGCGGAATACCAGCGTATCCTTCGCCTTGTTCAGGTATTCCCCGTCGTCCACCACGTAATCAAGGTAAATTGCATGTCTCTTTTTCCCTCCCCACGATTCAGAATCTTTCACAAACCTGGCCGTTCCGGTAACCGGGAACGAAGAACCTTCATCGGGAGTAATAGCTCCGGTGCCATCAGCGCCGAAAGTAATCCGCATCGTGAAATTACCAGGGCTTGTTCCTGCCGCCCTGGCAATATCTTTCGTGAAAGTTACAGCGTTTTTCGAAGCAGTCGATACATCAACTACCCGGTCAGTTTCAATATCCCTGGTCCGATAAACTGAAGTTGCCAACAGGTTGGTTCCATCATATTGACCTGATGCTCCTCTCAACAGGAATTTCCCGTGATACTCATTCACGTAATTAATTCCAAAAAGGGTAAAATTCATTGGAAGTATTTCCCAGTCAGACGCAAGGCGTAATTCAGGACTGGTTACTCCGGCGGCTGCTTTACCTGAAAGAATTGAATCGGTCGAAGCGCTGATGATCCGAAGGGGCAGAACATATGTTGTTTCGGAAAAAGCCCTGGATATGGCATCAGGATCATTCAGAAAGGCTTCCGTTAATTGCACATCAACACCTCCTGCCAACTCTCCCTGTGGGATGATAATTTGAGAATTATCGCTTAATGTATAGTATTCCTTCGGTAACGGTGATATTTGTTTATCTCTAAGATACATATTCGCCACGAGCGATTCGTCAACTACAAAATTGATGACAACATCCTTTTTATTTTCGTAAACGCCGCCCATTGTGGCTGATATGGTAAACTTCAGCTTATTGTCATCTTCGTTCTCGAAATAGTAATCTCCCAGCACAAGCGTCCTTACCGGATATTGATAAGGGAAATAAGATGTGGTATAATCAAAATCGGGAAACTCTATGTCCTGGTTATCGCACGATATCATTATTACTGTCAACAGTACAGCGAACAGCGTTAATTTAATTTCTTTTCCCATGATATTCATTATTTATTGTAAAGTGTAACATTACCAACCTTCATTTTGTATCAGGAATTCATTTTTGGTTATTTCCGAATTTGGGATCGGGCCATAATATGCAGCAGGAAGGCTGTAATCCCTCGGCTCAACATCGATAAAGCTGAAGTTGCTGCCATCGATGGATACCCCTTTTGCCATGCCTGTCATTTCAGCATCTGATTGCCATCTCCGGATGTCCCAAAAGCGGTGATCTTCGAAGCACAACTCCAGTCGCCGTTCATTCCTGATCAATTCGCGCATGGTCTCTTTGGTTGTAATTGTAGCAAGATATGGGTCGGCTTGGGCAATACCTGCGCGTCTACGGATTTGCTTGATGATGTCATAAGGAGTAAAACCGTATCCCCTGGGGTCGGCGTTTGGCCCCCAGGCTTCATTGGCTGCCTCGGCATATAGCAGGAACAATTCGGTATAACGGATGTGCGTATAGAAATGCTGACGGGTTTGTACGGTCCCCGGCGTGAGGTTAACATCCACCCGTAATAGTTTTTTCAGGTAATAACCGGTCCTTGTCGAAAATTCGGTTTTGTTCAACCCATCGTTCGTTGGACTGGTTACACTTACATTAATGGTGGTGCTCCTCAAAACAGTGCCTTGCCTGACAATGAAGTAGTCGAGGCGCGGGTCCCTGTTTGTATATGGACTGCTTGCCGAATATCCGCTCGCGGAATGGCTGATCGGATAGCCGTTTTTCATGGGGAACGCATCAACCAGGTTTTGTGTCGGGTTGACCCTTCCTTCCCCGTACAGGGATGGGGGATAGTTGGTCGTTTCACGGGTGGAATTCGTGGCATAGTCGCGGCGCCATAATATTTCAGGGTTGGTCGCATCCCCGTCCGCATCGTAAAACAGGATCCCATCCGGGGGAAGGGCTGTCGCCCCACCCAAACTCACGATCAGGGGAGCAACTGTTTCCGCAGCTTCCGCAGCTATATCGGCATTATAAGCGCCGCCATTAAAGGCAGGGCTGGCATCCAGCAAGGCTGCTTTGGCCTTCAGCGCCGTTACAATTTGTCCCTGGATACGGCCTTTGTTTTGTACGCTAAACACCTTGGTATAGTTGTCGTTGTCATAGTTACTGTGCCACGTGTAAGGCAAAAATTCAATGGCTTTGCCGAAATCGGCATAGATCTGGTCCATCACTTCCCGGAAGGATGCGCGGGGCACTTTCCAGTTATCGGTTACTTCCAAAGGTTCAGTCAGCAAAGGTACGCCCAATAACTCGCCGTTTTTTCCTATACCGCCATGCCGGGTGAGCAGTTGCAGGTAATAATATCCACGCATGGCATAAGCTTCACCACTGATTTTCTGACGGAATAAGTCGTTTCTTTCGGCATCCTGCGTGCTCCATTCCACCTGGTCCGCTATCGACAGCAAATAGTTCAGGTTGAATATGGCCGAATAAGCCGCATTCCATCCTGAAAGTGCATCGGGAATGAACAATGCAGACCACTCTCCTGTAGCCGCCCGCCTGAGATTATTACCGTTAGCATTGTGTACGGCATCGTCGGTTGCACATTCGGTATAGGCATAATCCGTTGGCA
Organism: Prolixibacteraceae bacterium; assembly: GCA_038562555.1. Taxonomy (GTDB): domain Bacteria; phylum Bacteroidota; class Bacteroidia; order Bacteroidales; family Prolixibacteraceae; genus JBCFBK01. The sequence continues at coordinate 191,546 of JBCFBK010000004.1, read as the reverse complement.
TACTTTTATAGGCGCCAAGCAGAAATCCTTCCACGTACTCGGGTTTCTTCAGGATATAATCAAGGTATTGCTGGTTGTCTTTCCCCGGCTCCAGCAAGCTCTCCTGACATGCGGTCAGCAGGGTAAAAACCAGTAAACATGGAATAAGTATCTTTGTGCTCATTTTCATTCTAATTATCTGTTAAAACTTTACTTTTAATCCCAATGAGAAACTGCGGTAGTTAGGCTCTCCTCCTATTACCAATTGCTGTTTTTCCACATTCCGGGAAACCCTAAGCAGGTTCTCCCCGCGAAGGAAGAAACTGATATCTTCGGAAAAGAGGGTATGGGCTATTTTCTTAGGCATGACATAATTCAGTTGAACCCGTTCCAGCCTGAAAAAGTCATTCTTGTAAAGCCAGAAAGTGGAGTTCTGAAAGTTATTGGTATTATTACCATAGGAGAGACGTGGATAAGTGGCTGTTTCTTTGGTTTCTTCCGTCCAGCTAGTCAAAACTTCCGCTGAATACTTATCTTCTCCCTGTATCCAGAAATAATCACCGTTGTAATAATCATAACCACCCTGTCTCCCGGTACCCAATGCAAACAAGCTGAAGTTTTCATACCGTGCCAGCAGTGACATCCCGAAGAACCAACGTGCCTGTGAATTGCCAACCCACACCTGGTCATTTTCGTTAATCATGTTGTCCCCGTTCTGGTCCTTATACTTGATGTCACCCGGCTGTACCGCACTGAAGGCCTGTTCCGGACTGTTGGCTATGTCGGCAGCATCTTTAAAGAACCCCAGGGCTTCCAGGCCGAACATGGCATCGGCAGACTTGCCCTGCCGGTTCATATAGGGCTCCGGCCGCGCTTCATCAACTTTCACCCTTTCTGAAGTGGCATACAACACATTGGCCTCGATATCCAGTCCCCATCGTTTGTTTCCTAACTTGTATATCAGGCCTGCTTCCACTCCCTTATAGGATGTTTCCTCATAATTTTCATAAGGAATATAATCGGCCATATATCCCGGGTATGTGCTTTTCTGGATGATCAGGTCTGACTTTACGGTATAAAATGCATTGACATCAAGGCAGAACGATTGATTGAAAAAGTACCCTTCCAAACCGAGGTTGATATTTTTTGCTTTTTGAAACCCAAGATGATCGTTGGTGGCACGGTTCAATTTCCAGACATCAAGTTTACGGACTCCGTCGTCCCAGCTGTAACTGCCGTTTGTACTGAACGTCTGGTCATACAGGGTATAGTCGTTGATAGCTGGTTCATAATTCATAATGCCTGCTGATGCCCTTAGTTTAAGGAAATCGATATGATCCGCCCCCAACAGGAAATTTTCGTCGCTAATGACCCATGCAAGGCCCAACGAAGGAGAGAACCCACCTCTATGTTCCGGTGCAAATTTGTATCCATTCACATATGCGCTACTAAAATCAACAAGATACTTCCCGGCATAATTGTATGACAGGCGCAGTCCAAGATGGGCGGCTTTTTCAGGGATCAGAAGTCCCTGGTATGTTTCCCTGCTTGTATAGCCCAACAAAGTGCCCGATACAAAATGGCGATTACTCAGTTTCCGTTGGTAATCCACTGAAATATATGCATTTATCGCACGTCTGAAATACTGCCCGCTTACAGCCTGGGTACCTTTTCTCAGGTCACTGCCAACTTTGGTCAGAGCGGTAATGGAATCGCTTCCCGAAGGATTGTCCAACCAAGTGGGCTCGTACACGGCATAAGTATCGGAAACGCCCTGTATAAAACGGTTGTACATATCTAAACGGACAGCAGCATTGGCTGTTAAACCCTTGATAAAACGGTTAAGGTCTAACTGTAACCCCTGCATATACTGAATTGTCCGGCCAATGGTTGTCGAATAATTTCCGAACGCCTGGTCACCATAAATGTTATCGGTATAAAGGGTGCTTCCTCCCAGTACATAGGCATCGCCAACTAAAAAAACCTTGCTTAGATCGCTACCGTCGGATATGGTCAGGTCTTTCGACATCAGCGAAAGGGGGAGCAGTTGCGAATAGTGGTATGGGTGTATAGTTGCAGCGTCGCTCCAGAAATTTCCCACGGGGGCCTTGTCAACATCGAAAACCGCAGACAGGCTGATGTAAGTTTTAATAAAATCGGTAACATCGACATCGATATTACTGCGCACATTGAATTTGTCGGTGCCATAGCCTGTTGCACCGCCTATATTATAAAGCGTTCCCTGGTGGATCCAGCCCGCGTTGGTATAGTAGCGGGTAACTTTGTTTCCCCCTGAAACCTCAAACATCGCTTTGCTTTGGTTTCGATAGCTTTTAATGAATTCGTCAGAATAAAAATCGACATCAGGGTATCTGTAAGGATTTTGACCCGAAGCATACAGGTCAATCGTTTCCTGGCTAAAAGGGGTTGACATCCCGTCGTTCAGGGCCGCCTGGTTACGGTATTTCATATATTCTGCAGAACCGAGGTATTCAGGCAGGGCCACAGGCGTAGCAATACCGGTCTCTGCAATAACGTTTAGCTTTTGCCTGTTCGCCACCCCTCTTTTGGTAGTGACCTGTACCACTCCGTTGGTTGCCTGAGTCCCATAAAGGATGGAGGAATTGGCGTCTTTCAGCACGGTAATCCGGTCGATTTCCTCCGTGTTGATGTTACTGATGTCCGTGGGCAGCCCGTCAACCAGGAACAATGGGGAGCCAATCCCCCTGATGTTGCTGGTCCCCAACAATCCGGGAATGCGCCCGTTCAGGTTGCTGGACAGGCCTTGTACATTATCATACTCCCAAAATTCAGAAATGTTCAACGTATAACTCGCCCCCACGGTTTCCTTCTTTTTTATTTCGGCGAAAAGGATCGGGATTTTGTCGCTCTCATCCATCAGGAAAGGAACGGATGTCAGAACAATCGTGGAGGGAACGTTCCCCACCGGTATTTCTACATCCTTGAACCCTTTTTCTTCGATCTGCAAGATGCTGTTGAGGGGTACTTCAACCGAAAATGCCCCCGTCTGGTCTGTCATTGCAACAACCGAGCCCCTGCTGTCCAATATGTTGATACCTCCGAGCGCATGGCCCGATTCGTCCGTAAGGATTGACGACACGACAATCTTCCTGACGTCCTCCTTCTTGTTGCGCCTCTGCGCGAACGATTGACCGGGAACGACAAAAAGAATACAAGTGATGAGTATCAGTATTTGATATATTTTGTTCATGTTGTAATACTTTTTAGAAGTTAGACCTGCTTTACCACCCCGGGTTTTGATAATATTCGGGGTACAAGGCAGCCTCGGTTCTTTGGAAAGGGAGCCAGTAATGTTTAGCTTGATCGAAGAGGATGGTCCTTTCCACGACCGGCGTGAAATAAGTATGTTTCTTATCGTAATCTAATCGTGTTTTTATACGGTTTTCCATCAGGTGGGCGATATACCAACGGCGGTAATCGTACCATTGGTGGTTTTCCAGGCAGGTTTCCACCCCTATCTCGTTTCGGATAACATTTCTGAAAGTTTCCCTGGAAGTCAAAAAACGTGCATCGACAGCAGGGACGCCGGCCCTGGCTCTGACAATGTTTACCGCTTCCACGGCCGTGATACCTCCCGGCGCTTTCCCGTTAGTGCCACCGTAAGCTTCATTGGCTGCTTCGGCATACATCAGGTAGGCATGGGCCAGGCGCATATACGGAACCATCATCACAAAATTGTTGCTCGTCCAGTATTTGTTGTCCAGCTTGTTACGTCCGGGGGGCAAGAATTTTTTCTGCCCGAAGCCGGTCACTGCATTGTCCCGGTGACGCCCGTTCAGGAAAAACTGGGCATAAGTGTCGGTAGGATAGTTGGTTGTGTAATGTAATATTTTCTCGCCATCCACGATAATCGAATAATAAAAACGCGGGTCGCGGTTGGCCCAGGGCTTTACCGGGTCGTAGCCCGAATCTGCCTCGTCGATAGGCAGGCCGTTGGCCATCCCGAACTTATTGATCAGTTCGAGCGTTGGGGCGCCATATCCTGAAGCTTGGCCCCCAAGCTCGGTAAGCATCATTTCGCCATAATTATAACGACTGGTTTTGTAATACGGATGGCCCCATACCCATTCCTTGCCGATAAGCGATTCGTTGGTTACGGTCCAGAAATTTTTCCGATACTCGGCCCAGGAGTGCAGGCCATAATAACCGCTATCGGTCAGTTTCAGCAGTTTGTCAAATGCAACGGCCGCTTTCTGTGCCAGCTCCGTGTTGTAAGAGCTGTAATCGCCTGTTTCCGTTCCGTTCATCAGCGGGCTTGCCGCATACAGCCAGTTTTTACCGATGTAGGCGTAACAGGCGCCTTTGGTAACACGCCCGACGTTACCCCCCAAGGTGGCTTGCCCAGCTACAGTTTCGTTCCATGACGCCGGAAGCAATTCGGCTGCCTTTTCCAGGTCTTCATTGATCCGGATAGCAGTTTCCAGGTAAGAAAGGCGTGGCCAATCGAGTTTATCAGCAGGTTCAAAAACCTTGTCCACATAAGGCACACCTCCCCAGCAGGCCAGAATCTGAAAGTGAAAAAAGGCACGGAAAAAATAGGCCTGCCCTAAAATAAGGTTCCTTTCTTCCAGGGTGCCCTGCAGCATGTCTATATTCTGAATGGCAATATTGGCCGTCCGGATGCCCTCCCATCCATTGCGCCAGATCCCGGCACGTCTGTTCGCGTTGCCTGCTTCCGCCCCCTGGTTGTTGGAATGCTCTTCGTTCGTGCCAAGAAAATTACCATAAGCCTGGTTTGTCCATTTCCAGTAATCTCCCCGCTCAACATAGTATGAAAAATATTGAGTTTGTAAAGCGATAATGTCGTTTGACCAGTTCCAGTTAGCAATATTATACTTGGCCCGGGTCCAGTCAGGCAGGCATTGATACATATCTTCGACAAAACCCTGGTAGCGCAGGAAGGTTCCAAAAACTTCCTTGTCCGATATTTCTACTTCGGGAGCCACGTCCAGGTAATCTTCACATGACGATATGCCCAAACACAGGGCCAGTAATATTGGATATAATATAAAAATATGTTTTTTCATTTTCCTTATTTTTTGGGGGTTAAAATTTGACATTTACGCCCAGGTTAAAACGCCGTACCAAAGGATAGGTCAGTGTAGAGGAACCACTGTCTTCATAGTCGTTAACCATTTTACTCCAGAACAGCAGGTTGTTCCCGTTTAGGTAGAACCTGACAGAGCTAATACCCAGTATCTCTTTTACGTTTCTCATTGTGTAGCCGATCTCGGCGGTTTTCAGCCGAAGATAAGACCCGTCTTCGTACATGTACGTCCCCAATCCCTGTATTGCAGACATTTGCACGGCGATTGCCCGGTATCTGGCATCGGTATTTTCGGGGGTCCAGGTATCGGTAAACGCTTCGAATACCGGACCGGTCCGCTGTAAGTTTGAGAAGGGGACGTGCATCCAGTCATATTGCCGGGTTACGTTGTACACCCCGTAAAATTGAACCATCAGGCTGAATCCTTTATACTCGCCGCCGAAAATAACCCCGTAAGTATGCTGGGGACGGTTTTGCGGATAAGAATAAGGAGCGCTGTCGGAAGCGTCAATTGTCCCGTCGCCGTTAAAATCAATAATACGATATTCGCCTGGCACGCGTGCAGCATTGCCGGTAGCAAAACCTGTGGCAGAATAAACCTCGTTCCAGTTATTGGTGTATCCGGCGTCGATTTGTGTCCTGACCTGGTTAATCGGATACCCTTCCTGTTTCTGATAATCCGGCAAAAGCGGCGCATCTTCCCGGTAAAGGATCTCGTCGAATGCGCCGGTATGGTTAATGTTGAGGTAAGCATACAGGCCGTTGCGGAAGGTGTTTTTCAGTGACAGTTCCATCTCGTAGCCTTTTACCCTGGTTTCCCCGAGGTTGGCCGAAACGGGACTGGCCCCAAAATAAGCGGGGATGGTCCTGGATCCGGCGGATAGGAAAATATCGGACCTGCGGTCCCTGAACAGGTCCAGGTTCAGGCCAATTTTGCTTTTGAACAGCCCGACTTCGATCCCCAGGTTTTGTTTTACGGCGGTTTCCCAATGCAGGTCCTCGTTCCCAATAACCGATTCATAATACTGAGTGTAAGGGCTCTCCACGGGTTTATCCCCGTTAAAATACGTACGATCGGATCCTAGCGACCAGTTAGTCTGGTAAGCCCAGCGCGGGGCGTCAAAATTGTCGTTACCGATTTTCCCGATGGTGTAACGTATTTTTAACTTGTTCAACCAGCTCATACCCTTTATATTTTTCATGAACGGTTCTTCCGTGATCATCCAGCCTGCCGCTACCGAAGGGAAGAAGCCGAAACGGTATCCTTTGCCGAATTTTTCAGAACCGTTGTAGGCAAAATTCGATTCAAAAAGGTAACGGTTAGCATAACCGTAAGTTAAGCGGCCTACCCAGTCTTCCCGGTACCGGGGGAACATACTTCCCTTGGCATATTGTTCCCGGTTGACCAGGGCAAGAGCGCCCACGTCGTGGCGCCCGAATGTCTGGTTGTAATTGACCTGTGCCTGGTAAAACACCCTTCGCATGACATTGCTGACCGCACCGCTCACTTCCGGGTCGTAGTTGGGGCTGCCTTCCGACCAGTCGTAATCATGGTTGGCATTCTGGTTTTTGATATAGCCCAGCATGTAGTCTTCCAGGTTGTATCCTTCTTTTACATTGAAATTGCCGTTTTCGTCGATGTAGCTTCCGTTCTCATCCATATAAAGGATATCAATCGCAGCGGGATCGATATACAAACTTCGTGCTTGTCCTCCGTCAGCTATCCCTGAACTTGTAATAAAAGAGTTGTCATACGAAAACGACAAACGGGCAGAGAGCCCTTTTGTAATAAAATCCAGGTCCTGCTTAAGGATAAAATCCGTACTCAGATTGATATTCCTGGTGGCTTCCACCCCGTTGTTGTTCGCTGTCCTGTAAGGATTGTCCCTGGTGGGAACTTCGGGATCGTAACCATAGGAGCCGTCGGGAAATACCATTGGAAACATGTCGGGCGAGTACTCCTGGAACGAGCGGAATAAATTTTGATCGCTCGTTTCGGAATTATAACCGTTCCGCTTGGTCCCGACCCAGCCGGCCAGGTTCACGGAAAAGACGGTACTTTTGGTCAGGCTCAAATCCAGGTTTGAACGGAAATTCAAGCGCTCATAAGAGTTTTGCGCTTTATAGCCGCGGTCCGTAAAATCGTCATTTGTTTTAATCAAGTCGTCTTCAAACGTATAGCTGATCGAGCCGAAGTATTTGGCAAACTCCGTACCTCCCGATACACTCAGGTTGGCGCGATAGGAAACCGGGAATGGTTTCAGCATTTCGCTTGCCCAGTCAACATCCGGGAAAAGATATTGCAGCCCGTTGGCCTGTGGCTGCTTGTAATACTGAAGTATGCGATAAGGGGTATATAAACCCCAGTCGTTATCTTCCCCTCCTCTGTTCAGTTGATATTCGATGGCTTCGTTCCGGTATTGAAACTGGTCATAGGAATTTAACTTTTCAGGCATTTTGCTTAATGTTTTGGTACTGACATTGGCGTCGAAAGATATGACGGGTTTTCCTAACTGTCCCCTTTTTGTAGTGATCAGGATAACGCCTTCGGCGCCTTTGACCCCGAATACCGCCGTAGCCGATGCGTCTTTCAGTACGGAGACGCTTTCTACTTCGTTTACATCAACTTCGTTCATTTTCCGCTCAATGCCGTCAACCAGGATCAGGGGCTGTGCATTGTTCCATGTCCCCATCCCACGTATGAAAATTTTTGGATCATCCCCTCCAGGCTCACCCGAGTTTTGTATCACGGTAACGCCTGAAAGCTGACCGGTCAATGCCTGAGCCAGATTTGTAACTCCCCCGGTACGTTTCAGCTCTTCCGAGGTTGTCTGAACGATGGCTCCCACCACACTGGCTTTCTTCTGGGTACCATATCCCACTGCAACTACTTCATCCAATCCAATTGATTCCTCTTCCATCACAACTTTAAAATCCAGGCTGTTGCCAATAACCATTTCCCGGGTTTTCATCCCAACAAAGGAAAATACAAGGATTTTGGCATCTTCCGAAACCAATAGCTGAAAAGCACCGTTCACGTCAGTGACTGTACCAATGGTCATACCTTTGACCATAACAGTTGTACCGGGAATCGGGGCACCGTCATTACCTGTTACAACACCGGTTAACTTTTTCTTTACAGGCTCTTCAACAGGAACAATGCTTCCCCGGGGAGAACTCTGTTTCAACGAACGCTTCAAAATCACTGCATTATGCTTGATTTCATATTCCAACCCCGTGTCTTTCAGACACCGGTCAATCGTTTCCTCCAAACTTGCTTTTTTCAATTCTACATTAACCACCTCAATGCCTTGAATATCAGATGGATTATAGAAAAAAATAAATTCAGTTTGATTTTGAATGTTTTTGATTACATCTTTCAGGCTTGATTGCCTGATATCAAGGCTGATGTTAGCCGTTTGAGAATATATATTCGCTGAAACCTGCAGGAATCCAGCCAATATAAAAATAGTTATGAGCTTCATAACTCTAAACAATTTCAATCTGCCAACTTTAAAAGGAAGGCAAACGTTTCGTTTTTTTTTCATAAATTTACTCCATCATTTAGTTAAACATTTCTGTTAGCTAGGAATGTCAGGCAGGAAATGCAGCGAACATTTTCTGCCTTTTTATTTTTTCATAAATACGATGTTTTTTTCGTTAATCTTTATTTTTACTTTACCTGTACTCTCAATAATTTCCAAAATTGGCTCAATGCTTTCGTACTTATTTAAACCTCCTTCGAATGTTATATCTTTTATTTCCTGTTGTTCAAACCAGTAATTAAAATCATACCATCGGGACAGCGTCTGCATGATGTCGGCTAAAGACTCATTTTTAAAAATATAAACACCTTCAATCCATCGGATATAATCCCTGGCATTTACTTTATCTATTTTTAAATTCTTTTGAGCCATCAGCTAGCACAAGATTATATTCACCCCCTCTTGGCGTTTCCAAAACATTATTAAGGGGCTTGCCTGATCTTTCATGTTCGTCTGCTTTTTCATAGGTAAGCAAATCATTTTCCTTTTTAATTGTTGTACCATCCTGTTCCTTAAGCTCCAAAACATTAGAGTCATCTAAACTGATACTTTTACCATTATTGAGGATAAGCCTTGCATTTTTCGACCCTGGAACAATCTGCACCAACTTTTCAGTCCTTTTTGTTTCAGGACGATATTCCCGAAAAAACACAAGAGTTAATATTGTAAGTGGAAGCAATATTGCTGCTGCATATTTATAAATCCTGATAAATGAAATCCTCTTTTCCTGTTCAATTTTTATGAAAGATTTTTTCCATGCTTTTTCCAGATCAATCTGTTTGAACAAATCTTCCCGCTTGTTCCGGTTTTCTTCATTCAGGATTTTATTCAGGATACGTTCATTTTCCGTGGATTGCCTAAGCCATTCATTCAAATATTCGGTTTCAAAATCCCTCATTTCACCGCTTTTCATTTTTGCAATAATTCGGGATAATTGAAATATTTGATTGATATTCTCCATTTCAAAATATTTTATAAAAAACAGTTGAAAAAGTTTTACGGGTGAATCAGCATCATTTTTTTTATCAGATTATTTAAACCCGAATGCAAAAAATCAACCCAACTAATTTGCTATAAAGAATTTAGTTTTTCAATTTTGTCTGGAACATTGATTTACAAAAAGATCAAATGTTTAAAAAAGTATAACCGTTTAAACAGGAAATTTAAGCATCAGGAAGATATAAAAGTCTTCAAATTTTATTATTTATTACATAGTATCTTGCCAATGATGAGAAGCATTAACAATTGACCCTGAAGTTTTAACCTTAACTGTACATATGCATTTTTTTTTAGGGTTTTCACGGTATTGACCGATATCTCCAGCTTATCTGCAATTTCATTATTTTTATTTCCCTTCAAAATCATTATCATAATCTGTTTGGTTCGCAAAGGAAGACCTTCTATTGCTGCATGCAAAATACGATAAGCCTCTTCTTCCAAAATAAATTCATATGCAAGTTCTTCAGATTGCAAACGTGTTTTTAGAATTTCTTCTCTGGTTTTAATTTGCTGGAGATGGTTCAAACATGCGTTTCTGGTTGTATTATAAATAAAGGCTTTTATTGATTGCACTTCTGAAAAATTTTCTTTCAGGTCCCAATATCGCAAAAATGCATCCTGAGCTATATCTTCAGCAACATCATTCCTCTTTACATAATTGCACGCAAAAATACATACAGAAGGGTAAAAATCATTGAAAAAGACTTTTAAGGCTCTGCTATCCCCATTCTTCAATAGTTTTGCGAAGGATACGTTGATTTTTTCATTCGGATTATGTGAATCTGTATCTATATTTACCATTGTGAGAGTAAGTGATAAAATTTTAAATTACAAATACTTTCCCCGGCTGAATTTTTTCCATACAGGTTACTCAATTGAGGTGTAAATTGCCACTCCCTTGGGGGGTAGTATATCCGGAAAATCTTTCTTTACGGATTTGAATTTTTTATCGCTGCCAAGGATGAGCGCTTCTTTTGTTACCTTATCATTCCTGATGTTTTCATATACACCGTTAAATTTTTTATTGGTTGTTAATGACAAGTAGGGAATATTTATCGAACCGGTTTTATAGTTCTTTTTACCTAAAGGACTATTAGGTTGAAAGCACTGCTATTGCTGCACCAATCAGGTTGGCATTATTGACTTTCGAGATCACGACTTCTTTTTCTCCCAGCCCAAGTTCGTTGATCAATTCATTTAAAACAGTGGAAACTATTTCGTTATAATCTGTAAATTGATCGTTTAAGGCGCTCCAAAACAGACTTCCCTCGGCCAGTATTTGAATGCGTTGTATCGACGGATTGAATTCATGCAGCGATTTAACAAGTCCGGCGAGCGATGCCGCAATCAGTTTTGCCGATCGCTCGTAAATACTGTAAGCAAGTTGGACATGATGTTTTGTCTGATTTCCGGGCTGATTAATCATGCGGGTTAAACCGGCGGCATCGATTTCGCCAATGTCCCCGTCGGGGGCGGCTACCCTGAAAATATGCCCCAGGTACATTCCCGACACGGCTTTTTCGAATCGTTGTATCCCCGGACTGTCGGAATTACGATCTACTTCTTCGTCGTAAACCGTCAGGTGGGGTGGGAAAAAGTTGCCGCTCTCCAGGTTCACCGGCGTTTCGCCTTCCCAGTTTTTCAATCCTTTCAGCTTTAAAATATGATCGGAATGGTAAAACGTTGCCATATTGGTTCCGGTTCCAACGATCAACCCGACGTAGGCATCAAAACCGGTATTCATCAATCCTGAAAAAAGACTGGTAATGGTATCGTTTACAACCGTAATTTTTCTGAAATTAAAGCCGCCGTTCTGGTTTAAATAGCTGATAAGAGGTTTACCGATAGCTTTTCCTTCCATGTTTTCGATACTGACCCCTTTAACCCATTTAATTAATTCGGCGTCTCCGTCAAAAAGCGACCTGGCAGGGTAAGAAAAACAATAGCCAACCGACAAGTCCCGGGGAATATCCAGTTTGGAGATCGTTTGCAGTTGCGAGCGATACAGGTCGGTTTCTGAAAAACCTGAAGTTTTCATTTCGGTAATATCTTTTTCAACGATGCTTTTTACTACCGGAACCTGATTTACTGAAATGGAAGCAGCCCTGAAATTCGTTCCGCCTAAATCAAATACGACGGCGTCGCCGTTTATTTCATCTTTTTTAGGGTGAACAAAAGTTGGCAGCGCTCTGATTTCCGTACCATCTTCCTTCAGTCCTTTCTTTATTTTTTCTTTTAAATCGTTGGCAATGTCAACCAACTGCTTGATAGTCAAGTTAAAATCAGTAATCATTTTTATCTGTTTAAGTGGATTAAAAACAGGTTTTCAGCTAATTTCCGAATCTCCTGATTGCATCATCAAGAATGGATTGGGTTGCTGTAGCTCCGCTGCGGGTGCATCCTGCCTCTTTTACTGCAATCAACTGATCGAGGGTGCGAACGCCGCCGGCCGCTTTTACTTTTACATGGGGGCCAACGCTTTTTTTCATCAGATTCAGGTTGGGGATGGTTGCCCCGGCGTAATTATAGTCGCCATTGGTCTGCTTCACAAAGCCAAAGCCGGAAGAAGTTTTTACATAGTCGGCGCCAACCTGCGTGCATATCTCGCAAAGCTTTACGATATCTTCTTCTTTCGAAACGAAGTCGGTTTCGAAAATTACCTTAACGATCGCCTCGTTTTTATGGCAGACTTCTGTCACCGCTTTAATTTCTTTTTCAATGTAAGCCCAGTCGCCCTGCAAGGCTTTCCCGATGTTGATCACCATGTCGATTTCAACAGCGCCGTCGTGGCAGGCTTTTTCTGCTTCGAAAACTTTTACCTCAATTGCCGAATTTCCGGCAGGGAAGCCGATGACACAGCCGACCAGCACATCGAAACCTTTCAGGTGCTCAACAGCCTGGCTTACTGCATACGGTTTTACACAAACCGAGGCAACATCGTATTTCCGTGCTACTTCGCACTCTCTTTTCAAATCTTCATCAGTCATGGTCGGATGAAGGATGGAGTGATCGATCATCTTGGCGAGTTCTTTAACTTTTTTGTTCATTGTTTTTAATTATGGATGTGATTCTTATAAAATGAATTGTTTCATATAATTTTTACTCAGCAGCAACGAGTATTTTTTAGTTTCCACACTGTCTTCGAAGGCCCTGTCTTCTACTTCGATGCAGGCAGGGCCCTTGTAGCCGACATCGGTAAGAGCCGAAACAAATTTGCCCCAGTTGATATCGCCGAGCCCGGGCAGCTTGGGAGAGTGAAATTCAAGCGGAGTAGCCAGTATGCCCACTTCGTTCAGTTTTTCAGGGAAAACCTTCGCATCTTTGATATGAATATGGAAGAGTTTTTCGCGGAATTCATAAAGGGGCCTGACGTAATCCATTTGCATCCAGAGCAGGTGCGAAGGGTCATAATTCAACCCGAAATACCTGCTTGGTATTTCACGGAACATGCGCCGCCAGATCACGGGGGTGGTTGCAAGGTTGTGGCCCCCGGGCCATTCGTTGGCGGTGAAAAGCATCGGGCAGTTTTCGATGCCTACTTTTACTTTCAGTTGTTCAGCCAGTTCAATGATGGGTTTCCAGACAATTCTGAATTGTTCAAAATTCTCGTCAACGGTTTGATATTGATTTCGCCCGATGAAAGTGTTTATTTGGTTCACTCCCAGTTTTACTGCGGCTTTCATAAGTTTTACGATATGCCCGGCGTAAAAATCACGTTTGGCAGAATCGGGATCAAGCGGGTTCGGGTAGTATCCGAACGCTGAAATGGTAACTCCTTTTTCGCGGAGGTAGTTGTTGATTTCAGCTGCTTTTTTATCGTCCATCTGATCGACATCAATGTGAGTCACCCCGGCATACCGGCGTTCGGCTTTGCCCACCGGCCAGCAACAAACTTCGACACAGGCGAAACCATTTTCGGAAGCATAATCAATCAATTCCTCAAAACTGAGTTCCGGTAAAATTGCACTGACAAATCCGAGTTTCATATGGCAACTGATTTAGATTGTTGACCTTCAGATTTTTATCCAGGTGCCTTTCTGATGGCTTTCCACAATTTTCTCACAAAGTACGATTTCCCTGAGCCCGGCTTCAAATGTCGGGTACTCAACCTTGTCGGTCAGCCCGGCGATTTTGCGGTAAATCTTCAGGAAGATTTGTTTGAATGTATCCGGGAATCCTTCATTGTGCCCGCCGGGGAATGAGACCAGTTGGCGGCTTTCGCTACCCATAAGGGAAGGGTCTTTCATCAGAAGGCTGTTTGCTGAATCGCGGTTGCCAAGCCAAAGTTCGTTGGGCCCTTCTGACATCCAGGAAGCCGATTGTTTCGACCCGGCAATTTCGAGAGTGATACAATTCTTTTTCCCGGCGAAAACCTGGCTGACTGTCAATGCCCCGCGCGCGGCATTTTCGAACCGGATCAGGATGCTTGCAAAATCTTCCGTTGAAACGGGGATTTCTTTGTAATCATCCGGGGTGAGCAGTTTGCCGGTGTAGGTTTCTACAGGCTTCAGAGGTTTTTTCCTGATCGGATGAAATGTTGCAAAATCGGCCATTACTTCCGTGATCTTTAATCCGGTAACAAACTCAGTCAAATCCATCCAGTGGGAACCGATATCGGCCACAGCCCTTGAGTTACCTGATAATTCAGGTTCCAGTCTCCAGTTGTAATCCGTCGGATGAAAAAGCCAGTCCTGCAGATAAGACCCATGAACCGAAAAAATATCCCCCAGTTTCCCATTCCGGATAACAGTGTTCAGCTCGTGCATCAGGGGATAAAACCGGACGTTAAAATTAGTGGCATGTACCAACCCTTTTTCCCGGGCAAGGGCTACCAGTTCTTCGGCTTCTGTTTTGCAGGTAGTCAGCGGTTTTTCACAAACCACATGTTTCCCGGCAAGCAATGCTTCTTTCGACATTTGGTAATGAAGGTAATTGGGCGTACAGATGTGTACGCAGTCAATCTCGGGATCGGCAAGCAGTTGTGTATAGTCCTGGTAATATTTGTCAAGCCCCAGCAGTGCGGCTTTTTCGGCGATAACAGAGGCATCGTCAGCAATCGCTTCCACGGAAACGAAATTGAGCCTTCTCAATGCTTCGACATGAGCTGCGCCGATAAATCCGGCGCCGATAACTCCAGCTTTAATTTTTTTCATTGTTGCAGGTTTGTATGTTATTGGATTTTTATTGGCGTGGTTATAAAATGTTTCCGATAGAATAATTGGCCGTATTGTAAGTTGTACGTACAAGTTAAATCTGAACAGAATTCCTGTTCAACTTTCTCAAAAGTTCCGTGTTGGTCTCCGGTCAGAATATACCATATCATCCCCGCATCAGAAGGGTCTGCTTTTGTGGTAAAAGCTACCCGCATCCGGTCATAGACAAATCTGATATTGGGGTCAGCGTTATTCTTCATCCAGTCGACCCTGCTCCAATCGGAAGTATTAAACCCATCTCCTTTAGGGCCTCTGGAACCATTCTGCCCACGGATAATCACGAACCTGACCAGAGGAAAGTCTTTTACAATATCATCCCAAATCTTTGCCTCGTTGTGGCAGTGAAAAACTGTTGCCGGAGTTTTGTGGCAGCGAATACCGTGTTCGTTATTGCTGCTGCCATCGCCGGTATTGTGCGAGTGAGAGAGCAAGGTTACGTATTGAAGGTTATTGGTTTGCGCTCTTTCCATTGCCTGGTAAATGGTATGCATCGGGCCGGCGCCGCAAATAATTAAAGGATCATCTGCCGATGATTTATTGATTTCCGACGCAAGATGATCGTATGCTGCTTCGGGCCCTTTAATTAAATTGAAAAAGATGTCTCCTGGAAATCCAAATCTTTCCTGAGCCCCCAAGGTTGAATTTTCCAGATCTGTCAATTGCTTTTCATCTGTCATCCAGATGTGGTTTCCATATTCAAAATGAACGAGCTTGTTTTTATATCCGCTTTCAGCGAGAAGCATCAGGACAAAAGCATTTGCTCCAATATCGTCACGGTCGTGGTAATTACCGTCGGCACTGTAAGCGATACGTCCTTTGAATGGTTTAAATACAGAACCATTGTCGCCGGGAACAGGGCCGTCACTGATTTTACAGCCATAAGGCGAATCCGCTTTAACCGGGGCAATGCCGGCAAAAAGAATAAAAAGGAATGAAAGGCTTAGATTGAAAAATGTGCAGTATTTTATTTTTGGTAACATAGAAATAACGTTGCTGTTTTTCGGCCATAGCAAATACATGCCATTCGTATGAAAATCGAAGATGTTTGTTAATAAGTTGTTCATCTTCATGTATTTAATTGTTATAATTCTTTTATCCAGATATTCCGGAACTGAACCAGGCTTGATGCCTTTTTTAACTTGCCTGTTTTTTCATCCAACCCGCCGTGATGTTGAAGGCCAATGGGGCCTTTTTCTTCCAATCCGGGATATAACGCATTGTCGATGACTACGATACCATTATTAACGATAGTAACTCTTTTCCCGAGCACTGTAATATCAAAAGCATTCCACTGACCTACGGGTTTATCAGCATTTTCTTTGGGAACTGCTCCTGCTCTGACTTCCGGAGGCAACGACTTATCGTTCCTTACTACCCATAGTTCGCCTGAACCTGCCGGCCAGCACCAAAGATTGGTTTGCTGTCCCCAGCTTTTTAAATAGACTCCCGAGTCGGAATTGGGCTGTAGTGTTTTAATTACTTCGCCGTTTTCATCGCGCTGATAATCGCCGTTTGGCAAAATAATACCTACCGGATAAGGAAGGTCGCCGTATCCTTTAAAACGCCATTCGATATGCAATTTAAAGTCAGTATAGGATTGCCCTGTCCAGAGATCTTTGAGCCCCTCCGCCTCTGAACGGGCGTCGTAATCAATAACCCCGTCAACCACCGACCAGTGACCATTATCGCCTTTAGGAATCTTCCATCCTGTTAAATCTTTCCCGTTGAATAACGGTACGTAACCTTCCCGTTCGTAAAAACACTTATCCTGGGCAAATGCAGTTCCTGTTACTACAAACAGCAGCATTCCCGCAATGAGGTTCCTTTTATTATTCTTCATCATTCCTGTTATTTCATGGGTTATACAATTTATTTTTCCCGGTTATTGATCCATTTTGCATAGATTTTTTCAGGGTCTGTCGTGGGATCGTTATCCTGTATGATGAATAAATCTTCAGCCCGGTAATTCTTATATGCAGATTCGGCCACCCAAAAGTTATTCTCTATTTCATCCCGATCCAGCTTCTGTTCATTTCCATCGACCGCCCCGTCAATCAGCAGTTTACGCGGAGCCAGGGTGGCCGCCAAATCGGGAAGATCATAAAATTTCAACATGCCGGCTACTGCATTAAGTGCAAATGCCGGAGCATAAAAACGGTTCCCGACTACCGACTGGTAGGAAGACAAAGTATTGATTAATGCAATCTTGTTGATCGGCTTGTATAATGCCGCAGCATGTAAAAGCACCGATGCCGTGTTTCCTTTTGCTATGGCTGAAATTGATTTAATTCCATATTCGCTTTCCAGCACTTTGGCCAAACGCACGATCTCTTCGGCGCGAATTCCTGCAATACTTTTATTGATTAGGATTGAAGCATACCAGATGTTAAATGAGGTGTTTTCGAGAAATGCATCTCCTGTGAAACTGTGAGCGGCAGTCTCTCCTGTTCCCGCCAAATCAGGGGAAAGCACCAGATACCCTTTCTGTACAAGCCATTTAATTTCTTCCGCTGAATATGCATCCACGGCTTTTCCGGACGGGTGGAGATAAATAATTGCTTCTCGGTTCGCTTGATCTGGTTTATACAGCATATAGGGAATTAAATATCCATCTCCTTTTTCCAGAAAATATTTCACAACCGAATATGAATCTTTTTTGTCTATCCCCGCAAACACATTAGTTCCAAGCTTCACGGGTTCAGAATAACCGGATAAAACCTGAGCTTTTTCAATGACATTTTTTAAATGTCCCTTCAAATCCTTACGGTTCCGGTCCAACTGTTCACGATACTTTTCGGCAAGGGCGAAATTCAGATCAAAAACAGTTTTCCCCGGTACTTGTCCTGTCCGGGTTACTTTTAAATCTTCATTGGTCGGTAATTCTACCTGAATATCTTCTGCACTACCCGGATTATTCAGGAACTTTTGAAAAAAGGCATACCTGGTTTCCCGATTCTTCCTTGTCGATTCGTGTACGCCGATATCTTCCGCCAGTTTGAAATTTTCTTCCCTATGAAAGGCTTCGTAGGCCCTGGAGACTTCGCTTACCGTTTCTTTTACTCCTTGGAAATTGAAGATATCATTATACGTAGTGATCACCAGGGCGGGTTTTGGGGCTCTGACCGTTAACAGATCAGCATGATCCAGATCATTGGCAATGCCGTGACAAAAATTTTGTTCTGCATCCTGCGGCCCCCTTGTTTGAAGCAGCCGGGTAAAATTGGTAATATAATTTTCGGGAGCGGCGGCATAAATCCGTTCGTCGAAGGCTGCTATGTAAGCCGATTGCGTTCCTCCCCCTGAACGGCCGGTGATTCCGATTCGTTCAGGGTCTATTTCCTTCCTTGTCAGCAGATAATCAACTGCCCTGATCCCGTCCCATATCATCGTTCGTGCCTGGGAACTGCCCAAAATAAACGCCTGCGTTCCCGGGTACGAATGTTCCTTAGTCGGACCTTTGATCGTTCGTCCGCAGACAGGATCCGGGGTGGTGTAAGCCAGTCTCTCGCCTTGTCCTACGGGATCAAATGCGTAAACGACAAAACCTTTCCTCACTAAATTAACAATATCATGTTGATATACCCGGCTTCGGTATCCACTGGCGTTATGCCCGCTACAGTATATAATTGCCGGCATTTTTCCCTGCAAATTATCCGGGATATATAATGAAGAACTCACAAAAAAACCCGGTTGCGACTGAAAGAGGATATTTTCGATGCGGTAACCATCTTTTTGAACCACTCTGGTTATCTCCGGGTTCAATGGCGTTTTTTCGGGAAACGGGCCAACTGATTTTTCAAAAGCCTTTTTTATTTCCTGTTGACGCTCTTTCCATTCTGCCGACGATTTTATTTTTTCAATGTCCTGTTTTCGATTTTCCAGAAGCACAAAAGCCTGGTCGGCCAAATAATGATACAACGAATTTCGTTCTCCGTTATAGTATTGCCACTTTGAAAGCACATCTGTCTGGTTCTGAGCTCCAACACCGATCCATACCGGAGTAAATAACAGGACCAGGATCCACCTTCTGCAAGTAAAAAGACAGGTTCCGCTGTACAATTGGGATTTACAAAATTTAGCCATAATCAAGTTAAGATGGGTTAGTTTAATTTTTTTATCCATATATCTTTTACCATTACTTTGGTGGTAGCTTCTATTTCGATACCAATATTACCCGACCAATTATTGGATGAAACCGGATCGTCGTCAATCATAATTGCCATAACCTGCCCGTTTAAGATATGGATACAGACAGGTCCTCTCGCGATAACCGTGTATTCGTTCCAATCAGACATTTTAACGATTTTTTGCAGCTCAGCCCTGTCGCCGATATTGCCCATTAAGCGTTTGCTCTCCGCCCCGTATCCCTCAACGATCTGTCCGCGCCAGGCAAGGATACGCATGCGGGTGTTCTCCGAATAAAACTGTCCTGTCCAGGGAGCGCTCGGCCAGAAGTCTGCCTGAGGACCAGTCATCATCCAGTTCAGATTAACCGGGCCGACATTGGCGGTTACTTTCGGATTTATTTTTGCGAGCCATGGCAGGCCGCTTCGGCTGCGATATTGGATACCGCTCCCTCCTTTACCTTCAATTTTTATCCGGAATTTTAGTGTAAAGTCTTTCGCCTCCAATTCGCGATAAACGATGTAACTGTTGCCGCTTGGGTTCCCGGGCGTTGATTCGCCAACAATTGCGCCGTCTTCAACACGCCAGAATTTTGGGTTTCCATCCCATCCGTTTAGCGTTGAGCCGTCAAAAATTGAGATGTATCCGTTGTGATCATCAAAATCAAGAGGGGTCGGTTCGGTGAAAATCATACCGCCGGTTTGTGATTGCTGTGCAAATAACAGGCTTATTGCGGAAAAAAGATATGTGCCCAATAACAGGCAGACTCGTTTTGCAAAGACTGCTATTTTCATGTTTCTCTCTGTTGAGGTTAATTTATCCATATCTTTATTGCATCTGTTTAATATCCGTTTAGGACATTCTTCTTTCATTTTTTACTTCAGTTACCTGTTTGTAAAACCTTTACGATGACCCTTCGATAGGAGCGAAGGACCGGTTTCCCGTTGTCTTTTGCTTCCAGGACGATATGAATTTCCCCGGAAGGTGCTTCTTTAGGAATTTCGACCTGAACTTTCTTTTTATTACTGTTCAGGAGTAGCGCCGACGAAGATGTTACTTCGTTGTAAATCCACCAGTTGTATTGCATTTTATTTCTATCCGGATCATAACTGTTTGTCGCGCTGATTGATATTTTTTGCCCCGGATACGCATGAAGAGAAAGAATTTTTGCGGTACTGTCGTTTTCAACTACCAACACCGGATTGTGATTTGCCTGTTTATAAGGCAGAACACACCAGCGGGCCCGCGCAGCAAAATCATTTTGATAGGCTTCACGCCAGCGGGCTACGGTCCATTTTTGACAGATCAGCCCGTCGGTTTGTCCTGTCCAATGATCATCCATCGCATCGGTAAAAAGCCGTTTATTAACATTTTTGAACCGACCACCCCAACATCCCCATTCCGGATGTTCCGGGTTACTGAGCCCGTTTGGCAGAAAATAAAACCACGAGGGAGTGTCTCCTTCTTTGACCCCTTTGGTATTTCTTGGCGATTTGGGGTTCTGGTTTACATTATCCGGGTAAGCTTCCATTAGTTTTCCCCAACCGGAAATAGTTTCCCTTACCCAATCCTCGCTATCCTGTTCAACACCTTCTTTAACCAACGGAAGAAATTTTCCCTCCGCTATCGGCGTGTCGTTTTGAAACATGCCCCTTGCGACATCTTCTTCCTGGATATAAAAAATACCGGGGAAGTTGGCAATAATCCATTCGCCGGTTCCTTCAGGTGCATATTTCTTATCCTGGTCACCAATAGCATACACCCTGATTTTTGAAATGAATTCAGAAGTTTCAGTTTCTGATCTTGTTAATTTTACATCCAGCAAAGCCTGAGCAAGATCGTGAGCTCCTCCCCAAATGACAATATTCAGAATATGATTACTTTCGTCAACGGCCCTGATGATGTGTTGTGAACCAGGGGTGGATTTTCCGGGAGTGAGATTTTTCACTCCCCGGTTGGGTTGTCCATGGAAAACAATTGCATTAAGGGTATCGGCGGTTGGATACTTCGCGCTGTGCAATAGCAAATTGTTGCGGATTTCTCCATAATCTGAGATCGCATCGAAAATCAGATTTTCGTTTGTATGATATACACCCGGCGTACGTTTACCTACCGGTCCCCATGTTGCAGTGGCAATAAAACCTTCCATTTTAAATTCGTTTGAATATAAAAGCAGCCTTCGTAACGACTGGATATCATCGGGGTCTCCTCCAATATCGGTTAAAACCAACAGCCTTGGGCGTTCTGTGCATTGACTTCTTAAAAAACTGATCAATACGAAATTGAAGACTATTAATAATAGAATTTTTTTCATTTAGAAAAGTTTGATTAATTCATTTCACATCTGATATGCTTCAGACTTATTGTTTTATAACAATATTGACATTTCCTTCCAGTCCCATTGGTACGTTTGTAAAACCTTGCGTCCACTTGGTCGCCGTGGGGTTACTTTTCAGGCTCCTGACATAATTGCCTAGTACAGTGGTGTATTTGATTTCCAGGCGGTTTTCACCATTTAGCAGCACATCGTTAAGCGGGAATTGCAGCTTGCCGTACCAGTTTGTTCCCAGTTTGTTTCCGTTCAAATAGATCTCTGTTATGCCTTTGTTCACCTTGCCCAGTTCGAGCCAGTCACCAATGCCATCCAGAGTAAAGGTGGTTGTGTAGGTTACCGTTCCGGCGAAGGTATTTAGCTGGGGGTCTTCTGAAATCCCAAAGTCAACCAGTTTTTCAAAGTTCCGCCCGAAACGACTGCCGTCCAAATGATCGAAGCTTACCTTCCAGGGACCTTCCAGTGTTATTGTCTTGTTGCCAGTCTGATCTTTTACGCTTTTATCCGGTTCCCCGTTCAAATCCGGATCAAATACCAGTAGCAGAGACTGTAAAGGCTGGAGTTCTATCGTCAGTTCATTTTCACCTTTACCAAAGGGGAATACCGTCCTGGTGCCGTCTTCCGGATTCCAGATCCAGGGCGTTTTCTTACCCGTGGGAAACCGGGTGTTCAATAAAACCGATTTTGCCCGGTTTGAATTGGTGAAAAAATAGATATCCTTTTTACCCAGAACCTGCCTGATCTGGAAGATATTTTTATCAGGTTTTTCAATGGCAACATCTGTTTTAATGTTTATCCGCTTGAGCAGATCCATTGTCCAGGAAAGTAGTTCCCCTTCCGACTGCGGGCTGTTCAATTGGAATATCCTGTCCGGATAATACTGCGTTATTTCCGTAAAACTATTCTGCACAACGCGGTCGTTTACAGCAGCGTTCTGCATCGAAACAGACCGGCAGGGAATGTCATCCAGGACAATTAACCTACCTCCGTTTTTCACAAATTCCTTTAACGCCAGTGCCGTTTCCGGTTCGATCGACTGTATACTGCACAGGATAACAGCCTGGTATGACATTGGTCCGTAATTCAGGGTGGCCTTGTTTTTATTTCCCTCCTGTATGATTTTTTCGCTGATATAGTCGCAGGAACTGCCTGCCTGGCTCAACGGTTCCCACAGCCTGTGGCAATACCAGGGTCCAGTGTGAAACGGAACCCTGGACAAACCTTTTTGGGACCAAAGATCCCCTTCAGGGATTAAAACGGCGATGTTTTTTACCGGTTGGGATTGCTGGAGCACACAGGAAAGCCGGGCATTGTAATCCACCCATTTTGAAAAGTAAGGCCACCAGGTATTATGCTCACTGAAGTAACTTCCATACCTGATCCACCCGGGAAAACCTGCTTCGGGGGGTGAGTAGTTAAACCCGTGTAAAATGGTATGGTTGATCCCGGAAATGAAATTCAGATCGTCATGCTGTTTAATTTCTTCCAAAGAGGTTTGAAATACACCGCGCGTATTGGTCATCGATTCACAACTGATCACCGGTCTGCCGGTCAGGTGACCGCCTGAAGCAGCGTAAAGATTCCAGATCATATAACCATGGGTTTGGTTCCAGTTCCATTCACCGGCATTCATGTCAGACGAATAGATCCAGTTGTTGCCTTCCGGAATATCAGGGATCATGTTCCCTTCCGTCATCCCCATCAGGAAAGGGGTCCCGTAAGCTTGGTAGCGACATTTTACGTTATTATCCGTGCAAAAGTCTTGGAAAACCCGGATGAAGTTGTCCCTGAAAACCTTTACCAGCAGCTTGTTGTAATCATACCTCACCCGCTTCAGTTCATCGGAGAACCCGGCACTATAATTTTCTTCAGGATAGCCGGTATAGGGGTCATAAAAAACAAAAGGGAAATAGGGCTCCAGCTTATAATGGTAAGTTTGATGGAAAATATCGCCAAATCCGTCGGTCCAGTTGGAGCCTGCGAGCTCGATGCTGTCGCAAAACAGGGACCTGAGGAGTTCATTCAGCGGAATACCGGTATCTTCGCTGATCTTCTTTAACCGGTTAAGATAGGCAACCGTGGTTGTTTTGTCGTAATGATCCATCACGGGTCCGGCAGCCCCCGGGGCACCATGCATCACCTGCCGGTGGCCATGCTGGAGGATCCCGTAAACCAGTTCGTAATCCCCTGACGGCATTTGACAGGTCAGCTGATTATCCGCTTTAAATCGGTCGGTAAGGTCAAGGATGCCTGATGTGCCGGAAGCTGATACCGGGACCAGTTTGACAAAAAAGACCTCGTAACTTTTAGCCGGTTCCTGTTGCCGGCTCTGCGCGGCCATGGCCTTTTGGTACAAACTTTCGCCACTCTCTGTGACAGTGGTCCCTGCGGGATACCGGATCTTATGGGTGATTACCCGTTGAATGGTTTCATCTTCCTTCAGGAACTCTCCCCCGAAAGGCCAGCCCGAGCCGACAAGCAGATCGGTGATCATTCCCCGCTGCTTTGCCTCCCGGGCAGTCAGTGCCAATAACCGGTTCCATTCTTTACTGAGCCACTCCACCGGTTTGGTTCCGGTATCAACTGCTTCCTCGGGCATGGCAATGGGGTTGATCTCTATTCCTCCTATCCCGGCAGCAGCCAAGATATCCAGTTCCCGTTTGATCTCACCGGAAGTGATTCGGTTCCCGTTCCACCACCAACGGACAAACGGCCGGGCTTGTTCAGGAGGAGTGACAAATCCTCTAAACAACTCGTCTTTTCCGATATTAGGCTTATTTTGGGAAACAGCTTCCTGTGCCATTGATAATGTGAAAAGACCGCCAAAGATGGCTGACCTTAAGATTCCTTTGCAAATATTAAACAATGATAACAGAGCAAATACCAGTGTCCGAAATCTGATTTTCATTATCTTTTATTTTTTTCGTTCATATCTGTGTACAAATTATTTAATTTTCTCCTGAGAGAATCTACAACTTCCTTGTATTCTGCACGGTCAACAATATTCTCATTTTCTTCCGGGTCTGTCTTATGGTCGAAAAGCATATGAACTCTCCCGCTTTCTTTTCTATTCCATTCGGTATAAGAATACCGGTTTGTAGTTATATTACGCGCCCCCTTCCATTCTGCAAAAGCCACATCTTTCCATTCCGGATCTTCTTCTGCAACCATCGGAAGCATATTTTTCCCCTGTAAGTGTTCGGGGAATTCGATATTTGCGACTGCACATAGAGTGGGATACATATCCACAAATTCAACTACCCTGTCAATTGGCTTTGGCGTCATGCCTGGAATCCTGATGATCATTGGTATGCGCAGTACATTTTCCAATACATTGTGTTTTCCCCAGAAATTATGTTCCCCCAGGTGCCAGCCATGGTCACCAATCAATACGACCACTGTTTGATCTGCCCTTCCTGTTTCTTCCAACGCATCCAGTACTTTACCTATTTGAGCATCAACATAACTAACGCAGGCATAATAAGCCCTTTTTGCTTCAAGGTGGAAGCCATCACTATTGTACTGGCCTATTTTTGAATAAGTTAGAATTTCTTTGGAACCACTGCACTCCTTAGGTAAGCCGATGGGAGTGAAACGATTGTCAGCAATTTTAACCTGATCATAAAGGTCATAGTATTTCTTAGGAGCGTTGAATGGCAAATGAGGTCTGATAAAACCAACGGCAAGGAAAAACGGGTTATCGGCTTTCGCCAATCTCTTCAGGTCTTTTACAGTCTTTGCAGCTACCTGCCCGTCGAAATAGGCTGAGTCAGGCACATCGGCACATTCGAAATAGGGGCCGGAACCTGACTCTTTATTTACATATTTTCGTGACGACGGGTCAACCCACTGACTATTGACTGACTCGATCTTTGCAGTAAGTTGATATGGTCGCCAGGGAGACTCCGACCACACTTTTTCACAATCATTATTATGATGAAAAACTTTCCCGTTTGAGATGGTTGTATAACCATAATTGCGGAAAAGTTCCGGGAAAGTAATAACATCAGGACAATCTTTATCAACGCGGGTATTGAAACTTGTAAAAAGAACCGGCCAAAGAGGTCTTAATCCGGTAAGAATACTTGCACGGGAAGCGCCACAAACCGGTATATTGCAATAGGCATGGTTAAACAGCAAGCCATTAGCAGCCAGCCTGTCAATATTCGGCGATCTTATATCCGGATGTCCATATGCTCCAAATTGAGGACGGAGGTCATCAACTATAATGAATAAAAAGTTGAGCCTGTCAGCTTGTTTTGAAGACTTCCTACAAGAGAGGAACAACGCAAGTATAATTATACTAATGTAATATTTCATTTTCCCATTTCCTTTATGCATCGAATACATATCCCTTGATTAGCAGGCTGTTCCCTGTCGTTTATGATGTAAATATATTTTGTTTTCTGATCCCAGACTACTCTGTTCCGGGTTCCCGACGACGACCACCAGAAGCCATTTCTTCCCAAGCCAAAATAAGTTCCGTAAGGGGATCTGTACCCACCGGGTAAGGGATTGAAACCTTTAACACCAGGAGACCGATTCGTAACTGCCGGGCTGTCATTTTTAACAAAAGCGCTATCCAGATAATTAATTAAATCCGTCCATTCCTGGACATTTGGTACCCGCCAGCCTGCCGGACATAACTTGTTGGTTTGGACAGCATGCCAGTTATAGAGTTTACCATGTAGTTCCTCATATTTTGCCGAATCATTTTCATACCAGGCGTAAGCTCCCGACCTGTTACTATTCCAGTTAGATTTATTTCCGCCGGGCGAGGTAATAGGTTCACCGTCATTAAACCTGCTTGTCCGGAGGTTCTCTGCCATCCATGTCTGGTTACCGGCTTTTAGGGTGAGATACGTATTCCCGTCAATATCGGTAAGCAATTCTTCCGAACCGAACATGCTCTTGCCTTCAACAAGAAGCGCATTTTTTAAGGCCGGTTGAGAAACCCGAGGATAAGGAACCGGAAGGTCAAGACGTTGCCATTTCGAAGTGATTGCCCGTAACGATGCAGGGATATCGCCAGTCCATCCCTGGATCAGTCCTTCCCATGCCCCTTCCTCATTTTTCCACAGCGCCAGATCAACACGTTCATCCAGGAAAAGTTTGAACCTGGCGGTTTCCAATGACTTTAACCCACCGGCAGCCAATGCTTCCAGATTCCCTTTCCGGTCGAGCCTGACTGCGGCGACACCTATTGCATCGACTTCTACATCATATTTGCCTGTTTTCATTTTTGAGCGTAGCGTATCGCCCGCACTGTCCCGGGTCGCAGTAACCTGTACCAGTGTGCCGTCCAGCAAATAACTGAACCCGGTTGTGGGCGGGGCATAAGAACCATGTCCGAAGCCCTCTACAAAACGGGTTGCAGGTGTCTGCGACGGAATATTTTCGTCTTCCAGCAACCGGGGTATTTCCGTCATTATGGATTCAATGCTGCTTTCTGCCTGCAATGGCTTTGGCAGTAAGCTGATCCCGTCGAGCCTGTTGCCATTGAAATCCATTGTCCAGCCGCCTACGCGGTACAGGCGGGTTTTCCCTTTTGCCGCCCTGTTGAAGAACGTGGCTGTTGAACGATTTTCAAATTCCGGATTGTATAAAACAACGGCAGCATAGCGTTGCCTGCCATAACGGATATACCCGTCCTGATCTACCTGTAAACTGTTGTTTTCAATCTCGCTGGATGGAATCAAATCGGTTGGGATGCCCATACGCCACAAGCTGTCAGCCAAATTCATACCCACATCTTCAAAGGCAGGACCGACCCAGTTCATGGCAGATGCGTGTCCGAACACAACAGCAACAGGACAGTTCAAAGGTGTCGGATTGATGTGGTTCAGCAGGCGGACGCGTGTTTCTGCCCGAATAAAATCGCTTCCCAAAATTGCATTGACGCCGATATGCGGCAGATTATTGACTCTTCCCCCGGCCAGGGCGGCACTCCACAGTTCATCTTCATAGTCGTCTGCATTTTCGCTTCCCTGGGGCAATCCGTACCGGTAAAACATATTGTACCAAACCGGGCTGTCCCATTTTTTTGCCAGTGCTGTTCTTATGCCAAAAGGAACAACTTCATCTGTTTGCGCCCAGTCGCGCTTTACAGCCCACCAGTCGAGCCCGTTCTTTTTAAACTCGCGGCGTTCCGGGTAGGGAAACCATGTGGGGTGAACGGCCACTATTCCATCGGGCCCGCAAATCTCTTTGACCATCCTGTAGAAGTTTTCTTCCAGCTCAACATTCCGTTCCCTGGCCATTTGCTGGAAATAGTTGATTGCCCGT
Source organism: Prolixibacteraceae bacterium (assembly GCA_038562555.1). Taxonomy (GTDB): domain Bacteria; phylum Bacteroidota; class Bacteroidia; order Bacteroidales; family Prolixibacteraceae; genus JBCFBK01. The sequence goes on along the minus strand of JBCFBK010000004.1, from coordinate 163,979 downwards.
ATGCGTTCCGTTTCCTTTCCTGCTATTCCCTTATGCATAAGCAGGATATCATTCAGAAGATCCCGTCCGCCCGTGTTTTCGGCATATGCCTTTGCACGATACGTAGTGTACCAGTATTCATTTTGCACAGACTCTTCAGAAATGGCATTGGGAAACCCCCACTCATCGTCATGCGCTCCTGCTAAACCGGCATCGGCATATTTTCGTATGAGCTCATCCCGAAATCCGATCAAATGTGGTGCAAACACATCCGGATATAAGTACGTAAAAGATACCATGACGAAGATGTGGGATGAAGAATTTACCACATTGTTGGGTACTTTCAATTGTACGGAATCTTTTGTGGCTGAACTTACGATACATTCATCAGTAATTTCTTTTAAAGAAACCGGATCCACCAAACCCTGAGAGGTTAAGTTATACTTAAAAGCCTTCACAAAAGAACCGTCCCGTACAGGGTATGACCTCTGATAGTGGTCCTGAAGGTTCCGGCTGGCAAATGAAACCCTGACGGTGTCGTTTCCTTTCAAAACAATTTCTTTTACCACCAGCATCTGCTGAAGTTCACCGGGGAACCGGGCTTCGAATGTCGGAAGCGCCAACCGTATATCCAGATCGGCAACCAGCGAGATACCTCTCTCTTTCGCGTATTCGCCCCGCTTTTTAATTTGATCATGCACCTCATTATTCATCAGATCCCTGTCGCGGCCAAGGCTTCTCAAATTAACCAATACCTTAAAAGGAGAATAGGTCGCAGCCAGGTCAATAAGAGCAGAATCCATATGCCAGGTGGCCATGGAAGGGACTATTTTCTTTTGATTTAAACCTGCAGTCCCATTTACCGGATCATTATCTGAAGATTGAACATCTCCTCTTTGTGCAAAACCGCTTTTACTGTAAAAAAGTAAAAATAACAACACAACTATCCGGGATATCTTATTAGCGAAAATCCTCATTATCAATAAAATTGGAAATTTAATACCTTAAGATTGAAGATAAATAGCGTAACAGTTATTCTATAAGCTTTCCGGCGTCTGAATACTATTCAATATAATAACATTCCGTCGCCTATCCGTTAACAATGCAAAATATGTATGAGACTATTTGCATATAGCCTCATACATAAGAACTAAAAGTTTAATTCCAACCGGGATTCTGCTCCAACAAGGGATTTAGATCAATCTCACTACCTGGAATAGGTAATAAATAATCCTTGTCTTTATTAAATATTCTGGTAAATAACTTTTTTAACCTGAAATCGAGTTCATCTCTGTTCAGTCCGAATATCGGATCAGTGGTATGCGCTACTTTCCACCTTTTTACATCAAAATATAAATGGGTTTCAAACATTAGCTCACGGTAACGTTCCAACCATATCTCCCGCCGCATTTGATCCTTTGACAGTCCGGATGAAAAATCTACCACGCCTGCTCTTTTCCTGACCCTGTTGACTGCATTATATACAGCATCACTTGGGCCATTAGCTTCATTCTCGGCTTCGGCATACATCAATAAAACATCGGCAAACCTTACTATCGGAAAATTAGTGGGACATGTTTTTGCGTTTAATATATTTTCGTCACCTAATGTCAGAAACTTCCTGATCGGCATTAACGCAGCTGTAGTCCAGGTAGTCCGTAGAGCCGGAGGGGTTGCATTTACATACGGTGCATAAGGCCAATATATTTTATAATCTTTGTTCCCTTTCCCATAAAATGTAGAACCGGGCAAAATAATACTTTGGTGCAACCTTACATCGGCATTGGCAAGTGTAGTCTGATACCAATTTGTTAAAGCTGTTCCGAATGCTTTTTCATTAGCGTAATCCTCTTGCTGCGGGATGGTGGTCAAATCTATCGGGGTGCCGTCCGAATTGGTAAATACAGAAAGGGCAGTTACGGAAGCTTCGCAATAGTCTTCTCCCTGTTTTCCTCCCGAACGATTGCCATACCGTTGTTCGAAATTGCTGCCTAAATCGGTTTCCATGGTGTATTGTATTTCAAAGACAGACTCTTTATTATTTTGTGTTTGCCAATAAAAACTATCGCCGAAATTATCTGTCAGGTCATAAGAATAGGGCGTACTCAATAGTTTTTTGAGCTGTTCCGCCGCATCAGACCATTGTTCATTATACAGGTATACCTTGCCTAACATGGCAATCGCAGACCCCTTTGTTGGCCGCCCAAGCTCAGAAGTTTCATAAGTAACAGGAAGCCTGTCTATGGCGTCAGTAAAGTCGGCAATAACCAGCTGCTTCACCTCCTCCACGGTACTTTTGGGTAAATAGGTTTCGGATACCGGAGTAGGCTTATCAATGAGTACAACGCCTCCATAAATATTATATAAATAAAAATAACACAAACCTCTTACAAATTTTGCTTCACCAATAAGCCGGTTTCTTAATGTTTCCGAAACTTTTTCATTTCCATCTAATCCGGCTATCACATCATTTGCATAAACAATAGGTTTATGGAGATTTATATAGAGTTGGGTAATAGGGTTATCGCGGGAGGTTCCGGTTCCCGTGACCAGGTTATATCCCCAGGGAGCTCTCCCCCATGAAAAACCATCCGGACCAATATTGGTCAATATTAAAAACCAATCATAAAATGCATTCTGAGCCATTGCATTATATACACCATTCATAGCCATTGTGGCGTTTTCGTCGTTGTTAAAAATAACAGCGTTGGAAAGGCCATTATATGGGGCAGTATCCAAAAAACCGTCATCGCAGCCAAAGGTTAATATTATAATCAGGATATATAAGACACTTATTTTCTTTTTCATAGCCATTTCTTTTATAATTTCATTAAAAACTAATGTTAAGCCCTACGCTTGCTGTTTTATGCAACGGATAGGTTACATCGTCGTAAGTCGAAGGGGTTGTTTCCGGATCCATTGCAGGCCAATCGGTAAAGGTGAAATAATTTTCAAGGTTTACGAAAAATCTTACTTTTTCAATTTTAACTGAACGCAACAACGATGCCGGAAGGCTATATCCTAACTGGATAGACCGTATTTTGAAATAATCCGCCTTGTAAAGAAAGAAATCAGACGTCACATTATTCTTTGTATTGTTGGAATAAACTTTGGGGATTGTTGTACCGGGATTGTCTTCTCTCCATTGCTTTAAATATTCTTTAGGCCATAAATATCCACCAACAGTATGATTTAAAGAAAATACGGCTGATTGAAGATATCTGTCCCACTTTCCGACTCCATCAACATAAACATTAAAGTCTATTCCTCTGTAACTTACTCCAATATTACCCCCATACGTAAACAATGGGATCGGATGGCCTTTTAAGACCCGGTCGCCGTCGTCAATCGCCTTGTCATTATCATTGTTCTTATAAAGAAAATCACCGGGGCCCGGCGTTCCGGGTGCGAATGTGTATCCATCGGCTACTAACGCATCAATCTCTTCCTGTTGTTGAACAATATGGTCAACTTCTCTTACCCACCATATACCAATAGGATGTCCTTCTGTCCAGGAATTTCCGATGTTGCTATTTTGAACATGAATATAGTCTCCCTGATATTTTTCTATCTTGTTTTTGTTGTATCCGAAATTAACCCCTGCATTAAAATCAACCTTACCTATGTTCTTACGATACCTCGCTTCTAACTCAAACCCGGAGTTCCTCACTTTGGCGGCATTCACACGGGGTGCGGTTATTCCCCCGTTTGAACCAGGGATAGACAATCTTGCAAGAATATTATCCGTAAGCTTATTGTAATAATTGATGTCAAGATTAAGACCATTGAACAACGAAATATCAGCGCCGATATTCAACACATTGGTCGTTTCCCATGTAATAATTGAGTTCCCAAACTGGTTATATGCCAGTCCAGGCGAAACCGTTTCTCCAAGCACATAGTTTGCAGATTGATAGAAGTTTTGCCATTCATAATTGCCAATACCATTATTCCCCAGGACTCCATACGAAGCTCTTAATTTCATAGAATTGACACTGTTCTTGATTGGTGTGAAAAATTTCTCTTCAGAGATTATCCAACCAACAGAAACTGAAGGAAAGACACCCCACCGTTCACTCGGAGCGAACCGTGATGAACCGTCATACCTCATATTCGCTTCAAACAAATATTTTCCGTCATAACTATAATTTAACCGTCCGAAAAACGATCGGATGGAATAATCGTTGTTGCTTCCACTCAAATTAGTGATTTCTCCCGAAGCGGCATCAAGCACCGGGGTATCGTAACTCAGGATATCTTGCCTGGTACCGCTAAACGAACGGGTAAAGTATGACTCCTGATTATACCCTAACAATACTTTAAAATCGTGGCTTCCGATAGTTCTACCATAATCTGCATATAAATCAACAACTTCCCTTATATTTTTAGAATAGGTATTAGTCAAATTTTTTGAATTTGTATTGACATTAGCAATTTGATCTGTTTGAAAATTCCACAGGTCATATATTTCATTGCCCCGCCAGGAGAATTGTTGAATCAAATTTGCAAAATAACTGGCAGTAACAGACAAGCCTTTAACAGGTGTGATTAACACCAAAATTTTCCCTTGTACCTGATTGTTTTTTATTTCTCCCGTTGCTGCTTCAGCGCTCATTAACGGGTTGTTGGTACCTGTTTCCAATTTAGGCGTCTGGGGAGCTCCATACCTTCCGTCCGGAGACTTGGCTACAGCGCCGGGACTGGTTGCCCTGAACCATTGAAAAATATTATCAATATTAGCCGGATCTGATTTCATGGATAGTATACTTAAATTATTCCCTAATTTAAGCCACTTGTTCACCTGGTATGTAAGATTATTCCTGAAATTCAGTTTTCGGAAAGCAGTATTGGGGATCATTCCGTCATCATCATAATAATCAAATGAAGTATAGAAATTTATTTTTTCGTTACCGCCTCTGGCCGACAGATTATGATTCATCACAACATTATCCTTGATGAGAGCATCCCACCAATTGGTATTGGGATACTTTAAGGGATCTGTTTTGGAACCTTCCCTCCACTCATCAATTTGTTCCTGGGAATAAACATCATTAATTCCTGAATTAATCTGCGCCCAGTTGATCAACGTCATGTGGTCTGCTGTATTGCTCACTATATCGGTAAGAAGCGTAGGAGATTTTTTCCCGATATAACTGCTATAGTTGAATGTAATTTTTCCACCCGTATTGTTGCCGGTTTTTGTGGTAATCAGAATAACACCATTAGATGCTCTTGCACCGTAAATTGCAGCAGAAGCAGCATCCTTAAGTACAGAAACTGAAGCGACATCATTCGGACTAACAGAATTAAAACTCGCAACCTGCCCATCTACCAATACCAAAGGATCTGAACTAAGATTTAAAGATCCAACCCCTCTGATATTGATGGAAGCTTCGTTGTCGTCACTAGGCAAACCGTTCTCCTGGCGGGTACGAACACCTGAAGTCATCCCGGCCATTGCAGAAGATATGTTGGTAACAGAACGGGAAGTCAATACATCTTTTTCAAAATTTACGGATGAAACGGCTCCGGTAAGGTTTACCTTTTTCTGCACACCGTATCCAACAGCCACCACTTCTTCAATGCCAATTGCATCTTCCAGCATGGTAACGTTAATCCCGGTCTTTCCTGCAACGGGAATTTCCTGCGTCTTCATCCCAACAAAAGAGAAAACCAAGGTTGCATTGCTAGTGACATTGGACAGACTATACTTTCCGTCTGCTCCTGTAATTGTTCCCATGGTTGTGCCTCTTATAACCACAGTTACTCCCGGAAGTGGGGCTCCGGAATCATCAGTGACTTTGCCGGAAACCGCGTGTGGTTGCCCGACCAGGCCGTGGTGGGTTCCGGACAGGGGTTTGATAATGATATTTTTCCCCACAATCTCATACGTTATGGGAAGAACATCTTTTAAATGGTCCAATGCCTCTTCGACTGTTAAATCCCGGAAGTCAATATCAATTTTTTGGTTTTCATTGATCCGGGATTTGTCGTAAAAAAAATAAACCTCTGACTGCCCTTCAATAGCATCCAAAATTTTTGCCAGGGATGCATCTTTCATTTTCAAATCCAAATGTGTTTTCTGAGCGGACACCTGACTCGCCGATACCTGCAAGACGGCCACAAGCATGAAGAAGAAGTTTAGTTTCATAATCAAAGTAAGTTTTCTGAGTGTTGGCATACCTCCACCACTCCGGTACAAATTTTTTTTCATAAATTTGAGATGTTAATCGTTTAAAAATGATTTTCTTTTTTGACAACAGGGATAGTTACAGCTATACCTGTTGTTTTTTCGAGGCTTCACTTGCAGAATCAGGTAATCCATTCGTTTTTCATCGTTTATCAGTTTAGGGTTGTTAATTATCGTGTTTTTTACTCCAGCCAGATATCCCGCCCGTCCATCCGGTATTTGAGCGAAGTTGTCCGTTCGATGGTCTCCAGGGCATCAAAGATATTCTGCTTCCTGTATTCGAATATGCCTCTGAAACGCCGGTGTTTCATGGAAGTATTTTTTAATTACTCCTGGCACAGGTAGAACTAAGTGCGGCAATTAATCTTTTCATAATAATCTTAGTCAATTACGGTTTAGGATATTTACCCCAAATAAAGCGTCTGTCTTCATCAAAGTCAGGGTTGGTTTTTGGCAATTCGGCATTTACATCTTTTTGCCATGCTTCTAAAAGAGAATAAAGTTCCTTTGCTTTCTCAGGGAAGACTTTCGACAGATCTATTGTCTCGCTGATATCCAACTTTAAATTATAAAGTGAAACAACTCCTGATTCCATGTTTTCAATCAGTTTCCACTCGCCTTTTCGTATGGCACCCGCTGGGACGTCGTGATGATAGACCGGATAGTGCCAGAAGATCGCCCTTTCGTTCTGGATGTCATTCCCTGTCAATTCAGGCATGATGCTTTTTCCGTCAAGAATTTGTTTCTCAGGAAATTTCCCCTGCCCCAGTTCAAGCATGGTTGGAAAGAAATCGATACTCGACACCAAGGCATTGGATACGGATCCGCCCTTAATCTTTCCAGGCCATCTCACGATCAGAGGTTCACGGATCCCGCCTTCGTAAACACTTCCCTTCTCTCCTCTTAATGGCGCATTTGAGGTAACCACGTACCGGAGAGGACTGTTTTTATAAATATCGCTTTTAGACGGAACAACCATCGGCATTAGATTGTCCTCAACTCCGGGGTATTTGTTTTCGGTGGTTACGCCTCCGTTATCGGAGAAGAAAAAGATAACGGTCGTTTTATCCAACCCCAAGCTTTCCAGCTTCTGCATAATGCTGCCTGTACTATTGTCAATATGTTCGATCATAGCAGCATAAATTACATTACTTGGATATCCCTCAACCTTTTCTTTGGAAAGGTATTTATCGATTAGTCCCCGGTCGGCATCAAGCAAACAATGTACGTCCCAGTGCGCCAAAAACAGGAAGAAAGGTTTGTCCTTATTTTTTTCAATAAAATCAATACTAAACCTAGTCAATCGTTCCGAAATTATTTTTTCTGAAGACTGTTCCCTGGGAGGATCGAACTTTGTATTGTAATAGCCTTGACCTACATTGGCCTCGTCAAATCCCCGGTTAAGCGGATGATGCTCAGGATCATTTCCTAAATGCCATTTGCCAAAATATCCGGTTGCATAACCCATATCTTTCATGGCTTCGCCAATCGTAATTATTTCCTGCGGAAGATATTGGGTGTGGTTTTTAGGTACTGTAACTTTTTCATATGGACGCCAATGTCCGGGGATAAAATCAATAATGCCAACTCGTGCAGGATATTGACCAGACATGATGCTCGCCCGCGTGGGAGAACACACCGGGCACGCTGCATAAGCATTCGTAAAACGCATGCCTTCTGCCGCTAACCGATCGATGCTTGGTGTCTCATTAAATCTGTTCCCGTAAGCAGGCAAGTCAGCCCAGCCCAGATCGTCGGCAAGGATAAATATGATGTTTGGTTTTTCTTCTTGCGCATATACGATAGAAGATGTCAAAAGAAGTGCTGCCGGCACCATGTTCTGAATTTGTCTATGTAATTTCATAATACCGTTAAATGACCGCTAAGCTTTTTGGAAATTAAGATCTCGATATGCTTGTTTTCAGGTTCCATCTGTCTTTCTCTTGTCAGTCTAAAACTATCCCTGAGAAAACTCAACATCAGGATACCCTGTAAACAAGATCATCTTTTTTTTGAAAACATGAATATAATTAATTGGAGCATCTGGGGATCAATCAATTTCTGACGAATCTTTTTTAAGGCAATACTGATCTGCATTTCCACTGTTTTTACAGAAATATTTAACCGTTCGGCGATTTCCCAATACCTCAATTCTTCAAAACGGCACAACAGAAAAATCTCTTTGCATTTGGGCGGTAACTCGTGGATCGCGGAATTGATCTTGTCGTTGAGTTCGGCTTCTTCCATTAAATCCTGAACTGAAAAGGGTTCGTCCTTTTTCTTCTGTTCAGCAATAAATTTTGATTCCACCTTGCGGTGCTTGAGTACATTCAGCGCTTTATTTCTTACCGACTGGAACAAAAAAGACTTCAGTGAAAAATGTATATCCAGCTTTTCACGGTTTAGCCAGATATCTACGAATACATCCTGTACAATGGACCGGCTCAAATCAAAATCATGAACAAGATGATCGCCAAAAAAACACAACCGCGTGTAATACAGGTTAAATACCTGGTTGAAAGCGTTCTCATCTCCTTGCTTAATACTCAGATATAAAAATTGATTTTGATCCTCTACCATAACAGTAGCACTTAAATTGAGGTTTTCTTCATAAAGATGCGTACTTAAGCTGAATAATTGAGCAAATTTAAACGAAAACCTGCCTGCAGGTTTGCTATATCCTTTTTATTAGCATGTTTCACAAGTAGTTTTTAGGCGACATTAAGAACTAAATTCTTCTATTTCATTGAAAATAAGGGATTATATTTGAGGCTAATAAAAGTGGTGTTTGAAAAAATATTCAAACACACTTCATCACAACTTTTAAAGCGGGAGAGAAAGAAGTTATCAAGGTCTGACTGTAATCTGATACACAAAGATTAATTTTTTTTGGAATTCTTCAACAGCCAACATAAATATAAACGTTTACCTCTATTCATGAACAATGTGGTTCTTTTTGGACAGACTCCAAGAGCACTTGGGGGAAATCATATAAATAACTCCCACCAAAAGTCCCACCAAAATTGTTTATAATTGTGGCTTAAAACCGGCTAAAAATGGCAGAAAATAAGACTATTTCAGGCAATTTCGGGTTCGATTCCCGCCCCGGGTACGCAACTCGCTCAAATTTAGCATATTGGGCGAGTTTTTTATTGCCATAATTCCATTACATGAAAAAAGAAACGTGGATCAATCCCGAACTTAAAGGCTCAAAACAGAGTACCACCATACAGGTTCCGCGTTTTTCAGGAGTTCTTCCACAGTAATGGCATTTCCCCGATACTTTCTATCGTTAACTTCACTCAATTATACCAGTCATTATAGACCTGGGCAAGCTTTTTAGCCTGGAAGCTTTACCTTAAACTCTTCTACAAGGCGTTGACAGCACCATGATCATTTATTCATTTTCCTTTTAAAAATCAATAAATATTTATCCAATCCAACCGAAAATCACCGGTTTTAACCGACACTTTCAAGTTATTTTCTCCCAAAACGAATTCGCTTGAATTCAGTTGCAGCTCCGACCATTTTTCAGAATTAATTTTTACAGGAATCGCTTTGCCATTCAATATCACATTGATTTCGGCACTGACTGCTTTTACCCTGAGCATAATTTTATGTTGCTTTTTCTCCGGGGAATAAAATTGATAAGCGGTCCACTCTCCTGCCTGCAAATGAATTGCCTGATCGGAAGACAATGATCGTTTATTATCATTAACCACCTCTATTTTCACCGGCTCCTCTTTCCTGTAATTCGCCGACATGGTTGCAGTATCGTTCACAAAATAAGAATTCAGATAACCATCGTGGCCGTAGTTTTCGGCCTCTATTTTTAACGGCAATCTGCGTAACATCGCATTCACCACATCCGGGAAATAAATACAATTCTCAATTTTTATATTTTCCAGAAGGCGATTAAAAACGGCCGCTGCATTGGTCGCCGTAACGTTCTCTCCCCTATCCGAATAAGCGGCAACTTCGCTCCATCCTTCCGGCGATTTAATTGAATAGGGAGTATTTGCGGTATCCATTTTTTTCCAGGGCCAGAACGACCAGCCAATATTATTTTTCTCGAAATACTGGGTCGTGGCAAAATAAACCGCGTTATTTTTTTCACCCGTTTCGCCTACCCAAACCGGCGTATTCAATACTTCACGCTTTTTCAGGAATTGACTGATATTATTTAAATGATCTGGACGGTCCCAGCAATAATAGTGAAACTGAAAAAACATATTATCGTCCAGCGCTTTTTCGAACAACGACCAGTTATTGGACCAATTGTAACCTTCAAGGGTAAACATGTGTTTCTTGTCCACCTCGCGAATAGCTTTAATTAGTTTCTCATACACCGGAACCAACTTGTGTTTGTATTTCTCAGCTGCTCCGGTATTTTCGGGCAGAGGCTCGTTCAATAAGTCATAAGCAGCAACAATCGGCTCGTCGCTGTAACGTTCTGCAATTTTCACCCATAGTTTTACCAATACTTCCTCGTTCTTCGGATCGATAAACAATTCCGGCTGATCATTGGGACTATCGTCAATATTCTGACCAGTTTGTCCTCCAGGGGCTCCATGCATATCAATAATTACATACAAATGATACTTTTTGCACCAGGCAATCAGGTTATCAAGCAATTCAAATCCTTCGGCAACGAATTCATTATTTCCGCCTTCTTCAATGAAAAGTCTCGAATTCAGCGCCGGACGTACCGAGTTAAATCCCAATTCGGCAATGCGCTTAATATCAGCCTCGGTAATGTAATTTTTTCGATATTCTTTCCAGAAAGCAGCCGCTTTCTCTTCACCAATATGGTCAGCAACAATTTTCTCAATCCGGCGTGGCCGGTCACCATATTTCCCGAATTTCCACATGTACCCTTCGGGAAGCATCCAGTTACCCAGCCCAACACCTTTCAGAAGTACTTTTTGCCCTTCTTCATTGACCATATCATGCCCCTCGGCATGTAAAAACGATTGGGCTGAAAGACTCGTGCCCCATCCTAAAACGACCAATGTTGCAACTAAATTTTTAATACGTATCGATTTCATTTTAAAAGACTTTTTGATTGTTTTTGTTTAATGCGAAAAAGAGTCGTTCGCCCTGTAACAAAGAGCGTTTTCATGTCTGTTCCGCCAAACGAAATTGTTGACGGACGTTCAGGAATCCGGATCCTCCCGGTTAGTTTGCCTTCGGGATTGTATGTATAAATTTCCCCGTCAGCAATAAAGACATTGCCCCGCTGATCGGGAACAGAACTGAATTCGCCTTTTTCAGCAAAATATTTCAGGTTTGAAAGTTTGCCGAGTTGGCTCACATCAAAACTTACTGTACGTTTATCGTATTCGTCCACGGCAAACAACGTTTTGCCCGGGAAAGCTTCGACAAGCGCACACGAGCGAGCCAGATCGTAACAAACCGGGATAATGGTTTTGCCATCAGGAGCCAGCCAGTACTCGTCGTTCTGATTCAACGAAACCTCGTTAAAATCGTGATAATCTCTCCAGCGATTGGATGGATAAAGTGCTTTATGAATTGGATTGACAGTGCCATTTTTTACTTTCTTCAACAGAGAAATAGTTTCTTCCGGCTGCGACGGATCAATTGAATACACCAAAGTGCCAAAGCCTGAATTACCCCAACCACTAAATGAAGTACCTTTTGCATCGGCAGGATTTGGAAAACTCTCGGCCTCACCATTTAACAACAAACCACGTTGCGGATCGTAGCGAAAAACTACCAGCAAATTATCCTCCGAATCGCAGGCCAGCGACAAAGGTTGCCATGGAAAATCAGCCAGCAGGTTCAAGGTCTCCGTTTCAGCCGACCATTTGTAAATCCGCTTCATCCGCTGTTCCGAAAAATACACATTGCCTTTCGAGTCGTGGCACATTCCCACCGCAAATTCAAATCCTTTCGCTAAAAACTGAACCGGTTGATCCTGATTTTTATCCTTATTCTGAATTGTGTTTCCACTGATAAATAAGCGAGCCATTTCGGTTGGACGTACTTCGGTATCCGTATTTACATCGTACAACGGATTGTCTGTCGTATATTTTATCTGGCTGTAATTATGAATATTCAGCAACTCAACATTGGAACAATCCCAGGTTCGAACAGAATACGGATACGGGACTTTTACGCGAATCACCCGGAACATGTATAAATTCGCAAAAGTCACCCCAGTACACTGATTGATCTCAAGCGGCTGGCATTCTGAACTTTCACGGCTCTCCTCTTCCAACTGAAGGGCATACACTTTCCAGTTCGATACCTGGTTGAAACGAACTTCGTTGCGCACATGATGTTCTACCGACATCGCATAAATACAAGCAGGAGTGCTGGTACGCGAAGCATACAACCCAGAAGTTGCGTAGGTATTGGCCGACCAGATATTTTTAAAAATTCCACCACCATTATTTGTCACCCAAAGACTCCAATACTGTGTATCCCAAAAATCTTCATCGTTTACCGGACGATGTCCCTGCAAATTCAGTTTTTGCCATTCCCAGGAAACTTTCGGTCCGGGATTCATCGTTCCATGCCCGCCAATGAATTTCACATCGTCAACCATCGAACTTTCGCCAGCCATCCATTTGCAGGCTACCGCGCGGTAATTGTTTGCACCCGTAAAAACGCCTATTCCTGTTAATATATTTTTCCCAAGCTGCGCACTTTCCATCATTGCTTTAGGAGCGCCAAATCCGCCAAAAGCTTCGGTATTCCCGCCAAGTACAAAATTGGTCGCCATGGGATGTAAACCGATCAGCACCGTATTGGGTTTCATCCGAATTGTTTCGCTAATCCGGTATGAACCCTGCGGAACATAAATGCACATATATTTGTCAATTGCTTCCTGAATTGCCTTGGTATCGTCAGAAATACCATCTCCTTTTGCCCCCAGCTTTTTCAAATTCACCCACTCGCTCATTCGAGGAAACATCGGAACATTCGTGTTTACCTGATGAAAATCGCCAACAGGTTCTGCTTCATAAACTGTACAAACTTTAGCTTCAGCATCCAGATCATCCATTTGCAAACCGTACACCAACCGATTCACCCGGTATGTTTTTCCTGCAGCAAGTGTTCGGCTGTTATCTTTCGGGTATTGCACCAAAACCGGAACATTTTTACAAACCAGGTTCCTAATGTTTACCTGCATATTGGCATTTCCTTCGTTGCTGACCACAATAGCCGGATTGGCAATATTTTCGAAACTACAATCGTCGAGAATTAGTTTTTCCCAATAATTATGATCGACCTGAATCACTGCCGGACAATTCTTCACGTTCATCCGTACGATGGTAAAACCGGCTTCCTGTGTTTTTATAGCCGTTTTGCGCTGCCCTTCGAAATGTGTATCCAGCATCATAAATTGCCAGCCGGGCGAAGCTTTCGTGGTATAAATTCCATAGTCGCCACCAAAAAACCGAACATCTTCAATCATATTTCCGATGTCGAATAAACCTGCTTTTCCGCTGCCGATACCGATATCGCAATGCGCAATGTAACTGTGCTGTGCAAAGTGGGTCCGAAGGCCCACTGCAGCAGGGTTTCCATCTTCAATCCGGAGATTGATATTCGACAAAGCGCTATAAAAAGTACTGGCTCCTGCATCGTGTACCGGCCCATTGAGTTCAACAATTCCACTGGTAAACCAAATCATGTAGCTGGCTTTCCCTTTATCGTTTTCGTTGGGCTGAGCGAATCCCGGAGACTTTCGTTTCAAAACAATCACCGGGCGTTCTTTCCCGTAACCGATCAAGCGAATGGCTGCCGGAACATAAATGGTTTTCGAAATGGTATAAGTTCCTTCAGGAATAAATACGATCCCGAAGTTCTTATCTTTTTTAAGTTGATTGATGGCTTCCTGTAACGGAACGGAAACATCCGTTTTACCATCGTTGGTTATGCAGTAATTATCCGGGCTAAAGTAAACCGCCTCCGGGTCGTCGGGGCGCTCCGTATAAAACGACACGCCTTTCTGAGCGAAAGCTGTAAAACTCCAACTAATGCCGGACAAAACAATGAGAATAATCGTCCTGATCATTTTATTCTGTTTTTATTGAAAATTAATTTAATTTATGGTTTTTATCATCATTATTTTTTCAGAAGTAACAAGAATAATATTTCTAACTTTCATCCGTTTCATTTCGAATTGGTTCAGCATTCATTCTATTTTTCAGCAACCCAGAGCAAAGCATTCTTAAACATTTTTTTGAAATCAGACGAATCGAACAGCGTATTGGCATGCCCCATCAGAAAATAGACATTCCGTGCTTTCATTTTTTCGTTGGTCCAAATGGCAGGATGATCTCCCATTTTTATTTCCGACTTGGGTTGATAGCTTGCCTCATCGGCCGAAGCCAACACATGCACATTGGGACGAGGGCTTTTATCGAAAGTGTACCATTCATCGTCAGGAAGTACAAACGATGCATTTACACCCTTCATCACCGGGTGATCTTTATCTTCCACGATCACCGAAGCCGATGCCGTTGCTGCGATGTAATTTTTAAAGCGAATTCCTCCCATAAAATCAGAAAACCAGTTCCACATCGGATAACCGTCGAACTCGCCCAGCAAACTTGCATGATGAAAACCAACCCAGCCGATTTTTCCTTTCTCAATACTTTTAATAAAAGCATCTTCTGCTTCTTTGCTCCAGGTATACGGCGGATAATTCAACTGAAGAAACACGTTGTACTTCTTTAACATTGCCGCATCAATCTCTGTGGCATGGTTCACTTCGGTATACTTGAAACTATTTTCAACGCAGAACTCATTGAGCCACTTCAAAGCCTCAACCACAAAACCCTTATGTTGACCGCCTCTTTCGGTTAATACCAAAACATTTACTGCCTGTTTCGGCGACTTTGCAAAACAGCCGCTACTCAATACCAGGAGTAACAGCAAAATGAATTGCGATCTTTTCATATGTTTTTCATTTCAAATTAACTGTGTATAATTCTCGTACTAAACTTCATCACTTTTTTAGTGAAAATCGACGTATGGAATTCGTTTCACGGATTTCGCAAGCTCAATTCTGCTTCGCTCCAATTCGCCGATAAACATTACCATGGGCGTAATCCGGGGTTTCCATGCTCGCTTCATACGATCAGAATTTTTCATCTCGTTCTTAAAATTCGCTGGCCAGCGAAATCCATTTCCCGGCCGATGTTACCCACACTTCTTTATAACACGAAGTATTTGTTTGCGGCCAGTATGGCACATCTTCATTGCCCAAGGTGCGGATTCCCACAGGAATTTCGCCTACTGTTAAACCCGAAGAAAAATTATCTTTTTGAGGATAATTCCAGCCTTCACCGTAAATCAGGGATTGCCCGAAAGGATTCTTTCCAACCACCCAGTACAATTGCTCCAACCCGATTTGCTCCAGCTTCTCATCATTCAAAAACTTAGCGCAAATAGCCGCCGCCTTTCCCATCGAAAGATGAACCGCTGAGTTGCCGTTAAAGATGCTAAACCATACCGGGAAACGTTTCAGATAGTGGGTTTTGTCCAGCTGAATTCCGTTTTTGATTTGCACCGTATACAATTCACGTGCATCTTCCGGTTGCAACAGATGAAGATGATCAAAGCTTTTATCGTCTTTATTTTCATCGACGCCATAAACGCCGCTGGCCAGCATTCCGTACGGAGCGGTATAAAGCATCAGATTTTTTAGATAGTCGCCATACAATTGGATCGATTGTGCCCACTTTTTATAATCAGGATGACTGCCCTGAGTTTCGCACAAGAGTGCCATGGCCTGCACGTAAATCTGCTCGCGCGACTGGTGATTGTAGTGCACAATTACTTCTTTCGAAAGATCGCGATAGAAAAAACCTTTGATACCCGCCTCGCCAATGGGCTGTGTTTCCTGACAATTAAGCGTAAAATTGATGAATTCCACTGCCTTCCGGGCGTAAAAAACAACGCCGGTAAGTTTGTACAACATACTTGCCGCCCACGATGCAGTGGCCATATACTGGCTTTCAGAAGTATTAAAACTATGCTCAAACATCGTCAGAAACTCGCCAAATCCAACTTCTGCATTCCGTTTCAATGCAAAGTCAAAATCTTCCTTTGCAACCTGCGTCAGGTGCTCTTTCATCGCCGGATCATCAGGAAGCGTCATTGCGGCAAAAGCTTCGTAAGCCGAATACAGGAAGTTATCAAAAGCAAGGTTTTGAACACGCACCGAAGTGATATCATCAAAGGAGCCTACAATACCGTCCTGCCAAATCAAAAGACCCATGCTGCTGGCGCGATAGCCGTCGCCATAGCGGTTTTTCAAAATAAAATCGAGCCCCCAGCGTGCTTCTTCCAACATACGTGCGGCGAGTACCTGATTTTTAGATTTAAACTGATTGTAAGCCTCCAGAAAGTTAAAAGCCAGATCGCCCGTTTGCAAGGTTTGTTGCGACAAATCGCCTGCATCGTGCCAACCTCCGGCATACGAAATTCTCTGCCCGTCGTGCTCCGAAAACAAATCCACATGGCATTCGCCGTGTATTCCTGGAACAGCATAACCACAACGCTGACAAAAGACAAAGTTCAGTGTTCTCCACAGCGAAGGCTCCCAAACATTATCATCAATTCTGAATTCCGGCGTTTTTGTTTGTCCAACTTTTAGTTGATAAATACCCGAAGTTTTAAAATCAGAGAAATCGGCAATTTGGTAAGTTCCCGTAGTTGTTTTTGTCTCTGCAATTTTCCCTGAATAAACCGACTGGTTACTTTGTGCATCGATCAGCTGAAAACTGTTCTCAGAATGACCTTTACATAGATTTAGAATTGCAGTTTTTGCCCCTTTTGTCAAATAGCCCGAAGTGGAATACACCACACGGTTTTTGCCGGGCTGCCAGCCGCTCACAATTTCAGGATTGTCGATCTGTTGCAATTCAAAGTTATCAATGTAATAAATCACCGAATCCCCCACCGTGCTGTCCATCCCTTTCAAACTTACACTAAACGCAAGCTGCGAAATATGATCGCGCTGGTACTCGCCGATATCAAGAAAACAGGTATTCCACTCTCGGTTATTCAGTTGCACTAAATGATCGCCCGACTGGCGGTTGTATCCTGCTTTTGTCTTTTCTGAATGATTTTCAAGACTGAAATCGATATTCAGCACTCGTGCACCTTCACAATCAGGAAAAATATGAAATACAATACGGTTGTACTTTTCCCAGTTTTGTCCTCCAACATCCAGGTTCGCCGAGCAGTTTCCGTATGTCGCATAATCAGGATCTGAATCAGAGCCACGCGCCCTTTTCCCGGTAAAAGTCGGAAATTCCATTTTCAGAGCACCCTTCCCCGAACTGCTTTTCTCTTTAGAGAAAGAAATCTTACCGTAGCCTGAATGGCTCCAGGTTGAAATATTTTCAGCAACAGACAGCGTTTGTTTTTCCAGTACTTTTTTCGTCAATCCTAATCCTTCGTACGAATTACTTTCGTCAACCGGAAGCGGACTGTGGATTATTCCCGACTCAATAACTTCCTTTTCGAGTTTAGAATCGATACTGATTTGTGTTTGTGCAAAAGCCCATCCAGCAAAAGCAACCAACAAAACGATGAAAATCAGATGTTTCATAGCGTAGTTTAGTGGGCGTTAAACGGAGCCTTATAATCTTTGCGTAAAGTGATTACGCCTTCGCCCGGAAAGTCTTTCGGGACTTCCTGCGTCACCTTTCCGGTAGCAGCCCACTCCGCGCCCCGCAAAGAAGTCACCTGAAATCCGGTGCATTTCATCGAGTAACATAATTCGGGATCATTGCCAGCATGTCCCATCAAAGTAACAAATACACGGCCTTGTCCATACTTTACTGTCCACAAAATCGGTTCATCCCTTCCCGACCCATCCAGTTTTGGGTCGTCGTAAGTCGTTGCCAGCACCTCAAGATTCTGAGCCGGGCCACGTGTTTTGCCGTACAATTCATCCTTGAAATGCTCCCAAACCGGGGGTAAACCTTTCATTATTGGATGACCGGGACTACGGGTAACAAGCGTAAAAGGGCGTTGCAGCGCATGATGTCCGGCTTCTCCGGGTGAATAATCGTAAACAATCCGATCGTTTTTCCAGTAAACGTATGGGCCGTCTTTTTCATTCCTGCCATTCCAGGCACCAAGGCCAATCATTTTATTGTATTCTTTCCAGTCGTCCATCGGAACAATCGACGAGTGAATAACCATTACCCCGCCGCCGCTGGAAACATAATTTTCAAAATTTTTACGGGTTGCTTCCGCCCAGGTATTCCCCCCGTAATTGATAATGACCAGATCATAGCTGCTAAAATCCGGATTATAGGCTTTCATATCCTCATCCCAGTCGGGGGTAACTTTTATATCAACTGTGAAAAGCCCGCTGTTTTCCAGGATTTGTTTGATTGCTTCACTTCCGCCCTCCCACCAGTGCGCACCGTCCTGGCCGGTAACAATCATGGCCTTTATTTTCTCTTTTTCTTTTGCTGAAGTTTGAGAAAATAAGCCACTTACCATTACAAAACTCACGATAAGCAAAATACTTCTTTTCATCATACTATTTCCTTAGGGTTCTGTAAACTGTTTTTATCAAAGTTGCTGCCTCGTCGTCATCGTCGTAAGCCCAGTACATTCCGCCAAGTAAATCGCGGCTTAAAATATACTCGCATTTGAATGCAAGAGATTTCGGGTTCTCGTAGGTATAGATCATTTCACCTTTCGAATCCACCAGATAGGGAACCTTGGCCACCTCGTCCCATTTTACTTCATGCTTGCTTTGTCTTTCAAGGCTTTTGTAGTCCACATCGCCAATAGCTTTTTTGTCGCCTTTCCCGTAAAGCGGTACTCCAAGCACCAGTTTATGAATTGGCACGCCCGCCGCAATATGTTTGTTCACCGCTTCCTCCGAAGTTATTCCACCGGCATGCTCCGAACGGAAAAGCGCCGCATGGTGATGTGGAGGCATTCCCATATCGTAGCCCATAATATTTACAAAATCGATGTACGGATCAATAGCTCTGAAATCTATGTATTTTGCAAATGCCGAAGAAGCCAGTGTCAGAAGCTTTTTGTTGCCGATTGCTTCGCGGATGTCTTTCATCAGTAAGGTAAAGTTCTTTTTATCATCGGGTGATGAAGAGATTTTTGCCATATCGCTTGTCGGGTATTCCCAGTCGATATCAATTCCGTCAAGACTGAATTCTTCAACAACACGGCGGCAATCGGTTGCAAACTGTTTCCGATTGTTCTCGTCGGACGCCATTTCACTAAAACGGCCGCTGCCCCATCCTCCGATTGAAAGCGCAATTTTCAGAGCCGGATTCATTTTTTTCAGTTCAACAATGACACGCAAACGCTCTTCATTATCGATACTCACCCCATTGAAACTATTCGTCACATGACCAAACGCATAGTTGATGTGAGTAACAAAATTCGGGTCGGGCATCACATCACTCCACGACGTAAGATAAGCCACCACTAATTTTTTGCCGAATTCGATATTGTCGTAATACCAAACCACTTTGAGGTGATTTCCTTCTTTATCGACCGAAAATTTCCCGTCTTTAAAGTACTTACGGTACAATTCATACTTTCCGTCATTATCGCGGTCTTCCAGCTGTAAATCCCTTTCAGTAGAAATAGTAACATCCGAAATGTATTTTACCTGTTTCGAATAATTATCAATGACAACGTAATAGTTTTTAAACAAATCGAAGTAAGGATAATGCCCGTTGTGAGCGCTGAAAAGCAATACTTTTTCGAGGATCGGACTATCGTCCATTTGTATCAATTCTGATTTATGAACACCAAAGCCCGGTTTTTGCAATTCCGGCGGATAATCGTCCCACGTACGGGGAAGACTTGTACGGTATTGTCCCCAGGCAAGAACAGATACACTAAATAACAATACGATCGTGAATAGCTTTTTCATCTAAAAAGGTTATTTGGTTGAGCTATATTCTCTAAATTTTTTCACGTACACGCGATCCCAGCAAGGCATAATACAGGATGAAAAACTCGCCGGCAAGAACAAGCAGCCAGGTCCAGCGCCAGCTGTGCATTGAATCAGCAAAAGCTCCCTGAACCAGCGGAAGAATTGCACCACCGACTACGCCAATCATAAATACTCCGGAAGCTTTTGAAGTGTATTTTCCCAAATCCTGAATAGCCAGTGTAAAAACGGCGCCCCACATAATCGAATGGAACAAACCAACCGCTACCAACATCCAAACATTATTGAAAACAATGGCCAGAAAAACCGTAATAATTGCCAGCGAAGAAACGGTGGTAAGTTGAACACGTGGAGTTATTTTGCTTAGCGAACTCCCAACCAAACGGCCTGTTAAAATACCAAACCAGTAAAGTGTTGCGGCCAGGGCCGGGATCGTAAAATTGATACCGAAAAGCTTCAGCACTTCATGTCCGAAAAAGGAAATATTCCCGGTCGCTTCCTGAAGTTCGATCACATACAGGTTGATGTTATTTCCGATGCAAACTTCAACACCAACGTAAAAGAAGATGGCAATCACACCTAGTTTTAGATGACTGAATGACCACACGCTTCTTTCCAGCTTTTCGCCCGATTCAGCTTTTGTACATGGAATATCCGGCATACAAAGCCGTGATAACACCAGTACAACCAACAACATCACTCCCATCAATACAAAGAAAGGTGCTGTTAACTGGCTAACGGTTACCTCTTCCATGGCTAAGCCGCCAAATACAATTCCCGACACAAAAAACGGTGCAATGGTCGTTCCTATCGAGTTGGAAGAGCCGCCGATTGCCAAACGCTGGATCGATTGCGTTCCGTTTACATAACAAGAACTTAAATATGGATTAATAACCACCTGCAGAATGGTCGCCGAAGCTCCCACCAAAAATGATCCGAATAAGAAAATGAAGTATCCGAAAGGTATACTCGCCGAGAAAATCTGAACACCGGCATTTGGAAATTTTACCGTAAACAGCGAGGACAAGAGGAAAATCCCTAATCCTGCCACCATCAAAATAAGCGCGCGGAGCAGCGTATTCTTGTATCCTACTTTGCTAATCCAGTTTGATCCAATCCCTCCTGTCAGCGGATATGCCAGGAACCAGGCAAATGTGATCAAGGTGGTGAACGTATTTTTCAGATTCCCCGCGCCTTTCAGAAAGGCTTCTTTTAACGGGGCCTGAAACTGACCGTTTGCCGTTGTCAAAAAACCTACGACAAAAAACAAAAAGACCAAAGAGATAAAAGGAGCAACGTAGCTGGTTTGTTTTTCTTGATTATTCACGTTTGGTTTGCTTTAATTGGTTTAGGAAATCGGATTACCTGATCACTTTTTTCAGAAGTTTTGCTGCATCCGCATCAAGCAGGAATTCGCAGTTGGGGTGCAGTTGCAACACCGAAGCCGGTATATCAGGCGTCACAGGTCCTTCAAGCATTTGTGCTACAATTTCCGCTTTTCTTTCACCCTTTGCGACTAGAACAATTTTCCGGGAATGCATAATATTCTTGATCCCCAGGGTCAGTCCCCCCAGTTCATATTCTTGAGGTGTATTGGTTTCTTCCCGTACTCTCTTTTCAAAATCGGGGTCCATAGGTGAAACCCAAGTCTCGCTTTCAAAAGGCGTTCCAGGTTGGTTAATACCAATATGACCGTTCATTCCCAATCCCAACATTTGAAGGTCGATTCCACCCCGCTTTTCAAGTTCTTGCTGAAAAATCCGGCATTCGGTTTCGAAATCGTCAGAAAGTGTCGGAGGCATAATAAAGTTACTTTCATCGATCCCGAGCGGCCCGGCAATCTGATCTTTTATCATTGTGTAGCAACTTCCTTTGTATTCTCGCGGGAGGTTCGTCAGTTCATCTACATTAAAAAGGGTAATCCGGGATACGTCAAAGGGGTGCAGCCTAAAAATTTCGCTGACAATTTTGTGCATATTTCCGGTAGTTTGCCCGGTTGACAAGCCAATAACTGCCGACGGGTTCGAAAGTATCCCGGTAATGATTCTCCAGGCTGCCATCCTGTCGAAATCGTATTCGGTTTTTGCAACGGTAACTTTAAGTATCATGTAGTATCTGTCTTATATGAATTCCAGTTTTTACTAAAAGCTGTTTTTTGCCAGTGCCCCGGCGCCAATCAAACCCGCAAAACGCGGATCGAGGGCTGTTAACACAATGCCTTGTGCTACAAAGCGGACAGTGGTAGGATTTAACTTAGCCTGCACTTTCTGAAAAAAGTATTCGTCGGAAACAATGCCTCCGCCGAGTACGACCAATTCCGGGTCGCTCACCCTGACAAGGTTCATGATCAGGTTAGCCAAAGCCGTTGACGCCTGTTCCACCAGATGAAGACAAAGTTCATCGGCATTCTTCGCCAGCCGGTACACTTCGCGAACATCCACCGGCTTATCTTCGGATATTTTGAGAACCGAAGAAAAACTGTCTTTATTCATCCGGGCTTGTCTGTCAAAACCAACACCCGCGGCAATCAATTCTACACAATCGGTGCGGCCACAACCACATTTTATGCCCGTGTTTACACCCACGCTTGTATGGCCAACTTCGCCGGAATTGTTATTGCCACCACGAATAACCTTTCCGTCAACAACAACGGCAGCTGCAATCCCGGTTCCCACATTCAGATAAATGAAATGATCTGTTCCGGCACCTTTACCCATCCATTTTTCGCCTTTGGCAGCGCTTTTTACATCATTGTCGATAAAACAGAACATTCCGTATTTCTCCGACAATATGGAGGCCAGTTCCATCGACTGATTTCGCCTTGAGTCGATCTGGCACCAGATTCCGTTGTCATGATCCACACGCCCAATTAAACCTATCCCCATCGCGGCTGGTTTTTTGCCGGTTGCCCAGCCAACTGTCGCCATGTAGTCATCAACTGAACCGGTAATAATCTCCAGAGCTTTTAATTGATCAACATAGCCGGTGTTATACCTTTTCATGTTTAAAACCAGGCCCTTATCGGTAAGTTCGCCGACCAGAAGTTTGGTTCCTCCAAAGTCGAGGGCAAGATAGGTGTTTGTGTTTTCCATTCAAACAGATGTCATATGTTCATTAAATATCAAAATCAGATCACCTCAACGTTTTCATCTCCATACAATCCATGTTTCGGGCTATTTTGCTGAGGATGTACCAAGATGAAAACGGCTGCATAATCGGTTCCGTAAACAGAGATGATATCTTATTTTTATCTGTCCGATTCCGAAAATACCCGGTTTTCATTGAGTGAGGAATGCGTGATTGCAGGAGATTATGAAATGAAGCGCGCAGCACGCACATGGAGACCGCGCGCTTCATCACCTAGTGCCTGCTTTTCTATAACCATGCAGGATCTTGTGTCAATACTCCTTTCGACTGATCTATCTCATTCTGGTCAATAGGGAAATAACGATGTTTTTCCGTCCAGCCTTTACTTCCTAAAATTTCCGTTCCCTTATCGAAACGCAGAATATCGAACCAGCGCTGCATTTCAAAGGCAAATTCGTAAAACCTTTCCTGGAAAATGATATCTAAGTTGGCCTCTTTATCCTGATTAAGCTCAATCCTTTGATTCTGGTCTTTGAAGGCGCGGTCGCGCACCATGTCGAACCAGCCCTGTGCTTCCTGATCGGCATTACCGCTGATGCGTACTTTAAGTTCGGCACCAAGCAGCAGAACATCAGAAAAACGGTAAAAACGGAACGACATATTCTGACTGTTTACCTGATCTCCACCTGTGGTGTATGCTTCCTTGCGCGGATGATATTTATAGTTTCCGAGAAGTCCTCTCTGAAGGTTTATCCCTTCCTGATTGGAACTTACCGAGAATGTGTTTTGCCCTGTCTTGGCGAGTGCATCGGCGGCTTCATCGGCATATACAATTATCGTACCGTCGCGCCTTGAATCTCCGGGTGCAAACATGTCGTATATTTTCCATGTCATGGTAAGTTGGCCGTATCCCGACATGAGCCCGTCCTCTTCAGCCGAACGGGGGTCTACAATATCGCGTCCTCCTACTGTGGCCACCTTATTATTCATTCCTGAGCCTTCTCCGGCCATTCCAATTTCGTATATGCTTTCGCGTCCCCATTCGCCATCTTTGCGCCAAACATGTCTATAGTCGGAGTCAAGTGCGTAAAAAGTGTTGTTCGCAATGCCACGCATATCCTCCAACGCCTGTGGATATTTGCTTTCGTCCCTTTGGAAGAGGATTATTTTGGTCCTCAATACTTTTGCTGCATCACGACAGATGCGACCCTTTTGGGTGGCGCTCCTTTCCGGCAAATATTGTATAATCTCGTCGGCCAGGTCATTCATGAGAAAATCATAGACCTCTTTCCTCGATGCATTGCCAAAAGAGTACAGGTCGTTGATCGAAGTTATTTGCCCTTTTAACAGCGGAATTTCCTTGTAGCCCATATAAAGATATGTATAGAAGAGGGCCCTGTAAAAACGTGTTTCCGCGTCAATTGGGCGTATAAACTCATCGCGGAGTCCGCTGCGGCTCATTTCGTCGATGAGTACGTTCGCAGCCACTACTCCTACATAAAGCCCCATATCCCATTCGTTCCACCAGCCAGTACCTGTGTACCATTCATTACTAAAGCATGTTGTCGGAGTGTAGGTAAAATTATCCCATTTGTATTTATATACGCCTTCTCCTATACCACCACCGGTTTCTGCTTCATCGGACAGTAATGTCGAGTAGCCGTGAACCTCCATAAGGCGGTTTTGAACCTCTTTCATTACAGCATACAAACCTTTCATTACACCATCTTCGGTTTTGTAGAATTCTTCGGTGGAGACTTGTGTCCGCGGATTGATCTCCAGGAAGTCTTCGCAAGATGCAAGCCCTGTTAAAACGAGGCACATTATTATAAGCTTTTTCATACATTTATTTTTTCAATTTATTCAACTACAATTTGCGTATTGCGCGTCGTCACTTTGAGACGCTTACCAACGGCATGGAACTCGCATATAAACATTCACTTCGTTAGATATTTCTACGCTCAGCAAAGACCAAACAGGTTTGGCTTTGCATTCGCTTAACCGAAACATCCTCCTTGGGCGGAAGCCACGACTTCCATGCTCGTTTCATAAATTCAGATTCTATTTTTATATTAAACAGTATGTAATTCACAATTCGTGTTAAAATGAAACATTTACTCCGAGAGTCAAGGTTCTGGCCTGAGGATATGTACCCCCGTCGAATCCGTTACGCGTGCCAACTTCAGGGTCGAGTCCGGTATATTTAGTGAAAGTCACAAGGTTTTCGCCCTGAATATAGAGACGCAGATTGCTTATAAGCGCTTTTGTGGTAAGCGATGCAGGCAGGGTATAACCTATCTGCAATACTTTCAGGCGCAGATACGAACCATTTTCTACATAAAGGTCAGAAACTGTGTTCGCACCCGTATCACCGCCAGTCGGGGTAATATTACCTTCATAAAGTATCGGATATTTGTTGGAAGTTCCTTCACCATGCCAGCGTCCAAGCCATGCTTCGTCGAAATTGGCGCGCGTAACGTTGCCGCGTCGGTATAGTTTGTATATTTCATTTCCCTGTACTCCCTGTAATAATACACTGAAATCAAAATTCTTATAATCACCGTTTAATGAAAATCCGTATATCCAGTCGGGATTTGGTTTTCCAATCATAGTACGGTCTCCTCCGTCGATACGTCCGCTGTTGTCGGTGTCTTTCCAGCGTATTCCTCCAACAACCGCATTATCCTGGATCGCAGCATCAACTTCTGTCTGATTCTGGAAAATTCCGTTCGACACATATCCGTAATAGAATCCGTAAGGATATCCGTTGGCACGCCATGTCACCGAACCTCCGAGACCACCGCCGATACCATCTATCGACACCGGAACGTTCGAATCCCCCTGATCGGTTACCTCATTCTTAACATAGGAAGCATTGGTTGTAAGTCCGAAATTGGCCTCACCAATACTGAATTTGTATGATGCATCCAGTTCGACGCCTTTATTGCTTACAGTTCCTGTATTGGTGCGAATTGAAGGATAACCGGCATAATCAGGCAAAGGAAGATCGAAAAGCATGTCTTTCGTCTTTTTGCTGAAATAGTCTGCTGTTATGCTCAGCGAATTGTTGAGGAACCTGAGGTCAACCCCTAAATCTGTCTGCTCCGAAGTTTCCCACTTGAGGTTAGGATTGGAATATCCACTCGGTCTCGCACCCTGCATAACCGTATTGTCTATAACAGCACGATAGTCTCCTGTTACGATGGTCGTGGTATATCCAAATGCGCCGATACGGTCGTTACCGTTTTGTCCCCAGCTTGCGCGTAATTTTGCGAAGTTGAGCCAAGAAGAGGTTCTTCCCATGAAATCTTCTCTTGAGATAACCCATCCGGCAGATACAGAAGGGAATGTACCGAATTTATGGTTCGGGCCGAAATTCGACGAACCGTCACGGCGGACAGTGGTTTCGAGCATATATTTTTCATCGTAGTTGTAACTCAGTCTTCCGAAAAATGATTGCATCCGGCTATCTGAGGCACTTCCGCTAACACGGTCTCGCGAATCGCCTGCCGTGGCTCCCGAAATATCGAGGAAAGATTTATCAAGGCTCAGCTCTATCGGGTCGTAACGGGTACCGTTCATCCATTGCCAAAAGCCTGACTGGAGAGATGTACCTGCCAACAGAACAAAGTTATTTTTGCCGATTTTCTTTATATAATTCAGCGTGTTCTCCCATTGCCATACTTTACCCCTGCTGAGTGAATTCCATACGTAGGCATCAACGCTCTTCTGGTCTGTATTGAGATCGTATTTTGGTGTATATCCTCTGCTCGCTCCTGATGACCATTCGAAATCCGCAGTGGTTTTATAGATAAGGTCGGGCAGCAATGTGAATGTAAGGTCGAAATTGGCCGTAAAAATCTGTGGTTCGCTAAGTGAGTTGTTGCGCGCCTGTAAAGCGGCAAGCGGATTCACTATTTCTCTCATGTTGATTATATTGTAAACCCTGCCGTCAGGAGAGGTCAAATAGTTGGGATATATCGACTTATATATATCTACTTGAGCAGGATCGGTCTGATAAACCGGTTCGGTCGGCGGTAACATGTTCATCGATGCTATAATACCACCTGCTTCGCTGTTACCGATGCTGCTACCCAACGTTTTAGAATAGTTATAGCTTGTCTTGGCACCGAAAACAATTTTGGTGAGCCAGCTGCGTTCGTTTGTGTCTAACAACACATTGCTTACATTCAGACGTGCATTGTAACGTTCGAAATCAGAATATCCCTTTGCAAAAATACCACTCTGGTCGAGAATACTGAGGGAAGCATAGTATGTGCTCTTCTCAGTTCCGCCTGAAAGCGACATTTTATGGTTCTGTACCGGTGCGTCATGGTATGTCAGGACGTCCTGCCAGTCGGTATTAACGTTCGAAACTGCAGGAAAATAGAAATTATCTCCCCGTCCCGAGGTTTTACCCATTTCATTCATGAGCATCTGGTAGTCGCTGCTGCTAAGCAGATTGGTCTTTTTTTCAGGATTCTGGAACCCGTAAGAGTATGCGTAGTTGAAAACGGCTTTCTGGTTCTTACCGCTTTTAGTGGTTACAAGCACTACCCCGTTAGCGCCGCGTGCACCGTAGATTGCAGCAGAAGCAGCATCTTTAAGGATTTCGATGGATGCAATATCAGATGGATTAAGATAATTTATCCCGTTTGAAGACGGCATGCCGTCAATTACGTATAGGGGGCTTGCATCGTTGACCGTCCCGATACCGCGGATGTAGATTTTGGAGTCACTTCCCGGCTGTCCGGAATTGGATGTGATCTGTACGCCGGAAACCTTTCCCTTCATTGCGTTTTGGACGTTTGTTGGCTTTTCAATGTCAAGTTCGTCAGCAGTTACCCGGCTTATCGCCGCCGTCACGACACTCTTTTTCTGAACGCCATATCCAACAGCCACCACCTCTTCAATGCCCACGGTCTCTTCGGCCATGGTCACATTAATGACCAATTTGCCGGATACAGCAACCTCCTGGGTCTTCATGCCTACGAAAGAGAAAGCTAACGTGGCGTTAGCCGGGACATTGGGGAGATTGTATTTTCCGTCGGCGTCTGTAATGGTTCCCTGGGTGCTTCCCTTTATGACCAGTGTTACTCCTGGCAGCGGACCACCGGAAGAGTCGGTCACTTTTCCGGAAACTGACACGACTTGTTGGGATTGCATCTCTGGTGTCCCGCCTTCCGTATACAGGACGTAATTGTGATTGAATGAACGATACTTTACATTGGTACCTTTGAACAGTACATCCAGCACCTCTTCGATATCGTTCACTTCCATATTGATGTCGGTTTTTCGGTCCACATCAATATTATTCCTATTATACATGAACGTGTAATTGGTCTCTTCTTCGATCTGTTTCAGAATGCTTTGGATCGCTTTCTGCTCGGCCTTGATGGTGAATCGCCCGTTGTTTTGGGAAAAAACCCCTGCAGATACCTGGAAAAACAGGACGAATAGAAAAAATGTCGTCAGTTTCATAACTCTGTAAGTTTGCTTCAAACAGGACATACTATACCTGTCATGAAAATTAAATCGGTTTTTTTTCATAAATTTGTTTTCTTAATGTTTAAAAACTTGATTACGTTGTCAGCGTAATTATGAGGAGGACGGTGCAGCAACACTTTCCTCCTTTTTTATTTATTCGATATGGTTACTTCTTCTCCGCTTATTTCATAGTCAAATTTTGAAGTTAATTGCATCATGGTCAGCAACTCCCGCAGGCTTTCCGTTTTTATGGTCATGGTAAAGCGATCTGTTATACTGATCGCCGGATCCAGATCAACGTTTATCCCATACCAGCGTTCAATGCGAGGAACGAGATCCCGGAACGACGTATCTGTAAAACGCAATTCATTGTTTTTCCAAACAGAATAAATGTCAGGGGACACATTTTTGATATGAAATTGTTTGTTGCGAATGTCAAAACCGGCCTGTTGTCCCGGTTCCAGCCGGACGGGCCTTTCGGCATCAACGCCCGTAATTATCACTTCACCTTCTTCCAGTGTCGTTTCAACCCGATTTTCATTTGCAAAACTACGCAAATTGAACTTCGTTCCCAGTACCGTTACTTTCAGGCCTGATGCCGTCATCACCTCAAACGGATGTTTGCGATCTTTTGCAACATCAAAGTAGGCCTCTCCTTCCAACTTCACACTTCTGGGTTCTGAAGCATTGTAATTCAAGATGGTTTGCGAATTCAACCAAACCTGAGTTCCATCAACCAATACGACTTTCGATTTCTCCCCCGCGGGCGATTCGATCCGGATATTCGCAGTACCGGATTGATTGGAAAAATGTTGAAGCCCCCACAGACTGCCGAACCCAATTGACAGCATGATCGCCACAGATGCTGCAACCTTCCAGATAACATTATTCGCAGAACCCAAATCACGCTGCTTCCTTTGTTCCCCCTGCTGTCTTCGGCCGGAGCCCGGCTTCCGCTCAACCAAAGTATCAACAGACAGATCTTGCTTTGTAATCGCCGACACCCGACTGAATAATTTCTCCCAGGCTGCCTCAATGTCGACTCCGGCTTCAAACTGTCTTGTTCCACTCAGGTGAAAAGCCCGGTGGATTTGTCGGAATTCCTCACGGTTTTCCTCCGAACATGAAATCCAGGTCAGGATCATTTCATTCTCTTCTTCCGATGTTTCTTTTTTAAGAAACCGTAACAACAGTTTATTACTAACCGATTGTTCCATTTGTGTGGTTTATTCATTATGCTTATACAGTTGACTATGGCTTTACCCTGACAAGAAGCAGAAAAAAAAATTTGCTATTGCTAAAGATGGAGTGTGAGGATAAGCCAAAATGCAGCCTGTTTTCGATGATGCCCGATATCCGATCGCCTTAAAACTATGATCAAATCTTCTTTCAACTGTTCATAAAAAGGCTAATCAGAAGAATCGTCAGGAAATCTTTTAGTTCAGTCTTCAGCTTTGCCAGCGCCCGACTCATTTGAGTTTCCACTGTTTTAACCGAGATGCCAAGCTGAGCAGCAATCTCTACGTATTTCAATCCTTCAGTCCTGCTCATCTGGAAAATTCTTCTGCATTCGACGGGCAATGCAGCAATGGCTTTTTCGACCCTCTGATTCAGTTCCGTATAATGGAGCTCGCTCTCGGCCGACAAGTCGTTTATTGAATTCTCATAAGCCTTTGAGATCACCGCATAATAGCTATTCACCAC
Source organism: Prolixibacteraceae bacterium (assembly GCA_038562555.1). GTDB lineage: Bacteria > Bacteroidota > Bacteroidia > Bacteroidales > Prolixibacteraceae > JBCFBK01. Next base: position 133,596 of record JBCFBK010000004.1, on the reverse strand, counting down.
TTTTCGATGCTCAATAAAATTAAGGCTTATGTTTTGCACAGAACGGAACAGATAAGCACTCAACCCGGCATTCAGGTTCAACTGTTCCCTTTTACGCCAGACATTCAAAAAGACTTCCTGTACAATTTCTTCCGATTCGATGGGATCGTATACGAATTTATTGGCAAAACCGCAAAGCCGCACATAATACTTCCGGAACAACAGCTCGAAAGCCTGTTCATCAGCCTTTTTCATCGTCTCAATAATCCTTTTATCCACAGTGCAGTTAGTTTTCTTGCAGGAGTCGTCCTTTCGCCAGGCAAACCCCTGCAGAAACATTTTGGCAAATATACGGGTTCCGAATATTCTTTCTGATGATATGTTCTAAAAAATGGAAGTTTGGCAGACAGAAGTGGACGGGGCACTATAGCAAAAATGGGTCTTTCATTCTGTATGCCATGGTCAATAACAGATTGAAGCAATTTACTGCCGATCCCTTTATCCTGATCGGCAAGATTAACGCCAATAAACCACAAGTAAGTCATTGGATCTTTAGGTTGTACCCGCTTAATCAAAGCCTCCCTTGCAAGCGTCTTTTTCACATTTTTGAACCCGATGCACTGAGCGGTCAGCCTCAGGTCCAGAATTTCGCAAATTTTAACACCACACCGCCGTTCGAAAGCTGTTGGGTGGAAATAAGCGATAAGGTCCGGGACGCAATTCCCTGGCTGAACAAAGGACGTCCGCTGCCCAGGATTACCGGGGCCACTCCGATACGATATTCATCAAAAAGATCATCATTGATGAAGGTTTCGGAAAGGCTGGAACTCCCAAATACATACATGTCTCCTCCGCCTTGAACTTTAAGTTTCGAAATTTCAGCAGATGCATTCTCTTTTATCAGGGTTGAATTATTCCAATCAACTGCTTTCAATGTTTTTGAAAAAATGAGCTTTGGAATGGCATTCATCAGGTCGGCAATTTCTCCTTTTTCCTTTGTCCAGTAAGCTGCCATTCCTTCATAGGTGACCCGTCCAAACACAAGGTAATCGGCCGAATGCAGTTGTTCGATACTCAGTTTCTCAAGTTCCTCCCCCCAAACCAGGTTGTGAAACGGTAGTTCCCAGTTTTCCTTTCCTTCGAAATACCCATCAAGCGTGATGATGTTCCACATAATTAATTTTCGCATAATCTTACCCCCTAATAATTTTTTTTTAAAAGCCTCTTCAGAAGCGGTTTTGTTACCATACAAATTTCAGCAACAGACCCCTAACAAATACTGTGTTTATGCGACAATCCCAGTGGCTGAATGCGACAAGTACCTGATAAAAGAGATGTTTTTCCGGCCTCACCGAAAAAGGAAAAAAGAACCTGCAAGAATGTATTTGCGAAAATGAATTTACCACGAAGCATGGCACAGGGGAATAGGCTTCACCGGGAATTACCGGATTCTTCATGATTATTCCTACCTTTGGACTGTTGTAGCAATACAATGACAATGATTAAGCTGCCGGATACGGCGACGCACCGATCCGGCAGCTCTTAAATGATCAATTCTATTCTTTTTTTGCCGCCACAGCGGAATCTCTTACCCGGTTAAAAAAAGTCTCTCTGTAAAGCACATCTACGGCATTCCCCAATCTTTCTGCAGGTACCCAGTCCGGAATCTCTGAAAGCATCTTCTCAACAGCAGCATTGATCTCGGGGTGAACTGCGGCCTCGAGAATACGTCCATCGCTGACTTTTCCGTTTTTGTCAATCACAAAACAATAAGCTATTTTAAACTCCAGAGCTTTGTATTGACCGCTGGTGAACTGATCCAGCCGGTTTTCCATCCATTTATCCCAACTCCCTTGTGAAAATTTAACCATTTTACTCACGTCGCCCACCGGAAAAATAACTTCATCTGAATGGGGTATGGATTGCGTTACATGCACAATCCCCTCGTGTAACAAAGCTTCTCTTACCTCGTCCACACGCTTAAGCGGAACAGATTCATCCACCTGCAAATGGATCCAGTTGTTGCTGGCCTTATCCCATTCCTTTCCCTTTTTAATAATTTCCTGCAGGGAACCCGCTTTACCGCCGATATAATTGCCATCGGCTTTGATCATGATTACCCTGTCTTTTTGCACATCCTGAACCTGAGTTGTGGCAGTTGCCACGTCCCGTTCAACAGCCATTTCTTCCGGAGCGGGCAATGCCTTGTCCGGTACATTTTCGCTTCTTTTGCCGAAAGCCATCAGCAAAAAGGCAAGCAGGGGAAGAAAGGTCGCCACCTTCCAGCGCCATGCATTGCCCGAACCTTGTTTGTTCATCATAGCAATCCTTTTTTTAATTTGACAATGATTAAAATTGTTAGCGAGTGCGAACCTTCCCGGTCCGACACATTTCTGAATGATCAACAGTTGATATTGAGTTGCATCGATTCCTGAATAAAGTGTTTGCCGGTCGGCCTGATATTCGTGGATCTCTTTCATATCCCGGATCAATCCGTAGATCACCGGATTGAACCAATGAAAAACTTTTAGCAATTCAAGCAACATTAAGTCGTAAAAGTGATTGAAAGCGACATGCGCTTTCTCATGCGGCAGGATCGCTGAACGGTATAATTCATAGTCTTTTTTTGAGATAATGATCGATCCGGCAAAAGCAAACGAAGGAACATCGGTGTCAACCAGCAGTAAACGACATCCATCCTGACGCAAAACGGTTGCCTTCCGCAGGAGCAATAAAACCATGACAACGTTCCTCGCCAGAAGCAAAAGAGCAATCAATACACCAGCCCAATAAATGAAAATCAGAAATTCCCCCGCTGATGTGCTCAGCTTAGCCTTCGTTGGTTCTTCCACTTTAGCGGGCACAACTGCTTCCTCGTTCTCTTTGATCCGGATATCTTGTACCCGGATCTCATTCTCAGAAAGCCCGGGGGTCATTTCCACCCGAATCGGTACCTGCATGATGTGCGGAAGCCTCGCTAAGGGGATTAGCACGGAGACGGCAACTACCGTAAGCAGCAGCGCCCTGCTAAGAGCAAACCAGCTTTCTTTGCGCATCAGCATTCTGTATAGCACATAAAACAGGCTCAGGCATGCCGTCGATTCCAGGATGTATCGTAAAAAGTCATTCATTGCTTTTGGCTTTACCTGATTTGGCCTGCCGGATCAGTTCCTGAATCTCTTCCGGAGAAATTTTTTCTTCCTGAACAAACATGGAAACTACCGCCGCGTATGATTTATCGAAATATTTACCAATCACTTCCTTCAGCGTGTTCCGGCTGAATTCTTCCCGGGAAATCAAGGCATGATAGCGATACGTATTTCCGAATTGCTCATGTCCTACAAACCCCTTCTCCTCCAGCATCCGAACGATCGTAGAAATCGTATTGTAGTGTGGCTTCGGACCCGAAAGCATATCAACAATTTCTTTGACAAACAAAGATCCCTTTTCCCAAAAGAGCTCCATGATTTCCTCTTCCCGATTTGTAAGCCGTTTCATCTTTGAATTCGTTTAGTTTCAAAACTTATCCAAAGATAACTATATTTTATAGTTTTACAACTATAATTACTAGTTATTACCTGACTAATATTTGGAAAGCTATCGAGGTTTCCGGAAAACCACCTGCCCTTTCAATTTACAGTCGGTTGCGCTTGCTGGACGTCGCCGTTAATCTTCAGAACAACTGGCGAGCCGGGACCGTTGTAGTACACGTTAACTTCTTTGCGGAAAGTGCCGGGCGAGGCTGCATCATAACGGATCACGACTATTCCCGATTTTCCGGGTTTCACCGGCGTTTTCGTCCATTCGGCGACCGTACATCCGCAGGATGACTTGACATCACTGACAACGAGCGCCGTTTCTCCCGGATTTGAAAAGGTAAAACGGTACTCCGCCGCTTCTTTATGATTCAGGATCCCGAAGTCATGTTCCTGTTCCCCGAAGCGGATTTCTGCGTCGTTCCGGATTATCGGCCCGGAACAGGCAAAAAACAAACACAACAGGCATGGAATAATATATTTTTTCATTCGTATAAATTGTCTTTTTTCTATTGAACTTTGGCGCGTACTCATGGAATAGCCATGACGTGGGGTTTATGCTCACTTTCAGTTGGTGTTGCAGTATCATGGCTATTTCATCTCACGGGTTTTAAAACGATCTTTCTTCTTATTTCAGAAACAGCACAGAACCGGGCCATGTATTCCGACCCAAAATTAACCGATTAATCAGAATAATTCCCCATATCGGCCAGTTCGGCTTTCATCAGAAAAACGTTATACGGCATCCACATCGACATGGTAAAATATAAATTGTTCCCTGTTACGGATATCGGATGAAAAAAAGAACCATATAATTGCGCGTATTCCTTGCCCGCCGCTAATTCATACGGCTCACTCCAGGGCCCTGTGATCTGCTCAGCCGTACGCATGGTGATGTTATATCGGGCAGCGTTAAAATAGGCAATTATCCATTTCTTATGCGTTTCATTATAAATGAAAGACAGTTCGCCTACCTGATCATTTATGATGTTTGTTGCCTTGTTTTCATCTCCTTTTATCCATAGACCGGTTGAACTGTCCCAGTATTCATAGTGATCGGGACTTTCGATATCGGCTTCACGGAAACGGGCCAGCCGGGCATTGCTGTCCCTTCCCGGGCGGGTGCCAACCATATAGATGTATCCGTCTTTCTTAAAATAACCCGCTTGCCCGAAGTTGTCGGACGAGGAAAAAGAAACGCCCGCGCATCTGGACCAGGTCTGTCCGTTATCAACAGACTTGTACAGGCCGGAATAATTTGTAATCCACCCGGTCCAGTTCCTGATATTGAAATAGTGTACATAGTCAGCTCCATTCGCGCGGATAGCCGCCGAAGGGATCGATGTCCAGTCGCCGTTGCCCGATATATCTTTTCCGCCTGGCACAATTTCGCGGGCATCTCCTCTGCCGTCTGTAGCCATATTGTTAAATGAAAGGCCGTCTTCCAGATCATGGTCGTCCGAAAAAGCCAGGACATTGCTTCGCCAGCTTCCGCCGTTCGGACCCGGATTAGCCGCGTTCGGCTTAAAATCGCGTCCAAACGTATCGCCAAAAAAAAGCCCGTATTTCCCGGGTTCCATTTCCCATATGATACCCAGGTCAGTCCCTCCCACATTCCATTTTACTGCAGTATTGTTCGGACTGACAAAAGTTTCACCCGACATTGTCGTTCCTGTAATGCGTGCGATACGCGTCACCTTACGAATAAAGAATCCCCACCGGTTATCGATGTTCAGCGAGAACTCTTTCGACACATTCCCGTCCTGGTAATAAGCGTTCAGCAGCAGGTTGAACGATTCCGGATCAGATTTTTGAATGCTGTAACTAAACACATACGGCGATGAAAGTTCTGCCTGTTCTATTTTAACGGCATAACTATTCCCACCGCTTTTCCGGACGAGTATATAATCGATGGCATTCAGGTTTTTAAAGCTTAGAACCGCCGACGCGGTTTTTGTATTCTTATCCGGAATAAGTGTGGTTTCCAATGATGTGATCTCATCAACCGGAACATAAGGCTCATTGCCGTCATTGTTACTGCATGAAAACAATAAAAGTACGTAAGAAAAAAGATTTGTGAAAACGATCTGTTTGATACTTAGCAGGTTCATCTTTGCTTTCACTCAAGGATTAATTTAAGTTCTCAATTTCAGAATTCCTGATGTGCCAAATAGGCATCAGTGCTCTGCCAGTTATAAATCATGGGACTTTGCCCCAGACCCCACTGACTCTTTTGCTTTGATGCAAAAGAGTCAGCAGAAAAAATCAAGGCTGTTCCGGTTCTGTAATTCAGCAAGCGAAATACGGTAACGATTAATCGGTTTCAATAACCTGACCCTCAGAAAAAACCTTGTCAGTTTTCCCTTCTTCCCGTGCCTCCTCGGTTAAGTATCCCAGCAATTTTACCACGAACCGGTACTTTTTACCTGCGGTAGTCGGAATATCTGCAAACGTACTTCCGTTTCCCACGATAATTTTTTGCCGGTAAATATTATTTTCAACCACTTGTATGCTGACCTCCAATGGCCTTCTGAAATCGTCAGAGACCGTCGCAGGGATTTGCCAGGTTAACTGAATCACGTCTCCCTGCTTCGTATAGTTCAGGTTCTCCACCTTAGGCAAAGCATGATCAAACTCTTTGAAATCAACGATATCGCGGTCGTAGCAACCGGAAAACAACAGCGTAACGAGCGCTACGATTAACACTTTTAGATTTTTCATAATTCTGATTTTACACTGATGATTAGTATCCCGGATTCTGTGTATAATTTCCCTTTGCCCATTTTATCTGAGGCTGCGGTATCGGAAAAAATTCGTCACGTCCGGCTGTGAAACGCGCATTATCCATCCACGAGAACCGATTTTTCTCGACCGAAAAATAGTCATTCATGGTTGGCTCCAGAATCCCCCACCGTTGCAGATCGAAGAACCGTCGCCCTTCGCAGGCCAGTTCAAGGCGATTTTCCCATTGCAGCGCTTTCCAGGCAAAGTCTTTATTCCAGGTACAGTTTTCGCCGGGTTTATAGGTTTCGCATTTGTATTTCAGCACCGATGTTCCGTCTGCCTTTTTCAAACGGCCGGTACTGTTTGCAGCGCGTTCCCGAATCTGGTTAATTAACCCCAATGACTCATTCCACCGGTCCAGCTGGATCAGGACCTCAGCCTTCCACAGCAGGACTTCATCGTAACGGATCATTCGTTTATTCATGGAGTTGAATTGCCATCCGTCATATAACAGGCATCCGCAACCCGGATGCGGCAGTTCTTTCACCGATTTCAGATAACCGTACTCCACACCATTCCGGATCCCTCTGCTTTCAAATATTAATTCCGGATCGTACTTCCAGGGATGGCCCGGTACTCCTGCCGTGTGACTGAAACGGGGATCAAAATTGTATTTATCGAAGTAATTCTTATTTCCGGCCTCCACCAGCGCAACATCGACGGTACCAGCGCCATTTTTGATATAATCGCCATAACTGTCGTCGTTATAGGTATCGAACAACGGCAATCCATCGGGACCGGTTTTAAAGGCATTCCCCATGGTATAGCTTACATGATGGAATCCGCAGCACTGGAATCCGCCCCAGTTCCAGGGGTGGTTCAATCCTTCACCGCGGTTAATTTTCCCGCCGGTCGAACTGCCATCGTCGATCGAATACTGAATTTCCCAAATGGATTCTTTTGTGTTGTTGTCCGATTCCGGTACAAAATTCTCGCCGAAGTCTTCGCATAAGCCAACGGCATTTCCTTCCTGATCGGTCAGCTTAGTCAGATAAACCAGCGCCTCATTCAGTCTTTCTTTATTGATGTTTGTGACCTGATGCCTGTCGTCCTGTTCGTAGGCCATGAACATAAGCGTTCTCGCCACCATGGCGGTTGCGGCATTCTTATCTACCCTTCCCGCTTCAGGTTGGATTTCAGGCAGACGGCTTTCGGCATCCTTAAAATCATTCAGGATTTTTTCCCATAGGTATAAATCGTTGGGTTGATCCGGATCTCTGTTGGGAACCGCTTCGAATTCAGCGGAAGTGCCGATGACATTTTCATCGATGTAAGGCACGTATCTGAAAAACTCCTTCAGCCTGAAATGAACGAAGGCCCTGATAAATTTCATTTCCCCAATCCGGATATTTTTAGCAGGAAAATCTTCATCAGAAATTGCCTCCATTCTTTGTATGGCCGTGTTACACCGTTGAATGATCTGATAGGAAACGTACCAGGGATAATCGAGTGGCCAGCCGTTGGGAGTCAAATTGACGAAGGTTTCCATATAGCCCCAGCCGTTACCACCGTCCCAGGTGCCTCCTCCTCCTTTGTAAGAATCATCGGAACGCAACGATCCTGACCACCAGGGAGAAAACGGCGAATCCCAGGAAGGAATATCGGTGATGCGCGCATAAGCCGAAGTAACAAAACCTTCCATATCCTCCGGTTTTGTCAGCAAGCCCTCGTCCAATACCTGCTTGGGGTTTACCTGGAGAAAATCAGAGCAACCAAATGCCGTAAAGAGGAAGGCAAAAGCGAATATTGTTAATTTAAAATTCTTCATAGGTACTGATTTAGAAAGTAACGTTAAGTCCAAATGTTAATGAAAACGGGATCAGATAACCATAACCAGGCATTTCCGGGTCGAAACTGGTGTATTTATCCTTCCCCCAGCTTTTTTTGAGCGTTAGAACGTTTCGTGCCGAGGCATATAACCGCAAGTGCTGCATAAACATCTTGTGCGACAGTTTCGCCGGCAGCGTATAGCCGAGTTCAATGTTTCTAAGTTTCAGATAAGAACCATCTTCCACATAATAGGAAGAAAAAACCTGCTCGCTGTTAGCTGTTGAATTGGATATGGCAGGGATGTCTGAATCCGGATTATCAACCGACCATGCACCCAGAAGCCGGGTTTCGTGATTTTTCCAGGAAGGAACGGATATATTCCAAAAATCACTTTCCTGTTTCCAGATGTTATTTACCTTATTTCCCCACACACCCTGGAAAAACAGATTCATGTCAAAGTTGCGATATTTAAAATCTAACGTGACTCCTCCAAAAAAGTCAGGATCCGTGATTCCGATAAACGTTCGGTCGTACAGTTCGTCGACCACGCCGTTGCCATCCAAATCTTTATAACGGAGACGGCCAATTGCTTTTCCCTGTTGTTCGGCATGGCTGTCGACTTCCGCCTGTGTCCTGAAAATACCATCTGCCACCAGGCCATAAAAAATATTCGGCGTTTTACCGATAACAAAATCACGCATGCCATCGCCCGGATAGCGGTTAATGACGTTTTCGGGAAGATCGATCAGCTTGGTCTTATAGGTTCCGATATTGGCTGAAATGGCATACTGGAAGGCCGATTTAGGATCGTTCCGGTAAGTAATCTCAAACTCAAACCCTTTGTTATTCATGTTCGCACCGTTAATCCAGGGTTCTCCCCCTTCACCCATCGCTGCGATATAAGGAACCTGCACCAGAATATCTTCAGTCTTTTTGGAATAATAACCGATCGATCCGTATATCCGTTGATTCAGAAATCCATAATCAACGGCCATATCAATCTGCGCAGTGGTTTCCCATTTCAGGTCGGGATTTCCCAACCAGGTCCGCCGATATCCCGAGTATAGCTGCCCGCTTTCATTCCCTTCGATCGGATAGGATGTTCCGAAATAATCGGTTGTGAACGGCGTTGATGTATACCCCCGTGGCAAGCCCTGTACACTTCCGTTTGTTCCCCAACTGGCCCGCAATTTAAGGTCGGATATGAAATCATAGTTACGCATAAAGGCTTCGCTGTTGATTCTCCATCCGGCCGAAACGGCAGGGAATATCCCGTAACGGTTATTTTCGCCAAAGAGCGAGGAACCGTCACGGCGCAGAGTAAACGAAAACAGGTACTTTGAATCGAATGCGTAATTAACCTTGCCAAACAGTGAAAAATAAGTGTATTCGTCGGCCGAACTGCCCAGCGAATATTTGGAGCCGGTGGTGACTCCCAAATGGGCAAAATCGCGGTCTTCAAGGTAAATTCCTTCTCTTCTGGCAGAAAAACCTTCCTGAACATAGCGCGTGGATTCGCTCCCGATTACAGCATCCAGATTATGCCGGCCTGCGCTGAGATTATAGGACAAGGTATTTGTCCAGACATAACTCAGCAGGTGGGACTGGCTATTGCCGACGTAGTTCTCACCATCGCTGTTCCGGCCTCCGGTTTCTGACCAGATACCGTCGATTGTCCGGTTGTATGCATTCCCGTAATCGATCCCGAATTGGGTCCGGGCCGATATTCCTTTCCAGATTTTAAGGTCAAGAAAAATATTACCGATTGTCTTGACATAATTACTGAGGTTGTCTTTGTTCATCGTCAGTACACGTACCGGGTTTGTAAAATCATCAAAACCCGCAGCGCCCGACCAGTTCCCGTTGATGTCATAAACCGGAGCTGCCGGAGGATTAATCATGGCCCACCGGGTCTCGTTGGCATCACGGTATTGCAGGTAAGACACCGCCAGGTTTTCACCTACTTTCAGACGGTTGTTAATCAATTCATACTCGGTATTGGCACGTATGGAATACTGCCTGAAGAAGGTATGGATCTGTGTTCCCTGATTGTTATAATAACCCAGCGAAAACAGACTTTGTGATTTCTCAGTTCCGCTCGACACCGTCAATTGGTGGTTTGTTGTAATCGCCGTCCGAAGAACTTCATCCAGCCAGTCGGTATCGGACCCGCGTACCGTCTTTTCCGGGTTAAGCCATTCCGCTACTTTCACATCATCCAGAACAGCCCTTCCGGCATCATCCCGATGCCAGGTAAAATCGTATGTGGAAGGCAACGACAGGGCTGAACCATACACCTGTTCATCATAGGCCTGCGCCCTGAATGCTGCGATTCCGTATTCCCGGGCATTCATCAGATCTGGTTTATTCCGGGTCGTGTTAACCGACAGACTTCCATTATACTCGATGATCGTTTTACCGGCCTTTCCCTTTTTTGTCTGGATCAAAATGACCCCTCCCGAAGCACGAGCTCCGTAGATACTGGTTGAGGCAGCATCTTTCAATACCTGAATCGATTCAATATCTCCGGCGTTTATGTCCCTGAGATTCAAATTCTCCGTTGGCATTCCGTCCAGCACAATTAGTGGTTTCACCCCCCCCGAGAGCGAAGACAGTCCTCTGATCTGAATGTTTACCCCTTCTGCCGGATTACCTCCGTTGGTGGTAATATACACGCCGGAAAGTTTTCCCTGTAACGACTTCATGGCGTTAGCTGAAGGATTTTTCTGCAAATCCTCCGCCCTGGCGATGGAAACTGATCCTGTCAGGTCGGCTTTCTTTTGAGTCATATAGCCGATGTACACAACTTCGCCGATGCCAATGGCTTCTTCTTCCATGACAATATTGAGCGGCGACGTACCCGAAACCGGCATTTCCTGAGTTTTCATACCCACAAATGAAAAAACCAACGTGGCATCAGCCGGGACATCCTGCAAAAAATAATCTCCGCCGGCATTGGTAATGCTTCCCCTTGTGGTATTTTTAATAACAACAGAAACTCCGGGTAACGGAGCTCCGCCGGAATCAGTAACCCGGCCGGAAACATTCCGGGTCTGTTGGGCGAGTCCGTCGGCAGTATCATTGTTCGACAAGATGATTTGCCGGTCTATCAGTTCGTACCGGATGTCCGTTCCCTTTAATAACTCACTTAAGACCACTGAAATCGGTTTGTTTGTTACGGCAATGTCTACCTTTTGGTCAACATCGATGTAATCCCGGTTATAAAAGAAGAAAAACTCCGACTGGTCTTCAATCGTTTTTAAAACATCTTCCAACCGCTGATTACTCAGGTTTAACGATAATTTCGTTTGCTGAGAGTAAGATTCGACTGCCAAAATCTGCATCAAACCGAAGAAAAACAGGCATAACGTTAAGCGTACCATCCTAAAAAAGTTTTTAAGAGCCAGATGATCTCTCCAGGAGAGCTTCATCCGAACTCTTCGTTCCCGATTTTTTTTCATACTTTTACATTTGATAGAGTGATTAATATTTGTACCATCGCTCTGCAACTCATGCAGGGAAGTGTTTCAGCCACTTTCCTGCTTTGCAGTTTATTTTAGTTTCATGATAATTTGTCGTTTCGTTAAGACCCCTTTCGAATCATAGCCATTTCTTTCTATCGTATAAACAACTGGTGTGGTCATGGCAATAAAGCGCAGCACCTCTTCAAGGGGCTCCCCGTTGAAGGTCCCTTTAAACCGCATGCCTTTCAGTTTCTCGTCGCGTATCGTAATCTCAACATTATACCATCGCTCGAGTTTTTTTTCGACCTGCGCCATCGGTTCATTGTTGATCACCAGATAGCCATCGGTCCATGCCTTGTAAAGGTCAGCATCAACTTTTGTCACCTTAAAGGATTTGGATTCGCCGTTATACAGCAGCTTTTCATTCTGTTGCAGAACCTGGCTAAACTGGCCGGCCTTCCCGCTCACTTCAATCCGCCCTTCCTTCAAAACCACCTGCGACACGGTTTCATCGGCATATGCCGACACATTAAACTGCGTTCCCAGGACCCGGATATCCATATCCGGAACACTTACCGTAAAATCGGAAGATCTCCGGTGACTGACCTTAAAAAAGGCTTCACCTGTCAGTTCTACCTGACGATGTTTCCCAAAAACCGGCGGATACTTCAGCTTCGCACCACTGTTTAACCATCCCGATGTGCTGTCAGGAAGCATAAATTCAATCCGTGCGCCTTCCGGCACACTGAGTTCAACCCACGATTGACCGGGAGAAAATACGGGCCCGGCAAAAAAATACAGCACGGCAGTAATAGTAATGACCGGAATTAAGATGGCTGCTACCTGCCGGTACCAGTGCCACAAATTCCTTTTCTTTTCATTCATTTTTTCTTCGCGTAATACTTTGTAGTGAATTCGCGCAAATAAGGAGCGGAGAGAGTCATCATCAGCCATTTCAGTACCGGCGAATGCTTTCCACTGACCGAATAACCGGCTTTCGGTTTCCTTGTCATCCCTGGTTTGGGTAAACCAATCTTTCACCTTTAAATAATCGTTGTACGAGTACTTTCCTTTTGAAAAATCAAGCAGGGTTTTATAATTGGGTTTATCTCGCATGTGCACCTCTTATTTTAGTCTTTCTTTCCGGAAATTTACATTGTTTAATCGTTTAAACAAAACTGATACGCCTGTTATATCACGGCGGAGGCAAAAACCCTGGTGAAAAACCTGCTTTTTTTTGTCTGTTAATAAAATTTCTTTGGGAGGAATATATTACATATCAGGAATAAACTATTGCACAAAGAGATAGAAGAAAACCAGTCCCTGAGTCTCATATTTCTCAAATCCCGTTTTTAAGAATTTCATTGCCTCAGCCAGGTGAAATTCGACTGTTTTAACCGCAATTCCCAGTTCTTCAGCAATTTCCTTCATCGTTTTGCCTTCTATCTTCTTTTTAATAAAAACCACTCTGCGTTTTTCAGGCATTTGACCGATAAGTGCATCCAGTTTATCAAGCAAAATCTGATAATCGCCCTGGCTGTCAAAATCTTGTTTCTGGTTGGAAAAACCAATCAGGATGTCATGCCTGACTTCGTTTAATTTTGCTGATTTGTTGAAGTGCAACCGGACAGCGTTAAGTGCGATCGTGAAGAGGTAAGACTGAAAGGAGGTGTCTGTCTTTATCGATGCGCGGTTACTCCAGAGTTTAAAGAAAACTTCCTGGACAATGTCTTCTGCAGCATCTTTCGACTTCAGGTAACTCAACGAAAAAAGATACAACTGCTTACTGTAATGCTCAAACACCCGCTCAAAAGCAGCATGGTCTCCTTTTTTCAGTTCTTTTAATATGCCGGACTCAAGGCCTGTCATTTTGTTTGATGAAGAATTTTGATTTATTCAGGTTTGCCCCAAAGTTAAACAAAACCGGAAATACTCATAACGATATCATTTAGTAATAAAATTCAGCGATCCGGTCTTCAGCCCGTTATTTTTGTGCGGGATAGTCTGGATAAATTTTATTAATTTGCCACTTTCAACGGGAGAAGAAAAAAGGACTAACTACAACCGCTCAGGATTTGAAGATGATTAAAGACGAGGAATCTTTTATTTTCAGCCGGATGGCAGAAGGGAGTAAAGAAGCATTCCGTTTCTTTTTTGAAAAGTATTATCCCGACCTTTGCAACCTGGTAAACCTGTATCTCCATGATCCGGTCATGTCAGAGGAAATCGTTCAGGATGTTTTCATTTATCTGTGGGAAAAAAAAGAGATCATAAAAATCGAGTCATCCGTAAAATCATACTTACTCCGGGCATCAAAGAACAAAAGCATCAATTACATCCGGAACGAGAGGACCAAACTCGGAATACACCGAAAGCTGGCGGAAACAGACACCACATGCGCCGAAATGCCCGACAGCGTTATGGATGCCATGCAGCTTCGTAAAGTGATTGACGCCGCAATCGACAGTCTGCCGGTACGCTGTCGCGAAATATACATCCTCGCCAAAGAAAAGAACCTGCCGTACAAACAAATAGCCGGAGAACTGGGAATATCGGTCAAAACAGTTGAAGCACAGATGGGTATCGCACTGAAGAAGTTACGGGAACACCTGCGGCCCTACTATCATGATATATTTCTTTTATTTCTGGTTTGGATGACAACCTAGGCCGAAAAAACAAAACGCAAAATTTTTTTAAAAAAACCGGATTTGGATTAAGGGTATTTTGACACTGAAGTGCCTCTTGGGTATAAAACAACCCGAAATGGCACAAGAAACTCCCTGGCCTGTCTTTTTCAAGTGTTTCCGCAATCAGGCAACACAGGAAGAATTAGCTGAAATCAATAAATGGCTTGATGAGGATCCGGAGAACCTCAGGATGTTCGATGAAATTCACACGATCTATTCCCTTTCGTCCGGTTCTTCCCTTCCGCTCAACCCCGACACAGAAAAAGCCTGGATGGCTGTCGACAAGAAAGTCTCCATAAAAAAGGCAAACACAAAATCATGGCATCACCGGTTCAACTATGTTGCTGCTGTCGCCGCTTTGCTTGTGTTCGGCTTAATGGCGGCACAAATTATTCACAGCTATTTACGGAACGACCGGTTTTCCAGGCAGCTTACTGAAATCGTTACGCAACCGGGACAAAAAACCAGTGTTATCCTGCCCGACGGATCAACAGTTTGGCTGAACTCAGCCTCATCGCTCAAATATGCGTCAAATTTTAATCTCAATAACCGGGAAGTTGAGATGACCGGCGAAGCTTTTTTTGAGATCAGGAAAGACCGTTCCAAAAAATTTCGTGTAACAAGCGGATCGCTGGATATTGAGGTCCACGGGACCTCGTTCAATATCAAAAATTACCCGGAAGAAAACACCCAGAGTATTACCGTTGCTGAAGGGGTGGTGGGTCTTGTCAGTCAAAAGCGGGAACTTAGTCGCTTGCAAAAGGCGGGCACGCCATTTTTCACAAAATTTCCGGCGAGCTCACCGTCGCCGAAGAAAATCCCGATCTGATCACCGCATGGAAAAACAATGAACTCATTTTTCGCGACACGCCTGTTGAAAACGTTGTTAAGGCGCTTGAAAGCTGGTACGGTATAACCATTACCATCGACCGTAAGATGATAGGAGAACACAATTACACCTTCAAAGTAAAAACGGAATCATTCCGCGAAGTGCTGGATATGATGAAACTTATGACCCCGCTTCGATACACGATCAACGGAAAAGATATTCAAATAAAATATAACAACTAAATAATTTGCTTATGGACTAACCTTTCTTCTGTAAAGCGATACAGGCTTGCCTGCGGCAAACCTGTATCAAACGTCTGATCGATTTTTAACCGTGGCTCCCGGTAATAAATTTGGCGATTTACCTTACCGGAAAGCTACTAAAACCCTAACAAAAATATGAAAAAAAATTATGAATCCGGGGGGCGTCCTTCAATAAGTCGCTCTGTTTTTAAATTAATCGTTGTCATGAAGTTGATGCTAATTTTTATATGTGGTCTGGGGCTCATGAGCAGTTTTGGGAAAAGCTATGCGCAAAATACCCGGCTATCGGTCGAATTGAAGAATTCAAGCATCGAGAATGTGCTGAACTACATCGAAACCCATACCAAATTTTCGTTCATGTACGATAACAAAAAGGTAGACGTGCACCGGGAAGTGAGCATTGATGTGAAAGATCAAACCGTGGAAACTATTCTCGACCAGCTCTTTGGCGATGAGATCAGCTACCAGCGGGTGGGAAACCACATTATTATTACGCCAAACGTCGCGCATTCGGTTTCACCTGCTTCGCTGCAGCAAACAATCAGCATTTCCGGCCGCGTAACAGATGCTTCCGGTCAGCCATTGCCGGGCGTGACAGTCGCTGTTAAAGGCAGCACAACCGGCACGATCACCGATGTCGGGGGAAACTATTCGCTTGCAAATGTTTCTTCGGGCGCATCCCTGATATTTTCATTTGTAGGAATGAAAACAGCTGAAATCAAGGTGGAAGGAAAAACTGAAATCGACATTGAGTTGCAGGAAGAAACCATCGGCATTGAGGAGATTGTAGCCGTTGGTTATGGCACACAGAAGAAGATCAATTTAACAGGCTCCCTGGATGTGGTATCCGGAGAAAAACTCGTGAACCGGCCGGCAGCAAATACATCCTTGCTCCTGCAGGGTATGGCACCAGGCGTATTGGTTACCCTCAACAGTTACGGTGGTGAACCGGGCGCCCAACCGAACCTGAGTATCCGGGGTGTGGGTTCAATATCCGGAAACGACAATCCGCTTACATTGGTGGATGGAGTAGAAATGAATATCAACACGCTTGATCCTTCGACCATTGAAAGCATTTCCGTTTTGAAAGATGCTTCGGCTTCAGCGGTTTATGGTTCACGCGCTGCATTTGGTGTTATTCTGATCACCACAAAAAGAGGAAAAACAGATCAGCCCGTAAGCATCGAGTATTCCAATAACATATCGTTCGCAATTCCTATTTATGTGCCGAGTATGAAAGATTCATACACCTACGCAATCGCCTTAAATCAGGGCAGGATCAATGCCGGATTGACACCAACTTTCCCTGACGAACAGCTCGAGCGGATCCTGGGTTACCAGAACGGGACATATTTAACCGAATACGATCCTGAGCATCCTCCTTACAGTACGTTTCGGGGCAGGTGGGATGGCAATGCCAATTACAACTGGACAAAAATGTACTGGAAAGACTATGCGGTAAACCAGAAGCATAATGTGAACGTAAGCGGGGGGAATGAGAAAATGAATTATTACTTCTCACTCGGTTATTTTAATCAGCCAGGCTTATATACCTGGGGGGCCGACAGCTATAAACGATATAATGTATTGTCGAACATTTCATCAAAGGTCAACGACTGGGTCCGCTTCTATTCCGAAACCAAATTTTCGAGCGCGCTGACCGATTATCCGATCGGACGGGCGTCCAATGGCAGGCAGTTCATTTATTCCGAAATCAATGACTTCTTCCCAACCATGCCCTATCACAATCTGGACGGCAGTATTGCCAATCCGCTGGTCATGTCAATGAAAGAGGGGGGAAGGTCAGAAACCGAAAATAACGATATGCAGATTAAATTCGGTGCTGAACTGGAACCGGTAAAAGGCTGGAAAACAAACGTCAGCTACAACTTTGGCTACCAGACCGGGAATAATGTTCAAAATCCAAAACCCGTTTGGGTAACTGCGGCAAATGGCGTTGTTCAGAATGTCAATCAGCCTTATACCGGATCAGTCAAAAGCTTTTCCAAAGAAAAGTACCAGCTTTTTTCCGCTTTTACATCGTACGAGACAAATCTGGCACGACACTACGTTAAAGCGATGGTTGGGTATGAACAGGACTACAACCACTATGAATACCTGTATGGGTCCAAAATGGAGCTGATAACTCCTGAAGTCGTTTCGATCAGTTCCGCAGTCGGCACCGCAACCCTCAACGACGCGGAAACACACTGGGCAACACAGGGCATATTCGGACGGTTAAACTATAACTTTGACGAAAAATACCTGGTGGAATTCAGTGCCCGCTACGATGGCTCATCCCGGTTTGAAAAGGGATCACGGTGGGGCTTCTTCCCATCGGTATCAACCGGATATAATGTCCATCAGGAACGTTTTTGGACCGCCATAAAGCCATATATAAATACCCTTAAACTAAAAGCCTCCTATGGCTCATTGGGGAACCAGAATGTCGCGAATTATCTGTACCTGGCGACGATAGACGTAAAACAACAGGTTTCGGCCAACGCCTTTGATACAGGATACCTGATTAACAATGCCATTCCGCTGTATGCATCAACACCTGCCATTATCAGCGATGATCTGACCTGGGAAACCGTTACCACGTTGAATTTTGGTATGGAAAGCAAGTTCCTGGATAGTCGCCTGAGCCTGGAATTCGATTGGTACAACCGAACAACATCGGATATGGTGGGTCCGTCGTTGAGTCTTCCATCTGTACTTGGAACAAATGCACCGCCAACGAATAATGCCAAATTATCAACCAAAGGTTTCGAGCTGGTACTGGGATGGAAAGACCGGATTTCGCGGGATTTTTCCTACAGCGTCCAGGCCAGCCTGGCAGATTATCAGACAACCGTCCTGGAATATACCAACGCTACCGGCAGTTTGGGAACCTGGTATGCCGGAAGAAAATATGGCGACGTGTGGGGGCTGATAACAGATGGCATTATCCAGGAAGCGGGAGAAGAGATGCCCGATCAATCGTATTATCACGCCAATTGGCGTCCCGGCGATATCAAATATAAGGATATCAGCGGCCCTGACGGCGTGCCCGACGGCAAAATCACACCGGGGGCCAACACCTTAACCGACCATGGCGATCTGACCGTCATTGCAAATACCACACCCCGTTACAGCTACGGCATTTCCCTGGGTGCCAACTGGAAAAACTTTGATTTAAGCATGTTCTGGCAAGGTGTAGGCAAACGCACGGTTGTACCCAAAAGCGATTCGGAATATTATTACGGGTTAATGCAAACCCCCAACAGTTCATGCCTGTTTGAAGGCGGCTTAATGCTCGACTATTGGAGGCCCGCAGATGAAACAAACATATTGGGACCAAACACCGATTCATTCTTTCCCAAACCTTATTCTTCAACGGAGAGAAATAAGAACCTGCAGGTACAGTCCAGGTATATGCTGAATGCTGCCTATTTGCGGCTCAAAAACCTGCAGGTAGGTTATACCGTTCCTCAACAGATCCTGAACAAAACGTTTATCCGGAAAGCAAGGATTTATGTTTCAGGCGAAAACCTGTTAACATTTACGCCGTTGCCCGATTTATTCGAGCCTGAAACAACTGCCGCTTCCAATAAAAATGATGGCGGCGTCGATTTGGGAGAAATCTATCCGATCACGAAGATGCTGTCGTTCGGCGTTAATATCACATTCTAGGACATTTTTTAAAATAATGATTATGAATCGTTTAAAAATAACAATTACCTTAATAGGATTATGCACCCTGATGGCATGCCAGGAAGATTTTCTGGACAGATACCCCCTGGACACAGTAACTGAGGCGAGTTTTTTCAAATCGCCCGGCGATATGATGATTTTTATGAATCAGTTTTATAAAAGATCCAACTTTCCGCAGGTAGATTACGGCCTTGGCGATCTGGATTCAGACATCAACGCGAGCGATGCATCCATTAATGTCCGCCTGCAGGGAACCCAAACGATAAACTCAGGATCGGACTTTGGGTATGCCGAGATCAGGGCTGTGAATTATTTTCTGGCCAATTACAAAAAATGTGAAGAGGACTTTGAAACCTACAAACAATATGTGGGCGAGGCTTACTTTTTCCGGGCCTTCTTTTACTTTGGACAGTTAAAAAAGTTCGGGGATATCCCCTTGATTTCGACTGTGCTGAATACCAATTCACCGGAATTGTACGGGGAAAGAAGCCCCAGAAATATCATTGCCGACTATATTCTTGCTGATCTTGATACGGCTGCCTTGTATTTATCGGCCGATAAGACAAACGGCTATTCGCGTATAAACAAATGGATGGCCCTGCTGTATCAGTCGAGAGTTGCCCTTTATGAAGGAACCTGGGAAAAATACCATAACGGAACTCCTTTCGGCCTGGCAAATGCCCAGCCTGCAAAATACCTGGATAAGGCGGTTGAAGCCGCCACAGCGGTGATGAACTCCGGCTTGTATGATATTTACAATACCGGCAATCCCTCCGCCGACTATGTTGATCTATTCGCGTTGAGGGATTATACATCAAATAAGGAAGTCATGTTTTGGACAAAAATGAACCTGTCGCTGGGTGTTTATGCCTACCATACGCTTTTTATGATGGAATATCCCCAGGGCAAAGGATTAACAAAATCATTTGCCGATTCGTACCTGTGTACCGACGGATTGCCAATCGCCACCAGTCCGCTCTTTAAAGGGCATGCCAGGCTTTCGGATGAGGCGACCGATCGCGATCCCCGGTTTTATCAAACCATTTTTACCCCGGCGTCTCCGTGGAAGATTGAAAACGGGGTCACAAAAACGTTTAATGACTGCTATGTTACGCTGTTTTCCACCGTATCGCTGTCAACGCCGACCGGTTACATGCGGAGGAAAAACTATAATCCCAATGTCATCTACCACAGTTCGACGAGCGAGGAAACACCAAGTATTCAGTTCCGGTATGCCGAAGTCCTGCTTAATTATATCGAAGCAAAGGCAGAGTTGGGCACGATTAGCCAGGGAGACATCGATCTTTCCATAAAGAAACTCAGGAGCAGGGTCGGCATGCCAAATCTGAACCTCTCCGCCATTCCCAATGATCCCAATTGGGAATTCCCGGCCTTGCCGCCGGTTATCAATGAAATCAGGCGAGAACGGAAGATCGAGCTCGCTTTGGAAAACTTCCGGCTGGATGATATTATGCGATGGGCTGCCGCCGACGAACTAATCATCGGGAAAAGGCCCAAGGGAGCCACCAAATCGCAGTTTGCCAGAACGCCTACTTATCCGGCCGATGAAAACGGCTTTATCGATGCCTTTCAGGTCGCTTTGCCGAACGGCTGGCAGTTTAAGCCAAACCGCGATTACCTCTATCCCATCAAGGAAAATCAGATCTTACTGAATCCGAATTTAACCCAGA
Organism: Prolixibacteraceae bacterium; assembly: GCA_038562555.1. Classification (GTDB taxonomy): domain Bacteria; phylum Bacteroidota; class Bacteroidia; order Bacteroidales; family Prolixibacteraceae; genus JBCFBK01. The sequence continues at coordinate 112,897 of JBCFBK010000004.1, read as the reverse complement.
ATCCCGGTTGGGAATAATCAAACTTTCATGCATAAACAGGAGGGAATGCTTTTATAAACGAATCATTCCTTCCTGTTCCATTGATAATCTGAAAAGATGAGACGAACACTTTCCTTTTTGCTGTTCATGGCATGGGCCGCCGCACAGGGACAAAGCATTTTCCCGCTGAAAATCAGCGAAAACAGGCGCCATTTCGTTACCAGCGAGGGAGCACCTTACCTCTACCAGGCCGATACCGGCTGGGGAATTTTTACCAAACTTACCACACAGGAAGCGGTGGAATACCTGACCTGCCGGAAATCGCAGGGTTTCAACACGATCCAGGCCATGATTGCCTATTCTCCAAAAGATGTTAACCGGTTTGGGCAAAAGCCCTTTGACGGTGACATCGATTTTTCGAAACCTAATGAAGCCTATCATGATCACGTGGCCGAAATCATACACAAAGCCGATTCCATGGGACTGCTTGTTGTCATGTCTCAACCCTGGGTGGGATGTTGCCATGATGGTTTCGGCATTACACCTGAAAACGCCATCCAACGAAATGGTCCCGCAAAAAACAGGTGGTACGGACAATACCTGGGGAAAAAGTTTTCGGCCTGCAAAAACCTGTTCTGGATCCTGGGCGGCGACCATGACCCGAAAGGCGACAGGGAATGCCTCCTGGCCTTTGCCGAGGGATTATACTCAGCAGCGCCGGAGCACCAACTGATCACCTTTCACGCTTCACCTTCCCGTTCCAGTACCGATTTGTTCCAGTATGCCCCCTGGCTGGGCTTTAGTTTTGTCTACACCTACTGGCGGGAAAAACCACATGCAGGGTTCGTTTCCGATTTAACACCCCACGTTTATGAAGCAGCCCTGCGGGAATGGTCCAAATCGGATATCATGCCTTTCGTGCTGGGTGAATCACAGTACGAAGGTTCCGGAGCTATAAACAATGATATGGGAAACCCGCAAATCGTCAGGAGGCAGGCTTATTGGACCATGCTGTGCGGCGGGGCAGGACACGCATATGGCTCTGACATCTGGAACTTCCCGTCAAACTGGAGAGAAATCCTTCGTTATCCGGGGGCATACCAGCTGGGTTACATGAAAGATTTTTTCGAACAGATCCCCTGGTGGACACTGGTCCCGGATGTTAGCCATCAGGCCGTGGTTTCAGGATACGGGGATTGGGCAAAATCAAACTATGTAACAACCGCAGTGAGCAGAGACCGGAAGTTAATGGTCTCCTATATTCCCGAGATACGGCCAATCTATGTCGATTTCGGGTTTCTGTCCGGAAATAGTTTTAAGTGTACCTGGTTTAATCCTGTTAACGGGAAAAAAGAGCAAGAGTTCACTGTCGATAAAAAATCCGTACGAAAAATGTGCCCGCTTTACGGTGATGACTGGATCCTTCTGATAGAGGATTCCGGGCTTACCGAACAACAATGAGCATCCATATCATTTCAACCAAAAATCAAATGGCTGTGAAAAATAATGCTTTCTGTTATTACCTGTGTACAACATTCTTTGTTTTAACCTGTTTTACGGCTTTTCCACAGGTTTTACCTGCCCCTGGCGACCCACCTCCAAATGCCGGCGTCCCGGATTTCTATAAAACAAAATTATCCCACATTTACGATGAACTGAGCACGGTAAAAAAAGGGAAAGTAAAAGCCATTGCAATATCTCCCGGCGGCTATCCGGTTTATGCGGTCTATTACGGAGAAAAAGACGTTTTTCGTTCGCAGGCCAATTACAATTCGGCAATAGGGGCGCGGAACGCTGCTTTTTATGCAAAAAAGACAAAAGACACCAAACCGGTCTTATTTTTTGTCGGGCCAACACACGGGCACGAAGTTGAAGGGATGGCCGGGTTGATCAACCTGGTTCATATTGCTGAAACAGGCAGAGACTTTCGGGGCAAGGAATGGCCCCTCCTGAAAGAAGGTATAGAACGATGCAGGGTAGTTATTCTTCCCTGCAACAACCCCGATGGCCGTATGAGGTGCCCTTACGACAGCTTTGTAGGGATCCCGTCGCTGACCATGACCAAATACGGACAGGGTACCCGCAAAGACGGAACTTTGTGGAGATGGCCGCATTCGAAAGCTTTGCACCCGATGAAGGGGGACGTGGGAATTTTAGGCTGTTATTACAACAACAACGGGATCAATCCCATGCATGATGACTTTTTCAACCCGATGGCCGAAGAAACCAAAGCCATCCTGGATATTGCACGCGACGAAGCCCCCGACATGACTGTCTCCCTGCATTCACAAAGTTTGCCCCCATGCATTCTTGCCCCCTCCTATCTCCCTCATTTCATGAAGGAAAGGATTGCCGCTTTTGGCAATCACATGAATGACTATTTCAAAGGAGAGGGCTTGCCACATTATTCCGGTTCATGGAAAATGAAGGCTGAAATTGATGATGAAAAGTTTCCTCCCCGGACATCATTTAACCTGGTAAGCGCCCTGCACCATGTTTCGGGGACGATGTCATTCATTTTTGAATGCTGTCACGGAACCGATAATTCCGGCCGGGAATATGGGAATTTCCCTGCCACACACGATGATATCCTGGATATCCAGCTGGGACTGTATCAGGAGATGTTCAGTTACGTATTGCAGAACCGGTTGTATTGGGAATGATGTTCCTAAATCTATATGAAGATACCCGTGACACCCCTTAACAATTTGCCGTTAATCATATACCATAAAGCTCGTGTTAACATGATGAAATAGCCATGATATTGCAACATCAACTGAAAGTGAGCATAAACAATACGTCATGGCTATTCCAGGTGGCTATAAAAAAACAAATTATTCACACATGAAAAAAAGATCAATCAAGCTGTTCGTGCTTTTCCTGTTTTTTCCCTTCTGCTTCTTTTCGCAACCTGCATCAGCGCGTGAACGCCAGTCACTGAATAACGGATGGCGGTTTTATAAAGGAGATATTGATTTCCCTGTTATAAAAGGTCATACAATGACCTATAACAGTTGCAAGGCCGGGTGGGCTTCCGGAGCAGCCGCACCCGATTTTGACGATGCCGGGTGGCGCTTGCTCGATCTTCCGCACGATTGGGCGATGGAAAGTGATTTCAACAAGGAAGAGAATCCTTCGCAGGGGTATCGCGAACGGGGTATCGGCTGGTACCGCCGCAACTTTAAACTTGATCCTTCAGATCAGGGGAAACACCTTGAGCTTCAGTTCGACGGAGTAGCAACCCATTGCACGGTTTGGTTTAACGGAACTATTGTGCACCGGAACTTCTGTGGGTATAATTCCTTTTATATCGACATCACGCCATTCGCGTATTATGGCGATGCATTGAACAATATCGCCGTCCGGGTTGATGCCGTTCAGCAGGAAGGCTGGTGGTACGAAGGCGCCGGTATTTACCGGCATTCATGGCTGGTAAAACGATCAGCGACGCATCTGGTCACCGACGGGGTATTTGCCCAGCCTGTTAAAGATGCTTCAGGCAATTGGATAATCCCTGTCGAGGCCATGCTGGAAAACTCCGGAGAACAACTGTCGGACGTCGAGGTTGAGGTCAGCCTGGCTGACAAGGCCGGCAAAACGATTGTGCAGCGGCAGACACAGGTTTCAGTATATCCGCTGAGGCAATCTGTTGCGAAACTCACACTTCCGGTAAGTCATCCGGAACTTTGGACACCCGATCGGCCAACGCTGTATACGGTTAAAACAGTGGTCCGTGAAAGAGAGATTCAACGGGATTCCTTATTGACGACCTGTGGATTTCGCACCATCCGGTTTACCGCCGATTCCGGCTTTTTCCTGAACGATCAACCGGTGAAGCTGAAGGGCGTTTGCAATCACCAGGATCACGCCGGTGTTGGTGTTGCAGTACCCGATGCCCTTTGGGAATTTCGGTTGCGCAGGTTAAAGGAGATGGGAGCCAATGCCGTTCGCTGCGCGCACAATCCTCCTGCTGCCGGATTTCTGGATGCCTGCGACCGTCTTGGAATTCTGGTGATGGATGAAAACCGCAATTTCAATGTCACCCCTGAGTATCAGCGTCAGTTGGAATGGCTGATCCGCCGTGACCGGAATCACCCCAGTGTCATCCTCTGGTCGGTTTTTAACGAAGAACCGATGCAGGGAACCGGGAACGGCTATGAGCTGGTCCGCCGCATGAACGCGGTTGTAAAAAAACTCGACACAACCCGCCCGGTAACTGCAGCAGCGAGCGGGGGCCTCCTGTCTGCCAAAAATGTAGCACACGCCGTCGATGTGATCGGGATGAATTATCAGGTTGCCAACTATGACAAGGTCCATCAGGCTTTCCCCGGTGTTCCGGTCACCAGTTCTGAAGACGCCTCAGCCTATATGATCCGCGGTGAATATGTCACAGACAAAAAGAAGTGTCTGCACGATTCGTACGACACCCAAAATGCGTCGTGGGGCACCAACCATCGTGACGGGTGGAAACTGATTGACCAAAGGCCTTACCTGGCCGGTTGCTTTATCTGGACCGGTTTCGACTATCGCGGAGAGCCTCAGCCTTACGAATGGCCTGCTGCCGGAGCAAGTTTCGGCATCATGGATCAATGCGGCTTTCCCAAGGCAGCCTTTTATATCCACCAGGCACTTTGGACAGACAAACCAGTCCTGCAGCTGATCCCCCACTGGAACTGGCCGGCCGACAGTATCGGGAAGCCCATAAAAGTGATGGCACTGACCAACGCCAAAACCGTTAAACTTCTGCTGAACGGGAAACTGATCTCGGCTAAACCTGTGGATCAATATGATCTGGTTGAATGGACGGTTCCTTATCAACCGGGGAAACTGGAGGCCATCGGCTACGACAAGGAGAAGGAAGTTTCGCGGTTTATAGTGGAAACGACGGGAACACCTGTAAGGCTTGAGTTGATTGCCGATCGTCCGTCACTTGCAGGCGACGGATATGATGCCATGCCGGTCACTGTACGTGCGCTCGATGGCAAAGGCCGCGCTGTTCCGACAACAAATATACCGGTGACGTTTGAGGTGGCTGGTCCGGGAGCGATCATCGGGCTCGGAAACGGGAACCCAAACTCGCACGAACCGGAACAAGGCAACCAGCGGAAGCTGTTCAACGGGCTGGCCCAGGTCATTCTGCAAAGCAGTCCCAACGGAAACGGATCATTGATATTAACCGCCCGGTCAACCGGATTAAAGCCGGCTGAAATCGTGATGCGGATAAATCCGGCACCGCAGGTTCCGTCGGTTGGCTGTGCCTCTCTGCCCGGAAGTCAGCGGTAAAGCTGCGATCCGGCTGGTTAAGGCAGATGCATGCCTGAGTCTTCCGGCGCATCCCAGATGTACGCTCCCTTCCAGTACGCTTTTTCCCCTTGCTTTAGCCATAATTCCCGTCCGTTGACCAGATTGAAATACGATTTATGGTAACTGGCCGAGAAAGCCGCCGGAAGACCGTCTGCCACATATTCCAATGTTCCAAGTCCTTCAGTCCGGCACAGCACAAGCCTTAGTTCGTGTTGTTTTGGGCCATCGGTCAGAACAATGGTATTTATTCCTTTTTTTAATGACGATCCGCTGTACATATCAGTTCCTGCGGCATTTGTCACAAGCTTATCTGAACAATACTTTACCGTGTCGAAAATTGCAAAATTCTGACTCTGCAAACCATAATAACGCTGGATAATAACATCATCCAAGGCTTCAACAGTAACCTGCACTGCGATTTCACGGTCAGGTTTCAGCTGGTAGTGCACGGATTCCTTCAGCAGATACTTCTTTGACAACTCATCATCATATCCGCGGATAAGGTTGATTACAGTAAGGTCGGCATGATGGCAGCCCCGTTCAAAATTACCCGTCAGCACCTGGCCGTCGACCTGAATCGACACGCGCTCTGTTGCAGCGGTCGGCGTCCCGGTTCCGTCGCCGTTTGCCCCATGCCAGCCACCGGTAAAACGCTGCGGCAGACCCGCCTGTCTGTTTACAAAATCGCATACGTAGTAAGGACCGATCCAATCAGTACAGGAAAGAAACCTGTTGGATGGTTCTCCCCGATGGTGACTTGCCCGGCTTGCGAAATAACTAACCTCGGCTATTCCGAATAACCGGTTCACGCCGCAGGGATAAAGCCCGATTTGCAAATTTTGCTCATCTCCAAAGAAATCAACGAATACATGGCCCTCATAATTTTTTACGACCATAACACGCCCTGTTTCAGCTTCATTCTCTTCCTGGCTGCAGGCACACAAAGCACAAAGAGAAAAAAAAGCGGCTAATACATGATACTTTAATACCTTGGCACTCAAAATCTCCATCATAAATCTGCTACTTTTTCCCGGGAATTATTTTAACCAAAACAACACCATGATAAGGTACCTCCGTCTCGTATTTTCTTTCAAAAATACCCAGATCCTGTTGCCTCCATAAATCCCTGACGCGGAACTTTCCTTTTATGCCCAGCTCTTTCATGAGCAAGGTCATGCTCAGTTTCTGCTGGCATTTCTGTTTCATTTCTTTCTTCGTCCAAAGGATGTCGTAGTCAAAACCCTTGTAAAAGAATCCAACTGCTATTGAACCGTCTTCCAGTGGTTTGTACCAGATATCGCCGCCAGCAGTTTCTATTCTTACTGCTGGTTTGGCGGCAGGGTCCTGATCAACGGCAAGAACCTCATCATTGGTTAACAGGTTAAGGGTAAAATCGTCCAGTTGCGAAAGGTCGCAGCCGATCAGCAAGGGCGCTGACTGCAAACACCAGAGGCTGATATGGGTATACTGCTCATCGGGAGTGAGCCTTGTATTCCTGACATTGCTGCTCCAGCCAAGCTTTCCTACAATCAGCATGTCCGGGTCGTTCCAGTTTCCTGGTTTAATATACCTGCAATAAGGAGCCTGAGAGAAGCCATTTTTATTGAGAGAAAACCAGGTGTCGCCAATATCGCCGGTGGTCCGCCACAGATTACCGCCCACTTCTCCACCCCATTTCCAGACGTCGTTAATTCCGTACTGGCAAAGACTAAAGACAATATCCCGGTTCACGTTACTCAATGCTTCCCGCATAAGCCGGTAGGGTTTTTGGCTTTCTTCGGTCGATTTATTTGCTTCCAGCCATTGGTATGAGCAACGATCATACTTCAAATAATCGATTCCCCATTCCGCCCAGGTGTGGGCATCCTGCTGTTCGTGCTGGTAGCTTCCCAAATGTCCGACACAGGTGGTAGGCCCGGGAGAGGAATAGATTCCGACTTTCAGCCCTAACGAATGAATCTCGTCGCACAAAGCTTTAAAATCAGGAAATTTCTCATTGCCTCCCAGAATTCCGCAACTATCCCTCTTTTCGGCTTCCCACCCGTCATCGATATTAATGTAAGTCCAGCCGTGACCCGCCAGCTTTTCCTTCATAAACAGCGCGGCATCCTTTACCTTCTGTGCGCTGACCTCTCCTCCCCAGCAATTCCAGCTGTTCCAACCCATGGGGGGGGTCAGGCAAATCTGATCTCCCGCTTCAATCCGGAAATCACACGATGCTGATCCGAGCCGGTTGGTTGCAGCAAATACAACGTTATAGGTTCCGGGGTTACTGATTACGCCATGAATCTGCCCCGTTTCAGGGTTGAGTGATAACCCTTCAGGTAAATGAACTGCTGAAAACCGGATCGGTTTCACTCCTGTGGCCGGAATGGTATATAAAAACGGATTACCGGGTCTGACACCAAACACTTTTGGTCCGTTAATTCGTGGTTGATCAGGCGGTCTGGGTGTCAAAATGTAAGGAGAAACCTGGGGTTTTATAAATCGTCGGTCAACTGGTTCCACCTTTCCTGTTGTTTCTATTTTGGCGTCCAGCCAATCCGCGTGATCATAGGCATTGTTGTTTTTCGCATCCGTAACAAGAAGCCCAAGCAGCTTGATGCCACTCAGGTCAAGATCGATCTTTTTTGCAGGATCCCCCTTATGCATCACCCCGCTTTGCCACAGAATTTGTTTGTCGCCAAATACGATAAATTCGACTGAACCATACTTCGGATTGGTCGATGCATGATCGTCGAGGCCAACCCAGGCGGAAAAGCCAAGCGCTTTCCGGCCAAGATCCAGGAGGAAACGGCTTTCAGCGTGGGTTCCTACTCCCCGTTCGTATGTTTTCCCCGCCACACACAGCGGATTACCGCTATGTGCCTGATTGGCGCGGCTCGGACCAAAACCTTCCATATAGGTGAGGTCCAGTTCATCCAGCCATACGATTTTCCGGGCGGTGGCATGAACAAACGTGACCGTAAGAATGAACAAGATGATAAAATGTCTCATTGGTTTTTATCTGTTAGAGCTCCGGTTTATTTTTTCAGACGCTCGTCTGCTTTTCTTTGCCGTTCAACGATGATATCACCCAGGGTCTGATACATCTTTTTCAATTCTCCGTCGGTACTTGCCGCCATACTTCCCCAGGCACCTCCTCCTTCATAATAGGCCACAGGTTTCAACTTCCAGATTTTGTTTTCAGTAAAAGCCTTAATATAATCGTCGAAGCGGGTCTTAAACTCAGGCTGAGAGACGCGTTGGTCAAATTCCATTTCCATACCCAAACCGTATTTTTCGCCAAAAGCGCAGGCATCGTTCAAGCGGCTGTAAGAGATGGCGGTATTAAAGAAATAATTGGGCTGCTCGTAGGCATAATCGAAACCCAGTTCCTTCCACTTGTCACCACCCTGAGCCGTCCAGTATGGGATCCAGTAGAATTTTCTTCTTCGGGAACGGACATATTGACTGGTTAGCTTCATCGCATCCTGGTAGTGGCCGGCATCTTCGTCCACCCAGTAAAATCCGGTCAGGTCGAGGTGCTTATAATTTTTCTCACTCCAACGCTTCAGCGCTTCGTCAATAAACCATTTTTCAGCCGCAACCTGATCATCCAGCTTGTTAAAATCAAGTGTTTTCCCGTCCAGGCTTCCCCATCCGGTGAATCCGTTAATTGGAGTCGGAATACTGATCACCACCTGCCGTTTGCGAATCGGTCTTTCCCCTTTTGTTGCCAATTCTTCCAGAACCGTTTCCAGTGCCCCCAAACTCTTTGCGTCGCTGAAGTAAGTATCGAGCAATGAGAGCCAGTCGGCTTTCGGGGCCGGATTTTTCTTGTATCCGGGATAATACTCGATGTTCTTCTTACTGTCGAATATTTCAAGGAACAAAAACCCGTCAAATAAGAATTCGGTTTTCCCCGCGGTTTCACGATAAACATAGGGTCGCAGGCTTTCCTTCGTCCAGGACTGGCGATGCAAACCGCCGTCATAGATCAACACCAGATCGGAAATAGCATGGTCTGATGGATTTTTTATCTCGGTTGGGGGACGAGGCCCGGGATCAGGAACGACAGGATCATCATTGCAGGCCAGGTTACTGCTCAGCACTGTACCTGCCAGAACCAGAAAGGACAGAAACCGGACTTTCATCGTGACACCTTTACTTTGGCAGCGTTTTTAAGAAGCTCTTTTGTTTACGGTCGATGATCAGCCGGGCAAAGCGGTCCATCAGTTCCTTATCGAGCGGGTTAGTCGATTTGTAGAAACTGTAAATTGCATTTCCTCCTTCATAATATGCGATAGAAGCTTCTGCGTACGCTCCGTTCTTCTCAAAGCCGTCGATATAAGTCACCAGGCGGTCGCGCATCTGCGCTTTATGGTCGGCCATTGCGCGGTGGTCAAACTCCATTTCCACACCCATGTTCATTTCTTTGGCAAAGTCGCACGCCTGATCGATCCGTTCGTTCTCGATGTTTTTGCTGAAAAAATGATTGGGTTGCAGCCACGCAAAATCAAATTTAAATTCTTTCCACTGGTCAAAGCCTTTTGCCTTCCAGTAAGGGATCCAGACAAACTTCAGCTTTTTGGAGCGGATATAATCGCCCAGCGGGATCAGAATATCGGCACAGCCTCTTACATCTTCATCCACCCAGTAAAAACCTTCCAGATCAAGATGTTTGTAGCCTTCTTATAGCGGTCAATGAACCGGTCAATGTACCATTTTCCGGCTTCGATCCGGTCTTCAACTTTACCGAAATCATACATTTTCCCGTCTATCTCGCCCCAGTCTTTCTGATTCAGGATCGGAGAAGGAATCCCGGCAACGACTTTGTGCCTGAACTTCGGCTTTCCAAGCTCCGAAATTTGTTCACCAATACATTCATTCAATGCAGAGAAAGCCTTGCCTTTTTCAAAATTGCGGTCCAGAAGCCACTCCCATTCCTGCCGGCGGGCGTTCAGCTTTTCATAACCCGGAGCATAGTTCCGTCCCTTGCCGTCTTTGAACTCCAGAAACAGGAAACCATCAAAAAGCCAGTTCCCCAGGGCGATTGCGTATGATGTACTTGTCCGGGCGGAGGAAATCAAAGAAAACGAAAAGAAAATTTTCGGCTGGGTTCGTGAGGGTCAGTCTGTTCACGATATCACTGAAAAAGGAGGATATTTTTGAACAAATCAATTATCACATTCATACTGTAAAAATACCGGAAAATTATCCCGCTGCAGCACACCGGACAGAAATCCTGTATCGTAATAAGTTAACTGAAATGGCATGATCTCCGCTGTTTCAGTTAGCTTATTCTTTTATCAGGCAATTTTTTGTGAACAAAACGTAAGAATGGCTGATCAACATCTTTTTTTTAAAAGAAAAAGCTTAACTTTTCACGAATTTAACATTGTTCAAAAAAGTTTTTTGAATATGCATAAAACTTTCAATACCTTTGAGTTCCCAACTATACATAAACAGACGAAAAACAAATGATGGTCGAAAATCCGCAAATTCTTGTAGTAGAAGATGTTGAGTCTAATTTTTTGTATTTAAATGCGGTGTTAAGCAAAATAAACGCGAACATCTTCTGGGCTAAAAACGGGAAGGAAGCTGTTGATATCTTCAGAAATCAGAAAAATATTGATCTGATTCTGATGGACCTGCAAATGCCCGAAATGAATGGCTATGAGGCTACCAGGATTATTAAGCTCGAAAATCCGTTGGTCCCCATCATTGCCCAAACCGCTTTCGCCATGTCAGACGACCGCGAGAAAGCGCTGGAGGCAGGGTGCGATGATTATTTGGCAAAGCCAATTAAATCAAAAGATCTTCTCAATACCGTCGAAAAATACCTCAATGGCCGTTAAAATCTAACCTGGCAGTATCCATATGGTTCATCTCACGCTGAGATGAAGTGTTTTTTATAACTGTTTATACGGTTTAAGAATATTCATTTATTATTTTTGAGCCTGAAGAGGCGCTTCGGTTAAGCGGGCGCAAAAAATTTATTAATGGAAAAGAAACAATATCTGCTGGATCAGCGCTATCTCAAAATGGCCTCCATCTGGTCTCAAAATTCGTATTGTAAAAGAAGGCAGGTTGGCGCCATTCTCGTGAAAGACAAAATGATCATCTCCGACGGTTACAACGGTACGCCTTCGGGCTTCGAGAATATTTGCGAAGATGAAAACAATAATACAAAACCATACGTTTTGCATGCTGAAGCCAATGCGATTACCAAAGTTGCAAAGTCATCCAACAGCAGTGAAGGCGCAACCATGTACGTAACCTCATCTCCCTGTGTGGAATGTGCCAAGCTCATCATCCAGGCCGGTATTAAAAGGGTGGTCTTCACAGCGGCCTATCGCCTCGAAGACGGAATTAACCTGCTTAAACGGGCAAACATTGAAGTTGTACAGGTCGATATTGAAGACTAATTTATTACAGCAGATCCGGAAAACAGTATGAATATGAACAAACGATTAAATATTTACTTACCCCTTTTGATCGCTATATCGGTCGTTATCGGGATATTTCTTGGGAACCGGCTCAGCAAGTCGCAGCCGATGGGACTTCAAAATCTCACGTTGCAGTCGCCTAACAAGCTGAGTGCCATTGTTGAGCTGATCCAGAATAACTATGTGGATTCGGTGCCCAAAGAAAAAATGATCGAGGAGGCGATTCCCGGCTTATTAAAAAACCTGGATCCCCACACAACTTATATTCCTGCGAGCGACATGCAGGAAGTTACGGAAGAAATGGAAGGAAATTTCGGCGGTATCGGGGTCCAGTTTTCAATTCATAACGATACCGTGCATGTGATCGATGTGGTTTCAGGCGGTCCATCCTCGAAACTGGGCATCCTGCCGGGCGACCGGATCATCATGGTCAACGACTCAACGATTGCCGGTATTAAGATCAAAAATGAAGATGTTTTGCGCCTGCTTCGCGGTCAGAAAGGAACGAAAGTCAAAATAGGAGTCAAACGTAATGGCTTTCGGGAGGTAATTCCCTATACCATTACCCGCGGCGATATTCCCATCATCAGCGTCGACGTCAACTATCTGATCAACAAAGAAACCGGATTCATTAAAGTAAGCCGCTTCGGCGAAAAAACCTATGCCGAATTCATGGAAGCCATGGACACACTCGACCGGCAGGGCGCGTCGAGAATAATCGTCGATCTGCGTTCCAATCCGGGTGGCTACCTGATGGCTGTCATTAATATGGTAAATGAATTTTTGGACAAGGGGGAACTGATCCTCTACACGGAAGGTCATTCGCAACCGCGTAAAACATACGCGGCAACCAGCAAGGGAAAATGGCTGAATAAGGACGTTTTTGTGCTGATTGACGAATATTCGGCATCGGCAAGCGAAATTTTTGCCGGCGCCATCCAGGACAACGACCGCGGCATTGTCATCGGTCGCCGCTCATTCGGAAAAGGCCTGGTACAGGAACAAATCCCTTTTTATGACGGATCGGCGCTGCGTCTTACGGTCGCCCGTTACTATACCCCCAGCGGAAGGAGTATTCAGAAACCCTATGAAAAAGGCACTGACGAATACTACCATGACATTATGAACCGTGCCGTACACGGCGAACTTGAGGTGGCCGACAGCATTCAGTTTGCCGATTCACTGAAATATGAAACAAAAAAAGGTCGCACAGTATACGGCGGTGGCGGCATCATGCCCGATTACTTTGTGCCCCTCGACACATCCGGCTACTCCGGCTATTACTCCAAAATCGTCGCAAAATCGCTGGTCTATAATTTTGCACTTGATTACAGCGATAAGAACCGCAACGAACTTAAAAAACTGAAAACAGCACCGGCCTTTGAAGAATATCTGGAAAAACAACAGGTGCTGGATCAATTTTCGGATTACGCTGAATCAAAAGGCGTCAAAAAAGACAGTAAGGGTCTAGCTGTATCAGGGAAAATCATCAAAACCCAGATCATGGCTTATATTGCCCGCAATATCATCGGAGAAGACGGGTTTTTCCCGATCATCCAAAAAATAGATGACACGTTGATCAAAGCAATCGAAATCTCACAATCAGAAGAGGAGATAAAAAAGCTTTTGACTGTAACAAATTAAACCTTCATCCGTCGTACAGGGTGGATTGACCAAAACACCTATGACCGCTGAAGATTATAATAACGCTGTCAACCAGCACAGCGACGGCATTTACCGGTTTATTCTGAAAAATATCAGGGATGAGGAGCGGGCCCGTGATGTGGTCCAGGACAGCTTTGAAAAGCTTTGGATCCATCACCGTGAAGTCGCTGCCGATACGGTAAAGTCTTATTTGTACACAACAGCTTACCACCGGCTGATCGACGTCGTACGCAAGGACAGCCGCGTCAGTCTGTTTGAAAGTCAGTCCACAGAAGAAGCGATCCACACCGGCCAGTACACTGATCTGGCTGAAGTGCTTAACCAGATTATTAGTCTGCTGCCAAACGATCAGCGTTCAGTGCTGATGCTGCGTGATTATGAAGGCTATTCCTACCGGGAAATCGCTGAAATAACTGCGCTTAGCGAAGCCCAGGTGAAGGTTTACATCTACCGCGCCCGGGTGTTTATGAAAAATTTCATCGGCAAGATTGACGTTTTAATTTAGCGCTATGGGAAAGATTGACAGATCAAACTATGAAATTCATTTCATCGACTACATCGACGGGAATCTTGCTGTTGATCGGATTGATGAGTTTCTGGAATTTCTGGATAAAAACCCGGATCTGAAGGAGGAATTACAAATCGCCGGCCAGAACGCGATCAGATTACCCGACGAAAAGACAGAATACAACGGCAAGGATAGCTTGCTGAAAGATGAATTGACGGGATGTACTTTTTTTGATTACCGTGCCATCGCATCGATAGAAGGGGACCTCACCGATGACGAAAGATCGGCTTTTGCGGAAGAACTGCGGGAGAACGTGCAAAAACAGAAGGATTTCAACCTGATGAAACGCCTCCGGCTGCGGCCGCAGCCAACGATCAGTTTCCCGGATAAAAGCAGCCTTTTGAAGAACAGCCGTCCCGCCGTTGTAATTTGGTCAGCTCGTATTGCTGCCATATTGGTGCTTGGTCTTCTAATTTGGACGACGTTTCCCGATGGCCGGCAGCAGCCTGCTCCGCAGCAAACGAATGCCATTTCAGCGAACAAAGAATCCGGGCCCGGTTTTCAAAAACCGCTGGGTACAGAACAAAAAGAACAAAGCCTTCCCGAAAAAGTGCTGTTAAAACCATCGACCGGATCGCCACATCATTTTCCCGAAAAAACGATCCCGCGGAAAGAACCGGCTGACCGCCCGCGCGAAGCAGAAATCATGGCAGAACTTGCACCAAGAGAGCTCATACCTTTTGCCCCCGCTCCTGTCGAAACAAAAACAAAATTAACAGCAAGGACCGGCGAATCGCGTGAAAAGGCTGAATATACAAAGCTCACTGATTATATCGCACAAAAACTCCTCGATATACCCAAAGACGAAGACGTTACCTTAGCCAGTCTCGCGGGTGCGGGCCTCCGGATAGCCGGAGAGGTAAGCGGAAACAGGTTAAGTGTTGAAAAAAGTGATGAAGGAAAAATTTCAGAAATCAGCCTCAATACCCGCCTGATTGGATTCTCAATACCCATTAAAAAAAACAGGTAGCTCTGTAACTAATCGCGAAGGCGCACGTCATAGGGCTAAATATACAGATGAATTACAAACTCATTCGCTATGAAAACAACGTTTTGTTTCCTTATGATGATCCTCAACATCGTGGCTTATGCCCAGACGCAGGATACTTCCAAAGTCAATGTGACCAGCAGTAAAAAAATCGTCGAGATAAATGAAACCTACGACAGGACAGAGGTCAAACTGCTCAACGATAAGATCAATATTCTGGATAACTCAGCCAACGACACAACCCTCATCCGTATCGGCCGGCGGAATATCGAGATCGTGGAAGACGGAGGTCATACAAACGTCACCGTTCACCGTACCGAAAAAAAAGATGATGATGAGGATAAACATTTCAACGGGCATTGGGCAGGATTTGAACTTGGTGTAAACGGATTTTATGACGAAAATTACAGCCTGTATCCCAACCCCGACGATGAATTTATGGAACTCGACCAGCCCAGGTCGCTGGAAGTGAATATCAACTTCATGGAATACAACATCGTTCTTCAGGAAGAGCGCATCGGACTCGTTACCGGGATGGGGTGGTCCATGAATAATTACAAGTTCGACAACAACCTCACCATCGACAAAAATGAAGCAGGCATCGTTGCGTCGGTGCCGCTGACCGAAGAGGTTGAAAAAACAAAGCTGACTGTTTCCTACCTTACTGTTCCGCTGATGCTTGAATTCCAGATCCCGGTCAACAAAAGCTCGAACCATATCTTCATAGCAGGTGGAGTGGTTGGCGGCGTTAACCTGGGATCACATAC
The DNA here is from genome assembly GCA_038562555.1 of Prolixibacteraceae bacterium. Classification (GTDB taxonomy): domain Bacteria; phylum Bacteroidota; class Bacteroidia; order Bacteroidales; family Prolixibacteraceae; genus JBCFBK01. The sequence goes on along the minus strand of JBCFBK010000004.1, from coordinate 97,195 downwards.
CAAGGTAAAACAAGATAACTCCAAGGAAAAAGATCGCGGGAGTTTCAATATCAATCCGTTTAAATGCTCAGCCCAGTTACGCGCCGGACTTAAAAATATATCGCTGTACGCCAGTTATGGCCTTACTCCTCTTTTCAAAGACGACAAGGGACCGGAACTTTATCCGTTCAGTATCGGGATCAGCCTGATTAACTTTTAGCCGGGAAGCCGTTAGCTTTTAGCTATTAGCATAAAGACATCAACTTTGCCTCTTAACCTCTCCCTGTTCAGAAAACAGAAAACGGACGAAAAGGCTTGCACCCGTGCAGGCTTTTTTTGTTGTAAACAGCATTCAAAAAGAATTATGCTGCTTTTTAAGAAAATGCTGTTTAACTTTGTTGTAATTGAAGGGAACAAATTCAATATGAGAAAAGAGCCTTTTTTAATCGTTTTCTTATCCGTAATATTCGCAGCAGGTGCCCTGGCACAGCAGGACACGACCAGGCAGGACAGTGTTCAGGTGCAAAACCGCGGAGCAAGCAAAAAATCAGCGATCACGCTGATTAAAGATCAGGTACTGGGCACCAACTATTGGGAAGAAGAATTCAAAGGAAACTGGGCAGGCATCTTTGTTGGTATAAACGGGCTCGCAAAAACCGATTATTCTATGTATGCTGAAGCTGAACAGGATTTCTTTGAACCAGAACCGCTCCAATCGTATGTTCTCAACATTAACCTGATCCAGTTTTCGCAGGGTTTACAACGTTCCCGAAATACGATTGGATTGATCACGGGAATCGGACTTGAATTCCAGTCCTGGCATCTGGCTGATGCGACAGGCATTTCGAAGGGAACGTCCCGCATCCAGCCGGTTAAACTGGACTACGATAACCCCCGCAAATCAAAATTGACCTCAAGTTTTCTGAGCGTTCCGGTTTTAATCGAATTTCAGATACCGATGAAAGAGTACGGCAACAGGATCTACTTCTCGACCGGACTCATTATCAGCAAACGGTTAAGCACCCATACTAAAATCAAGTATACCCATCAGGAAAAGGATTTTAAGCTGAAGTCGGCCGATGATTATTATCTGCGCGATTTCCGGAGCACAGCAACCGTCCGGTGTGGTTACCGCTGGATCAATGTATTTGCAGGTTATGATCTTCACTCGCTTTTCATGACCGACAAGGGGCCAAAAGCCTACCCGTATTCGGTTGGGCTGGCGCTTATTTCGTTTTAACACGGGTTACTGCCTGCGCAGGCGGTATTCTCCTGAATTAACGGGAAAAGGAATCGTGCGTGGCAGGCGTGACAAACGACAAAAAATTTAAACTATGAATCTCTTACTCATCAGCAATTCAACCATGGCCGGCGAAGATTACCTTGCTTACCCGCTGCCTCATATTGCAGCCTTTCTGGGGGAACGACCGGTCAATGCGCTGTTTATTCCCTATGCCGCAGTCAGCTTCTCATTCAATGAATATGAAACCAGGGTAAGTGAGCGGTTCAATGCAATCGGACATACCATCACCGGAATCCAGCATTTCGACGATCCGGTAAAAGCCGTTGAAGAGGCCGAAGCTCTTATTATTGGCGGCGGAAATACCTGGCAGCTTGTGCGGATGATGCATGACCATAAGCTGATGCATGTTATCCGGGAACGGGTTATGAACGGCATGCCTTATATCGGCTGGAGCGCCGGGTCGAATGTAGCCTGCCCTACACTTCGTACTACCAACGATATGCCCATTGTTGATCCTCATGGTTTTGACACCCTTGGGCTTGTCCCTTTTCAGATTAATCCGCATTACCTGGACACCAATCCGGCCGGACATGCCGGTGAAACCCGCGAACAGCGCATTGAAGAATTTATCACGGTCAACCCGGCCGTTTATGTGGCCGGTCTCCGGGAAGGCTGCCTGCTGAAGCTTGAAGGCAACGAGTTAAAGCTGGTCGGGGAAAAACCAATCCGAATTTTCAGAAAAGGCCGGCAACCACAAGAGTTGATTGCTGACGATGATTTGAATTTTCTGCTGAAATCCTGAGACGCCTCCGGTAAGTCATCCTAAATACAAAGTCACAAAGGAAATTTTTTACTATACCCCACTAAATAATTACCTTTAGTGTCTTCAGGTTTTCGTGTGTAATTTATGCGGTTGTGCGGTTCGTAATTTGCTTTACCGGATACCACGCAGCTAAAAAACCGATTGCCAGAACGATCAGCAAAGTCACCAGCACGTCCGGCAACTGAAGTTCAACCGGATAGGCAGAAATGGCAAATGAGCCGTCGCCGGGAAGTTTCAGCAGCTCAAAATCTTTCTGCGCCCAAACCAACGCCACGCCCAGCAACACGCCAACAATGGCCCCCGATATAGAGATCAGCCAACCTTCAAAAAGAAAGATCCGTCTGATCAGGCTCCGGCTCGCACCCATGCTTTCCAAAATGAAGATATCGTTCTTTTTATCGATGATGATCATGGTCAGCGAACCCAGCAGGTTAAATGAAGCGATCACCAGTATAAAACTCAGGATCATGAAGCTGCTCCACTTTTCTGAACTCATCACCTTATAAATAAACTCATGCTGTTCAAAACGGTCTTGTACCTTAAACCGCTTGCCAAGCAGGTTCCTGGCCTCTTCCTTTAGCAGTTCCGCATCGTAGTCTTTCTTCAGTTTCAGCTCCACCGAAGTCAGCCTCCCTTCCAGTTGAAAAACCGATCGAGCAAATTCAATGGGCACCAGCATGTATTTGCTGTCGATCTCCTGCTGCACCGAAAAAACACCTGCAGGAAACAGATAACCCTGATTAAAGGCATTTCTCAGACTAAACGGGCCTTTCTGTTCCTTCTTTGGATAATAAACATGAATCGGATCAATGAAACTCAGGCCGATTGAAAGATCGAACGCCACGCCCTGCCCGATCACCGCATAATTGAAAGAATCCTTTTCCAGTTGGAATTTCCCGTCAGTGAGCACCGTGTCGATACCCGTAAAATCGGCGTACCCCGGCTCAACACCTTTTACAATTGCATACTTTTGACGGCCATCGTACTCGAGCAAGGCATTTTCTTCAACCACCTGAGCATAGTTCGCCACTCCTTCCAGCTTTAGTACCTTGTCCAGTCCCGGTTCGTCGGGTAAAAAGCTTTTCCCTTCGGCAATGGTGATCTTCAGATCAGGGTCAAAACTGGAAAGCATGGTCCCGATAAACGAATCAATGCCGTTAAAGGCCGAAAGGACAACAATAAGCGCCATCGTCCCAACCGCCACACCGGTCACGGAAATGGCGGAGATCAGGTTGATGACGTTCACCGACTTTTTCGAGATCAGGTAGCGGCGCGCTATGTAAAATGCCAGTTTCAATTATTTGTATGCTTTTACGATTAAACCCGTCCCTGAAACATGCCGTCCTTTTACATCCATGTAGTTCAAAAGAGCAGCCAGGGGATAAACAAGCAGATAATAAAAGGGGAGCAGCACAAAAAACAGCTTGCTGACTCCAAGGAGCAGGATCGGATATTTCATCGTCAGCCGCCAGGATATGGCTCCGGGAGTACCGTACGAATAGCGCGCTTCCACTTTTGAAAAACCCGCCGATTTCAGTTTGGCTTCAATATCACCGATATTATAACCGTCGCGCACATGTTCCTCGATAAAACCGTGGGCCCCTTCGCCATGATCATGGACGTCCGACCCACCCTTATCGGAAGGGGTGGAGATCACCAGAACGCCCCCCTCTTTAAGTGACCTGTAAAAATTTACAAAAACCTGTACATCCGCTTCGATATGTTCCATCACATCCACCGAAAGGATCAGCGTAAACTGCTGCGGTCTCACGAAGGCGGTCAGGTCCTCAACCTGAAAATGCACCCGTGAATCCAGCCCGGTCTGCCGGAAAAAATCGTTACACTGCGCAATCTGCTCTTCCTTCACATCCACGGCAAGGATCACTGAATCGGGAAACATACGGCTCATCCGGTAAGTGTACTGCCCAAAGCCGGAACCTGCATCCAGGATCACAGCAGTCTGTCCCGCACTCAGTTTCCGGAGCTCTTTCCGGACATGCCAGGCACGTAATAAAAGCAGGTCCAGCAACCGGTAAAAGATCTTTCTGAGGAACGGGCTTTGATTGAAAACACGCCCGAGCGAACGCTTAATCGGATCGTACTGCATATCAGGACTTCAACAGGCGGTCAATGTTTTCAATGTAATCAAGACTGTCGTCGATATAAAACTCCAGTTCCGGAACCACGCGCATTTGCTTGCCGATAAGGCGCCCCAGAATGCCCCTGATCTTTGGATTGGCAATCCTGATCGCTTTCAGTACTTCCTTTTTGTTATCTCCGGGAAAAATGCTCACATATGCCCGTGCCATCGACAGATCGGGTGTCACCCTGACCACCGTTACACTAATCATCGCTCCCATGAACATGGTTTTGCTTTCGCGCTGAAAAATGCCGGCCAGTTCCTTTTGCAAAAGCCGGTTTATTTTTTGTTGTCGTGTCGATTCCATAATTGCAATTTTTACATTCCACAGAGGAAAGTCTTGTTGCAAAGTTAATCAAATTCAGGTAGCAGGAAACGGATAAACGCGATAAACAAAATGGCGACTGCAGGGCCTGTTTTCAAGAGAGAACCTGCAGTCGCCATTTTATAATGACCCGCTTTTATACCGGTAGCGGATAGCCCTTTATTTGTTCCAGATTTGCCTTGATTTCCGACTCGGGATATTCAAAATCGGTCAATTCACCCGACATGTACTTGTTGTACCCCACCAGGTCCATCAATCCGTGTCCGGAGAAGCTGAAAAGGATCACCCTTTCTTTTCCTTCTTCCTTCGCCTGTTTTGCTTCACGGATCGCCTGGGCAATGGCATGTGTAGTTTCGGGAGCAGGAATGATGCCCTCTGTTTTCGAGAAGAGCAGACCCGCTTCAAAACACTCGCTTTGGTGGATCGCCTGAGCTTCCATCAACCCGTCGCGCAAAGCGGCTGAGACCAACGGCGCCATCCCATGATACCTTAAGCCTCCGGCATGGATCGGCGCGGCAACGAAGTTATGCCCAAGGCTGTTCATCGCCAGCAGCGGGGTCATTTTTGCCACATCACCATGGTCATAAACAAAAGGAGCTTTGGTGAGGGTGGGACAAGAAAATGGCTCCACTCCAATGATCCGGATATCGTCGCCATTGATCTTGTCGCTCATGAACGGGAACGAAATACCGGCAAAATTACTGCCGCCTCCGCAGCACCCGATGATAATGTCCGGTTTTTTGATTCCGGCCAAAGCCAGCTGTTTTTTTGCTTCCAGACCGATGATGGTTTGGTGCAACATGACGTGGTTCAGCACGGAGCCGAGTGAATAGCGGGTCTTCCCGGTTCTGTCAGCAACAGCTTCCTCTACCGCTTCAGAAATAGCGATACCCAAAGACCCCGGCGTATCCGGATACTGAGCCAGAATATCACGCCCGGCCTGAGTTTCCGTACTGGGGCTGGCAACGCATTTGCCACCCCAGGTTTGCATCATCAGCTTACGGAGCGGCTTTTGCTCAAAACTTACCCGGACCATGAAAACCTTGCATTCAATCCCCCCGATCTGCGCACAGGCGTAGGCAAGTGCCGAACCCCATTGTCCGGCGCCGGTCTCGGTGGTCAGTTTTTTAATACCGAACTGCTTGTTATACCAGGCCTGGGGCACTGCCGTATTGGGTTTGTGACTTCCGGCAGGTGAAACACTCTCGTTCTTATAGTAAATTTTGGCCGGAGTTCCCAGCGCTTCCTCAAGTTCGTAAGCACGAACCAGCGGACTGGGACGCCACTGAAATAATATCCGCCGGATTTCATCGGGAATATCGATCCACCGCTTCTGACTCACTTCCTGCTCAATCAGGTTCATCGGGAATACGGCAGAAAGCTGCTCCGGCGTTACGGGCTTTCCGTCGGGACCCAACGGAGGATTCAAAGGCGTTGGCAGATCCGGCGTCAAATTGTACCATTGCTTCGGCATATCAGCTTCGTTCAGAAAAATCTTTTTTTGTCTGGCCATAATCTTGTTGGTTTATTATTTGATCTTTTTAGTGCTTGTCGTCTGTAAAAAAACCAGGCCACGCTGCGTAAACAACATGGCCTGTTCTATCTTTAATCCATCAGCAAACTGTTTACGCAACATTCTTCAGGCTGCGCCACCAATTTTCTGTATGGGACTTTGTTCCGATCATGATCCTGTTTTAAATTTCCGGATAAAACTAATTATTATTTTTAACCTATTCAACACTTTTTACAATGAATTAAAATTTTATCGTTCATTTCCCTGTCATTTTAAAGAATACCCCGATCACACGGAAACCTTCCAAAAATATAATTTTGCATTTCGGGGAATCGGCTTAATTTTGCAAACTCATCCCGACACTTGTGTCTTGATACTTGATACTAATTTATATGAAACGACAAATAGTAGTAAGCGGCATCAGACCGACCGGAAATCTGCACCTGGGGAATTACTTTGGCGCCGTACGCAATTTCCTGTCGATGCAGGAAAATTATAACTGCTTCTTTTTCATCGCCGATATCCATTCCCTCACTACCCACCCCACACCCACAAATCTCCAGTCGAGCGTGCGGCAGGTTTTAGCCGAATACCTGGCCTGCGGCATCGATCCTGAAAAAGCCGCCATTTACATTCAGAGCGATGTCCCTGAAGTGATGGAACTTTATACTTTTCTGAACATGAACGCTTATCTGGGTGAACTGGAACGGACAACCTCATTTAAGGATAAAGCCCGGAAAAACCCCGAGAATGTCAACGCCGGACTCCTGACCTATCCCGTGCTGATGGCCTCAGACATCATTATTCATAAAGCCAATTTTGTCCCGGTGGGAAAAGACCAGGAGCAAAATCTCGAAATGGCCCGCAAATTTGCAGGCCGGTTTAACCGGATGTACGGACACAAAGTATTCCCCAGCCCCAAGCCATTCACGTTTAACGGATCTGATCCGATCAAAGTTCCCGGACTGGACGGAAGCGGGAAAATGGGTAAATCGGAAGGAAACGCCATCAACCTGATCGACAGTCCGGAAGAAATCCGGAAAAAAGTCATGCGGGCGGTGACCGACGCCGGTCCAACACTAATGAATTCACAGAAGCCTGAGCCAATCCGGAATCTGTTCACCCTGATGGAGATTGTTTCCGACCCGGAAATCGTTAAGCAATTCGATGAAGCCTATGCCCGTTGTGAAATCCGATACGGCGATATGAAAAAACAACTGGCACACGATATTATCACCTTTACAACTCCTATCCGCGAACGGATTGCCGATATCCTGGCCAATGATGCTTACCTGGCGAAGGTAGCGTCGTCGGGAGCAGCCAGGGCACGCGAATCGGCCGCCGCCACATTAAGGGAAGTTAAAGATCTGATTGGATTTAAACGGCTGTTTTAGTGAAAATTAGTTGTTGCTCAAATTTTTGCTATCCAGACATTGCAATACAGGGATTAAATTCTATATTTGCGGCGCAAAACAGATAGCATGGTAAAGATCGTTCAATTTTGTGCTTTGATGATAACTGTCAGCATGTTTCAGGCGATTATGTCTGAAGCATCGGATCTCCATCATCATACGCCGAATAAAACGGAACTTAATACTCATGACAGAACAGCGGACCTGCATAGCATCAAACCGGCAGGTTTTGATCTTTCCGAAATGGCATGCTGTCTTAATCCCGACCTGAACAATATTCCCTCCATAAAAAGTATTCTCCGCTTTACCGGATCCTGGCCCAAGCATGGGCCGGTGAACGGACAGTTACACGTACACGAACCACTTATATTTGCTGATCACTCCTCAGATCCAACAGGCTATTATGTCTTTGGGCTGCGAAAAATAATCACCTAGGATCTGATCGTATAGCAGACAAATCGGGCTCTCCAGGTATGCAGAGCCTGGCCTTTATTATGTCCAATTAAAGAATCCGGCATTATGAATTTTATTTTACTGGTTGTTGTTCTGTTAACGGCGGTTGCGTTTGTCAGCATTGCCTTACTCGCCGCAAAAGCCATTTCTCCGCGCTCCTGGAACCCGCAAAAGGAGGAAGCCTACGAATGCGGTATTCCCACCAGAGGAAAATCATGGATGCAGTTTCGCGTGGGGTATTACCTGTTTGCCATCCTGTTCCTGATGTTCGACGTGGAGACCGTATTTCTGTTTCCCTGGGCAGTCATTGTAAAAGACTTAGGGGTGTCGGGACTGATCAGCGTCTCTTTTTTCCTGGTCATCCTGACCATGGGCCTGGCTTATGCCTGGCGCAAAGGTGCACTGGAATGGAAATAGTCGTAAGTACAGAGTCGTAAGTCGTAACACAAAAAATATCCGTCAAAATTTATTTGACTCTTATCTTGATACTTGTGTCTTGATACTTGATACTAAAAGATGAAAAAACCAGAAATCAAATCAATTCCTTACGAGGAGTTTACTGATAATGAAACGCTTGAAAAGCTGGTCCGCGAGCTGAATGAAAACGGGGCCGGGGTTTTTGTGGGAGCCTTTCAGGATATCGTGAACTGGGGCCGAAGCAACTCCTTCTGGCCGCTCACCTTCGCCACAAGCTGCTGCGGCATCGAATTCATGGCCCTTGGCGCCGCCCGCTACGATATGGCCCGCTTCGGCTTTGAAGTCGCCCGTGCCAGTCCCCGTCAGGCCGACATCATCATGGTTTGCGGAACAATCACGAACAAAATGGCCCCCGTACTGAAGCGTCTTTACGACCAGATGCCCGATCCCAAATACGTCATTGCCGTTGGCGGCTGTGCGGTTAGCGGAGGTCCGTTCAAAAAATCCTATCATGTGCTTAACGGCGTAGATCTGATCCTGCCTGTCGATGTCTATATCCCCGGCTGCCCCCCCAGGCCCGAAGCGTTTTACTACGGACTGATGCAGTTGCAACGTAAGGTAAAGGTTGAAAAATTCTTTGGGGGTGTAAACAGAAAGGAGGATCAGGAATGAAGGAGATCATCGAAATACCGCAGGAACAGTTCCACGACGAAGCGCTGAAACTGTGCCATGAAAAACAAATGGACTTCCTGAAAAACCTGGTCGGCATGGACTGGGGCGACCGTCTCGGCGTGATCTACCATCTCGAGTCAACCGAAACAGGCGAACGGATCGCTGTAAGCACCTCAACAAGCGACCGCGGCAATCCGGAACTACAATCCGTCTGCGATATCTGGAAGGCTGCCAATTTCAAGGAACGCGAGGTTTATGATTTCTTTGGGATCAGGTTTATCGGCCATCCCGACATGCGCCGGCTGTACCTGCGTAACGACTGGGTAGGGTATCCCCTGCGTAAGGACGACGATCCGATGGATGAACGGAATCCGCTGCGCATGGAGAATGAAACGACGATCGATTCCACAACCGAGCTCGAAATGGGTCCGAAGGGTATCCTGATTGATAAGGAGAACCTGATTTTCGAAGACGATGAATATGTGGTCAACATCGGTCCCCAGCACCCGGCAACCCATGGTGTGCTTCGTTTCCGCGTATCGCTCGAGGGAGAAACTATCCGGAAGATCGACGCCAACTGCGGATACATCCACCGGGGCATCGAGAAAATGTGCGAAAGCCTCACTTATCCGCAGACCCTGGCACTGACCGACCGGCTCGATTATCTCGGAGCCCATCAGAACCGCCATGCCCTGTGTATGTGCATTGAAAGAGCTATGGGAGTCGAGGTTTCGCAGCGCGTACAGTATATCCGCACCATTATGGATGAATTGCAGCGGATCGATTCACACCTGCTGTTTTATTCCTGTCTGTGCATGGACCTTGGCGCTCTCACGGCCTTCTTTTACGGGTTCCGCGACCGGGAAAAAATACTCGACATTTTCGAAGAGACCTGTGGCGGCCGTCTCATCATGAACTATAATACCATTGGCGGGGTGCAAGCCGACATCCATCCAAACTTTGTACGAAAAGTAAAGGAATTCATCGTACACCTGCGCGGAATTCTCCATGAATACCATGACATTTTCACCGGGAACATCATTGCTGTCCAGCGGATGAAGGGAGTTGGCGTGTTAAGCCGCGAAGATGCCATTTCGTTTGGCGCCACCGGAGGCACCGGCCGCGCGTCGGGCTGGGCTTGTGATGTCCGCAAACGCTCGCCTTACGCCGTGTATGACAAAGTCGACTTCAAAGAGATTGTTTATCAGGAAGGCGACAGTTACGCCCGCTATATGGTCCGGATGGATGAGATCATGGAATCGATGCATATCATTGAACAACTCATCGACAACATTCCGGAAGGCAGCCACCAGGAAAAGATGAAACCCGTTATCCGGGTACCCGAAGGCTCGTACTATACCGCTGTTGAAGGCAGCCGGGGAGAATTCGGCGTATTCATCGAGAGCCGGGGAGAAAAAACTCCCTACCGCGTTCATTTCAGGAGCACGGGCTTACCGCTTGTTTCGGCTGTGGAAACCATTTGCCGGGGCGTGAAGATCGCCGACTTAATTACCATTGGCGGAACACTGGACTATGTTGTACCTGATATTGACCGATAAAAGACGAAAGATATGTTTGATTTTAGTACCGTAACAAACCGGGTGCACCAAATGCTCACTTCCACGATGTCGGAAGGACTTGCCATCTTTGTGGAGTGCATCCTGATCGGCGTCTGCATCCTGTTGATGTATGCGCTGCTGGCGCTCATCCTGATTTACATGGAACGCAAGGTCTGCGCCGCCTTTCAGCTTCGTCTGGGACCAACACGGGTAGGGAAATGGGGTATCATGCAACTCTTCGCCGACCTGATCAAGCTTTTCACCAAAGAGATCATCGCACTGAAGAGTTCCGATAAATTCCTTTACGGGGTGGCACCGTTCATCGTGATTATCGCTTCGATCGTCACTTTTTCGTGCATACCACTCAGCAAAGGACTGGAGGTGCTCAACTTCAATGTCGGCGTCTTCTTCCTCCTGGCCGCATCATCAACCGGGGTGGTGGGCATCCTGCTGGCCGGATGGGGAAGCAACAGTAAATTCCCCCTCATCGGGGCCATGCGAAGCGGCGCCCAGATCATCAGCTATGAACTTTCGGTGGGACTCTCCATCCTGACCATGGTGGTGCTGATGGGAACCATGCAATTTTCGGAGATCGTCGAATTCCAGTCGGACGGCTGGTTCATCTTTAAAGGACACATCCCAGCGCTTATTGCCTTTGTCATTTACCTCATCGCCGGAAATGCCGAGACCAACCGCGGCCCCTTCGACCTTCCGGAGGCAGAAAGTGAGCTCACGGCCGGTTATCATACCGAATACAGCGGCATGCACTTCGCTTTTTTCTACCTGGCCGAGTACCTGAACCTGTTTATCGTGGCTGCCGTTGCCAGCACTATTTTCCTGGGCGGCTGGATGCCCCTGCACATATCGGGCCTGGAAGGGTTTAACGCCGTAATGGATTATATCCCGGGCTTTGTGTGGTTCTTTACCAAAACATTCGTGGTGGTATTCCTGCTGATGTGGATCAGGTGGACCTTCCCCCGGTTGCGCATCGACCAGATCCTGAGCCTTGAATGGAAATACCTCGTGCCGATTGGCCTTGTAAACCTGCTCCTGATGGTCGTTGTCGTCGTCTTTGAATTACACTTTTAAATGAAGAAAGAATAATGAGTAATAACAGTTATTTCGGCGGACTTTTTCATGCCATTGGCTCCCTGCTTACAGGAATGAAAACCACCATCAACGTGTACTTCCGCAAAAAAACAACTGAACAGTACCCCGAAAACCGGGCTGAACTCGTTTTGCCCGATCGTTTCCGCGGTTCACTCACCATGCCGCACAATGCAGACAACGAACACCGGTGCGTCGCCTGCGGACTTTGCCAGACAGCCTGTCCGAACGATACCATCGAAGTGATCACCGAAATCCTTGAACTTCCCGAAGGAAAAAAGAAAAAGATCCTGAAAACATACAAGTACGACCTCGGGTCGTGCATGTTTTGCCAGCTCTGCGTAACGGCCTGCCCGCACGATGCCATCACCTTCGACCAGTCGTTCGAACATGCCGTATTTGACCGGCAGAAGCTCAACCGTACCCTTAACCACGAAGGCAGTAAAGTCATCGACAAAAAATAAAACCATGGGATTATCACTTGAAACCATCATATTCTACATCCTGGCAGTAGCCATTTCCGTGTTTTCGGTACTGACCGTTGTCACCACCCGGATTGTGCGTTCGGCTACTTACCTGCTTTTCGTTTTAATCGCGACAGCAGGAATCTACTTTATGCTGGGCTACACGTTCCTCGGATCGGTACAGATCATGGTCTATGCCGGAGGGATCGTCGTACTTTATGTCTTCTCCATCCTGCTTACCAGCGGGGAGGGCGACAAGGCCGAGAAGCTGAAACGCGGCAAATTTCTCGCCGGACTAGGCGCTGCTGTTGCCGGCGGCGTTATCATCCTTTTTATCACGCTGACCCATCAGTTTAAGCCCACCGCCCAGATTGAACCGGTGGAGGTCAGCATTAAAAGCATCGGCCATGCTTTGCTTGGCGGCGAAAAGTACGGCTATGTCCTGCCCTTTGAAGCGGTAAGCATCCTGCTGCTGGCCTGCATCATCGGCGGATTATTAATTGCACGAAAACGTTAAGACTATGACGATACACATGGAATATTACCTGGTCGTTTCGGCGATCATGTTCTTCGCGGGGATTTACGGATTCTTCGTCCGCCGGAACACCCTGGCCATCCTGATCTCGATCGAGCTGATCCTGAATGCCACCGACATCAACTTTGCTGTTTTCAACCGGTTCCTGTTTCCCGACGGATTGGAAGGGCACATGTTTGCCCTCTTCTCCATTGCCATTTCGGCTGCTGAAACGGCGGTGGCGATTGCCATCATGATCAACATCTACCGGAATATCCGCAGTATACAGGTGAAAAACCTGAATGAAATGAAGTGGTAGATCAATTAAAAAAAGACTGAAAATGAACATAACGGTATTCATCCTTTTATTTCCGCTCTTTTCCTTTCTGATCCTGGGAATCTGCGGAAAGTGGTTAAAACCTGCGGTGGCCGGCCTGCTGGGAACGCTCTCGCTAACACTTGTCACCCTGTTGAGTTACTACACAGCCTGGCAGTATTTTACAGCGCCGCGAACAGCAGGGGGAACTTTTGCAACACTCATACCTTACAACTTCAGCTGGATCCGGTTTACGGAGACCCTGCAGATCGATATGGGCATACTGCTGGATCCCATCTCGGTGATGATGCTCGTGGTGATCTCAACCGTGTCGCTGATGGTGCATATCTACTCATTCGGGTACATGAAAGGCGAGAAAGGGTTTCAGCGATACTACGCCTTCCTCTCGCTGTTCACCATGTCGATGCTCGGGCTGGTTGTTGCCACCAACATCTTCCAGATGTACCTGTTCTGGGAACTCGTTGGGGTGAGTTCCTATCTGCTCATCGGGTTTTATTATACCAAACCGGCTGCCGTGGCGGCCAGTAAAAAGGCTTTTATTGTAACCCGTTTTGCTGATCTGGGTTTCCTGATCGGTATTCTCGTCTACGGTTTCTATGCCGGAACATTTGCCTTTTCGCCGACCGAAACAGCCCTTATTGCCGGTGGCGCAGCCATGCTTCCACTGGCATTGGGACTCATGTTTGCAGGCGGCGCCGGCAAAAGCGCCCTGTTTCCGCTGCACATCTGGCTGCCCGATGCCATGGAAGGTCCGACACCAGTCAGTGCCCTGATCCATGCAGCCACCATGGTGGTAGCCGGGGTTTACCTGGTTGCCCGGATGTTCCCGCTTTTCATCATCTATGCCCCCGGCGTGCTGGAGATCATCGGATGGGTAGGCGCTTTCACCGCTTTCTTTGCCGCAGTGATTGCCTGTGTTCAAACCGATATTAAACGCGTTCTTGCCTTTTCCACCATTTCACAGATCGGTTTTATGATGGTCGCCCTGGGTGTGAGTACCGGCATGGATCCTCACGAAGGCGGACTGGGTTACATGGCCTCCATGTTTCACCTGTTTACCCATGCCATGTTCAAGGCATTGCTTTTCCTTGGCGCCGGAAGCATTATCCATGCCGTTCACAGTAACGAAATGAAAGACATGGGCGGGCTGAGGAAATACATGCCCGTCACCCACATCACCTTTTTAATCGCCTGTCTGGCCATAGCCGGCATTCCGCCTTTTTCAGGTTTCTTCTCCAAAGACGAAATCCTGGCAGCCGGCTTTGCCTACAGTCCGGTGATGGGCTGGATAATGACCGGTATTGCAGGCCTGACTGCATTTTATATGTTCCGTCTGTACTTTGGGATATTCTGGGGGAAGGACGTGAAGATTCACGGCTCGCATAAACCGCACGAAAGCAAGCTGGCCATGACATTTCCGCTGATGTTCCTGGCTGCGGTGACCTGTGTTGCCGGATTCGTTCCCTTTGGCGAATTTGTCAGCAGCAACGGGGAAGCCTATCACATTCACCTCGACACAACCGTAGCGGTCACCAGCGTGGCGACAGCCGTCATTGCCATCGCCCTGGCTACACTGATCTACATCCGGCCGTCGCAGCCAATAGCTGAGAAGCTTGCGCGAAACCTGGCGGGGCTGCACCGGGCCGCATCGAACCGCTTCTATGTAGACGAAATCTACCAGTTTATCACGCATAAAGTGATCTTCCGGTATATCAGCGCACCCATCGCCTGGTTCGATCGTCAAGTGATCGACGGATTTTTCGACTTCCTGGCGCGGGGCACCCATGCGACCAGCAATTCGATCCGGAATTTGCAAAGCGGCCAGGTTCAGCAGTATGCGCTGGTCTTTTTGCTTGGCGCGCTGGCGCTGATATTAACCCTGTTACTGACTTTCTAAAAGAAACCCGATATGAACTTTCTATCACTCTTCGTACTCATTCCTTTACTGATGCTCGCCGGACTCTGGGCTGCAAAAGGGGAAAAGGCCATCAAAACCGTGATGGTCGCGGGAAGTACGGCCTTGCTGATCCTGTCGGTGACCCTGGTATTTCTGTATCTGGGTGAACGCAGTACCGGTAACACCGCCGAAATGCTGTTTCGTGCCGACACCACCTGGTATGCACCGCTGCACATCGCCTATTCAACGGGAGTAGACGGTGTTTCAGTGGCCATGTTGTTGCTCAGCGCGATCATCGTATTCACCGGTACCTTTGCATCCTGGCAGATGAACATACAGATCAAAGAATACTTCCTTTGGTTCACCCTGCTCAGCATGGGCGTCTTTGGCTTTTTTATCTCAATCGACCTGTTTACCATGTTCATGTTCTACGAAATAGCGCTGATTCCCATGTACCTGCTTATCGGGGTATGGGGAAGCGGGCGCAGGGAATATGCGGCCATGAAACTGACGCTGATGCTGATGGGAGGATCGGCCTTCCTGTTATCGGGCATTCTGGGCATTTATTTTGGCAGCGGCGCCGATACCATGAACCTGCTGGAGATCGCCGCCCGGAACAACATACCGCTTGAACAGCAATACATCTGGTTTCCGCTCACTTTTGTGGGTTTCGGCGTTCTGGGGGCGTTATTTCCCTTTCACACCTGGAGCCCCGACGGTCATGCTTCGGCGCCTACGGCCGTGTCGATGCTCCACGCCGGTGTGCTGATGAAACTAGGCGGATATGGCTGCTTCCGTGTGGCTATTTATTTGATGCCTGAGGCAGCGCACGAACTCGGGTGGATTTTCCTTATACTGACAGCTATCAGCGTCGTTTACGGGGCTTTCAGCGCCATTGTGCAAACCGACCTCAAGTACATCAATGCCTACTCGTCGGTAAGCCACTGCGGACTGGTATTATTTGCCATCCTGATGATGACCCGTACCGCTTTCACTGGCGCCATCCTGCAGATGCTCAGCCACGGACTGATCACTGCCCTTTTCTTTGCCCTGATCGGAATGATCTATGGCCGGACCCATACCCGGGACGTCCGGGAACTTGGCGGACTGATGAAGATTATGCCTTTTCTGGCCGTATGTTATGTCATTGCCGGTTTGGCTAATCTCGGGCTGCCCGGTTTCAGCGGTTTCGTGGCCGAAATGACCATCTTTGTCGGGTCGTTTGTCCATACGGATATTTTTCACCGGACACTGACGATTGCGGCCACCACAACCATCGTTATTACCGCCGTCTATATTTTACGGCTTGTGGGCAAGATCCTCTACGGAAATCCGGTTAACGAGCACCACCTGAAGCTGACCGATGCCACCTGGGACGAACGTTTTGCGGTAATTGTCCTGATCATCTGTATTGCCGGACTGGGGTCAGCCCCCTGGTGGGTCAACGATATGATCAGCGAGAGCGTACTGCCGGTTGCCCTGCAATTTATACCCTAATCTTGAATCAACTAATCGCATAACATGGATTACTCGCAGTTTTTATACATGAAAGAAGAGCTGTCACTCATAGCAGTCATCGCCATCATTCTGGTGGCCGACTTCTTCATGAGTCCCGATGCTCACAAAAAGGGCGGCAAACCGCGTCTGAATACCTTTATGCCCATCCTGGTGCTGGGCATTCATACGGTTATCAATCTGTTCCCGGCAGAAGCCGCCGATGCATTCGGAGGCATGTACCATTATGTACCGATGCACACGATTGTCAAATCCATCCTCAGCATTGGCACGCTCATCATTTTTCTGATGGCACACGAATGGATGGCCCGGGAGGATACCTCCTTCAAACAAGGTGAATTTTATGTGCTCATGTTAAGCACCCTGCTGGGTATGTATTTCATGATCTCGGCCGGGCACTTCCTGATGTTCTTCATCGGGCTCGAAACCGCTTCCATCCCAATGGCTGCCCTGGTTGCCTTCGACAAATACCGGCACAATTCCGCTGAAGCAGGCGCCAAATACATCCTTTCTTCGCTTTTCTCAAGCGGTTTGCTGCTGTATGGGATCTCGCTGATTTACGGAACCACAGGCACCCTTTACTTCGACGATATACCTGCCGGCATTGACGGAAGCGCCCTTCAGATCATGGCTTTTGTATTTTTCTTCGTGGGCATGGGATTCAAAATATCGCTGGTCCCGTTTCACCTGTGGACGGCCGACGTTTACCAGGGTGCTCCCACCATGGTAACCAGTTACCTGAGCGTGATCTCAAAGAGTTCGGCGGCTTTTGTGCTGATGACCATCCTGATCAAGGTGTTCGCTCCCATTACGGCGCAGTGGCAGGAAGTCCTGTACTGGATCACTATTGCATCGATTACCATCGCCAACCTCTTTGCCATCCGTCAGCAAAACCTCAAGCGGTTTATGGCTTTTTCAGCCATCTCGCAGGCCGGCTACATCATGCTGGGCGTCATCGGAGGCAGTGCGGAAGGAATGACTGCGCTGGTGTATTATGTGCTGGTTTATCTGGTTGGAACGCTTGGCGTCTTCTCAGTCATCGCCATCATCGAGCAGGTAACCGGGAAGGTGAATATGGAAAACTACGATGGCCTTTACCAGACCAATCCGAAGTTATCGCTGCTGATGACGCTGGCCCTGTTTTCGCTGGCAGGAATTCCCCCCTTTGCCGGCTTCTTCAGTAAATTTTTCATTTTTATGGCCGCTTTTAAGGAAGGATTCCATTTACTGGTTTTCATTGCTTTGGTTAATACAGTCATCTCGCTGTATTACTACCTCTTAATTGTCAAAGCCATGTACATCAACAAAAGTGAAACACCTGTCGTATCTTTTAAAAGTGATGTTTACAGCAAAATCGGGATGGTGATCTGCCTGGCCGGTATCGTGCTTATTGGAATTGCCAGCATCTTCTACGAAACGATCAATCAGTTCAGCTTCGGGATGTAAATTTTAAGATTCCTCCCGATATTACAAAGCCTGGCTCTCCCGGAGAAGCAGGCTTTGTATCCCGTTACTGACCGGAATTCAAACGAAGGACCTTAATTTTGCGGTCAATGGAATAAGCTGCGAAGAAGCCCCAGGCTTTCCGCGGACCGGAAATATTGGTCCGGATATTTGCCGGGTTACCGCTCAGCGGACTGGAACCATAGAATTCCCACAGCGTATCGTCCAGAAACTGGTAGTAATGATACGGAATATGGGAGAGCTCCAGCATAATCTTATCACCGTGTTTCACCTGATATTGTTCCATCTCCTGATCCAGATAGAGCACCGGCTCGTCCTCGGCCCGCTGTCCGTTGAAGAGCTCATCGTCTGTAAAACTCCACTCATGCAGCGAATCGGTCACCATGACGTTGTTGACGCTTGCCCGGTACAGATAGGCGTCATCGGGTGTGGGATCTTCCTGTGAGTAATAACTGATTTGCAAAACGTCGGTATAAAACTTGTGTATCACTGCAACGCGGATTGAATCCAATACAGGCAATGCCGGCATGGTGCTTTCGGACGTGTAGGTTTCCGTCTGTCCGTCCTCATCGCTGTCAACGCCGGTAATGGTTAACCGGTAAGTTTTGCCTGGTACGCCGTAAAAATCAGATGCGGTTCTAAACAGGCCTTTTTGCTGCGGGTCTTCAGTCAGAATATAATTGTTAGTCCCTTCCGAAACCGTCACCGCCGCGCCTTCAACCGGATTTTCCCCGATATCATAGTAATCGGAGGTATAGCTTAACCTGATCCGGTGGGCGGTCGTGTCGGTCGTGATCTGACCTTCCACCACCAGCATCCGGGTTCCCTGGCTTTTTAAGGGGAGATCAATCTCTTCGGTACAGGCACTGATCAATAAAAGTGAAAGCAAATAACTATATTTTCGCATGATCATCAGAATTTCAGGTTATAGGTGACAGATGGGACAAAGGTGAACAGGTAGAGGTTTTTGGCTTTCATTACCTTTGGATTATCGTCGTCGGCTTCGAATTGAATGGCCCAGGTATTACGCCGGCCATAAGCGTTGTACAATGAAAAACTCAGCTCCCGTTCCACCTTTCCCCAGTTGCGAAGCTTGTGCGTGTACGCCAGATCAAGCCGATGGTAGGCCGGGAACCGCTCCGAGTTGCGGTCTGAATACACCGGAAGCACCACATTCCCGTATTCCATCCTGCCCACGGGGAAAGTGGCCGGTTGTCCTGTGGCATATACCCAGTTCAGTCCGAAGCTGTTCTTCCTGTTGTGCTGGTAATTCAGCACAATGTTGACCGAATGCGGCTTTTCGAAAGGAGAAGTAAACCATTCTCCTCCGGCAATCTGATCGATTTTTCTTTCGGAACGGGTATAGGCGTAGCTCACCCATCCGTTTACGCTGCTGAAATTCAGCATGGCCATCACTTCTGCCCCGTATGCATAGCCTTTTCCGTACCGCAGCTCCCCTTCCAGTCTGCGGTTAAAATAAAGCTCCGGGTGGTCTTTAAAATCGATCGTATGCTGCATGTTCTTATAATAAACCTCAGCCGAAAGCTCGATCTTCTGTTCGTAAAGGTAGCGGTTGTAGCCCACCGACCATTGGTCGGAGATCTGCGGTCTGACATTCGGGCTTGAGCTGAACCAAAGATCAAGCGGCGTTCCTGAATTGGAGTTGGTCGCGATCTGATAATACTGACGGGTCCGTGCATAACTGGCTTTCAGAGACGACTTATCATTGATCAGGTACGACATTCCGATGCGGGGTTCCGGCCCGTTCTGCCAGTTAAAGTAATCACCGCTCCCGTAAGTTTTCATCCCTGTTTCCTCGTACCGGTCATTATAGACATATACCGTGTCCATTCCCCGGTTGGCAAACAGCGACCATCTAAGGCCATAACGCAGCACGATCCGTTCGCCTATCTTTTGCTCGGCCTGCAGATAGCCTGCTCCTTCGGCCGATTTCTTTGTCTGCAGGATATAAGGCTCAAAGTTATTGCCCGTTGAAGATACCGTTCCGGGATGCATCGTATGAAAAGCCCATTGGAAACCGGTTTTAAGCTCAAAATCGGAGGAAACCAGAAAGCCAAGGTCATATTTCACTCCGGCGTCATCCATGTCATACTTCCAGATATATTCATTGCTCTCGTTCGAGGAAAAGTCAAGTTTGTAATCGTATTTGCTGTAGATCAAACTCAGATTTGAAAAGATCTTCTGACTAAACAGGTGGTTCCACCGGGTAGTAAAGGTGCGGTTACCAAAATTCATTCCGGCAAAGTCGTTGTCGTAAACATCTCTGCCTGAGTATCCCGAAAAATACAGCCGGTCTTTCTCTCCAAGGGTAAAGTTCATCTTTCCGTTCAGGTCATAAAAATAAAGTTTGGTATCCTTGATATCTTCATCGCTTGAAAGGGCCGTGAACAGGTCGAAATAGGAACGGCGTCCCGAAAGAATAAACGAACTCTTATCTTTTTGAATGGGTCCTTCCAGGGTCAGACGGCTGGATAATAAGCCGATGCCTCCCGAGGCGCCAAAGCGCTTGTTGTTCCCTTCCTTCATCCGGACATCCAGCAATGATGCCAGTCGGCCTCCGGCCCATACGGGGATATCGCCCTTATAGATTTTCACGGAGTTGATCGCATCGTTGTTAAACACCGAGAAAAAGCCCATCAGGTGGGAGGCATTGTACACTGTGGCTTCATCGAGCAGGATCAGGTTCTGGTCGCCTGAGCCGCCCCGCACGCTGAACGAGGATGATCCTTCGCTGGTTGGCTGGACCCCCGGTAATAACTGGATGGCTTTGATCAGGTCCACTTCACCCATCATGGCCGGGATCTGGCGGATGGTTTTCATCGGAAGCGTGGACGAGCTCATTTCCGGTTTACGCAGGTCCACGCCCTGTTTGTTGCCTACAACCTCAAATTCTTCCAGTTGCCTGGTTTCCTGTTCCAGTTCCAGGTTGACAGTCACATTCCGGTTCAGGTTTACAAGACGGCTTTCGGTTTTAAACCCGACATAGCCGAATTGAAGCTCATATTCGCCCGGATCAAGGCTCAGGGAATAAAACCCATAGGCGTTAGTGGCTGTTCCTGCCGGACGGCCTGCAACACGTATTGTGGCTCCAATCAGCGCTTCGCCGTTGGATGAGTCCCTCACGTAGCCACTTATCGTAAAATGCTTCTTCTCCGACGGGACAGCATGCGCTTCACCGACCAGAAAAAGTAGCACAAAGAGGCATACCAGCCTCTGAACTGTTTTCTGCATAGCTGAATTGTTTTCTTAGTTATCTGTTGCCTGCGACACCCTAAATTTCTGAACGCGTTCTTTCGGGGGTCATTCGCCGTTAAGACACGCTCGAACTCGTTTACCCTGACGTCGCCAAAAAAAAATTCCGGAAAAGATGTTTGATGCCGGGGGTATGCGGACTTTATAACAGAAATAGGGATAATCGAAGCTGGGATAACTTATGCTGTAACACAACTTTTTACGTTAATTATAAAATAACACGATCAAACTTTTTGTCAACAAGAGCGCAATTTATAAATTTGTGTAAATGAAGAAACTATGTTCTTCATTATCGGCTTCTTCAATTATGGAAAAAACATTAATTTCGGTTATCATTCCGGTATACAATGCCGAAAAAACGCTCCGGAGATGCGTCGAAAGCATCCTGGCCCAGACATTTACCAATTTCGAACTCCTGCTGATCAATGACGGAAGCCGGGACCAAAGCGGAGAAATCTGCGACAGCTATGCCCTGCAGGACAAACGTCTGCGGGTATTCCATCAGTCCAATCGTGGCGTGGCCCTGGCACGTAACGCCGGACTGGAACATGCAACCGGCAAATACATCTGTTTTGTGGATGCAGACGACTGGGTAGAGCCGCCCTATCTGGAATCGTTCCTGGTGGACGAACTGAAACAGGACGAATCCCTTTTTGTGATGCAGGATTTTACGGAAGAGCGGATTGATCGCATTCATAAAAATGCCGGTTTCCCGGATCGGCTTTTTCATCCTGAAGAATTTGGCGATCTCCTTTTTCATCAGGGTACCTATTACGTTCCGGGAACTCCTTTCCCCAAACTTTATCACGCAAAAACCTTAAACGAGCATCATATCCGGTTCAATCCGCAGGTTCTCTTTGGTGATGACCTGATATTTTTCCTGGAATACATGAAATATGCTAAGTCCGTAAAACTACTTTCGGCTGCCCACTACCATTACATTAATTTTCTGCCGCAAACCCTGAGCCGACGCCATTTTTCGCACGAATCGGAAAGGGCCGGATTTACGATCATCAGCAGTCTGCTGAAAGACCTCGTGAACCAGTATCATATCGGCGAACTGAGTGAAAAGCCCGTCAACGAGATTTCGGGGCTTTACCTCTTAAGGGCATTTTACTCCTTATACCGTAAAGGTTCGCGAAAAAAAGCCGGAGAACGTTTCGCTGTCCTCCGCCAACTTCATACGGCCGAAAACCTCTTGTTCCTGCGGATATACCTGCAAAACAGCAGCCACAGACATCTGTTTTGGTTTTACCGAAACCGCATGCTTTTTCTCTTCGATCTGATTCTGTCGGGTTTATTTTTTCTGCGTTCCCGCCTTGCCTCCTAACCCGCACTCATTTCCTTTGCCGTCACGGCAGTAAAGGCAAGCCCGATTTCGGGAGGCAAGTCAAACATGTAAAAAGGCAAAACAGACCGGCAAAAGCTAATGGATCTGTTTAAAATAGTAGGAAATCGCTGCGCTGTATGCACTTTCTTTCCCTTTATTCTTTGCCAGTTCTTCAAACTGCCGGCGTTCCGATTCACTGTTCAACGCCTCTTTTGCCCGAGCAACAGCCTCTGCAAAGTCCTGCTGGGCTTGCTTCTGCTTTTCACTAAAACCAGCTTTCCGCGTCGGTAAAACGTATACCGTCGTTTTATTGCCGCGCCTCCGGAATACCAGGTTACCTACCTTCCCCCTTAACCCCAAAGTCGCCAGATTCTCGTCTACTTTGGCCATATCTTACGTTTTAAATACGTTTTTCTTACTTTAATGATACGGAAATCATACGAAATGTGTTTCACGTTCCTCCTCCTTCATAAATTGTTGCCGGGAAGAAAGAGTTAAGTAGCTAATCGGGAAAGCTTATCGTCCCGTTCAGATCATAAATAAAGTTGAGGAAGCTGCACGGAGATTCTCCTGAAAGGAAGCACCCAGCCTCTGTGTGCAGAAAAACTACTTACCCTGGCTGCTGAAATACCGTCGGAACAAGACTTTTTTGAGATCGCGGAAGATAATCTCATGGGCGATGATTTCGACCTGATTATACTCCGGGAAGAAACCCTGCGTACGCGTGAGATCATGGTGACTGATATCGACCTGGTAAAGGATTGACATGAGCAGTTCCGACCGGTTCGCAAGCATATCGTCTACCTGACTGACCAACTGGCCATGAAGTTCCTGATAGGCATTGTCGATACTCCCGTTATACCTGATATCCACGCCAAACATGCCGAAGTCCTTCAGGATTTGCTGAATGGTCTCCAGGATAATCTCTTCCTTGTCCAGGTACACCTGGACATTTCCGGTCCGTATGTCAGGAAGGTTGCTCATAGCCACTTATTCAACGATTTAAACGCAAACCACGCAAAACAGGTTAAAGCACTGCTTCTACGATTTTACGCGTATTGTCGGATATGCCGTAAGTGTATATATGCAGGCCGGGCACATTGTGCGCGACCAGATCCCTGGCCTGCTCAATCGCCCATTCGGTGCCCACGATCTTGGCCTCATCATTGTCACGGCACTTTGAAAGCTCATTGGCGAGTTCCCGCGGGATGTCGATCCGGAAAATCTTTGGCAATACCGTAAGCTGATTGACCAGATTAATCGGTTTAATACCGGGAATAATCGGAACCGTGATTCCCATAGCTCTGCATTTATCCACAAAGTCATAATAGAACCGGTTATCAAAGAACATCTGGGTCACGACGTATTCTGCGCCGGCATCTACTTTCTGCTTCAGGTACAGCAGATCGGTTTCCAGATTAGGGGCTTCAAAATGTTTCTCCGGATAACCGGCCACACCAATGCAGAAATCCAAAGGCGTTGAATTTTTCATATCCGGATCCAGGTATCTTCCGTTCCGCAGATTCACAATCTGTTCCACCAGCTCATTGGCATGGGCATGTCCGTCTGCTTCGGGGCGGAACACCGTTTCATTCTTGTTTCCGTCGCCACGCAGGGCCAGAACAGTCTTAATGCCCATCAAGTTAAGA